>CAZDLZ010000038.1:9400-25672 GCA_964506745.1 uncultured Methanotrichaceae archaeon | reverse complement strand
CAGTAAGCTTGGATTGGGCTTATTCCCTATCACATGAGGAGTTAAGGTTTATAATAATCTGGAATGCCTGGATAATAAGGGCGTATGTGTGGCAATCGTACCGATAAATTGCGTTTTGTCTCAAACCGGGAAGGATTATGACTGGAAAGTAAAGCTTTTGAAGGAGCACACATTGAAAGCGGTTTTTTCAATGCCAAATGAATTATTCAACCCGTCTTCAAGCACGGTAACTGCGATTGTAGTTTTTAGTGCGCATGTACCACATCCAACGGATTACGAAACTTATTTTGGCTATTGGAAAGATGATGGTTTTATAAAAGTAAAGCATTTGGGCCGAGTAGATTTTTTTGCAAAATGGAAACAAATAAAGAAAAATTGGGTTAATAATTATCAAAATAAAAAAGAAATTAAAGGATCTAGCTTAAAAAAATATGTAACTGCAGATGACGAATGGTGTGCAGAAGCATATATGGAAACCGATTATTCAAGTCTAACCGAGGAGGATTTTGAAACTGAAATTAAAAAATATATTTTGTTTAAGGAGTTAAATTGAGAATGAATCTCACTGGATTGAATACAATTTTTGACGTGAAGTATGGGAATAAATTTGATGCCAACAAAATGGAATTTTCCGAACGAGGTGATATTAATTTTATTTCAAGGGATTCCAAGAATAATGGGTGTGTGGGTACAGTAGTGGGTTATAAGGAAATTAAACCATTCGACGAAGGCCTAATTACAGTGTCTCTGGGCGGTTCGTTCCTTCTTTCGAGTTTTGTCCAGCCTAAAAAATTTTATACCGCCCAAAATGTTGCAGTTTTAATTCCTAAGAAACCAATGGATTTGAATGAGAAGATTTTCTACTGCAAATGCATTTCTATGAATCGATCTAAATATAGTGCATTTGGAAGAGAAGCTAATAAAACTTTAAAATATTTAGAAATTCCAGATACGGTTCCAGAATGGGTTAAAAAAAGCACGTTTAATAATACGAATGATATTAAAGAACCGGTGGAATCTCAAGAAATATCTCTTAGAGACAGAGAGTTTGAGTATTTTAGATATTATGATCTGTTCGATATTAAAAAGGGGAAACGGATAGTGGCGTCCAAGCTTTCTACAAGAGGAGATTGCCCTCTGGTCTCCGCAATAGACAAAAACAACGGTATACGTGATATGCTTGATGTCAATCCGAATCACGAAGGAAATACTATCACAGTTAATTACAATGGATCTGTTGGGGAGGCATTTTATCAAAAAGATCCTTATTGGGCGACTGATGATGTAAATGTCCTTTATCCGAAAAATTTTGAATTAAATGCATTCATCGCTATGTTTCTAATAACATTAATCATGAAGGAGAAATATCGTTTTAATTTCGGTAGAAAGTGGCATAAGGAGAGAATGGAAAATAGCACGATAAAATTGCCTGTGAATACAGAGGGTAAACCAGATTGGAATTTCATGGAGAAATATATTAAAAGTTTGCCTTACACTAAAAATTTAGCTTAAGATGATTGGGTCGGTTCGATCTTAGGGCCGTTGTGCCAAAAACGGGCTTAATTTTCAGAACCTATCTAAAATCCAAACCGAAAAGCACGTTACTCATTATCATTTATTTCAAAGTTTAATGGAGTTGCTTATTGTAGAATATATCCAATACACTGCATGTGTCCGTCACTTTACGTGCAAGTCCATTACTTTACGCGCAGAATGGCCTTTACGTGCAAAGCCGCAAGGCTGGCAAGAGTTAAATATTAATAAGTATTCTTTGACCAGAAACTGCCATGTGAGTGCAACCATGCTAGATCTTGGCTACATCAGCAATAAGGGGATTCAAAGGATATCAATTGAGTGAGCACTTAGATGATGGTGGACTAATAATGTATTCTGCCCTAACTATTAATAATACAACTTCTATATCAGGCATATTGACGATTCCTGAACCAATTGTTACATATATATTATATCCAATTTATTATTCACTAATCGCCATTGTTTTGGGGGTTGCTCTTTTTAAGATAGTGTCTGGTTTCTTGAACAATGTTGTAATTCGAAGGCTGACAAAAGCGTCATTCAAATTGGACATTATTAGCATCATGGATCTATGGTTTTCATATTATATATCAATGGTTTCATATTTTGTAATATATCCGTATATCCCAATTGACCGAAATCCGCATATTGCACTTATATTTGGACTTGGATTAGTTTACTTCGGACGAATTGAGACGAAATTTAGAGGAGTTTTTTATGGGAAGCTTCATTTCACAGCACTATTTATATTAGGATTTATATTTATTTTTTTGAATGCAATTTTTACTGTTACATCATCAAGCTATTTTCATGAATTAATGGTCACTCAAATCATAGATTATATCAACAAATATAATGAACTATTATTATGGAGTGCAGTAGGAACCGGTGTGCTAGCAACTCTCGGTGAAGCAATTTTGTTATTTCTTCCATCAAACTCCAAAGGACTTCTCACATCTTCAGAAAAAATACCTTCTGATTTCAAAACGATAACAGGCATACAGTGTAATAAAAATTTGAATAATCTGTATACCGAATTAAAGGGCAAGCATTCAGAGATTAAAGATAAATTAAATGAACTTCTTTCAGAAGAGAATCTTATTTCTGTTAAATATGCCACAAGATATTTGGGATTAGTTGAGGCATTAGATAAATATATTTCTGAAAGTACAAATAATGTTAAATATTTTGTTCTCAAATTGCCTAAAAGACTTGCTTTGGATAGTTATGAACAAACTGTGAATGAGAGACATCCTTCGATAGATCTATTTACAAAAGAGCGAACAGAAGATATTGAAAATTTTAAAAACATCTATCGTATAAGGTCTGCAGTTTTATCTGCATATAGTCATTTAAAGATGATAGACTGGATGGACGAATATAATTTTGGTAATATTTCTTTTATAATATGTGAATACCCAGAACAAGTGCGAAAATTAATGATATTCGTAAGAGATACAGGACCCAGAAATGAGAGAATCGCATTATATTCAGAAGAACCATATATTATCGAGATGTTCTCCAATATTTTTGATGCAGGGTGGAAAATGGATGATGGAAAAGAGAATAATCAAAAAATAAAAAAATGTCATTTGACAAAGAGATATAAAAAAAGCAAATTTAGTATATGATTACAATTGCATATTTCATTTTTAAAATAATTCTTGGTCGCCCGCGATAATCTAGCCCACATTTCGCAGTAAGCTGGTACAAGTTCAATAATTTTTCTGTTTTCAATTAGTTGTATTATTTGCCACGATCCGAATGTATTGTTAAAAATCTCCCCGGTATTCTACTACTTAATGAGGGTGTTAATAAAAATTTAATAAGAGAGTTAATAAAATAAATTTAAAAATTATGCGAATTTTTGATTTATAAAATTACCTCTGTTTTCGCCGGTCCAAAATTGACCCCCCCGCGCTAATTCTTTCAGAGTATCTGGAGAGTGCATATCCAAAAGGGCCTTAACGTATTTCTCAGCATTTTCAAAGTCATTCAGCGAATTATAGGCGAATGCAAGCCCGTAGACCGTTTGGAGATCGTGAGGATTGATGTCATAGAATTTTTGAAGATGATAGAATGCATTTAGGTAATCTTTCTCTTTTCCTAAGATGCCACCTAAATTCCTGAGGGCAATGGGATCATTGGGGACGATTTTCAGGGCACGCGAGGTGCATTCCTTGGCGCTCTTGAGATCGTTACTGTTCATATAGGCAAATCCCAGGGCCACATGGGCATTGGCATGGCGAGGAGAGAGCTTGATGCATTGTTTCAGTAGCGTTATCGACATATCGGGGTTGCCAAGGTCGGTGTAGAGCATGCCCAGGATGTAGAGCATATCTACGTTCTCCGGGTCCTGCTTTAGCAGCCCCACCAGGTAGATGCGGGCTTCGTCCAGCCGCCCGGCCTGGATGGAATTCAAAGCCTAGTCAAAGTGGTCCATTGCGGAAGTAGATGAACTGCCATTATTAAAATGATTGTCTTAGGGCCGCCCACGAAAGAACCACGGAACATCTCGCAGGTAGAAGACCGCGATCCATCCTGCTTGCTATGAACTCTTTGGTCGCATTTTCTCTCAGCCCTTTTCTGGCCAGACTTCGCAGATTCTAAGGTACGCTGATTAATTCTTCAATTGCCTTGAGATGCAATAGAGCAGATGTACCTTTTGGAGTCGTCCTGTACAAAGGGGGTGAACTAGGGATAATTTCGATCAAATCGTTTCTATCAAGGGTGGCCAAGTAGGGGTTGATAGTATGAAAATTAAGGCCAGAAGCATAGACAACCTTAGTCTTGCTCTTTCCTTCTCCCTCGCAAGCTTTCAAGATTTCCGCTATGATCTGATCTTTAAATCGTTTCGTGGGGGTCATAGTATTTCTAGTATGTATCTTAAGTACATATAAAAGTTTTGGATGATGTTTTCGATGGATGTAGCATAGACAGGTTTATAAAGAATGTAATTTGCGGGCAGGAGTATATAAAGTCCAAACATTCGGGACAACACAATAAGAGTTTTTAGAAAAGATTTAAAAATTGCACCGCATTTCTCTCTCTCGTCCCTTTCGCGGTCTATCCGGGCAGTCATGCCTGCATGCGCGCCCAGTGCAGCCCTGTGGATTGCCTCAGTTCTGCGCGGAAAAAGGGATGGCCGGGAACGCGAGATCTGGGCCGCAGCCGAGCGTAATCCCCGCTGCTACGGTCAGTCGAGCTGCAGGTTGGCAATGGATTTGCAGGCAAGGGTTTGCATTGTAATATTGGTGAGCAAAAACCACTTGATAGTCTTTGTGCGCGCTTTGTGAGCTTCGTGGGCTTTGTGGTTATTATGATCACAAAGCGCACAAAGAACTCACGAAAAACGTCGAACTGAGCTGGCTATGGCATCCCCAGCGTGCGCGGGCAGCCCCACTCGCCCAGGCGGGCCCGGATCAGAGCAGGCACGCGCGTGCACGAGCCAAAAAGCGACTGTTTTCTTCAAGTAGAAAAGCAGTTCGTGGTAGAGAAATGAATCACTAAATTTGATAGCTGGTCGATCTCCTGGCAGGGACCAATGCCCCAGCGAGCTTGAAAAACGCCGGAGTAGCTGCATAGGGTGGATACTGCTCTGGCCTTGAGGATGACTCTCTCCGTCTGGCCTGGGGCAAGGGATGCATAGCTCCAATTCAGTGCTTTTTTCGGTGAATCGATGTCCACAAGCTGCAAGCCCTGATTGAGCGTCACATTGACAACAACACAATGGGCCGTTCCTTCCCCGTCGTTTTCCAGCAGAATGGTCCAGGTGATCTCATCGCCCTTTGCGATATCGAATCTATCCGGCGAAGCAGAAATGCTCAGGTTTGCCTTTCTGATGATTAAGGGAATTGGCGGCACAACCGTTTTGCCAGCGGAAGAGGATATCTCTGCCGATAACTCTGCCTGGCTTTTTGCGTTGCAGTCGGCGGTGAGATTGAACTGCAAACGCAGAGATTCGCCTGCATAAATATCTGCAGAGCTTCCTCCATTAGAACTTCCCGGAGTTGCCGCCTGATTATTCCAATCCAGATCGCTGTCCAGGTCCTTGCCATTGGGAAAGCGTGCCCAGCAGAGATTATTGTTCTTATCGTCCTTAACTGAGGATGTGCGGTCGACCTCGCAGCCTGCGAAATCTAAAAGGAAAACGCTGGTTTTGTAAGAGTTGATCAATGAGCCATTGGTCCAGGTTATGAGTTGATAGCCATCAGGAATGATAATTGTGCCTGGTGAAATGGAAACCGACTTCCCATAGTAGCTATCGAGGAGCTTCCATCCGCTGATATTGACTGCTTGGGATGTTGGATTGTATAGCTCAATCCATTCCTTTAAAGTATCAGTGCCTTCCGGATTCGGCTCCCATTCGTTTATTATGATGTGCCCATTAGATTTGATGGCGCTGGAAAGATCCCACTGTAGAGACTGGCCGCTCTGGTAAGGCTCACATGATGATATTGTGCCTTTCCCAATGATCTTTGCGTTTCCTGCATAGCTGAAACCATCAGGGACCTGGAGCAATGCAGACAGGCTGCCGGCATCATCGCTGGATATAAAGTTCATCTCATAGACGCCTTCTCCTGAGACATCTACGTGGGGCGGGCCAGTGAGGCTTAGAGACGAAGCAGAGGCTGGCAGAAGGATTGCATGAAACAGTATAAAAAGGGTTAGCAAAATATGGGTGGCTTGAATTGATCTACTTTCTTCATATATTTTCGATAGGTTACACTTTATCCCATCAATGCATCTGCTTGAACTTGAATTAGAGCTTTCTAAATCGAATTTAATCGGCATGGATAGGACCTACCTGAGATTAATTTCGTATTTTTAGTACTGACTAGTAATACGAATGTCTTATTTAGTTTTTTCTGTAAGACATTTCAGAAAGGATCTGCACGAATTGTCTTTGCCTCATCGGTACTTCGCGTCTTCGCGCCTTCGCGTGATACCCTAGACCTGCGCTGAGCCGCGAAGGTCGCGAAGCCAGCAACCATGATCCTCGACCATTGCCCTTCAATCAGCCTAAAAGAACTCACGAAAAATATGGAACTTGGCGAGCTGCGTTCCCCTGCGCACGGGCAGTCACGCTCGCCCAGGCGGGCCCGGACCCACACGCGGGCGCGGGCGCACGTGTACGCGCACAGGAAACGGATAAAAAAGCCCTGTCATCTGCAGCCGTGGCTAAATCATTTGCACCTCTCTCTTCAGCTTGGCCTTCTCGTACAGCTTTCGGTCCATGGTCAGCAGCGGGGCATTCTCCCTTTCGCAAGCTGCCAGAAAGAGCGAGTCGTAAAAAGCAATTTTGTCTTCAACAGCAATTCTATATGCCTCACTGATCAGCTCGCTCGCCTGGATGAGGGCGCACGCCTGGGAGATGAAGCCCATACACTCCTGGAGGGCAGAGAATGTCAGCTCAGGGTCCTCATGAAAATGAACCACCCTTTTCCAGGCGACATTGCCCACCTCTGCCATGGACAGATCCAGGGCCATGAGTTCCTTATCGGCAATGGCATCAGCCGCTTTCTCGGATGATTCGTCTCGAAAGAAGAATAGGGCAGCTATGACGGACGAATCCAAGATGACATTACCTGGCATCTCTATCCTCTCTGATCATCTCTGCAGCGCTGCTCTCTACAGGCTTCATTCTCATTCTCAGTTCGCGAGCCTCTGCCAGAAAGTGCTGCTTCTTTTTCTCGCGAACCATCTTCTCCACAGCTTCTCTGATCTCTGCCTGCCAGTTGACGTCTCTTATCTCGTCCATCATGCTTCGCACGCGATCGTCAAGACGAATGCTGTAAACAGATGTTGCCATGATTAATATGTTTACTTATTAGTATATGGAGATATTGCTCACCCAGTTCCGGATGCGCCAGAGAGCGGCCCCGCGGATCGCCTCGGCGGCACGCGGCGAAAGCGCAAAGGATGGCCAATAGACTTGAGGTCCCGGGCCCACCTGCCAAGCGCCAGCTCGCCAAAATCGAACCGCAGGTTGGCGATGGATCTGCAGGAATTGTCTTTGCCTCATCAGGACTTCGCGTCTTCGCGCCTTCGCGTGAAACCGGGACATTTTTAATCTCAAGCGAAGCCGCGAAGGGCGCGAAGCCAGCAGCCATGACTGCCAACCATTACCCCTCAATCAGCCTAGAAAAAAGAACTCATGATGAATGTCGAATTTGGCCCGCTACGCTCCTGCGCGCACGGGCAGCCACGCTTGCCTAGGGGGGATCGGATCCATATGCACGGGTGAGACTTGGCGGTCGGTTTCGTCGCGAAGATGCCAAGAATCGAAGGGAAGACTGTATCGTCAAAATGAAGATATATCACAGGGATAATCTCCTCTCGGTTGAAAGGATCATCATTATGTAGGAAAGGGTCTGAGATCAAAGGAGGATGGTAGTTTCTGCTAAGGAATGAAATGATATGGGTGAGAATATCGATGAATCGAGCAATCTAAAAGAAGTTCCTGCCGAGGAGATCATTGCTAAGATCGAAATGGGGGAGCCAGTTGAATATGATCATGTTTTCATCAGGGGTCGTTTCGAAACTAGCAATCTAAATCTACCGAAAGAAAATGATAAATTCATCATATCCTCTTCGGTTAAAATAACGAATTCTCGCGTTGATTGCAGAATTTTTCTTAGTAATATACTATTTAGCGGAGCTGTTGATTTCAGGGGATCTCAATTCCGCGGAGATGTCGTCTTCATCCAGTCCCAATTCAATGAAGATGCTCTCTTCATCGATTCACTGTTTTGTAGAGGTGTCCACTTTACTGAAGCTCAGTTCGCAGGAACTGCGTACTTTATAAATGCTCAATTCAGTGAAGGTGCTTACTTCAGTAAATCTCATTTTAGCGGAGATGCCTTATTTATAGAATCCCAATTTAGTGAAACTGCTAATTTCTCAGAATCTCTGTTCAGAGGGAGGGCCGTCTTTGCAGGAACTCAATTCCGCGGAGATGCGAAATTCTACAAATCTCTATTCAAAGGGACGGCCTGCTTCGGAGGTGCTCAATTCGGCGAAAAGGTGGATTTCTTGGACGCTCGATTTGGCAGAGATGCTGACTTTGGCGAATCTCAGTTTAATGGAACTGCGTACTTTTGGGCAGTTCAATTCGACGGCGATGCTGACTTCTCCGCATCCCAGTTCATGGGAGACGCTCTTTTTGAAAATACCAATTTCATAAAAGCTAGAAGTTTTACTCTGACAAGGTCGAGGTTTCAAAAGATTTATATTAACTACCCCCACATTAAAAACGCATTACTTTGGAATGATGAGGCTTGTCTATCTTTAGTTGAAAATTATAAGCGGCTCGGTTGGTTTGAAGATGCTGATGAATGCTACTATGATTACAGAATGAACTATCGAATAGAAGACCCTATAAGGCGAATTCTTGATCTAGTAGCGCGATTCTTCTATGGATATGGTGTAAAGCCAGCACGTCCCTTGATTTTGTCAGCTTTCGTTATATTGCTGTCCGGAATCATCTTCAAGGTCTATCTAAGCACGTCCTTTGCAGAAGCATTCTTCTTGAGTGCCACCGCCTTCACCTCAGGTGTGAACCCAGTTTTGAATTCAACGCTTGCGAGCATTCCGCACAATGGATATCCTCTATGGGTTTTTACCTTGGAAAGGCTGCTCGGGCCGCTCTTCTTCGCTCTTTTCCTAGCCTCAATCGGTAAGACGATAATCAGATAAATACTCCGAATAAACGCTGATTAAAAGCTGGTAGCGTGGGGAAATTATTGTGTATGACAAGGAATGCAAGCCGAAACCTCATTCCTTCTTCCTCTTCCTCTCCGCCTTGTACTTGGGCCAGCTCTCGAAGCGCTTGCTCTTGTCTGCGTAGCTGGCCGCCACGCTGTCGGAGACTGTTCGCTCAATCCTATCGTCGCGACTCCTCCGTTCCGATGCCGCCTTCTTGACGACTACGTAGTTGGCGATGAGAAAGAGGGGGAGCATGAGAATACAGATCACGACTATTTGCCAGATTTCCATAAAAATAGTCCATCTCCAGAATATAAAAGGAGCACCTTGGTGAAAAAGGCTCTTCACCTTACCATGTGACTTGCGACCGACTTAAGAAAATTTTCGTGAAAAACAATGCTATTAATTTTTCTTTGTGCGTTCTTTGTGAGCTTTGTGTCTTTGTGGTTGAAAATGTTGTGCCATTGTTTTGAACAACAATATCTCACTTAAACTTCGCCAGCAGCCTGGCATAAAACTCCCGCTCCGGCCCTTTGGTGGATCTCACCAGCCTGTCGAGTATCAGCTCGGGAGTGCTCTTGGCCAGATAGTTGTAGCGCGGGCTTCGGCTGACACGCAGGTTGTTGTTCTCATCCAGCCCCTCCGCCTCGATCCCGTCGACGCGCACCGGCGTCTCAACAAAGCGGCGTATATCCTCAGCCAGGTGGCTCACGAAGACGGCCACACAGCCGCGCCGGTTCAGCTCATCGAGCATGCAGGCGATAATGCGCGCCGAGGCTCCCGGCTCAGTAATGGACTCCAGCTCATCCGCCAGCACCAGCTTTCGCTTCTCGTTCTCCACCACTGCGAACTTCTTCATGGCCGTCTCAAAGGCCCCGGCGGAGAGCGTGCCGCGGCTCTTGCTGAAGTAGTAAAACTCCTCAAAGAGAGAGAGACGGCAGCCCTGCGCAGGAACGGGCAGGCCCATGTGCGCCAGGATGACTATCTGGGAGATGAGGTCCAGGAGGGTGGTCTTGCCGCCCGAGTTGACGCCGCTTAAGAGCGCCACCTTTTCGGGGTGATCTGCGCTTCCCAGGGCGTAGCTCACCGCCTCGGGCCTGTCCAAAAAGAGGTGACTGCCCTCTGCAAAGGAGAGGCAGGGCTCCTCGACAATCTCTGGGAAGTTGAGATTCTCCGCCAGGGCAAACTGCCCCAGAGCATAGGCATAGTCATACTCCATGAGGGCATGCACCAGCGCCTCTGCGTCATCTCTTTTATCCTGCAAGCCCCGTGCGTTCTCCCTTTTTGCCTTCAATCCCCGCTCTTCCCTGCATCTTCTCAGCTCCTGCTCAAAAGAGCGCAGTGCCTGCCGGTCCAGCTCCAGAGGATAGCATACCTCTGCTGAGAAGATCTCATCCAGCCACACCGCTTCAGCCCCCTGTAGCTCCAGCTCGCTCGCGGCGCGCGCCTTTGCCTCTTTTAGGACCAGCGCAAAGACGCTCTTCATCTGAACCTCCAAAAGCTCACGCACGCCCTCCCCCCGGCTCATGACCAGGAGCAGGTCCGTGCCTCCCAGGGTCAGCGAGCTTCTCTCTATCTTGCTCTTCAGCTCTTCATTGGCCCAGGCGGCTGCCTCCCCCACGCACCCGCCCAGGCGCGCGGCCAGCCGCTCCAGCCTTTCTCCTTCCTGGTCTCCGCTCTTCTTCAGCCTCGCGAGCTGCTTATGCAGGCTCTCCCACCCAGCAAACCCGCTCACGCCTGCGTCCTGAAGGCTTTTTGCCGCCTGGGCCGCTGCCTGCAGACTCTCTAAATTATCCTCATAAAAACCCAGGACCGCCTCGGGCACCAGATACCACTCTTCTAACGACAGAGCCTTTTCCAACTCTGCCGCCTGCCCATCCACCTCCTCGCCCACCAGGCAGACGTGGCTGTAGCTTCTGGTAAGATCCATAAGCTCCGCCGGGCTTTCTGCAAGATGCAGATCGATCAGCCTGTCCAGCCCACGCGCTTTGAGCCTCTGAAAGGCCTCGGTCGAGCTGACTGCCACCGCTCTCTCCCGAATCCTTGTGGCTGCCTTCTCCCGGAGGGGACGGATCTTTTTCAGCAGCTCCTCCATGCCATGGCCCTGAACTTTTTGCGCTGCCTGGACTGCCGCCAGGGCAATCTTGCGGTTCTCCGCCTGAAGCATTGCCGAAGAAGAGGCAAACAAAGTGCCGATCTTCAGCCGGGCGTATTCGGTATGTGCATATCCGGCCAGGTGTGAGATGATCGCCTGTTGGATCCTGGCCGCCTCATCTGTGGCCAGAAACTGCTCGGGCGTGACTGCATACTTCAAACCCTGCGCATGCTGGACCAGGAGAAGGGCCTGGCGTTCGCTCAGAGCCCTGCACAGGCCGGCCACATCTGCATTCAAGACCGCCTGCAAGGCTCTTTCCTCATCACCATATTGCTCCAAGAGGCGCTCTCTTATGCGAGAGCCCACGCCGGGCAGATCTACCAGTTTCAAACAGCCCCATTTTGTCAGGAATATAATATAATTGTTCCGGCAGCATGGCGGCATGGACGGCGCATAATAGCGGATGGCCGTGTTTCAAGGGCATTGAAGGTCGATAGGGAAGTTGAGAGGGAAGTTACGAAATAGTGTATGGCGAAAAGCTTGATATTCCTGGGCAATTTAGAAATTGAGTTTGTGCTACTAAATCGTCTACTGGACCTGGGAGAAGAGGAGAGCATATTTCTCGCAGAAGAGTCCTGGCAAGATCTGCTGGAGCTGCCCGTCACTACGCAATTATTGCAGGAGGGGCTGAATACAGATGCCTGCATCGAGGTCAAAGATCTGGGATTTGCCCTGCACTTGACCGAGCCGGCAGAGCTATGGCTGCTTCTTACTGATAAATATTCCGCCCAAAAAATTTTATCCGATCATGCCGGGAAATGGCACTCGTTGATCACCAAGACAGTGCAGGCAAATGAGGCTGATTTTTTCCAGGCTCTTACGGAATACTTCTCCACTTCTCTGGCGGCAGAGCTGTTTTGCGAAAGCTGTTCTCTGAATGGAGCGCCTCTTTACGTAGAAGATAGAATCGAGAGGCTGATAAAGCTGCTACAACCGCTGCTGCCAGGGGATGAAAGCATACTGGAGATCTGCTGCGGCAGCGGCATGGCCACACAGGCGCTTGTTCGCCAGGGGCAGCGTCCACTTTCTATGGACTGTGATCGCTGCGATCTGTGCCTGGCTTTAAAAAATGAGCACTTGGACCCTAAAAGATGCTTCGTCCTGGATGCCAGGCTACTACCATGCCTCTTTCCTGCCCGGTCTTTTCATACCGTTCTGGGATTTATGGTGGGTCTGATTGATGATTTCAACTGGTCCCTCTGGCGGGACATTCTCCTCAAGGCCTCCAGCCTCGCGCAAAAGAGGGTTTTATTTACAGTTTACACGCAAAAAGAAGCGGAACTCATCGCGAAGGCGCTGGGGGATGCTGGCTGGAAGGGCAGGGTAATCGATAATCGCGACTCCAAGGGAATTTATGACCAGTGGGCCTATTTGGCTGTGATGGAAGAATGAATGGAAAGGTTAATTATGTTTACCGGAGTGGATGAGATATAGGTGAGATTCTTGGCTGATTTTAAGAAAAGAAATACTGAGAGAAAGGGTGGCAAAAAGGAAGAGACAAAAAGCAAGAAGCTCATGGAAGAGAACCTCGATGACCTTCGGGGCAGGGGAGAAGAAGAGTAATAAAATCCATTTTGTGTTATTTTTCCAGGCCGAACCGGCACAGGCATAACGCTACTGCAAAGCTTTGAGAGATGGGAAGCATTCTTCCATCTCAACTTTGCTTTAGGAAGGTGTTACGCTTAGGCCCCTACTCAGTTCCTTGAGCTTTTCGATGCTCTCCTGGGTCTTAGCCGACTCTTTTCGCTTCTCATCCTCAAAGTGCTTTATAATCTCGTCTAAGGATATAGTAAGCCTGTAGACCTTCATGGGCCGGCCCTTTCCATCCTTCTTGATCTCTCTTTCTTCCACCCAGTTGTTGCTGCGCAGTGTGCGCATAGCAATGCTCACTTCTGGTTGGCGCAGGTTCGAGCCAATCTCTATCTCCCTGGAGGTGGCTTCCTCCACATTGGCTAGATAGGTGATCATACTTGCCACATTTCTGGGAATGTTGAGTTCACGCAGAACTTCTACGAACTCCCTATCTCCATCATCCAGAACTTTTACAGAGAATTGTCTCATAATAACCTCATTCTATTTTTAGACATAAGAAATACTCTATGATATAAATAGTTTATTTCTCAATTGCTTATTGTTTTGGACCTAAGATTATGCTACAAATATGCAACTGCGTAATGATATTCCTTCTGCTTAACGATAATATATCTTATAATTCATAGATTCTGGAATATGGAATTATTCTTCTGATCTGTGAGGGTTTTGCGAACCACACAAATTAGATATATCATCGTTTTCACTCCCTTGGGCCATGGAATTGAAGCTTGATCCCTGGGGCGCAGTACACGTAGACGATTACACCAAGCTCTTTGAAGTGTTTGGCATATCAAGCTTTGATGATATCCTTCCTCATCTTAAAGAGCCTCATCCCTACATGGCGCGCAAGATCATCTTTGGTCACAGAAACTACGACTCAGTTCTTCGTGCTATGCAAAGGCGTGAGCCTTTTGCTGTCATGAGCGGCTTCATGCCCACTGGCAGAGCCCATTTCGGCCACATGATGGTCATGAACGAGATCATCTGGCATCAGAAGCAGGGAGGGGACGCTTTTGCAGCGATCGCCAACATGGAAGCTCATGCCGTGCGGGGCATAAGCTGGGCGAAATGCAGAACATTGGGCATCAATGAATATATCCTCAGCCTCATTGCTCTGGGCTTTGAGCCTAATGAAGGCAGCCATATCTATTTCCAGTCGGAGAACTACAGGATGAGGAATCTGGCCTTTGAGCTGGGCAGAGAGGCCAATTTCTCCGAGGTCAGTGCTATCTATGGATTTTCCGGCGAGACCCATATCTCTCACATGGAGAGCGTCATGGCTCAGAGCGCAGACATTCTTCATCCTCAATTGATGGAATTTTGCGGACCCAAGCCCGTCGTCATTCCGGTAGGGGCTGATCAAGATCCGCATATCAAGCTCACACGCGACCTCGCCTACCGCATGAGGAAGTTTCTGGTGGAGCTGCGTGGCGATTACATCAGCATCCGGGGCAAAGCGGCCAGCCCAGAGCTGATGCAAGCGGCAGAAAAAGCGTTGAAAGAAATGGGATTGGGACGGGTGAAGCGGTACGAGGAGCATATTGATCTCACAGAGATCCAAGATGGGGAAGGCCGCAATCTCAGCGTCCTCTTGGAGGCAATCGACCAACTCATAATAAAATTGGAAATTGAGCATGGGCATTACGGCTTCATTCCTCCTTCCTCTATCTATCACCGTTTCATGACCGGATTGACTGGCGGCAAGATGTCCTCCTCCAAGCCGGAGAGCCACATTGCACTCACGGAAGATCCCAAGGAGGCAGGCAAGAAGATCATGCGGGCCATCACGGGTGGCCGGCAGAGCCTGGCCGAGCAAAAAAAGCTGGGGGGCGAACCGGAGAAGTGCTCCATCTACGAGTTTCTGGTCTTCCACCTCTCCGATGACGACAAAGAATTGTTGGAACTGGATGCAGAGTGCCGCTCGGGCAGGCGCATGTGCGGAACCTGCAAGAAGGATGTGGCGGAAAGGATAGAGAAATTCCTGAGAGAGCACCAGCAGGCCCGCGAGGCGGCCAAAGAGAGGCTGCCGGAGTTTGGGATTAAGTTCCAAGATTGACAAAAATGGGGCGGCAATTGAGGGGCAATAGGCCCCTTATGTGCCGCGATACTTCAAATCCCAGGTAAAAGGGTTTGCTTCATTTATCTTGATTGCTTTTCTTTCCTGACTACATAGGCTTCTTCAATCTTCGTCTCCGGATAGTTCCCTGTCTCGTCCTTCTCCAGGTACTTGACCATATCCCAGACATTGAGCAGTGCCGCTGCAACCCCGGTCAATGCCTCCATCTCCACTCCCGTACGGCCTAAAGATGTCACAGTGACTGTCGCGCTGACCCGCCTCTCCTCAAAATCAAAGTTCACCTCCAGCCCGGTGATGGGGATGGGGTGGCACATGGGAATGAGGCGGGGAGTGTCCTTGACCGCCAGGATGGCTGCCAGCCTGGCCGTGGTGAGAACGTCTCCCTTTTTTACCTGGCCCGATTTTATGGCCTCAATCGTCGTCTCTTGCAGCCGTATCGATCCCGTTGCAGTGGCCTTTCTGAAGACAGGCGGCTTTTCCGTGATATCCACCATTCCCTCCAGCATCTCATCTTTAGCCAAGATCTCACAGCCTCATGGCCAGGGGGATCTTCTCGATCACGTCTGTGGCAACCATTCCAAAATCCTTTTCAGGATAGACAAGATCACCGGCCCTGCCATTGACAAAGGCGGCTGCCGTCGCCGCCCGCATAGCAGTGGTTCGAGCATAAAATGCGGCAGTAATTCCTGCCAGAACGTCGCCCGTCCCACCCACGGTCATGCCTGGATTTCCTGTGGTATTGGCTCGCACCACCTCACCATCTGAGATCAGATCGACTTTGCCCTTGAGCAGGACCACCAGCCCCTTTTGGCGGGCGTATTCTTTAAGCGGCCCTACCCGTTCCCTGTAGTCCTGATCGACCAGAGAAATGCCGCTGATTCTCCGAAACTCGCCCGCATGGGGCGTGACAATGCCTCTCAAGGGTAGATCCGGTTGCAAAGCATCGGCATCTATAACCGTTTTCTTGCAGAGGGGGATGATCTCGGCCAGAGCCTCCGTCGTCTCGGCATGTCTTCCCAGTCCCATGCCCATGACCACCACATCGTGCCTGGCAATCTGCTCCTTGAGAACCGGTATGTCCTCGGGGCAGAGGTAATCATCTGATAGTTCCTGAACAATCAGGTTGGGCGAATAGCCCGAGATGGTCCGGGCTGCTGACTTCGGCGCTGCCACGGTGACAATGTCCGCTCCCGCCCGCAGAGCA
>CAZDLZ010000038.1:0-9390 GCA_964506745.1 uncultured Methanotrichaceae archaeon | reverse complement strand
GTGGGAGCCCCGGTATAAGGCCCGCCGCCGATCACCAGTATCCGCCCGGAGTCGCCCTTGTGGCTCTGCGGCCCCCTCCTTCCCATCAGCCAGAGGTCGCCCTCTCCCACGAAGAACTCCGCAGCCGGCGGTATTCCAATATCCGCAACAATGACATTGCCGGTCATGTCCGGTTTTTGCCGGTGAAAGGTTACGATGGCATCGGCCAAGACGGCCTTGTTTGTCCCAAGGCCGCTGGGAACATCGACCGAGATCACCGTCTTTCCTGAGGAGTTGATGGCATCTATTGCCTGGGCCTCCAGACCCCTGACGCTGCCTCGAACGCCTGTACCGAAGATGCCGTCTATTATCAGGTCGCATTCTCCCAGTGACAGATCACTGCTATCCATAATTGTGCGCAGGTCATAGCCCAGTCTCTCAAGAATCTGCCAGTTCCTCTTCGCCTCCTCGGTAGCGATATCTCGGGAACGGCCCAGAAGATAGACGGTAACATCAAAGCCACTCAGGTGTCGGGCGGCAACAAAAGCGTCGCCGCCGTTATTGCCGCGGCCTGCCACAACGGCGATCCTCTTTCCCTTAGCCTGAGCCATAACAGCGCGGGCTATTGCAGCGCCCGCATTTTCCATGAGCTGGAGGGGAAGCAGGCCAAAATAACTGCAATTGGTATCGACTGCGGTCATCTCTTCTATAGAAATAATTGTCATGGAAATAAGATAGTGATGATAACATAAAGCTCCTATCCTTTGGATGGAGTGGAAGCCATCCATAAATCATTGACATACAAGGATTAATGAGGTTAGACTGTTAGTAGATTAGTGAGGATTTTCAAGTAAAACCGGGGTCGATGAAGATGAAGAAGCTAAATCTAACTGCTACGTTGTGGGAAGAGGCATGTGTATGGATAGCCAAGTCTCCTGAAACAGGGGTCGCAAGCTGTGGTGACACACCACAGGAGGCCCTGAGCAATCTAAAAGAAGCCCTGGAGCTTTATCTGGAAAATGCAAGAGAGCTAGGGATGCGAGATGATTTGGATGCCGCCTTAACCTCGATGCACAAGTTCACAGCCTTGATCGAGGTATCTGCCTAATGAAGCTTCCATTTCTTTCCTCACAGGAGGTCATAAAAACCTTAATGAAAGCGGGATTCGATTATGCGCCAAAGAGGGGAAAAGGCAGTCATACAGCTCTTTTCAAAATTGACGAGAAAGGACGAAAGTTGCTCGTGATAATTCCAAAAAGAAAAGACATGCCGAAAGGTGTTTTATTATCAATTCTACAGCAGGCAAATCTATCAGAGGATGAATTTGTTGAACTCTTGAAGTGATGTTCACCAATAGATCTTGATGTAGGCAACGGCAAATGTCGCTTAAAGCTCTTTCGTTGAATCCCGGTAATAAGTTCCTAGTTGCTGCGGGTATTACGCTTAAAAATCAAACAGCGACTTCTGCTTCTGCTCTTTAGGAGCCTCACAGAAGCTGAAGAGATTGCTCTGTCCCCTTCCCGGACACAGCCGCTCTTTGGTGACCCCAAAGCTCTCGAAGATGCGCAGCACTGGCGGCAAGATCTGCTTTTCCACGTAGTACTCTGTGTCCAGGGGCATGTTATTCTCCAAAACATAAGAAGGGTCCTCCGCCCGGTTCACAAACAGCTCTCTGTTCTTCCTGCCCCTCTTTCCCTGGACAATGACAAAGGGCACCCTGTCCCCCACGCCGGGCACAGTTCCGCCCCGCTCTCTGATCTTCTCCACCAGCTGGATATGTGGCTGCTTGTTCTTGTAGGAGCCGGAGCTCTTGGTGTAGCGGCGCGTTAAAGTGAGATCCTCCAGCAGGGACGGGTCAACAGAAAGATCCAGATTCTGCAGCCGGAGCACCACGCTGCGAACATGCTCTACCGCCTCCTCCACCTTGCCCTCCTTGAGCACCAGCTCCAAACAGGTCTTGAGCGTCTTAGAGGTCAGACCGCACCAGTCGCGGCGCACTGTCTCCATGCCCCTCACCTTGATCTTATCCTTCCAGCCGTCGCCCCTCGGCTCGAAGACCCAGAGAGCATAGCGTTTCTTCGCCAAAAAGATGCCGCGCCGTGCGAAGGCCTCGAAGACCAGCTCCATGGGCTCAGGAAGGGAGGAGGTGACCGTCTCTGCGATCTTTCGGCCGATCAGCTCGGCATCTCTCAGCGTGAGTGCAGCAGGCCCGGAGGGCCGAAGTCGCACAAAGACGCTGTCCGTGTCTCCATAGACCACGGAAAGGTCAAAGCATTTCTCTGCCGCCTTTCCGAAAGGCAGTGCATCTTTGAAGACCACCTCATCGTCTATAACATAGGCCGAGCCAATCTCATCGATGATCTTCTTGGTGCGAACGATATTCTCCCTGCCAAATGAGGTGACGGCATTGGCCAGTGCCAGGCTGTAGAGCCGGGCCCGGGCGTAGCCCGAGTAGCCGTAAAAGCTGTTGAGCAGAATCTTCATGGCGTTTTGCTTGGCATCCAAAAAGCGACGCTCGTCCTCGCCCGCCTTCTTCATCAGATTCTTGGTCGCCGTCCTTTCGTCGAGCAACTCTCGCAGCACGGCAGGCATGATGCCCGGCGAGACCGCCGGCGAGACGAACCTGCCACCCGAAGGAGCAGTTATGATGTCTTTGCCCTCGCCAATCTTAGCCACGTTGTCTAGGGCAGGCGAGCCTGTCAGAACGGTCGTGTAGCAGAGATTGTGAGCCATCATAATGGTGGGATAAAGGGACTTGTAGTCCAGGATGACCACATCCTCCACCAGTCCTTTCTCCGGCACCAGGACAGCCCCTCCTTTCAGCCCCTCGTTCTCCACATAGCGCTCATCTGAGATCTCTGCATCGGGCTTGGGCGGCACCACCCGGCCGCGCTCGCGAAAGCGGCGCATGAGCAGGTTTTCAACCATCCCCGACTGCCCGCCGTTCACGATGTCCTGCAGCAATGATCCGCTGGCTCGGGAGAGGGCGATGTACTTGTCCATAAGCCGCAGGTCGAGGAGCATATGCATAACCAGTACGGCATCTCTTCGGGAGTAGCTGATGAAGCGGCGCAGACCTTCGCCGTCCTCGGCCCAGAGGGCCTCGATCTCTTTGGGGTCCACATCGTACTTCTCCATCTTGAGAAGCTCGGCAGAAGCATTGCGGAGGGTATACTGCTTGAGGCTGTAGGAGGTGCGGATAATGGGCAGCAAGTCCACCACCACCCGGCCGGTAATGGAGACGTCGGTTCTGTTTACGATTTTTCTTATGTACCAGGAACTGCCGTCCCGGCTCACTCGCCCATCCACGTGATTTTGCCTGCACCTCTCCTGCAGGTAGGGAAAATCGAACTCATTGGAGTTGTAGCCGGCCAGGATATCTGGATTGTAATCACGAACAATTGATACAAACTGGGCTAATAGGTCGTACTCATCCTGGCAGGCTCTTGTGTCGGGGCGGGGGCAGTCGATATTCTTTCCCACCAGCACCAGGTCTTTGTTGCCCTGATACGCCGGCTCAAAGGCCATGCTAATTAAAATCACAGGCGACTTTTCCGCCTTGGGCATCTCACCCTGATCGGGCAGGCACTCGATATCAAAGCTCATAAAGCGCAGCGGTGCATTGTTCTCATGCGAAACCGGATGCATGGCCTCAAAGGGTATTGGCGGCAGTGCAGAGGCGGCTTTGGCGCTGGCCGCAGGTTGGCCCACCGTCCACTCCGCAAGGGGTGCTTCCACCCACCCCATACCTCCTAAAGAGCAGTCGATAAGAAACCTGTTTTTGAAGAGAATGTCTGTCTCGTAGACCGCTTTGATGCCGGCCACTTCTTTTACCTTTTCTCTGAGACTTCTCACCTCTTTAGGGTCATGAGTGGTGATTTTGAGCATCTTCTGAGGAGTGGTCTGAAAACCGATGGGCAAAAAGCGGTCCACCTCCTCTACATCCAGTCCTTGTGACTGAAGATTCTCTATGGAGCTTCTGCGAAGCTTTTCCTCCACGCCTGCATAAAAATAGGGGCGAAAGCCTGCTACACGGCAGGTAACGCTTCTTCCCTCTGGAGTAGTGCCGAAGAGCTGCACCAGCGGATCTCTATCTGAATCATAGGTGTAGTTGGCATCCAGGATCTGGAAGATCATTGTTTATAAATGGAAATTTCTGCTTAAAAAGCTAATTGTGCAGAGAGCATCATAAGGTCAATGAAAACGCAGCGTCCCTTTGTGCGGACCCAATTAAAAATGAAGATAAGTGCTAAGTATCTGCAAGTGATAAACAATTGACAAGGTGATTAAATCTATGCAAGCCCCGGCAAAGTTCATTATGGGATTTCTTCTGATAGCTTTTCTGGTCGCAGATTCTCCGGCATCCGAAGAAAAGACATCGAAGCAAATTCTAATTCTTGCCTCTTATAATCCCGGATTGAGGTGGACCGATTCCATTGGAAATGAAATAGAAAATCAATTGTCCATCTACTATCCCTCTGCGGATTTTTCTTTTGAATATATGGACACCAAGAAGCAGCCACCTACAGAGACCCGCCTGGCCGAATTATTGAAATCTTATCAAAATAAGTACAAAGGCCGCCATTTCGATGTGATTATCTGTTCGGATGATGATGCTTTCCAGTTCCTTCTAAGCTATAGGGATGAGCTGTTCTCCGGCTGCCCTGTGGTCTTTTGCGGAGTGAACTTCTTCGATGACAAAATGCTGGCCGGCAAAAAGGGATTCACTGGCGTAGTGGAGGCGTTCGATCTCCCCGGCACCCTCTCTCTAATGCAAAGACTGCATCCGAAAACAGAGCAAATCATAATTGTAAACGACAAGACCGCTACAGGCAAGGCAAATCTTGAGGTCGTAAACCGGACTCTTCCTAATCTCAACACAAATATAAGCTTTGCAATCTGGGACGATATGACCGTAGAGGAGCTGCAACAAAATGCGTCATCTCTAGAGGAGGGCAGTTTGATCCTTCTCTTAAATTACAATCGCGACCGTGTTGGAAGAGCTCTGACTCATGAGGAGAGTGCCTGGCTTCTTAGAAGCGTTAGCAAGGTTCCCATTTATGGTACGCGGGACGTTTATATGGGCTTTGGTGTGCTTGGCGGTGTGATTACCACCGGTCCAGTCCAGGGCAGATTGACTGCAAATCTTGCTCAACGAATTCTGCGGGGCGAATCCGTAGACGAAATTCCGGTAGTAAAAACGCTTCCGGAATCTTATATGTTCGATATGATTGAACTGAGGCGTTTCAATATCCGTCTCGTAGATATTCCGCGGGAGAGTGTCCTCATTAATCAGCCATTTCAGCCCGGCAGCAATTTCAGTGGCATGAACTTGAGCTATATTGATCTGGCTGGTGCCAACCTGAACCAGTCCGATTTTCAAAATTCATGTCTGGTGATGGCTAATCTGAGCGGATCTTCTCTGCTAGGTGCATTCGTAGACAATTCCCGGCTATGCAGTGCCAATCTCAGCAGAACAAATATGGAGGACGCTAACTTAATGGGCTGTGATCTATCTTTTGCAGATCTCAGCCATGCTTCTCTGGTGGGGTCCGACCTGACAGGATCGAATTTAACCGGAGGAGACCTTCGTGGAGCAGACCTGAGCCAGGCTCGTTTGCCAAATGTGGTCTTGGCCGGAGCAAATCTGGATAATGCAAACTTAACCGCCGCCAATCTTCAAAGTGCAGATCTTACCGGGGCCACCTTATTCAGAGCTTATTTAAGGCGGGCTAACTTGCATAATTCGCGACTAATGGGTGCAAATCTCTCCGAAGCAGATCTCGTGGGAGCCAGCCTGATAGCTTCGGACATGACTGGTGCGAATCTTTTCAAGGCCAATCTGCAAGAGGCCAGAATGTCCGGCGCAAGGTTGGCAAATGCAAACCTTAGCACTGTCGATCTTATGGCCAGCAATCTCAGCGCCTCAAATCTGGCGGGAGCAAATCTAGCCAAAGCCTACATGAGGCGGATCATGCTGAAGGATGCCTTCCTGAATGGTGTCAATCTGTCCGGGGCGGACCTGGTTGGGGCTAACATGATTGATGCGAGTCTATCCGATGCAGATCTAACCGGCGCAGATATTTCCGAGAGCCGCTGTCATGGCGCAAAGTTCGTCGGATCCCGGTTGATCAAATCCCGTATGGGGTTTGCCAACCTGACAGATACAAACCTCAGCATGGCAGACCTTTCCGGCTCGTATCTTGCGGCTTCGAATCTGTTTGGTTGCGATCTCTTCAAAGCAAACCTCTCAGGTGCAAATCTCGAAAATGCCTATCTGCATAATACGAGACTGGTTGGGGCCGATCTGACCGGCGCTAGTTTGCCTGGTGCGCATCTGGACGATTCCGATCTGTCGAACTGCAATCTTCAAAACGCCGATCTCACCGGTGCATTGCTTGGCGGCTGCAATATGGACGGCGCTAATCTCAATGGTGCCAGGCTGCTTGGTGCGGATCTTAGCTTTGCCATCCTGGATGGCGCATATATGACCAGGACCAACATGATCGGTGCTAAAATGAGCTGGGCGAGTCTGAGCAGCAGCAGACTCACTGATTGCCAGTTCACCAGATCGGAACTATTTGGAGCCGACCTGAGCAATTCCGATCTGACCGGTTCGGACTTTACCCGTGCATATCTGGTGAGAGCCAATCTATCCGGTTGCACTCTGAAGGGCGCCAATCTGGATTACGCCGACCTTACCGGCGCAAATTTAAGAGATGCAGAACTGGGCAATTTCAGACTCGATAACGTTTTTCTCAATGATGCGGATCTATCCGGTGCAGATCTCACAGGATCTTATCTTTCCAGCATGACCCTCAAGGGTACTATTTGGAGCAGGGCGAAATTGATCTCTTCCCGCATAATGATGCTGAATTTATTGGGCGCGGATTTCAGCGGCGCTGACCTGCGAAAGACTCGTTTTGCCCAGGCCTATATCAACGACACCGACTTTTCCGGTGCAGATCTGAGCGGTGCCATCTTTGTCACATCATCCATCGACGGCGCGGATTTTTCCGGTGCAGATCTGAGTGGCGCCATCTTTGATAAGTCGGCCATCGAAAACGCTGATTTTTCCGGCGCAAATCTGCAGGGGATCAAGTACGATTCTGCGGCGCTTGGTTTTTTTGCCGCGTCCAAACTCGATGGGGCCAAGATGAGTGCAGATCTGCAAAAGGATCTGGAAAAATTGCGGTCAGGGCAGATAACCTGACCCGCCTCTTTTTGGAGATCTCTCTTACCAATTCGCTGATATGGCTCTGCGTCTATCAGTTCCGTCGCTTCAAACTGCATTACCAGGTTCAAGAACCAGGTTAGAAGCTTCTTCAATCCGTCCTCTTGATCGATAAAATAATCTTCCCGTAGATCTTTGGGTATCATGGTCCTGGGCCTTCCTTGTTAATATCAATCTACAGAAAATTCGTTACACTGCATTTTGGTATAACGCCTACTGGAAGACCGAGCTGGCAGAGTAGACCGGACCTTTCATATTTTTTCGTTGTACTCAGAGGCCATGAGGAATATCCTGTCGCCTATGGGAATGGTCAGGTCGTTAATGATCTGAAAGACAAGGTTTTGGCCTTTGTCGAGTACTTCAACCAGACAATGGCAAAGCCGTTCAAATGGACTTGTCGAGGGAGGGCACTTACAGCCTAAAATTGGGCTTATTTAAGCCCAGATGTACTAGCTTATTGCTCTAAGCGCATTGTTCTTGCCGGCCAGTGCATTTGCATTATCCGGTTCACGATTGAGCAGAGCAATGTATGCATCCAGTGATGCCTGATATCTGCCCAAGAAGTAAAGGGAATTTCCCAGATTAAGCCAACCCTCTGATAGTGCTGGATCGATATTAACTGCTTTGGCATATGATTCTGCTGCCTGTTCGTATGACCCGGTCAGGTAGAAGACATTTGCTTCATCCAGCAGTTTGGTGGCATTTTCGCTAACGTTAGCTGGGCCGGAAGTGGGCTCGTCATTTGTTGATTTTTGATGGATATCTCCAGCATAAGGTGGGTAATAGCCTCCATGTTGCGCTAAATAACATTCACAATTGCCATAAAGAAAATTGTATATATCGGCATACCATACGCGCTGCTGCCATTCCGACCGTGATTGGCAATGATCTAATTTGCAATAATCTCCCGTGCCCTGTGCAGTAATCCAGGAAGACATCAAAAAGATCACAGCCAAGGCCGCGATGAGCAATAAAGGCGACTTGTGATGCGGTGCAACCATATCTAACCCTCCTCATGTAGGTACTCAAATTCTGATGATACAATTAGCTATCAGATACAATATATCGATTGTGGTAGATATCGCTCGCCAATATTATTTTTATTTTTTGCAGGAAAACAGGAAATGGGATAAAGCCTCCAGGGGAATTGAGCATGAATATCTGCTGGCCCAAATTGATACGGGCTTTTTTGCTATTTAAATTTGGTCATATCAATTAACAGAGTCATCGAACTCGATCTTCTTTTGAGTTTGGAAAGACCCTGAATAGATCTGTTCACTTTTATTCATATTGATCGACCAGCCTCGCATGTTCTTGATGTTCCAGAGGCCCTCAAACGCCAGTGCTGTATCATAAACCATTGTATTATTGAAGCGGTTGGCAGATCTGACCAGATTAATCTCATTCTTGTCCACATGGCTTAGATTGAACCTCTCGCTCACACTGGCACCAATACCGTTTTCAAATAGCGGTAGTCCCGTGCTCTTCCTATTTTTGAGCTGTCCTCCCGCAAAAATCAGATCGGAAGTCTGGGAGAAGTCGACCTCTTTGCCAATCTTATTCATGTTTCGTAAAGATTCTAAGTTGATTGATCCAAAGCCTTTCATCCAGCCGCTGGAATCCACGGCATGGTCGTGAAATGATCCTTTGATGGAAACCTCCCCAGAACCACTTACAGTTGATTCCTCATTAAAAAGAAATCCCTTATCGGCAAAAGTGTGGTGCCTGGGACCATAGGCCGGAGGAAAATAGGGCATATCTGGGCCATAATCTGCCGCTTTAGCGTTGTAAAAAAAGCCCACCGCCAAGGCTAAGACCGCAACTCCGATGACGATTAGGCAGAGCAAATTCCCTTTCACTAAAATTCTTGATGGCGAGATGAGATAATTAATCTTTTGGACCATACTCGATCTAACTCGCTGATCGTCTGATTCTGACTCCAGGGGGCCGAAATGGATAAGCCACAGAGCAGGAGCTATGCCGTCCTCTATTCTCTCATCCCTCTCGTCAATCAGGAAGCGGAGATGGCAGGATAGGTCGTGCTCCAGATCGGTCAGAAAGCCGCTGCATTTGCAGCAGAATATCATATCTGGTTTATTGTTGAACTGTATGGATTATGTGAAAACCTTAACTCTCATTGAGTAGGGAATACAGAGTAATTATATCATTCTTCTTGC
>CAZDLZ010000037.1:6801-27066 GCA_964506745.1 uncultured Methanotrichaceae archaeon | reverse complement strand
TTGGGTTCAAATTGGGGATTTCATTTCTGGCGCTGATTACTCTAAGTCTCATTTTTACACTCCAGACCCTAAAAGGCTTTCCTAATATTAATAGACACTTTCGCTGTACACATCAAACCAAAACGATTTGATACAGAGACCGGCAAGAAAAACAATTCTGCTTAGAATTGCTCTGCACAGAAATCGATAGACTTTTATGGACGACTGCATTCTTGATGAGGAAAGGTGATCCGGCTTGATGGGTATCAATGAGATGGGATTCGAGGTCTTCGAGGAGATGCTCGATTATGCAGACGAGTTGCAAATCGAGGTCCAAGAACTTGATAATGGTACTGTTGTGGCCGATGCAGGCGTGAAGGCCCATGGTGGTTACGGTGCAGGCGTCTACCTCTCTCGTCTCTGTATGGCAGACCTGGCGGAAATTCAGCTTACGCCCTTTGATATCAAAGGCGTTTTATTGCCGGGCATCCAGGTGGCGACAGACCATCCCGCCGTATCTTGCATGGCTTCCCAGTGCGCCATGTGGCAGATTAAGGCAGACAAGTACTTCGCCATGGGCAGCGGTCCAGCGCGCGTTCTGGCCAGAAAGACCCGCGACCTCTACGAGAAGATCGGCTTTGAGGAGTCCTCAGATGTGGCAGTCATTGTCCTGGAGTCAAACAAGCTGCCGAACGAAACCGTATCTTCCCTCATTGCAGAAAAGTGCGGCATCGATCCGGCTGATTTGAGGATTGCCGTAGCGCCCACGGACAGCATTGCCGGATTGGTGCAGGTCTCGGCGCGTGTAGTCGAGACGGGTCTGCATAAGCTCTTTACCATGGGCTTTGACATAAACACCATCAAGTGCGGCTGGGGACGGGCACCCATCTCGCCGGTCACCGGAGACGCTACCATGTGTATGGGATCCTCCAACGACGCCATAATTTACGGAGGGGAGACTTACTACACACTGGAATACGAGAACCTGGAGGAGCTGCAGCAATATCTGAAGGGCATGCCGTCCCAGGCCTCACGAGATTGGGGGGCACCCTTTTACAAGACCTTCAAGGCGGCGGGCTTTGACTTCTTCAAGGTGGACCACAACGTCTTTGCTCCAGCCAAGGTCGTCATGAACGAAATTGGTTCGAGGCGCACTTTTGTGAGCGGCAATGTGGACAGGGACGTATTGGCTGAGTCATTCAACCTGCAAAGCCTGGATGCAGTTTGTTGAGTTTTTGAAATCACCAAAATCCGGGATAAGCTAGATAAGCTCGTTATGACATGCAAGGAGATGAAATGAAATCCCCAGAGTGCGACCTCAAGGGCCATGGACCATGCCGTGGCTCTATCTACCAACGTGGCATAAGCCTTAATCACATGTGCGACCTGCACATCAGGCTTCAATCATACTGGGCCGGACATAATCCCGGCAAGAGACTTAACGATTGGCTGGACGGACTGGCAAATGCAGAGCTTGAAGAGGCATTGAGACAGGCTCCAACCCGCGGTAAGCACTGGCTGGTGGTCGACGAACCATCTAACGAAGAATAATTTTTTGCAGAACATAAACGCCGTATATTTTTAGCCATTTACCCATTTTCCTTAAATGCCAGTTATGTTATTTCAATTTAAAGCAGTATGACCTTATTGGCATTTATTGGTTAATCCATTTTACATTTAATAGGTATTTTTGAAATTTTATTTACATTTTGTCCGCCGCTTTTATTACCCATAAATCCACCTGTGAGAAATAATACAAAGTTGAAACGGAGGTGATAATCAATGGATATTATGTCCCAAATTTATGCAATTATTATCTTTGGAGCAATGGTTGTCTTACTGCCCTGGGGTTTGAATAAATGGTCTGACACAAAGGCTGGTGTAAGGTAGGCTTTTTAAGCATAATCTCGGTCCTGGGGCGACCAGGACTTTCTATGTTTTTTACTTCTATTTGCAATGTCCTGGCAAAAGGATCGCATCAAATCCCGGATCAGTCATATCCGGGAAAATACTCCTTGCGAGACTGATCCTCAGGAATTTTCATCTCCTCAAGAACAAGCTGCATGGAATCAACCATCTTTCCTGGGCCACTGGTGTAGAATACCCGCTCGGAATAATCGACAAGCATTTGCTTGATCATGCCTGCATCGATTCTGCCCACCCGGCCTTTCCAGGAGGGACTGGGGCGAGTCAGGGTGTTAATGATAGTAAATTTTGGATTTTTCGCTTTAATGGCCTCGAATTCATCTTTAAAAGGAATATCATCCTCTTGCCTGTTGGAGTAAAACAGGAAAATGTCAGTTGCAAGACCTCTGTCTGTGCAGTATTTTATCATGCTTAATAGAGGCGTTATGCCTATTCCCCCGGAAAGCATGGCGATCTTCGGATGCTCCCCGCAAAAGGTAAAATTTCCGTATGGTCCGGAAAAACTGATAGAATCTCCTTTTTTTAGGGAAAGGAGGGCATTGGAGA
Organism: uncultured Methanotrichaceae archaeon; assembly: GCA_964506745.1. GTDB lineage: Archaea > Halobacteriota > Methanosarcinia > Methanotrichales > Methanotrichaceae > Methanothrix. The sequence continues at coordinate 24,615 of CAZDLZ010000037.1, read as the reverse complement.
ACTCATGGCCGGTCAGCCTTTTGGTGACCTGCAGAAAATCCTCAGTAGGGCTGCTGGAGAGGCTCAGCGGCTTTTTGATCTCACCCTGTATGCCATTAAGCAATAGAATTATGAACTGACCGGGAAGGTAATCAAACCCCTGGGGCCGACCAAACCTAATTGACCTGGAAGATACTGTGTTTTGCACCGTCTCAATTACCTGTGCAACAAATTGATGCTTCATATCAAAAAGTTTGGAAATTTAGAGCCCGGAGGCACTGGCCAGCTCCAGGCTTTTGCTTCTGTCGTTGTTTCCTTCAACAAGAGCCACAATGCTTCCCGCATTCCAGAGATAGAGATATCTGATGCTATTATCTCCTTTAATGTCCTTTATTTCCAAAGTCTCGTGGCCGTTGATTGTGGCATTGCCGAATATGGGCACATTGCGGGCCAGAAGGTCCTGGTATGTCTCCTGGGATTTGAAGTTGGATACGGCAGCCCTGGCATGCTCCTCATCAGAAAGCAGAATAAGGGTGATCTTGGCATCATCCATATCATAAGACCCGTCCGGAGTCATCCATTTGTATATGCCCACTGAGACATTTGTCTGGCCGATCTCCTCAGGTCCGTAGAAATCCGTGATGTAATCGGTCATATTTAAGTTGCTGTTCTCTCCCGGCAGGACTGCCAGCAGCTTGAAGCCGTCCGGCAGATTTTCCGTTGGGACTGCCGGACTCGATGTCGATGCATCCACCGGGTCCTTCGCCAGGCAGCCGGCGTTTGACGCCAGCACCAATGATATGAATAGTAAGCCGATAATGTTTTTTGGTGTCATGGATGAGCTTATCGTATTTTCAAGGCCATAAGCTTTGTGAGCCGAAAAGCCGGTTCGACATTCGCCGTTTTAACTTCCGAAAAGCCTTTTCACGCGAAGGCGCGAAGCCGCAAAGTCTGGAATCATGGTTTATTTCGGCCTCGCTGTGCTAGAGCTGCACCACCAGATCATCCTCTCCCACCACGATCCCCGGAAAATCCCGGACCGTCGCCACAGCCTCGCGGCGCATCTGCAGGCTCGTGTACCTTCCCGCATCGAAGTGGGTGAGGGCGAGGCGCGCTGCTTTGGCCCGCTTGGCTATGGCGGCGGCAGCAGCCGGATTGAGGTGGGGCCAGGCCGGGTTCTCTTCGCCGGGCAGGTGGGCGCATTCCGCTATCAGCAGGTCGGCGTCCGCTGCCAGGAGCACGGCGTTGTCACAAACACCGGTGTCCGGGCAGTAGGTGATGGTCTTGCCGTCCAGATCGAAGCGATAGCCCATGCAGGGCGAGGCGTGCACCAGGAAGCGGCAATCCATGGCGAAGGGCAGCTTGTAGGGACCGGGCGATAGCTCGCGAACCTCTACCGGGTAGGGCAGCTTTTCCAGGGGAACTGTGAAGGGCTCGTTGACAATGGTATTCAGGGCCGCTTTTGTGCCCTTCTGGCCGAAGATGGAAAGGCCCGGAAAGCGGAACTTGCTGAGGACGTGCAGCCCCTCGATGTGGTCAAGGTGGAAGTGGCTGAGGAAGAGAAAGACGGGCAGGTCATCCTTGATGTAGCGGTCCGCTTTGTAAAGGCCGTTTCCGGCGTCCAGGATGATGTGGTACTTCTCAGAGTTGATGAGGGTGCAGATGGTGTTCCCCGTGGGGCTGTCGTACCAGCCGTTGGTGCCAAGAAAGATGATTTGCATGCTAATTCCTCACTGGGTCGCAACCCCATTCGGCGAGCTTCTGGCGGACTTTTTCGGCCAGGGGGCTTTCGATCTGCACGAAAATCTGGAGGGCTTCGGCTGCGAGAGCTGCGGCTTCCGTTCGCCGGTCGAGCTTGTGCAGTGCCTGGCCTTTGGTGAAGAGGGCTTCACCCTCTCCCCGGCGATATTCCATATTTTTGAAGATCTTCAGCGCTTGATCGCAATGATCGATCGCCTTGTCGATCTGGCCGAGATTGGAATAGGCTTTGGCCAGCGTGCTTAACGCTTCTCCATCTAATTTCTTATATTCTATCTTGCGAACGATGTCCAGTGACTTCATGCAGTATTCGATGGCTCTTTCGGTTTCATTCAGATCCAGGTAGGCTTTAGCTAAATTGCAGAGATATTCTCCTTCGCCACTTCTATCTCCGATCTCACGTGAGATGGTAAGAGCTTGCTCGTGGTACTCGATGGCCTTGCGAGTCTCGCCCAGTCCGGCGTAGGCCAGCCCCAGGTTGCCCAGAGCGTTTCCTTCGCCCCTTCTGTCTCCGATCTCGCGGTATATCTTCAGGGCCTGCTCGTGGTACTCGATAGCCTTTCGCGTCTCGCCCAATACGCCGTGGGCCAGTCCCAGGTTGCCCAGGTGGGCGCATTCGCCACTCCTGTTGCCAACCTTTCGGGAGATATTCAGGGCCCGCACCAGATATCCAATTGCCTTGCGTGTCTCGCCCAGTTCGGCGTAGGCCTGTCCCAAGTTGCCCAAATGAACTCCTTCATTGCCTTGATCCTTCATCACCCTTGCAGCCTTTAATCCGGTTTCCATCCAGACAATTTTCTCATGTGGATGCATGCGCAAATTCAAAATGTCGCCTCCAACGCCCGCGTAAGAGCCGGCCAATTGCAGGACCGATTTCGAATCGCTCTTTTTCAATTTGCTGGAGACTGGAATTATGTTCTTTGCCCATGCCTGTCCAACTTTGATATTGGCCCATTCACGATCGAAAAGCTTGAGTCCTGCCAAGAGATCAGTCCCACCATTTTTGTAGAGATTTTCAGCACGAGAAAGGACATCAGAGTAATGCTTGGCATGTTTCTGCCGGGCATCGGTGAGTTCGTCTTGTTCGAGGCACGATTCTGCGAAAAGACGGGCCAAATCATGAAGCTTGTACCGACCCTCTTCTGAATCAGGTGTTGCGGCAAAGTTCACCAGGCTCCATTGCACCAAATCGCCCAGAGCCTCAGCCGAAGCACCGGGTGCCATCTTCAGGACGGCAGTCGCAGCACTGCGATCGAAATCTTCTGGAAAGACCGATAAACGCCGCCATTGCTTTTTTCTTCCGGGAGTTAGCAGGTCATAGCTGAGGCTGAAGGACCCTTTTACTAATTTAAGCAGTTCTGCCTTATCCTTCAGACGTCTTTGATACTCGGGAACGCTCAGATCCCGTCTTTCAGCTAGAGCGCCGGCTGCATTTCGCAGCGTGAAGGGAAGGTAGCCACAAAGTCTTGCCAATTCATCGGCCCAATCGCCAATACGTGGAGCAATTTGAAGGAGAAGCTCACATGCTTTATCTTTAGGCAAGATGTCCAGATCTTTTTCCACCAAACCAGGGCATGCAAATTTGATTCTCGATGTGATGAGAACAGCGCAGCCAGCGGGGGGCAGCAGAGACTCCACCTGCTCGCTACCTGCTGCATTGTCCAGCAGCAAGAGAGCATGCTTGGCTGCTAGGACGGAGAGATACAAACCACGCAGTTCGTTTGAGTTTTCCGGCAGGCGGTCAACTGGATTGTAGGCCCGGATGACCTGAGCCATGGCCTCAGAGGGTGTCAGGGGAGGCAACTCTGGATTATTGCTTGTTCCCCGCATATCTACGAAGATCTGGCCATCGGGAAATTGGCTCTTGATCCTGTCTGCCAGGACCAGGGCCAGGGCGGTCTTGCCGATGCCTCCCATGCCGCGTAGACCAGTGATGGTAGCTCCTTTTTCGAATTTGGAGAGGATGTCTGCGATCTCTTCTTCGCGGCCTTTGAAGTCACGCGGGGGTGGTGGGATTTGATGGGGAATGGGTGGTTTGTCTGATCCCGAAATTGAAAAATGAAATTGCCCATTTGGAGGAAATGTCTCGTCGTCTTTCCGCCAAATCCTGTTTAAATCGCTCCATCGACGCAAAAAGACGACGCCTTTGTCCGCATCAAAATCCAAATGTACATAATTGTACGAATAGGTGTAGTCTGAATTTGAGGGCATGCTTCTGTCATAGCAGGCACCTGCTGGAATTGTGATATAATAGCCAAAATTGTCTCTAATCGCTGATGCTCCCGGCTTATGGGCATGGCCATGCAGGATGAAATTGCATTTTCGTTTTAAATGAACCTCATTTCGGCTTGAATCGAACGGAGTTAACCAGTCGAGAGGATGGTGAAGTATGGCAATTTTGATTTCAGAGTCTGAGACCATCTTAAGAGAATCGTAGATCTGCGGTTCGCCAATGCAGAGATATCCTTGATCGCTAATTTTCCCGACCTCGTCTTTACGGCGTGCACACATCCAAGCGGAATTAATACCCAACAAGGCTATTTTTCTATCGTCGATGACGAATGAGGCAAAGCTGCAATATTCCGGCGGTTTTTGTCCGGTGCAATCTGTCAGAAAGCGATGAAAAGCCTGAAACGGTTGCGATAATTGCGTTCTCTTTTTTTCTTCGCTCCACCAGGGTTCAACTTCTTCATTAGAGTTCAAAGGCTTCGAAAGTGCGGCAGGAATTAAATCTCTATCTAAATCGTGATTGCCCGGGACGATAAAAAGCCGGTCTTTTCCCAATTGACAGGCTTCTAAAAGAGGCTCAAATAAATCCACTGTTGCCTTGCTGTACTCATCCGGCTGCCCGGAGTTGGCTGCATCCCCGCTAAAAACAATGAAATCTATTTTACTCAAATGAGGATTAATTTCTCCTCTCGCTTTTATATCATTAATAAGGCCATCGCAAACAACTTTGCGATTAAATTTCTTTTCTGCTTGGTGCCAATCCGAAAGATGAAGCCAGGTCAATCCAGTCATTTGCGCCTCGTTCAATATTCACGTTGTATCCAATTTATCATCAGAGGTTAAGGAATTTATAATATTACTCTAAGATTTTTGATGCATTTGGCTGCAAAGATGGTTGCTCTGAATTTAAGACTTGCTAGCAGAGCAGCAAAATAATATTAAAATTCCCTCAAACCTGCACTTGTTTCCTCCCTATCTGCCACTGTCCTAGAAAGCAAATGTGGCTCTTCGCCATTTCCAATTACTATGTTTTTCAAGTTGTTAGTTCGTCGCTCTGTGCGTTCTCTGTGAACTCTGTGCCTCTGTGGTGGAATAGTCGTTAGCCACTGGTTATAACCAATGGTTTACGGACTACCACCACAGAGAAACGCCCATGACTCTATGTCACCCATGAGGATGAAAATGGACGAAAGCCATATTTATGATCACATAGTTTATTCAATTATGAAGCGAGATATTTAGGTCGTCTGCGTTTGGCGGTTTATAAACCCCGACAGAGAAACTGAACCTGGCAACCTTTAGCACCCATGATTGTCGCCCTGATGAAGGAGCACGTGTACCAAATTTACACCCCCTGAAGTTGCCTTTCTCGCCTCAAGGAGATATATTATGCGGCCAATATTAAGAAGCTGTTGTGGAATCGATGTTCATAAGTCCATGATTAAAGCATGCGTCGCTAAAGGGCCGCTTAATAAACCTCCTAAAATTGAAATCAGAACATACTCAACCATGACCTCAGATCTTTTAAAACTGAGTGAATGGTTGAAGGAGAACAAAGTTCAAGAAGTAGCTATGGAAAGCACAGGAGTCTACTGGAAACCGATATTTAATATTCTTGAGGCAGACTTTCCCGTGTCTATCGCGAACCCCAAATACCTCAAGAAAGTTCCTGGAAAAAAGACTGATGTCAGCGATAGCGAATGGATTGCGACACTCTTGCGTTGTGGCTTGATACCTAAAAGTTTCATCCCGCCAATGGCAATTAGAGAGCTCCGAGATCTTAACCGAACTCGTCGGAAGATGGTTGAGCATATGGCTTCTGAAAAGAATCGTCTCCAGAAAGTCCTGGAAGATGCTAATATCAAGCTCACATCAGTTGTCTCGAAAGTCGATGGCGTTTCATCGATGAACATGATCCAAGCATTACTAAACCAGGATGAAATTTCGCGCAAGGATATTGCCGCTATGGTTCACGGAAAGCTTAAAACTAAAATAGATCAGCTAGTCCAAGCACTACATGGAAGGCTGACAGATCATCATCGATACCTTCTTCGGCTACACCTGAAACAGATAGCATTTTTGGCAGATCAGATCAAGGAACTTGATGATGTGATCCAGAAGAAGATGAAGGCTTTCAAGAAGGAATCCGATCTGATTAAGTCAATTCCTGGAATTAGCGACACTACATCATCGGCAATAATCGCAGAGATTGGAACGGATATGTCGCAATTTCCAGATGAGGCTCATCTCTCATCCTGGGCGGGAATATGTCCTGGAAATAACGAAAGCGCTGGAGTAAAAAAGAGTGGAAAGATTCGCAAAGGCGACAAATTCCTCAAGGCAACCCTTTGCGAATCAGCTTGGTCGGCTTCTAAAAAAAAGGTTCAGCGTACAGCGCTTATTACAACAATATCGCCAACCGAAGGGGCAAGAAAAGAGCCTTAGTTGCCCTAGCTCATCGAATGTTGATGGATATCTATAGAACACTGAAGACTGGTGAACCTTATGTGGACGAAGGAGCGGAGGCCGTCTTTGAGAGAAATTCGTCTGGCAGACAGAAGTCCGCTATTCGATTCTTGGAGAGAGCGGGATATGCAGTGACCAAAGCTTCTGCTTAGATGGTGATTCCATTTTCGTACCACACAGAGCACACAGAGGACTCCATTTCTCTAGTTTCAACTCGAAACAACGAGGAACCAAAAAAAGGATATTTCAGACCTTGTCCGCCCCTCCCTTCTCCTTCTGTGCCTTCACCAGCCCGCCGTAGGCCACCCCCGCCTCGGTGAGCACTATTTTTCCCTCCGACAGCTCAATGAGCCCGGCATGCTCCAGGCGGTGCAGGTGGTAGTCGAGCATCTTCTCGCCTACGAGGGCAGCGATCTTTGGCACGCTCAAAACCCCCTGGTTCATGAGGATGATCATATTCCTGCGAACGGGGCTCTCCAGGGCGTGATGGACGGCAGCCATCTCCTGCGGCGACTCTGGCTTGGCCTTCTTTCCCATCAACATTTCAATTCACCCTGGAAAAGGACGTGGCTGTTGCCATCATCCCCGTGGCGGGCAGCTCAAAGCGTACTCTCTTCAGAGTGGGATCTCCATACATGCAAAGCTGCATGGTCTCTCTCCTCTCGCCATCTCCCTTCCTGAGAATGACCACTCTCATCAATTCATTGAGCGCATCGCCCAGCCGGTAGCGGCCCGAGGGATTATCTCCCTTCAGGTAGGATTCGAATTTATCAGCGAAGTAAACTGGCGTTCCCCGGTCAGTGGTCCGGGCCAGGAAGGCTGCCGCCCCGGCTCTCAAGAATTCCGTGGCAAATGAGGGGCGGTCATTGTAGAGCTGGCCTGTGTTGCAGGAGACCCAGCCGGAGATGAGTGGATGCCCGCTCAGATCCACGTCCGCCACATTTTCCAGATTGAATATGGGAAGGCGCTCATTGGTGGAGAAGGAGAGAGGGCTGCCGTGCCCCATGATAAAGATGTAATCGCTGGCGGACATCAAGTTAAACAGCTCGGCCCTCCTGTCGCATTCGTCGCATACTCCGTAAGGCGGAGTAGCGTAACACCGCCCGCAGGTGGGTGCGTCATCGCGGCAGGCGTCGCCCAGCCCGATGGGCGGCGCATACCAGCACCGCGTGGAGAGAAGCATCTCTGGAATCATGCCAAAGCCTCCCGCCTCGTGAATGTCGCTGGCGCTCTCCAGGGCTGCGGCCACGGCGGAAGAGTCGCTATTGATGTCCGGCATGCGGCTCACTGCAAATCCACCATCCACAACACCATTGCCGTCAAAATCGATATACCAGCCGTCAGCCGGTAGATACCAGGGGCCGGCGTCTACGTTGACCACCTGGGGAACAGGCAGCACCGACGGGCCTCCCAGGAGTATGATGTAGCACGGCCCTGTCTCATCTGTGATGGCCTGCAGCACATTTCTGATCTCCTCCCAGCTATGAGGATCGCTCAGCCGCACACCGTATGCGGCCCGGCAATCCGCCGAGTCGAGCACAATATAGCTGGCAGAAAGCCCATCCTTGCGGCTGACCACCTCAGCATAGCGTGCCACTGCCTCCTCAAGCTCCGCATTTGTGCTCAAAAGAGATGTGGTGACGAGCAGAACCGTGGTGGTCCGGGCATTCATATTAATATCCACCGCTTTGGATCTCTCGTTAGTGATGGTGATCTCGCGAACAATGCCACCTGCGCCGCCTACTCTTTTGGTGTAGGGGGCCCGCACCTCAACTGGGGAAGAGCTGGATTGTATGATATAATTGGAGTGGGTGGCGATGTATGTGTACCTGCCTTCAGGAAGCTCCCTGCGATAGCGCCCACTATCGGACGTAGTCGCTTCCCAGGTTTTGCTCTTATCCTCTTTGACAAAGGTGACGCCGGCTCCCTTGATGGGCGTACCCGTCGCCAGATCCCGCACAATTCCTTCGAAATAGCAGGGATAGATCACGGCTCTGTAGTCCGTTCGGCTATCGGCAAGAGCTACAGTCGCCCGGTCCTCGATGTCTTCCACAGGCGCGGCAAGAACACCTGTGGCGGATAAAATAAGGAGCAAGAATAATAATGATATAGAGCGAATCGTTCCTTTTTTCATATCTACCAACTCTTCATATCTACCAACAAAAGACCAATTGATATTTTATAGATGTCAATGACTTAACTTTTTTTCGGACAGCAGCTCCCAAAGCGACTAATTCATTATCGAGATGACGAAACCTTTTTTTAGTGCCGAAATGGCTATGGTCATACTTTGGAGGCATCTGACTTTACACTCAATTACATCCACCGAGAAGAGAGGGCCATGGGAGTGATCCGCGCTCTGGCCGTGGACATAGACGGCACCCTGACCGACCAAAATCGAGTGCTCTGTCCCGCCGCCCTGCTGGCGCTGCGAGGTCTGAAGGTGCCTGTGGTGCTGAGCACTGGCAACTCTCATTGTTTCACCAGAGCAGTTTGTGTCCTCCTGGGCACGCCTCACGTCTTCATAGCCGAGAACGGTGGCGTGCTATCCTACTCTGAGGATGAGATGCAGATCCTGGCGGACCTGAAAGTCTGTGAGGATGCCTTCCAAAAGCTCTCCGCAGAATTCCCCTTGCAAAGGTACAGCTCCTCTCGATACAGATTTACCGATATTGCCCTGAAACGCAACTTCGATGCACCGGCAGCCGACCGCCGCGCCCAGGAGCTGGGCCTGCCCGTGCATATCATTGATACGACATTTGCGGTGCATATCAAGGACAAGCGGGTCGATAAGGGCACGGGCCTCTCCCGCATTGCAAAGCACATGCAAATAGAGCCGTCCGAGTTTGCCGCGATCGGAGACAGCAACAGCGACCTGCCCATGTACCGGCTGGCCGGCTTTCGGGCCTCGGTGGGCAACGCGACTGCAAAACTGCGGCAGATCTCCGACTACGTGGCCAGGGCAAGATACGGAAATGGCTTTGCTGAGATCATAAATTACATGAATGAGCAAGAGATGTTTTAATCGCGGATTAATTTTTTAATTATTGTAGCCCAGTTGTTCTCGCAGATGATCCACCAGCCTAATGTATCCTTGGCCAGAGTGCGCGCTGCCGGGCAGAAGGCATCGACTGCCAGGTTGTAGGGCATCTCTTGCAGTGGCGGATGAAGTGGGTATTTGGTGCAGGTGAGCGGTCTGATCTCGTAGATAGAGCAGATCTTCTTATCGTTATCGTAAAACGGACAGGGCTGCCTTAGCACCCAGGCTTGCAGGGCCTTTTCGTACCGGCAGAGGGCTTTTAGCTTTTTCCTTCCCACGCGCCCCGCAATCCTCTCGAAATCTTCTTTGTCAAGGTAAAGGCCAGCTCCTGGTGTATAGCAGCACCTGCCGCATTGCTGGCATTGGAAACGCTCCCAAAACAGCCTGACCCCCGCATCGGAGCCTTCCCGCTCGTCTCGGGCGGGCAGGGGCAGGGAGATGTCGAAGGGAATTTTATCGCCCTGATCGATCTTGCCAATCTGCTCCTCCCTTTTTGAAACGGACCAGTGAAGCCGCTGGCGAAGTAGATCTCCATGGCTGCCCTGTCGCTTGTCTTCGACGCACGAAGCGAAGCAGAGCTGATGGCAGAGACGGCGCACCCGGGCGATCCTGTCACTACTGCTACTCATATCATATTCACCTGCAAATCTTCTTCAATATCACTTTCGCCCCGCATGGCTCCACCTTATTATCCACTATTGTTCTATCCGGTTATTGACAGCTTCATAATAATTCCGCGTTAGGTGATATAGATGTCTAAGAACCCAGAAATTGCAAGATACGGCACCGACATTGCCCGCCATCAGGATACCATTCGCTCTGCTAATGAGGATCTGATCAAGCTCTCTCAGAGGTTTGGGCGCATGATGCCCAAGCTCTCAAAACTGGACTCCTCAGTCATTCTCACCTGGTTTGGCCTTTACAATAAGGTCAAGGACAAAGCCAAAAAGGCAGATGACGAACTGGCCAGCCTTACCAATAATGAGCCATCTGCTGCAAATCCCGTTCTGCAACTGCAGATAAATTACTACTATGCACAAAGTCAGCGTCTTTACTTTAAGGTTGAGGTCATGGATGACATCATCAGCGGCATGATGGAGGATCTCTTGGAGAACGGCAGCTTCGAGGAGGCGCAAAAGCAGGAGATGCGCATCGCTCTCGATGCAACCATGGAAAAGAGTATGCATCAATCCATGGCAGCATCCGTCCCTGCCTGAGTGTTACAGGATATGAATTTGCAATTGAGCGTTGATGCCAGCCAGATTGCGAAAGAGACTGATCGATCCCTGATGAAGATCAAGTGCATCCGCAAATGTTCTTTTTTTCCGGAGTCCCGGCATCACCGGCATCATTGTAGCTCTGGGACGAGATCATTTTGCAATAGCCCATCCACCAATCCATTATCCGGGTATGAGAAGGCATTCCCAGGAAGCAGCCAGTAAATCGGAAATATCCGGGCACTCCATTCAGATTTATGCCGTCGCCATTTCCAGTTGTATCCACGATGTGGTATTTTGTGTCGCCGGGCAGAAGCACCAGATTGAAGGCATGACCGGGATGGTCACCCACAAAAGGCAGATCAAAGGCCGAGCTGGATGTGCTGAAGGCCTCGCTCTTGTTGTATCCGGCTTTGCGAAGCATAGTGGTCAGGGCCGCAGAGTAATCACTGCAAACGCCCGTCTGCAGGATGTTCACAGTTGCATGGGTAGGAAACAGGCCCAGAACGGCGCTGTTCTCGCTCATGTTCGTGTCCGAATGCCAGGCAGATACGCCCCACTCTTCAGGACGGCAGGAGAGATGGGATACATTCTCATTATAGCCATCCATGAAAGTACAGGTTCCAGCCAGACTGGAGCCGCACATACGGGTGCACTCCGGGTAGCCGGAGCAGCAGGTCTTGAAGAGCGCATAGCCTCTCATGTAGCGGGCGTCCGGTCCAAAGGAGTTTATGATGAAGATGCCGCGACACTTCTTCCGGTCGCCTCCCGACCGGTTGCAGGCATCGGAGCAGGCAGAGATCGCCAGAGGAGTTCCGTCGCAGCAATCAACGGCCTCAGCCACAATCCAGTCCAGGCCGGGATGGCAGACCTCATTCTCCTGGCAGCGCACCGGCGCATCAGGCCAGATCTCCCGGCAGGGAGTATCCGGAGGATAGTACTTCGGCCTGGGATCAACCTGGCTGCAGACCCAGGGCTCGGCTATGCCGATTTCTATGAAGGCCAGCTCCCAAGAGCCGCTGCCGTTTGTAACAGTGAGTGTGATATTATGCCATCCGGCGCTGAGGTTCTTCGTTTCAAAGGACTGGACCCTTCCTATGACGCCGTCCCGGCTTGATCGCCACAAAAAGCTGCATTGCCCCTTTTCGCCTGAAACGGCAGAAAAGAGCACCGGCTCGCCGGATGGATAGGTACGCACATCTCCTGGTGAGAGTATTATCGCCCGGAGATTGTCATCCCAATCGCTACCATTCAGCTCTGCTTGTCCTGCTGTGCTTTTTTCGCTAAGTCCTGGTTTGGCCAAATTAGCGGCAGTTCCGGGACCGGCAGGTCCGGGAAGGTAAAGGAGCGCGGATATGGAGAGGACGATCAATGCCAGGCAGAGCAGGGCATAGAGAAGATGGCCCCACCTCCGGCTCCCGCCGCTGGAGAGCAGAGGCAGCCCTGCAAAATGCCCGGAAAGGGATAGGAACAGGGCGCTAAAGATAAATAAAACACCCGAGATAGACCAGGTCTTCCAGCCATAGGGAAGCAGGGTTATGGACGCCTGGGCGAGAGGAAAGCCGAACAGTCCGGCAAAGAGGAGAATATTACGAGCAGCATCCTTCTGGCGGTGCAAAGCCGCCCAGGTTATTGCTGCAAATAATATAATAATAGCGCAGGCCGTCCACTCTCGATAGACGGCCAGTGCGGCAAAGATACAGAAAGAAAACAGGCTTCCTAGAGGGATGAGCGCGCGCTGTGCTCTGCGACTTTGCCAGGCTATAGCAGCGGCAAAAATGCCCAGCAACCCCAAGAGAACGATGAGAAAGCCGCCCGCTGCCTGGGAGAAGAAATAATCAAATTCCCCGGGCCGCCCCAATGAGGGCAACGCAAAGACAAGGAATATGCATCCTAAGGCGACGGCTGCGATTCCGGCGATCAGTCCCGCAAGCGCCGATATCTTCCTCGTCATGCTATTATTATCATCAGACAGCATCCGGCATTCCTGGCGTGGCCTGGGAAGTTAATAATTTCGATACATTCATGCCCTGCTACCTCAGAGCCGGGGCGATGATGAGTTTCGATGACTAACAGAATCAAGCCAATTATCTCAAAGATGCAAAAGAATTAAACTGGAAAAAAGATCTATAGGTACAAGAGCGTTTACTCGCAGGTGTCGAGCAGACTCTTCTTCTTGCCGCCCCTCTTGTCACCGAGTTTGATTGGCTCTACCTTTGCTTTAGCCTCTTCTTTCTTCTCTTTCTTTTCTTCGTGGTGTGTCATTTTGTATCCTCTAATTAACATCACATCTGATATTAATTATAACTTACGGTTAACAATATAAAAAATTGATCAGAGGCTCTTGTGCTCCAGAATGCAGGTGGGATCCTCTGCCAATATGTCTCCATGATAGTAGTAGGCCTTCTGGCGACATCCTCCACACAGATCCAGGTATTCACAACTTCCGCAGGCGCCTTTAAGGCTGGACCTGATATCCCGCAGCGCTTGCAGCTCCGCTGAAGGATGATCGATCCATATATCCTGGAAGGTGCGCTCCCGTACATTTCCCACCACTACCTGGGGCATGAAGTGGCAGGGGTGCACATCCCCCAGCTGATTGATGTTAGCCACCTTCACTCCCGTAGAGCAACCACCTGCATTGGTGAGCAGTTTGCGCACGCTCTCGCGCCGGGGGTCATCCTTTAGCAGCTCCATCAAATATGCTCCATCCATGGGCGAGTCTGTGGTCAGAATCTCGATGTTCTCGCCTTTCAGCTCCTCTGCAGCCTCGGCCAGCAAACGGATAACGCTGCGCCTCTGTTCAGGCGTGACATCCCGGTCTATCATGCTTGCCCCTCTGCCGGTAGGCACCAGATGATACAAACAGAATCGTGGAATCTTCTCTTGCACGGCCAGATTGAGAAGTGCCGGAACATCCTGCCAGTTGTCACGAGTAAGGGTGATTCTTAGCCCCGTCTTCAGGCCGGCATCGCGAGCGTTCTTGATTCCCTGCAAGGCCCGGGCATGCGCCCCAGTCACGCCCCGAAAAGCATCGTGATTTTTCGCTGTAGCGAAGTCCAGGCTCACACCAACGTACCGGATCTTGGCCTCTGCCAGAAGCCTGGCCACCTCCGGGGTAATCAATGTTCCATTGGTGGAGATGACCGCCCTCAGGCCCACCTCGCGGGCATGGAAGGCCAGGGCATAAAAATTGCGGCTGAGAAGAGGCTCCCCACCTGTGAATATTAGAATGGGCACCTTCATCTCAGCCAGTTCATCCACCAGATGTATGCCCTCTTCCAGAGACATTTCCTCTCGTGCCTTATGATCAGCATCCATGTAGCAGTGCTGGCAGGAAAGGTTGCAATGCGCTGTCAAATTCCACATCACCACCGGCCTCTTCTGGGCCGAGAACCTGAGCAAATCAGGGGGCAGATTCTGGCATGAATCGGAAGCACGCAGCGCCTCCCAAACAGTGGCCTGATCTGCAAGGGCTTTGGAAAATATAATCATTTTACTTCTTCTTCTCCTTTAAGCAGGCAAGCATAGCCTCAAAGGTGAAATCGTCCGGCATCACGTCCACTTCCACACCAAGGCTTGCCAACTGCTCGGCCGTGGGCTTGCCGATGGCTGCCACAGTGCCGGCGGCAAGTGCCTCTCTCAATTCCTTTTCCAGACCCATCGCTCTGGCTCTCTCGATCAGATAGCGAGCGGTAGAGGAGCTGGTGAAGGCAAAGATGTTCACGCTTCTTGCCCTCTTTATCAGTTCGTCCAGACGGGGGTCATTGGATGGTACAACCTCGTAAAGGGCAATGTCATCCACAAAGAGCCCTGCCGCCAGCAACTCCTCCGAAAGGTAGCGGCTGCCCTGAGCACTGCGCAAAAATAGAATGCTCCGGCATTTTCCTTTCAGCATCTTCTCCATTCCTGCCGAGCTGTACTCCACCGGCACCTCTCCGGACAGGCCCTGTTCAGCCAATGCCTGGGCCGTCTTGGGCCCAATAGCCACGATCATCTTTTCCGCCAATGCCTTGCGGATGACTGGGCTATGCAGAGCCATCTTCACTCCATTGGCGCTGGTAAAAGCCACACATTCTGCTCTGCAAAGCCTCTCTGGCAGATCTTCGGGCAGGGGCTTTTTTGCCAGAGCAATGGCAGGAGCCTGGATAGGTGAAAAGCCGTAGCTTTCTGCCAGTGCCGCAGCCTCCTTCTGCTGGGCTGCGGGCCGAAGAATGGCGATATTCTTTTGGCCGAGTTTCTCTGCCAGCAAGACCACATCTCCTACTACCAGGATGGCTGGCGACTCGATCTTTGACTCCCTGGCCTTTTCGGCGATATCGGCCAGCTTTCCAGATACCATCCTCTGCTCCGGCCAGCCTCCCTTTTCAACCATGGCCGCAGGAGTTTGGGGAGATTTTCCTGCCCCAATCAGGGCCGCCACATTGTGTTCCAGGCGGGAGACGCCCATCAGAACTACCAGAGTTCCGCCCAGTGCGGCGATGGCTTTCCAGTCCAGTGGTGCCTCCTTTCCCGGCTCTTCGTGACCGGTCACAATGATCACCGAAGATGCTACACTCCGGTGGGTCACTGGAATTCCGGCCAGCTCGGGAGCGGCGATAGAGGAGGTCACACCGGGCACAACCTCAAAGGGTATGCCTTCTTCCCGCAAGGCCAGCGCTTCCTCTCCACCCCGACCAAAGAGATAAGGATCTCCCCCCTTCAGCCGCACCACGATGTTTCCCGCCTGCGCCTTCTCAATAAGAAGCTGATTGATGCCCTCCTGAGTCAGCTTGTGCCGGCCTGCGTTCTTGCCCACATCGATCAATTCCGCTTTGACCCCATCCAGCATCCTGAAGTCAAGCAGCCGGTCGAATAAGACCACATCTGCCAAGCCTAGCAGCCTTTTCGCCTTCAGGGTCATGAGCTCGGGGTCTCCAGGGCCGGCTCCTACCAGATAAACCTTACCGCGTGCCAAATTCCTTCACCGCCTCGTCTACCAGCTCTCTCCCACCCATCTTCATGAGCCTTTGCCCCATATCCTCTGCCCGGGCCAGGGGATCGCCTTCCTCTAAAGAGATATCCTCATCCAATCGCACAAACCTCTTTCCGTCTAAGGCGAGTACCTCAGCCAGTACACGGGCCTGGCCGTTCTTTGCAGAGGCGTGCACGGCCATGGGAACGACGCATCCGCCGCCAACCGTCTCCAGGATCTTGCGCTCGATCATGGTCTCAGTTCGGGTGGGTGCATCATCCAGTGATCGGGAATAAAATTCGGCCTTTGATCCCTTCCTGGCTACGACTATTATGGTCCCCTGATTAGCAGAAGGAACGAACCGTTCCCCATCCAACAGCACATAATCCGTCTCCAGTCCCATCCTCTCGAGGCCAGCCTTTGCCAGGACAATGGCATCGTACTCTCCCTCATCCAGTTTACGCATTCTGGTATGCAGATTTCCTCGTAAGTTTGCAATCTTCAGATCAGGCCTGGCCCGGCGTAGCTGCGCCGTGCGCCGCATGCTAGAGGTGCCTACAGTTGCCCCGCTCTTCAGCTCTTCGAGACTTTTGGTTGAACCGTCCCTGCATAGCATTATATCATAAGGCGAGTCACGTCTCAAGATCGCAGAAATAGTCAGCTCTTCCGGCCTTTTTGTGGGCAGGTCCTTCATGCTGTGCACGGCTAAATCGATCTCGCCGCTGAGCATACGCTCGTCTATCTCCGCCACGAATACGCCAAATCCGGTGAGCTGATGCAAAGGCTTATCCAGGAAGACATCTCCGCTGGTCTTGACCAGGATTCGCTGTGTCTCTACGCCCAGAGAGAGAAGCCTATCCTGCACAATCTGGGTCTGGCGCACGGCCAGAAGGCTTCCCCTGCTGCCCACGATCAGTTTTTCAGGCAGGACGAAAACGCCTCCAGAGTGGTTTGTATTACCTCCGGGCTGTGAGCTGCCGATATGAAATCAGTCTCATACTGGCTGGGGGTAAGGAAGATGCCGGCATCGAGCATGCGACGGAAAAAGGCCAGATAGCCATTCTTGTCACATTTCAGGGCCTGGGCATAATTATGAGGCACCTCACCAAAGAATAGCTTGAACATGGATGCTATACCCACCACGCTATAGCCTAGCCGCAGGTCGTCTACAATATCTTGCAGCCCTTCTCTCATCAGTTTTCCCGTGACACTAAGCTTCTCCAGAACCTTTTCCTTTTCCATGACATCCAGAGTGGCCATGCCGCAGGCGAGTGAGACGGGACTGCCGTTGAAGGTTCCTGCCTGGTAGATGCCGCCACTGGGCGCTACCTGCTCCATTAGATCGCGCCGGCCGCCAAAGACGCCCACGGGAAATCCCCCGCCTATGATCTTGCCAAGCGTGGTAAGATCGGGCTTAATGCCATAGAGCTCCTGCGCTCCGCCCAGAGATAACCGAAATCCGGTTATGACCTCATCGAAGATGAGAAGCACATCATGCTCCTTTGTAAGCTGGCGAACGCCCTCAAGGTAGCCCTTATCAGGCAGCACCGGACCGATATTGCCCAAAACTGGTTCCAGGATCATGCAGGCGATCTGGCCCGGATGGCTCCGCAGCACGCTCTCCAGGGCATCGAGGTCATTGTAGGGCAACTGCAAAGTGTTCTTGGCCGTGTCGACGGGCACGCCCTTTGAATCAGGAATGCTCAGTGTCGTGGCCCCCGAGCCGGCCTTTACCAGGACGCTGTCATGTGCCCCGTGAAAGCCGCCCTCGATCTTAATGACCTTATCGCGGCCAGTTGCGCCGCGCGCCACGCGAAGCGCCGCCTGGGTGGCCTCAGTGCCGGAGCTTACAAACCTGAGCATTTCCACGCTGGGGTAGAGCCGGGAGATTCTCTGTGCAGCGGTCACTTCCAGTTCACTAGGCGTTCCATAAAGCCAGCCGCGATCCATCTGATCGGCCGCAGCCCGAAGGACGGCGGGATGGCGGTGGCCCAGGATCATGGGCCCATATGCCAAACAGTAATCGGTGTACCGATTAGCGTCCACATCCCATAGATATGGGCCATCTGCCCGTGCCGTGTAAAAGGGGCAGGGCGAGATGGCGCGCACTGGGCTGGAAACGCCGCCAGGCATCACCTTTTTGGCGCTGTCAAAGAGCCGGATGGAGGAGT
>CAZDLZ010000037.1:0-6791 GCA_964506745.1 uncultured Methanotrichaceae archaeon | reverse complement strand
TCAATATACATGAGAAGAGCTACCCTGCAGGGCAGATTAATCAAACTTACGAGCCGTTGGGATCATTTAGCATTCTTTTTAATTCGTTATATACAGGCACTCTTTAACGTCTTGGATAGGATGCTACTATTATTATTTACGAAAAGTATATATAATAGCAACTACAACCTTAACTATATTAGTATTATAAGTAAGTTATAAGAAGTAATACGGCTAAAGAAGCGAGTTCGTCAGGCGGAATAGTAATAAAATAAAATATATGTTAGAGGGATGGCACGAATTAGATGGCTACCGCTTGCAAACCCGCCTCTTCCACTTTTTTGATGACCGTACGCAGGGGCTGATTTGTCTCTTCGGCTATTCTCTTGCAGTCCTCGTACTCCGGCTTGACGCTCAAAAGCTCGCCGTTCATGCGGCTCACCTTGACCGGGAGCTGGTAGATGCGCCCGCATACCTCCACCTGCACATTTCTCTGATCCCGCTCTGCCACCAGGCGGTGAATGCTGGGAAAGACACGCACGCCCAGAGAGCCTGTCTCCCGGATCATAACTTTAGCCAGCAATTCCGTCTCCGGAGCTCTGGCAATGGCCCGGATCACAAATCCTGCGCGCCCTTTCTTCATCAGGGCAGGCAGAACTGAGACGTCCAAAGCTCCGGCCCGCATGAGCTTCTCTATCAAATATCCTATAACCTCGCCCGTCACATCATCGACATTTGTCTCCAGTTGCACAATACTATCCCCTTGCTGCCCGTGGTTATGCCGGGACTCGGCGGCGGGAAGCCTTTCCGCAACCACAGCCCGCAGCAAATTGGGCAGGATAAGCTCTCTTTTGCCTGCGCCGTAGCCCACCCTCTCAGCCCGGATGAGGGGGAATTCTGGCACAAATTCATCGACGAGAGTTGCCAGCAGGGCCGCGCCTGTCGGGGTAAGTAGCTCCTCGTCCACAGGGCCACCTTTCCAGGGTATTTTATGAGATCGCAATATCTCCAGTGCCGCCGGCCCCGGTACGGCTAAGAGGCCGTGCGCCGACTGGACATAGCCCCCGCCCACAGATACCGGCCGGGATAAAACGCGCTCTGCAGAAAGACAATGCCATGCAGCGCAGGATCCGGCTATATCGGCCAGTGCATCCAGGGCGCCAATCTCATGAAAGCGGACATGCTCTGCGGCCACGCCGTGCACCCGGCCCTCCGCTTGCGCCAGGATGTCCAGGGCACAGAGCGCTTTTTCCCGGGCCTTGCCCTGCAGGCAGGACGAGTGCAGAATGGATTTGGCCTCATCCAGTGATTGGTATCTTTTATCCGAGATCACACGGGCCCGGCAGGCCATGATATGGCTCTTCTCCTGGCGGGAGACCTCAAGGGTGCACCCCACTGACTCGACTGCCTCGCGGACGGCATCAATATCTGCCCCCAGGTCCAGTAGGGAGGCCATGATCATGTCTCCGGAGGCTCCGGCGCTGGGATCGAAGAGGAGGACTTTCATAGCTCATATCATCCGACTTTGCCGTTAAAAACGAATTGGTCCTGGATATCTATTTGCGATTTCACTTCTTCCAAAACTCCGGCACCAGCAGGACCAGCACCGTCACTACCTCCAGCCGGCCGATCCACATGCAAAAGAAGAGGAGCATCTTGGCAGAGGAATTTAGCTCCGCAAAGCTGAACATGGGCCCTACCATGCCAAAGCCCGGCCCCACATTGCCAAGTGTTGCAGCTACCGCCGAGAGGATGGTCTCAATGGTCATCCCCGGATCGCCGTAAGAGATGATAGCCAGGAGAAGCGAGGCCATGGCAAAGATCATAATATACATGGCCACGAAGATGTTGCTGGGCCGCAGCACTTCATCCCGGACGGAGATGCCTCCCAGGCGCAGGGCAATTACCGCTTTGGGGTGGAGGACATGGAGCAGCTCCCTGTATCCGCTTTTTAAAACTAATAGTATTCTTACCACCTTTATGGCACCACCGGTAGACCCGGCGCAGGCACCGATGATCATGAGCAAGAGGAGGATGTACTTGGCTGCAGCCGTCCAATGGTCAAAGTCTGTTGTGGCAAATCCGGTGGTGGTCATGATGGAGACCACCTGAAAACCCGCCAACTGGATTTTGCGGAAGATGTCGCCCTGCAGGCCGCCCCAGAGAACGATAATAGCTGTAGCCATCAGGACGATCAGGCTATAAAACCGAAATTCTGCATCCTTGAATAGAGCCTTGCGGTCGGAGTTTAACATTCTGTAATGCAGGGCGAAGTTAGCCCCTGCCAAGAACATGAACAGTGTGATGATGGCGTCTATTACCCCGCTTTTATACGAGGCGATGCTCAGAGCCTGGGGAGAGAAGCCGCCCGTGGCCATGGAAGCAAATGTGTTACATAGAGAGTCAAAAAGTGGCATCTTTGCCAGGTAAAGAAGCACAACCTCCAGGGCCGTCAGGAAGATATAAACCACCCAGAGCAGTTGAGCGGTCTGCTTGATGCGCGGCGTCAGAGCGTCCTTGTCGGGACCCGGCACCTCTGCCCGGTAGAGCTGGCGTCCCGCCACGCCCAGGCGAGGCAGTATGGCCACGAATAATAGTATTATCCCCATTCCGCCCAGCCACTGGGCAAAGGACCTCCAGAAGAGAAGGCCCATATAGGTCCTGTCAGGTCTGCTGCTGATCTGCAGCCATGTGCTGTTGACAGTAAGGCCCCTTATGACCAGTTCCAGTTGGTGCGCCAGGCTGCTATCGGCCAGAGTTGAATTGATGATCCAGTAGCCCTGGATATTTGACTGCGTGAGTATGGACGATCCGGTGGTGGTAAAAGCGGACATGGACTCAAATAGGCCATCGATCAGGCTTAGCCCCAGGAAGACATAAGGCAGAGCCCCAAAGAAGGCTGCACCCAGCCATCCTAAAGAGACAAGGGCAAAACCCTCTTTGAGGCCCGGCTCCTCCACCAGAGAGAGCCTTCCTAAAATTATACCAGCCGCCAGGGTGAGAAGAGAGGTCACTGCAAAGGCAATAACCCCGCCCGTCTCGGCATAAAAAGCAGCGACAGCTCCTGGGACCAGCAGCAAGACCGCCAAAATCTTAAGAAGCGACGCAAATAGCCGAAGAAATACCCTGATCTTCATCTAACAATTCCGCTCCGCGGATGGAGAGCAACCTCCACTAGGTCAGATCATCCTCCGGTCCTGCTATAAAAAAGATGTGCTTCTGATAGCTTTTCAAGAATATCCAAAGAATTTGCCCTCATGAGATGAAGAGCTTTTTTACCTTGGAGACGACCTGGGGCATGGACATCACAAATATGCGGTCTCCCACGGCAGCCTTGAAGTCCTCTTCCGGCACCAACGGGATGCCGCCTCTTATAACCAGACCCGCCAGCGAGTCTTTGGGCAGCTCTTTGGAGATGGTCTTGCCGATGATCCTGGCACCGGGACGGGCGATGAAATCCACCAGCTCCATCCTTTCGTCGCTCAGGGTGATCACCTCCTCTCCGCCAATTACCCGCTGCAGCACCGAGTCGGCGGTCACCTGTCCCGGGCTAACAGCTCTATCCACGCCCACCATCTCGAATAGTTTGATGTAGACGCTCCGGTTGACTCTGGAAAGAATCTTCTTGGCACCGAGCTGTTTTACCAGCAGAGAGCAGAGAAGGTTCTTGTCATCCTGGCCCGTCACGGCGAAGACAACATCCATCTTGCCGGCTTCCTCCTCGCGAAGAAGCGCCAGATCTGAGCCGTCGCCGTTAAGTATCATGGTATCGGAGAGCTTATCTGCGATCTCGCTGCACCGTTCTGCATTATGCTCTATCAGTTTGACGTCCACTCCCATCTTCTCCAGCCTATTGGCGAGATAGAATCCGACCATTCCGCCGCCTACGATCATTACCTTCGGAGAATTCTTGGGCTCGTGCAGCATCTGCCTTAACTGGGGAAGGATTTTGGAGTCACAAAGGAGCATAAGGTGATCATTGAGCTGGACGGCATCTCCCTTCTTCGGGATAAAGATCTCGCCGGCCCGGTTTATGGCCACAATATTACAGCTATCGGGCATGCCGATATTCTCGATAGGGCCCAGGATGCTCATGTCTTCTGTAGCCTTGAACTCAATCAGCTCCACCAATCCATTGGCAAGATCCCGGTTCATGAGCATGGATGAGAAGTAGAGGGACCTCGCCATATCTTCGGCCATGGCAAGCTCCGGACAGATCATATAGCTTATGCCGATCTCTTTTCGATCCTGAACAGGCTGATCAATATACTCAGGATTGCTGACTCTGGCAATAGTCTGGCTTACGCCGAGGTGGCTGGCTATGATACAGGTAATTACGTTCACCTCGTCATTGCCGGTAACAGCCACTACTATATCGGCTTTCTTTATGCCGGCCTCCTGAAGAAGACGGGCATTGGCGGAATTGCCCTGCAAAACCTTCACGTCCATATCCTGCAAACGGGCACAGGCCGCAGGGTCCCTGTCTATTACGGTTACATCATGATCGGCATAAAGCTCGCTGGCTATGAGAAAACCTACCTCGCCAGCTCCGGTGATTAAGATACGCATGTTATTTCCTCCACAGTTCTGGAATAAATAATAAGAATATGGGCATCAGTTCCAGCCGGCCGATGTACATGGCAAAAAAGCCGATCATCTTGCCGGCTGCGCCCATTTGCGACCAGTCAAAGGTTATCACGCCATAGGCCGGGCCCACGCCGCCCAGACAGGAAGCAATACCCGCCGCCACTACCTGCAGATCCACTCGCGAATCTCCGCTGCTAACTACGGCCAGGACCAGAGACAAAGCCAGCCATACAGCCAGGTAGAAAAAAGAGTAGAAGAGCATGGGCCGCAGGATTGCATCCTGTACCCTTGTCTCTCCCAGACGAACCGACATGAGTGCATGAGGATGAAGCATATGAAATAACTCATTGTAGGCGTACTTGCAGTCTACTAGAACTCTTCCCACCTTTATGCCACCTGCGGTCGAGCCGATACAGCCACCGATAAGCATGACCATTATCAGAGCCATCTTTGCCGCCGTGGACCATTTATCATAATCCAGGGAACTTACAAAGCCGCACGTTCCCATGAAGGATATGACCTGGAAGGAGGCAAACCTGAATTTGGTTGCCAGATCTCCCTCGATTCCACCTGCAAGCAGCAGAACCGATGCGGCAATGGCCAGGGTAAAGAACATGAACCGAAACTCTTCGTCCTTAAACCAGGCCAGTCTGTCCGAAGTCAGAACCTTGTAATGCAAAGTGAAGCTGGACATGCCAAGGATTATAAACAGGGCAACGATTGCTTCAATGATGGGGCTATTGTAGGCTACGAGGCTGGATGCCTGAGGAGAGAAGCCGCCGGTAGCCAGGGTGGAAAAAGCCGTGCAGACCGCGTCGTAAAAAGGCATGCCTGCGACGTAAAGCAGAATTATCTCCACCACGTTTAAGAGCAGATAAACCTTCCAGAGAATTCTGGCCGTAGCCGTGGCACGAGGCGTGATGGTATCCTTGCTTGGACCCACCGTCTCGGCTCGATAAAGCTGGCGTCCGGCCACGCGTAGCTGTGGAAATATGGCAACCACCATGAGAATTATGCCCAGGCCTCCAATGAGTTGCTGGAAGGAGCGCCAGAAGAGCAGGCCGTAAAAAGTATGGCTATTCACAGCCTGCCAGGCTATGCCGTATCCATCCAGCCCGTGGGACAGATCATTCATAAGTGCGGTGCAGATGCTATTGTTGACCAGAGTGGAATTTACAATGTAGTACCCCTGGGCGTTTGCTTCGCTTAGAACCGTAGCTCCGGTTGCTGAGAAGCCGGACACTGATTCGAATAAGGCGTCGACCAGGCAAAGACCCTGAAACACAAAGGGCAAAGAGCCGAAGAATGTGGCAGCAAGCCATCCTAAAGAGACGGCGGCAAAGGCTTCTTTGTTTCCCACCATACCTTTTTCCCCAGAGCGGCTGAGGATGATTCCCGAGGATATGGAAAGCAGAGCGGTCAGAGCAAAGGCGACAACACCGCAGGTTTCGTGGTAGTAGGCACAGACCAATCCTGGCACTAAGAGCAGCAGCCCGATGATCTTGAGCACCGTGCCGGTGATATCAAAGACTATTGGAAGTTTCGTTTGCACCCCTCCGGATTATAGGTCCAATTTCGGATTTTTAGAGAAGGGCAGCGGACTATGCCCAAACAGAATCAGTCCGTTTTGGCATTTGCTCTCTTATCGCTCCCAATCCCTGCGATGCCCGATGTTGGATTGGCTTCCTGGCAACGGCTAAAAGAGATATTTCCAGGTTGTTCTGAGTGGACAACTGATGAGGATGGACAGGATGATTTCCGGCTTTTTCATTGCCGAAATTGCTAATATGATGATTGATTTCTCGCAAGGTTCGCAAACCTCATGCCAACCGTTTCCTTTTAGGGCCACAGTTGGCTTTATCTGAAGCTCGACGCAGAAGTGCTCCCGAGATATAAATGTTTCTTATAGGTCAGCGGTCATAGGATTTACGCAAAATGATAATAGCTATCAAAAGAACGGTACACCTTGATTCTAAGCAAGCTATCATCGACGATGACGGCCTACACCTTGAGATAATAAAAGCTTTCACCGCTCTTGAAGTCCAGGATTTCAAAGCTCTTGATAAGCTTATCCCGAAGCGATTCTAAAGTTCGTTGCATCTTCAATCTTTTTGAGCCTTGATTCGAGATCCTTCAAGCTATCTACGTAGGCCTTCCACTCGATGAAATCATGGAGTGAACCCCTGATAGTAGACAGTTGGTTAAGCAATGGTACTTAAAGCAAC
>CAZDLZ010000036.1:0-27778 GCA_964506745.1 uncultured Methanotrichaceae archaeon | reverse complement strand
TTGACTTCGCGGCTTCGCGCCTTCGCGTGAAACCGGGCCCTGTTGAATCTCACGCGAAGCCGCGAAGGCGCGAAGAACGATCAGCCGTTCACAAAGGCACATTATCCGCTCACAATCATGGCTTTAATTAGGCCCGGCTGTACTAGTCACTGAAGGGAGACCCATTGCAAGGTGGCTTGTAGTCGTCATGGCGATGTGGGGGATGATTCAAGAATCACTGGTAGAATCTGGACATGTCTCTTCAGATGTATTGCACTATGTACCTGATTCGCCCTGATATTATATATAATATTTGGCTAAATATATTGATCAAACTCTAAGCGTCAAGTTAAATCAATCGTTTCATTTATATTAGCATCACCTTGCTCCTCCGCCGCCCCCTCCTCCACCTCCACCGCCGCCAAAGCCGCCACCACCTCCACCAAAGCCGTCACCGCCCGATCCGCTCGATTGGGGACTGCTGTAGGAGTAGGCATCGCTGAAGTAGATGTGCATGCTTTGCACGACGAATGCCTCCTCAATGTGAATGTTCAGGTCGGCCATGGCCTCCACCACTTTATCACCCACTCCCAGGGCCGTTGCGTAGACCAGCCATTCCTTCCAGAGGATCAGGTCCTCGGGTGCATACTTTTTTATCATGGCATAGTCAGACAAAAAATCCCGGAAGGCATCCCACTCCAGCTTCTCCTTGTAGTAGTCCTGCTTCCATCTTCCTAAAAGGGCGGAAGGGGCAAAGGCCACCACAAAAGCCTGGACCAGCAGAATGAGTAGAGCCGCAACTAATGGATTGGATAGAATGCTAAATCCGCCTAAAAAGACAAGAAAGAATATAGCGACATAGAGGATGGTAAGCAGATCCTTCTGCTGGAAATTAATACCACCAAAGCAGCGCAGGCTTCTTCCCGCCACAAATTCAGAGGCTGCATCATGATTTGTATACCTGAGGAGACCATCCATCGCCTCGTGCACCTCTTGTAACCGGGATGTGTCGCTGGATTTCTGCAGGTTTTTTACATTATCCGCAAAGGCTTGCGCATTGAAGACGTTCTTGGTGGAGTTGCTCTTCAGGAAATTCAGAACCTTCTGCTCGTAGTCGTCCTCGCCTGATTCCTCCGGCTGCAATAGCTTTATCCTTGTGCCTGTCACGGAGTCTATCTCTACGACGCCACGTCGATGCAGATCCAGAAGGGTGGCATAAAATCCATCCTTATCAAAGCCAAAGGCGTCGCCCTTAAAGACCAAATTCACCAGCCACGGCTTTCTTTTATAGGGAACATAGCTCAACGTTTTGGGAACGGTATAGCGCTTCTCTCTCCCGAACCGGTAGTAGACCGCCAAAAGAGCAAAGGGAAAGAGAAGGATCAATGCCTGGAGGGGCAAGAGCAGGTCATAGTTAGATCCTTGAGCGGTAAGGGTCTTACCTTTTACATCCATCACCTGTCTTGGGAAACCATCGAGATGGCGAGAGGCCTCAAACCGAAGAAGCATCTCCAGTTCGATCATTTTATCCTTCGGGCTGCTGCTGGTGATTACCCAGGCATCTCCCTCCCGGCGATAGTCCATCTTCGGATGGGGGAAGAGTGAGACCAGCAGATCATCGGGATCATGGATGAAGATGGAGACCTGGCGATAAGGAAGGTGATCATCTGCCAGCCTTAGATTCCAGTGGCAGAATTCCTGATCGCATTCTAAAAAGGGATGGATGAGGAAACGATAATCAATGCGGTACTTTCCTGCGGAAAACATCTGCGGCTGCAGGCATCCGGCCTCGCTCTTCTCGGAAAGATTTGCGATTCTATCTGTGTAATTTTTTGCTTGAGCGGAAAGAGGCGTCACATTGCCTGCCCAATTTTTCAGGTAGGGCACGCTGCCTTGGGGCGGCGATATCCTGAGCAAGGACACATAGGGTGATTTCATACTATGCTCGGAGAGGGGCATCTTCCAGGAACGGTAGAGCATTTTGTATTTGCCGGAGGCACTTATGTCATAGACGAACTGCTCGGCCAGAGTCCCGTTCAAATAAATATCGGCCCGGTAGCTGTCCACATAAACATCTCCCAGACCGATGCCGGGAGCAAACGATCCCACCATTCCGGAAATGCCTCCGGTTAAGAAGAGCCCGACGAGACCCATCAGAGAGACCAGGCCTATCAAGGCGGCAGCTTGACGCCCTTCACCCATTGTTCATCCTCCAATGTCTGCTAATTTCCCCTTTGCCCCACATCCTAGAACTGATCATCTCGCTCCACCGCCCCCTCCGCCAAATCCACCGCCCCCCCCAAAGTCGCCACCACCAAAAAAGCCACTCTGTTCTGCTTGTTCCTCTTCCTTGGTGGTCACATGCAGGGATGCAAGCTCGTATGAATTATTGAAATGATAGGAAAAACTGGCCAACGAGGTGGCTTCAGCTATCACCGGAACCTTCAAGTTTTCCATAGCCTTAGCAACGCTATCACCCACGCCCAAGGCAGTTGCATAGACCAGCCACTCCTTCCAGATGCCCAAATCCTGGTGCGAATATTTCTGCATCATGGCATAGTCGCCAAGAAACGCTCTAAAGGCATACCATTCTTGTTTTTCCTTATAATAGTCATCTTTCCACCTACCAAAAATCGCCATGGGTGCAATTGCAGCAGGAACCAGTGACTGAATGAAGAGCAGAGTTGAAGCAATAAAGCAGAACCTTATCTGCGGATAAAGATCCTCAAGAGGGGAGACGAGAATGATGCTAGCGACCATCAGCGCGAAGGGCACGGCTACAAGCATGCTCCTCTGCCTATAGTGAAGGGAAAAGAACTCATGACCAAGATCCTCACCAGGCCCGGCTTTGAGGGCGAGCATCTCATCACGAAGAGCATACAGAAATCTGCGGGCGGATTTGTCATCATATCCCCTTCTCCTTAAGCTCTCGATCTTGCTGGAGATAGACTGGGTGTCTAAAACGCCCTTGTTAGCATGCTTCTTCAAAAAATCCAGCACCTTCTCTTCATAGCTATCCTCTGCAGTATCTGTCCCATCCAGCAGCGTGATCTTAATGCCAGAAGCATCGGACTTCATATCGAGGATTTTTCTCCTCTGCAGATCGAGGACTGTGGCATAAAAACCACCTTCATCGAAGTCAAAGGGAGTCCCTTTAAAAATTTGGTTCACCAGCCATGGTTTTCTCGGTGAAGGCACAGTGCTCAAAACGCCTGGAACCAGGAATGTCCTCTCTTTACCATAGCGGCGATAGACAAAGAGCAGAATCAGAGGCGCTATCAGAACCATGAGCCTGAGGACTGCAGCTAGAATAGTGGTGACTGCAGAGACAATCGCTACATTTCGGGCAGATGAAGCCTCCTCTTGCAGTGTCAGGCCGCTTACATCTTTGGAGGACTGGATGAAGCCTTGCAAGGTCGAAGCTACAGTGGAATCAATAAGTATATTTATTAACAATGGATTATAATAATTGCTTTTTCCCGATATAACCCAATCCAAACCATCCTTCTGTACGCTTAGCAGAGGGTTTACCAAAATCCTTGATATGTTATTTTCAGGATCGTGCACCTTTACCTGAAGATGCCGAAAGGGGAGACTCCTTCCAGAAAGATCGAGGCTGAGAAGGCAACTCTTTTCATCACACAAAATAGATGGATGGATTTTTGCGAGATAGCTGGCCTTTGCAGAGAAAAAGTGCCCATCATTTGAATAATATCCTGCTTCATTCCTCTCAGCTACAATGCTCTTTGTAGTGGACCATAGGTCATATTGGGCAGGGGAGTACAGGCTGCCGTTATACGACAGAATTCTGGTCTTTCCCATCATCTTTGCATAGGGCACTGTTCCCGGCGGAGCTTTGATCTTTTGCAGCTCGATATAAGGGCAGGTCTGCGTCTCCTGGGATAGAGAAACTTTCCAGGTTCTGTAGAGCATTCTAATGCTATCGCTTTCTAAGATACTATAGAAGAATCTCTCTTCCAGGGTGCCGTTTAGATATAAATCGGCGGTATATTTGCGTATCCTTGCAGCCCTGGAAGAAGGTGATGCAGATGGTGATGCATGCAAAGAGACATTCTGATTGGCGGAGAGTGTCTTGCCTTTAACGTCGGAAACATATCTAGGAAATCCTTCCATTATCCGGACGGCATCAGGCCGGAGAAGCATTTCCACCTCCAGCAGCCCATATTTAGGGCTTGTGCCGGTGATAATCCAGCTATCGTTACGTTTCTCTACAGGCATACCCGGATGGGAAAAGAGATGATCGACATATCCATCAGGATCATGAACCACGATCTCCACCTGCTCATAAGGCAAATGCTCCTCGGCAAGCATGATATTCAAATGGCTGTTGAACTCATCGTACTCCACAGGCGGATGGAGCTTGAAGATGTATCCAATCTCCTGCTGTCCGGGGGCAAAGTATCCTGGCCTGTAGCATCCCGCCTCATTTTCCTCGGCCAGAGAGGCCACCGTGCTGCGGTAATCCAGTTGAGCAGGGATAGGAGGGACATAGGTCTTATTGCCGTTTGCCGTAATGATTCTAAGCTGACCTTTCCAGTCACGTTCGTAGGCCACAGTACCGGGAAAATAGCTGCAGTTCACTATCTGCACATAGGGACCGCTCAGGGCTTGATCGGAGAGGGGATATCGCCAGGGACGGTGAAGACATTTATTCAAGCCACTGAAGTTGTATTGCAGGCTCTCGTCAAGGGTCCCGTTTAAGTAAAAAGTTGCATTGTAGTCATCTACCCAGATGGGCCGGCTACTTTGAATTGTGAGAGGCAAGCCTGCTCCGCCAATGCCGGGTATGCAGCCCGTAACGATCAAGCCTATCAGGCCAAGAAGGAAGATCCCTACCATGATCGCTTTGAGCTGGTTCTCTTCTCTCAATCCCATTTCACCTCCG
Source organism: uncultured Methanotrichaceae archaeon (assembly GCA_964506745.1). Lineage (GTDB taxonomy): Archaea > Halobacteriota > Methanosarcinia > Methanotrichales > Methanotrichaceae > Methanothrix. The sequence continues at coordinate 22,893 of CAZDLZ010000036.1, read as the reverse complement.
GCCGGCGCGGCTCGATCTCTTCGGATGTTAGATAGCCTGCCCGTCGCAGCTCGTCCTCCTCGAAGCTGAGGTACTCCTGCTTGGCCATTTTGGCCAGGGAGGCCACGAAGCCGGAAGGCAGGGTGTCGATCATGGTGTTCAGCTCCTGGATGATATTGTTGTAAGTGTACCTGTGCCGGGAGATCTCATCCTCCTCCTCGCGAATGGCATTCATGGTATTGATGACAGCTTCCGAGGTTTTGAGGTCGGGATAGCTTTCCGCTACCGCTCTGATGTCGGCGAGCAGTCCCAGGCTTTCGCAGTTGATCTTGCGGATGTCTCCTGGGTCGGCACTGGAAAGGTCGGTCCGCATGACGGTGATCTTTTCCAGCGTCTCTTTTTCGAAATGGGCATAGCTTTTCACCAGGTCAACGAACTGCTCCACCATATCCAGCCGCTTTTTCATAGCCACACGGATCTGAGATAAAGTGGCAAAAGCGCCATTTCTCAGACTTTGCAGACGATTGTATACAGTAACAGAATAGAATATGATTACTATGAATACAGCCAGCAAAGCGAGGAGCAGCATGGATAGATCCATAAGAGGTAATGCAAAATACATCTTTAAATATTTAGCTGAAAATCAGCGTGGCCTTTCCGCCTCCACTTCCAGGCGCATCATCTGCACATGAGCCTGGCCTTTCTCATCCAGTGGATACCTCTCCAGATACCTTGCAACTATCTCCTTTACAAACTCATCACGCAGATGGGCAGGCAGCCTCTGTGTATAGGGCAGCCAGGTATTTCTGACGATGCCCTCCAGGCCCGCATGACCCTGATGGATCATGTCCCTGGCAACCAGCTCCGCCCTTCGGGGCAGTAGCCCCGCCTTCGTCACCCAGGTTTCGTACTCCTGCGGCCCGTAGAAGTGGTAGGGAAAGGTAAAGCCGGAGAAGTACTCCTTCCACGGCGGAATGGTGATGAGATCGCAGGTTATATCCAGGAGACGGGCAGCGTTTCCCCTGCCCCCGCACTGCATGAGAAAGCGACCGCCCGGCACCAGGCTCTGCACAACTCCTCTCAGGACAGACAATTGATCTTCAATCCAATGCAAACAGGCAAAAGACACGACCAGATCGAATTTCTCAATGAAATGCAACCGTGAGGCATCGCCCACCCGAAAGGAGAGATTGGTTTGATCCTCATACTTGTCGGCTGCAAAGCCGATCATCTCCGGGGAAAGATCAATTCCTCGAACACAGCCATCGGGCACCAGTCCGGCCAGGCAAGCAGTGATCCTGCCGTCTGCGCACCCCATATCCAGGATTCTTTCGTCTCCGTCAAGCAACAGATCGGCAATTAGAGCCATGGCCCAACCATACTGGGCCGAGGAGCTCTTCTCATAGTCTGCCGGGTTCCATTTATGCATTTCAGGATCGATCCTCATCGCTCTTAATCTGCACATGCGTCTCTTTCTTGCGGGTAAGGCCCTCCATGAGCTTTGGCACCGCCTCTGCCATGTGCTCAATCAAAGTGTGTTGGGGCTCATTCATACGCTCCACTCGCACACCACCCTGGTCTATTATTATCACGGCTACGGGCTTCATGCCTATTGCGCCGCCGCCCCCACCTGGATTGTCCGCCTTTCCTGAGCTTGAACCTGCACCAAAGCCCATGCCCACGCTCATCAGAGGAATTACGGTCTTTCCCTCCACGGTAACGGGATCGCCCACCGCATTCTGAGCGGATAGGGCCTTTTGCATCTCGTCCGTTATGGTTCTCAGTATATCGGTCAGTTCTTGCATATTCTCACTTCCTGCCAATAATTTTCACAGACCCATTATTAATAGTCAGGGACAGATGAAAAAGCTTTCTTCTCCTTGAACTTTATCAATGCAGTGAGAAGGTCATTGTAGGGCGTGGCGATACCATAATCCCGGGCATACTTGGTGATGGCTCCATTCAAGGCATCGATCTCCGTTTGCCGTCCCAACAAAAGATCCTGCAGCATGCTGGCGCGGTGGCCCACTGTGGGCGGGAGCTGCTTTTCCAGCAGGTAGTGGTAATACTCATCTGCATCCTGATACGGAGAGTTTACTCCTTTGGCACTCATAACCAGAAAGATCTCCTCGATTATGACCTTTATAATGCGACGAGTCTCTTCATTCTCGCCCAGCTTTCCATAAGCCACCTCCAGCAATGCACCCAGCGGGTTTAAGGAGCAGTTATAGAGCACTTTTCCCCAGATGGCCGCCCATATGTCATCCTTGCTCACAATTTTGCAGGGAATACCGGAGTGTGAGAGGTCCTCTTGCAATGCCTCTAAAAGCGGCCGATTCACGGCCAGGAAGGGCTCGCCTAGCAGGACATCATCGGCGTTGACGGTGACCTTAACGTGGCCCGGATCAAAGATCTCGGCCCCAAAGATAACGCGCGCCCCAACTGTGCGATCTTCTCCGACCTGGCGGGCGATGGCCTCCCAGTTGTTCAGGCCGTTTTGCATGGAGACCATGATGCCGTCCTCTTTGAGCAACGGTTTCGCCTGAGCGGCTGAATCCTCGGTGTCCTTTGATTTTACGCAGAGCAGTATGATGGAATATTGCCTTTCCGGGATCGTAGTGCAGGGAATTTGCACATCTTCTGCCGGAACATGGTGTTCACCCCAGATGCCCGTGATTCTCAATCCATTCTCTGAAAAGATACGAAAATGCTCGCCTCTGCCGGCGTAGGTCACTGAGCGACCGATTTTATGCAAAAATCCGCCTAGAACACTGCCTATGGCTCCTGCACCGTAGATGAGATAGTCCGGGCTTATGCCTGGTTTCATGAACGGGAGTGGAGTTTAGTCCCTTAAGAGGGTTTCGAAATGCATAAATTTAAATATTTTTGGGAGAGGCAGTATAAAGAGAAGGGAAAAAACAGGAAAGGCCGTTCTGACTTTATGAGCGCAATATTTGGAGAGACGCTGACCTTCCCACAAGAGAAGGGACCAGAAGTCAAATTAGTAGTACACGGCGATGAATTTTATGCTCAATACGAGACACGGGAGGGATACACCGTGGTTTACGACAAAGAGCTGGGCTTATTCTGTTACGCCTTTTTGAAGGTGGGTGCATTCTTCTCCAGCAAAATTCCTATCAACAAAAACCCGCCCCATGACCTGAAAAAGCATCTGCAAGAGGCGGGCGACGTCCGCCTGGCTAAAGCTGATCAAAGCGCCAGGAGAAAAGGATGGTAGCTGAAAGCAAGCCTAAAGTCCAAATATGAAAAGAGAGAATAATTAAATTGATGCATAAACTCATAGCCCATGTCTCAGGAAAAGTGCAGATGGCCGGCTACAGATCCAAGGTCGTGACCATAGCCAGAGCATTTGGCCTCAAAGGGTATGTAAGAAATCTGCCGGACGGCAGAGTGAAGATCTTGGCAGAGGGCCCATTTGACGATCTGGAGAGGTTTCTCAAGGCCATAAAAATTGAAAATACTCTGATCAAAGTTGATGATGTCCAAAGCGAGTTTTCCGATGCATTGGGTGCTTACGACGAATTTTTCAAGGTGGCTGGCGAGAATGAGACCGATGCCCTGCTTGATGTCGCTGCCGGTCATCTTAAAGAACTGATTGTGGTTGTGAAAGACGGATTTAAGGATACGGTCTCCAAGCTAGGGGGCATGGACGGCAGCTTGAAAGAGATCTCCAAAAAACAGGATGAAATGATAGTGGAGATGAGAGGCGGCTTCAAGGAGCTATCTGGAAAACAGGACTTGGTGATCGATACCATTGACGAAGCCCGCGAGGACGTCGTCTCCGAGGTGCAAGGTCTGCGCTCGGATCTGAAGGGTCGCATGGATGAGCGGCTACAAAGGATCGAGAGCGATGTGGTGGAGATCAAGGCCCGCATGAGGCCTTAGCTTTGCGCGACCCAGGAACATCGTTCAAGCTTTCCAGAAACATACTTAGCAATGAAGTGAGAAACCGTGCCTGTCAGGCGCGGTAGCAAACTCACCCCACTCAAGTAAAAATCTTATATGGCCTGAATCTCCTCTTTTGTAGCGATCTTGACGTTCTTTTCGCCCAGCACTTGCCTGGCCTTGGCGATGTCGTCCACGCGCAGGATGAGCATGGCACGCTGCGCCTTGGCTGTGACGAAAGCGTAGGCGTAATCCACATTCACGCTGTTTTGCCCCAGAGTGTTCACGATCTCGTAAAGCCCGCCGGGAGTGTCCTTCATCTCCACTGCCAAGACATCGGTCATGGAAACCGTGAAGGCATTTTCCTTCAGAACTTTGTACCCCTTCTCCGGATCATCCAGAACCATGCGAATGACTCCGAAGTCGCCCGCCTCAGCGATGGTCAGAGCCCGGATATTCACACCAGCATCTGAAAGCGTCTTGGCTACCTTGGCCGTTCTGCCCGGCCGGTTCTCCACAAAAAGAGAAATTTGTTTGATCTCCGACATTTTAAAAAGCCTCCTACACCTTTCTGTTATCTGTTACTCTCTTGGCCTTGCCCATGGAGCGGGGAATGGTGCCCGGCTCAACCAGATCCACCTCTGCTGCTATGTTCAGCACACCTTTTAATTCTTTTGAGATATTCTTCCGCAGCTTCATGAGATCCCCAATCTTATCTGAGAAGCCGGCCTGCGTCAACTCAACGCGCACCGTCATCATATCCAGCGGCCCTTTGCGGTCCACCAGGATCTCCCAGTGATCTCCCACCTCCGGTATGTCCATCAAGACCGACTCCACCTGGCTCGGGAAGACGTTGATGCCGCGAATGATGAGCATATCGTCAGTTCGTCCCAGAATTCTCATGATTCTGGGATGAGTGCGCCCGCACTCGCAAGGCTCACTATTCATTATGGACAGATCGCCGATACGGTAGCGGATGAGGGGCAGAGCGAACTTGTGCAAGGTGGTGAAGACCAGCTCACCCGTTTCGCCGTCCGCCACGGGCTCACCGGTCTTGGGGTCGAGCACTTCGACCAGAAACATGTCTGCCCAGACGTGAATGCCCTTCTTGGCATGACACTCTGTGAAAAGCGGCCCGGAAATCTCACTGGTGCCGTAGATGTCATAGGCATTGATGCCCGTAGCGTCCTCAATTCGTTTCCTGGTTTCCAGTGACCAGGGCTCGGCCCCGAAGATGCCTGCCTTGAGATTGGTATCCTTCTTGATGGAGACGCCCATCTTCTCCGCCACCTCCATGATATGAAGGAAGTAGGATGGAGTGCAGGCGATGGCTGTGGTGCCCAGATCCTGCATCAGCTCGATCTGCCGCTCCGTGTTGCCTGTGCCCACCGGCAGAACTGCTGCACCTATGCGCTCCGCGCCGTAGTGCAGGCCCAGACCACCAGTAAAAAGGCCATAGCCGTAGCCCACCTGCACCACATCGTCCCGGCCCAGGCCAATGGAAGTCAGCGCTCGAGCCAGCGACTCTGACCAGGTCTCGATGTCGCCCCTGGTGTAGCCGACCACTGTGGGCTTTCCCGTAGTGCCGCTGGAGACGTGGTAGCGCACCACCTGGCTCTTGGGAGCGCTGAACATGCCTGTGGGGTAGTTGTCCCGCAGGTCCACCTTCCTGGTGAAGGGCAGCTTGGAGACATCGGCAAGAGTACGGATATCGCCGGGCTCCACCCCTACCTCTTTGAACCTCTGCCGATAGAAAGCGGAATGATCGTAGACATATCTTACTACGGATTTGAGCCGATCCTCCTGAAGAGCATGCAAGTCTTCAAGAGGCATGCGCTCAATATGCGGATCCCAGTAACCGGACATTGATGATCAACCTCTTGCCATGAATACCCGGATGCATAAAAAGCAATCGATTCTGGCCACACATTCTTTCAAAAAGGTCCCCAAAAAAGGAATGGCGCGGCGCCTCAGGTAATTCTGGCCACCGCCGCCACCTCATCGCCAGGCTTTACATTCATGATGCGAACGCCCTGCGTGGAGCGACCCTGCACCCGTATCTCGCTGGCCGGAATTCGGATCACCACTCCGTCCTTGGTGGTGACCAGCAACTCATCGTCCTCAGAAACTGTTGTTGTGCAGCAGACGAAGCCCTTTCTGGCATCAATATTCTTGACGCCCTTGCCACCGCGCCTCTGCTGAGGGTACTCCTCCAGCTCTGTCCTTTTGCCATAGCCCTGATTGGTGATGGTAAGCAATGTGAAATTGGCACTTGGCCGGATAACATCCATGCTAATAAGCTCGTCACCCATGTTCAGGCTGATAGCCTTCACCCCCATAGTGCCTCGATTGGAGGCGCGCACATCATCCTCCTTGAAACGGATGGCTTTGCCAAACCTGGTGGCCACCAATAGCTCCTTAGTTCCGTCCGTTAGCTTGGCCGAGACCAGGCTGTCCCCCTTCAGGTTTACGGCCTTGATGCCGCCCTTCCTGGGATTGGAAAAAGCCTGCAAGGGCATCTTGACAATGCTGCCGGCTCGGGTCACCAGGATTATGAAGCCCGACTCGAAACTCTTCACGGGTATTGCACCTGTGATCCTCTCATCCGGTTCCAGTTGCAGAAGATTGACAATTGACTTTCCCCGAGTCGCTCGGCCCAGAGAGGGTACCTCGTAGACCTTGAGCCAGTGGGCCTTGCCTTTATCCGTGAAGAAGAGAAGATAATCCTTGGTGGATGCGGTAAAGACATCGGTTACAAACTCCTCGTTCTTGGTCTCAGCACCAATTACACCCCGGCCGCCACGCCTCTGCATGCGGTAAGCCGTAAGGGGCTGCCTTTTGATGTACCCGGATGAGGTGATGGTCACTGCCACCTCCTCCTCCTGGATGAGATCCTCTCGGGAAACCTCGCCCTCCGCTTCGATGATCTGGGTTCTCCGCTCATCACCGTAGGTATCAATGAGATATGTCAGCTCATCTTTGATGATGCTCAAGATCTCCAGATTGCTAGAGAGGATCTTCCTCAACTTGGCGATGAGCTTTTCCAGCTCTGCCGCCTCGGAGACTATCTTCTCCTGCTCGAGACCGGTAAGCCTTTGCAGTCTCATCTCCAAAATAGCCTTGGTCTGCTCCTCGCTGAGTAAGAAGGCCTGCATCAGGGCATCTTTGGCCTCAGAAGGAGAACGTGATGCTTTGATTATTCGTATTACTTCATCGATGTTCTTGAGGGCGATGAGCAGACCCGCCAGAATATGAGCCCTCTTCTCAGCGGCATCAAGCTCGAACCTGGTGCGCCTCTCAATCACTAGTGTTCGGTAGTGGATATAATGCTCCAGAGTCTCCTTCAAAGAGGCGATCTTGGGCAGGCCGTCCACCAAAACCATATTGTTGATGCCGAAGCTGGTCTGAAGAGCCGTGTGCTTGTACAGTTGATTTAAGACCACATGAACATTAAATCCGCTCTTGACCTCCACCACCATGCGAATGCCGTCCCTATCCGACTCATCCCGCAGATCGGATATGCCCTCCAGACGGCCGCCTTTGACCATCTCTGCCATATCTTCGATCAGCTTGGCCTTATTAACCTGGTAAGGCAGCTGTGTGAAAATGATCTTGGTGCTTCTCGTCCCTTCCTCAATCTCCGACTTGGCCTTCATCAGAATGCTGCCCTTGCCGGTTTGATAGGCAGCCTCAATGCCAGCCCTGCCTACGATGTATGCTCCAGTGGGAAAGTCGGGCCCGGGCATAATATGCATCAGCTCGGATAGCGTGGCTTGGGGCTCGTCGATGAGATGAATGATGGCCCCACATAGCTCCGGCAGATTATGTGGCGGAATATTGGTGGCCATGCCCACGGCAATTCCGCTGGAGCCGTTGAGGAGAAGGTCGGGCAGCTTTGCCGGCAGCACAGTGGGCTCTTTCAGAGAACTGTCGTAGTTGGCGGTGAAGTCCACGGTGTTCTTTTCAATGTCGGCCAGCATCTCCTCGGCGATCTTGGAGAGACGGACCTCAGTGTAACGCATGGCTGCAGCCGGGTCTCCATCGACGGAGCCAAAGTTGCCCTGGCCGTCGATGAGGGGGTATCGCATGGAGAAGGTCTGGGCCATTCGCACCATGGTCTCATAGATGGCTGCATCCCCATGGGGATGGTACTTACCCATGACATCACCCACCACACGCGCGGATTTCTTGTAGGGCTGATCGTGGGTCATACCCTGCTCATACATGGCATAGAGTATGCGACGATGAACGGGTTTGAGACCATCACGCACGTCGGGCAAAGCTCGACTTACGATCACACTCATAGCATAATCAATGTAGGAGGACTTCATCTCCTCAGTGATGTTAACCAATACTTCTGTCAAAGCCACCTCAGATATCAAGATTCCTTACATACTTGGCGTGCGTCTCTATGAATTCACGTCTGGGTTCCACCTGGTCGCCCATAAGGATGGTGAAGATGCGGTCCGCTTCTACGGCATCCTCCAGAGTCACTTTAAGCATGGTCCTCTTCTCGGGGTCCATGGTCGTATCCCATAGTTGCTCGGAATTCATCTCTCCCAGACCCTTGTACCTTTGAATGGCAGGCTTGGCCAGGCCCTTCACCAATTGGCTCAGCTGCTCATCCGTGTAAGCGTAGCTGACGGTCTTTCCCTTCTTGACCTGGTAGAGGGGGGGCTGGGCGATAAAGATGTAACCCGCATCGATGAGCGGCTTCATGTACCGGTAGATGAAGGTCAAGAGCAGGGTGCGAATATGCGAGCCATCCACATCGGCATCGGTCATTATTACTATCTTATGGTATCTGGCTTTGCCGATATCAAAGTCATCGCCGATGCCCGTGCCAAAAGCCACTATCATATTGCGAATCTCGCTGTTCTTGAGAATCTTGTCGAGCCGGGCCCTCTCCACATTGAGGATCTTGCCGCGCAATGGGAGAATGGCCTGGAAGTGCCGGTTTCTGCCCTGCTTGGCACTGTTGTGAACAAACACACCACTAGCCAGCGCAAAGTTATGCGTATGTTGCACCTCGATATCGTACACGTCCATCCGTTCTTCGACCAGCTCAATTGAGACGATACGATGGTTATAGTTTTGAATAGCTTCTATTGCGCGATCCAAATCACCCTCAAAATATCGTTCGCAGAACGTTTCGAAACGCAACAGGGTTTTGTCACTAACAGCGATGCGATGAGCGTTGTAGCTTTCAACATCAACTCTATTAGCATCATCTACAAAATTGTGCAGAGCAGTTATGGATTTTTGATAATACGTCTGATGAAGAGCTGCCTTGCGTTTAGCTCTGAATTCTGGCGTCCACTGCTCGCTTGTCTTGGCACTGCGCCAGACGCGAAGCTCAACATTTTCCCACTGTGTTTTAGCAGTGAGTGATTGCTGCTTGCGGGCATCCGGATTGTTCTGGAAGTAGGCCCTAATGCGCTCAGCTTGATGACACCTGTTATCCTGACTGCTCCAATATTGGCGCGAGGCTTGACTAAGTTTTATCTTATTTTGTGCTCGATACTCGTCGTTCGACGCATAGAACTCACGCCACTTCTGCCCCATGTACGCCTTGTACTCCTCGTCTGCCCACTGCACTCTCGCTTGAGCAGACAAAATATCGCGTGTCTCAGGTTCCTGCATTCGCTCGCTCATCATGGCACGAAACTCCGAACTCTGGCGGATCTCAAGGCATTTATTGATGACTTCGGGTCGATGAAGTGTTTTACCGACATGCTCACGGTGAAGTGCTAAATGCTCATCGCGAGGTAGGCGTTGGATGTTGGTGGGATTGTTGTTATATTTGTTGAAATCAAGATGATGACAATGATCGCCATCAGACAAGGAGTATACACCCTGCCAGCGATTGTACCAATCAGCCAGAACATGGGTAAACAACCATGAGCCGGACCGAGGATCCAAAACCATCTCATAGCCGTCTATTGTGATGCCGGGTTGCGTTATATCTGAGTGTTTGCGGTAAAGCGGCATTATGGAGTCGTCTACCATGAGATTTGTAGCCATCTTATAGCTGCCATCGCGTAACATAAAGCAATGGTCGGGCGTGCAGGTGATCGCCTCACCGTTGTCCATCGTAATGCGGATGACTTCTTCGTTTCTCTTAGTTATGCGGGCATTTTGCACGCGCTCCAGGCCGATGGTGCCGTTCTTGCAAATGGTGTAGCAAAAGTGCTCCTTGCCTTCCGCTTGCTCGGCCACCAGCTCCTCGAAGCTAAGATTGCGACCATCAGCAAGTGCCACTTTGGTGTCTCCCGAAAAACAACCGCCTGCAGACTCGCCTTCCACGATATAAATCTCGCATTTGGAGGGATCGTTGTTGGAGCAGTCGGCCAGCTTGCCTGGCAGCCCTCCCGAGCCCAGAGCATTCTTGCGGCGGGTTAATTCCTTGGCCTTCCTGGCCGCTTCACGGGCGCGCAGGGCTTCGCCTGCCTTTTCCACAATTGTGGTGGCGACGACGGGATTTTCCTCGAAGAACTCGGCTAGGCCCTCTGAGACCATGGACTCGACTATCCCCCGGATGGTGCTGTTTCCCAGTCGCGTCTTGGTCTGACCCTCGAACTGGGGATCGGGAAGCTTCACACTGATGACCGCCACCAGCCCCTCGCGCAGATCTTCTCCCCCCAGCTTGACCTCGCCTTTGAAGACCTTATTGGCCCGGGCGTACTCATTGACGGTCTTGGTCAGAGCGGCACGAAAGCCCATGAGGTGAGTTCCACCCTCTCGTGTGTTGATGTTGTTGGCGTAAGAGAAGATGTTCTCGCTGTAGGAGTTGTTATACTGCAAGGCAACCTCGACTTGCGTTCCGTTCTTGCTGCGTGAGAAGTAGATGGGCGGCTTATGCAGAGCCTCTTTGTTGGTATTAAGAAATTCCACGAAGGATAATATGCCACCCTCGTAGCAGAAGTCGTTCTCTTTGTCTGATTTCTCATCTTTTATGGTTATCCGCAGGCCACGGTTGAGGAAAGCCAGCTCTCTCAGCCGAGAGGATAGTGTATCAAAGTTGTATTCGGTATCCTCAAAGATGGCGCCATCCGGCTTGAAGGTGACCGTGGTACCGGTGTGCTCGGAGTGCCCCTGGACCGTGACATCAGAGGCCACGTTGCCATGCTCATATCGCTGCCGGTAGACCCGTCCGTTCCTTCTCACCTCCACCTCCATCCACGCGGAGAGTGCATTGACCACGGAGACGCCTACGCCATGAAGGCCTCCGGAGACCATGTAGGACTCATGATCGAACTTGCCACCTGCGTGCAGGACGGTCATGACTATCTCCAGGGCGGGGCGGTTGAACTGAGGATGATTGTCTACGGGAATTCCGCGACCATCATCTGCAACGGAGACGCTGCCGTCAGGATGAAGGATCACGTCGATCTCTTTAGCGTAGCCACCCAAGGCCTCATCTACGCTGTTGTCCACAACCTCGTAGACCAGATGGTGCAGCCCCAGAGTATCAGTGCTGCCTATGTACATTGAAGGCCTGCGCCTTACTGCCTCAAGGCCTTCAAGAACCTGAATTTGACTTGCGTCGTAGCCCGTTGCTTTGCTCAAAACTGATTAAGCCTCCTGAATAATTAGGACTGTAACGAAACAACCTGAGACGATATAAGCTTTTCCCTAAAATATATCATCAATTTTATCAAAACTTTTGATGCAATGCCCTATACGGAATAATGAAGATAGTGCTGAGGTATAATTCATGCAGCCATCGAGAATAAATGAAGTCCGCTCATGATAGAACATCTCCAAAATTATTAGATGATTGCCGCATCAAATTGTTTAAGCCAAGGTCCGGATTCGAACCGGAGTGGTAATGCTCTGCAGGCATTTGCGTAGCCGCTCCGCCACCTTGGCAAGGGTTTTAGCGTCCGACAACATTGTCGATCTGACTTAAACCTTTATCGGTTGGGCGCATCCCTCACGCCGCAACCTTGGGAGAGATGTCATCCCCTATAAAGATTGCCTTCGAGGCAAATAGATACTGGATAGGGTCAGATCGGATCCATTTCAAGGACGAAGCGCCGTTTTTTTTGAGAGCGAAAACTATATATCGACAAAAGAATAAGATGTAATCGGCAAAAGTCGAAACATCTATTTTTCTCCCTCCGATCCCTTGAGACTTTTGCCTCCCTCCTATTCATTGGTTTTTTTAACTCACCACAAGGAACATTTTTATATGGTTTGCCAGCCTCATCGAGCAACGAAGCATTATGGTCCTGGAAAACTTAGGCGGATCGCTGCGTAACGCTCTAAAGAAGATTGCGTCGGCGAATAAGATTGACAAGGCTTTAGTAGACGATGCCGTGCGGGAGATTCAGAGGGCACTTTTGCAGGCAGATGTGAATGTGAAGCTGGTGATGCAGCTTTCCAACACCATCAAAGAGCGGGCGCTCAATGAAAAACCGGCTGCTGGCATGAACCCGCGCGAGCACGTTATCAATATCGTCTATCAGGAGTTGATCAACCTGGTAGGCCGTGGCTCTGACATTCCCCTGAAAAAGCAGAACATCATGCTCGTGGGCCTGCAAGGATCGGGAAAGACCACCACAGCCGCGAAGCTTGCCACCTTCTTTCAACGAAAGGGGCTTCGTACCGCAGTCATTTGCGCAGATACCTTTCGCGCCGGGGCCTATGACCAGCTAAAAGCGCTCTGTGAAAAGCAGGGTGTATTCTTTTTCGGAGATAAGGGCAATCCCGATGCTCCTGCTGTGGCCAGGGCCGGCCTGGAAGCTGCCAAGAAGTATGACGTTCGCATCGTCGATACCGCTGGCAGGCATGCCCTGGAGGGCGACCTCATCCAGGAGATGAAAGACATTCACAGCGTGGTCAATGCCGAGCAAAAATTGCTGGTGATGGACGCAGCTTTGGGCCAGCAGGCTTCCGAGCAGGCGCGCGCCTTTAACGAAGCGGTGCAGATCACCGGCGTCATCATCACCAAGCTGGACGGCACAGCCAAGGGCGGCGGAGCGCTCTCGGCTGTGGCTGAGACCAAGACCTGTGTGGCCTTCATCGGCATGGGTGAGACGCCGGCCGACCTGGAAAAGTTCGAAGCAGACCGCTTCATCTCCCGGATGCTGGGCATGGGCGACATCAAGACGCTCATCGAAAAGGCCCAAGAGGTGCAGACCGATTCCCAGGTGGACGTAGAATCCCTCATGCGGGGCAAGTTCACCCTCAAAGACATGTATCAGCAGATGGAGGCCATGAACAAGCTCGGGCCATTAAAGCAGATCATGCAGATGCTGCCCATGGGCGGCCTGGGACTGGAACTTTCCGATAAAGAGTACCAGATGACCAAAGACCGTCTGGACAAGTACCGGGTGGTCATGGACTCCATGACGGCTAAAGAGCTGGAGGACCCCAAGATAATAACCGCCTCGCGTATCAAGCGCATATCCCGGGGCAGCGGAGCCACTCCTGATGTGGTTCGCGAGCTTCTCAAATCCCATCAGGCTATGCAAAAGGCAATAAAAGGCATGAGAGGCGGAGCTGGCAAGATGAATATGAAGCGCCTCATGAAGAGATTTTCTCCTGGGACGAAGACCTAGATGCGCCTCATATCACCCATTTACCTTCAGCAGTTGCATTCTGCCGCTCTCCATCAGGCATCGCCTGGCTATAGTCACCCAGAAAGTTATAGGACGCTCCACCACCCAATGAACAGCACTTTGCCGCGGCAGAGGGGCCGGCAGCAAGTACTATTATCATTAATACAATCAGAACCCTCGTCATATATCCCTCTTTTCTAGCTGCTCTGCGCGACCTTTCCCACCCATGCACCCATGGTTGCACTGGGATTGACGCTCTTGCCAAGCGTTGTTGCCGGACTCTTCCTGGCTGCTAGAGTTATACGGCCAGTTACCGTTCCCGAATCGTGCGATCGAACCGGGGAAAGGGAATCGTATTCCCCGACAAGAGCATCTCCAGAAACAGAGAGCGTGAGCCGGAATACCTGCTCGCTATCAACCAGGGAGATGAATATGGTCGGTCTGTCTCCGGCCACAGAGCCGGCCGCTTTCACAGCCAGGCCGTTTTGGCCCTGAGTGCGGCCAGCACCCAAAATAAGGTCATCTTCCTGATACATATTCAAGTCAAAATGCCTGATCTGGGCCCCTTTCAGATCAAGAGCCCAGCTTCCTGTGAGGTTTGCTTGCGATGAGATGGCGCCCGCGCTGGACACGGAAATCGAGGCCTTGCCCACCGTCAGGGCAGGTATTATTCCTGTGCCGGTGCTCACAGTGCCCATGTAACCCTGAGCTGACGCATTGGCTGCCAGCAGGCTGATGAATAATAATGCCATCAAAATTGCTTTTAACTTGCAAGATTGCAAAGGACGGTGCAGGAAGTTTCCGGTCTTCGGACCAGGGATGAAAGCGAAGTTCTTTGCCATGATTGCTCTTGCTCAGCACTCATTTGATATAAATATCATGCCTTCATAATTCATAAAGCACAAATGGAGTAATAAAATGAAGCCCTTTACAGCACTTGTACCGGTTATACTTCTCCTGGCCTGCCTGGCCCTGCCCTGCACCGCCCTGGAATCGAAGTTCTTAACCGTCACAGAAAAGACCATTTCTCTGGACTTAGGTCCAGGCTTCGAGATGGTTCGTGGCGAATTCAACGCCAGTGATAACGGAATGGTCAGCCAGGATTTCATCATCAATAACACAGACGCATACGGTGCGGCATTTATCTCCGTTTTGAGCGTTTATGATGAAACCATGAGAAAAATGAGCCCGGGCGCGCTTTCCGAGCTTTTCCTGATAGGAGGCATATCGGCAGTAGAAGCCAAAGGCGCTGTGGAAACCGGAAACGAGACTGCAGTCGATAGCCAAGGCAAAAATGTGACCGTCCATACCCTGAGCACCAATGATGGACGCATTGAGATGCTGGGCGGCAGTTACGATATGGCTGTCTGGAACCTGGGTGAACACAACTTTGCGGTAATGGTATCGCTACTCGATCAGAATAATACCACCCAAACCATCAGGACCCTGGCCATCAGCTAGGCAAGAGCCCTTTTCTTTTTTTTTTTCGTTTCTAGCAGCAATCAGATGTTCTCTCCCTGATACTTCCCTACGTACACCTTCTCCGCCTCTTTTTCCAGCCGCAGAAACACCAGTTGCATGAGCCGGGCATTCTTCTTCAGCCGGAGTCCATGGGAATTGTAGACCACCAGCAGACTCTGGCTACGTCCCCGGTAGCCCGGATCCCAAAGGGCCGTCTCCAGGCAGGCCCCGCAGCGCAAGAGAGTGGATCTTGCACGGGCCAGAGCTGCCGCGTCCCTGGGCACATTCACAATCTCATTGAAGGTCACCAGATAGGCGCCCGCAGCAAGGTCAATCCAGCCCGATGAATCGAAATCCATCAATTCCGTCCGGGGCAACTCTCTCTCGATGTTATCGAAAGCTACTGCCCCAGAGGATGTGAAACGCTCGATCTTTTGCAGCGTCAACTCCATGCCGCACATCTGCGTCTGGATCTTTGGGTCGATCATGCATTCCACAAGGCTCTGCGCCTCGCTGCCGGTAATAATTGTCATATTAAAACACCTTGCAAAGCTCTATTAACTACTACAGATAACTCATTTGCGGGTGCAAAAGCTTGTTCGAACTGCTCTTCTTGCCACTGGCAATCGTCGTCATGCTGCTCATCTTGGTCGCGCCCCTCATAATCATCTACCTATTTCTGCGCCTCTCAGAGACGGCCTTTGAGATGGTGGGCTTTAGCCACTGGCACGCCGTCCTGGCCGTCTTCGGCTCCATTCTGGGAAGCCTGGTGGACTTTCAGCTCATCGAGGCCCCCATATCATCTTATCCGGAGTGGTACGTCTCTCTGATGAGCCTGACCTCTCAGGACGTCTCCACTGTCTTTCACCCCCTCTACCTGGCCGTCAACCTGGGAGGCTGCATCATTCCCCTGCTCATCTCGGCCCATCTTATCTTAGGTGGCCAGGTTAACCTCAAAAAAGCCCTGCTGGGCATGGCTGTGGTAGCTGTCATCACTTACGAGGCGGCGCAGGCCATTCCCGGCGAGGGCATTGTCCTGCCTGTCTGGCTCTCCCCTCTTTTAGCGGCAGCCATGGGCCTGCTCCTGGCGAAGGGCTTTCGCCGCGCTCCGCCCCTGGCATACATCAGCGGCACTCTGGGAACGCTGGTTGGAGCCGACCTGCTCAGCCTGCTCACCCCAGGAATCCTGCCTGCCCTCTCGCCACTGGAACTGCACCAGGTCAAACCACTGGTCCTCTCCATCGGCGGAGCCGGAGTCTTCGACGGCATATTCCTGACAGGCATCATTGCCGTACTATTAGCGGCAGGAATCGTCTGCCTCTTGCGGGGAAACTGCAAGGGAGTAGGAAGGTGATCGGATTGCACGGGATTACATTGGCAAAAAACCATTGTATTTTTGGGAGACAGTTGGTAACAGTTAAATATTACCAAGAATTACCTACTTGCAATCCTCAGAGGGAAGTGAAATGAAGCCATCACTAATATGTATAGTACTGGCTGTTTCTATGATAGGAATGGTCGGTGCTGCCAACTATATGTATGAGAAGGCATCGGTCCATGGTGTAGGATATAAAAACGTCGAGAAGATTATTTCAACTCAGAATGGATTTAATGGGTCCAAGCTTGTCGAAAAGGAATCCGGCAGCGGCAATGTTATCACCGATAAGACTGAGCTGGAGGCAGAAAGGCAGATCGGCAGCAGATGTGGTGGGCCTTCTTTAGCGCAGTTCTCCATTTGGAAGGATCCTGGTGACGTTTGGGAGGATCCTGGTGAGTTGGATTGGCCGGATGATATGGATGATTACTATGGAGATTTCGGGCCCTGGGGTCCGCCGGTTTACTGGGATGACTTTCTCCCTTATCATATCAAATTCAGGTACCGCCAATGGCCAACCGGCTTTGGTCCCATGGATTACATCAACTTCTCCAAGCAGGCAGAATTCGAGTATATGCCCGTCTCCTATCAGACCGGCACTTATGACCGGAAGTGGCTGGATAAGCTGTGTGTGCAAAACTACAAGATCGGTGCAGTTATGACCGAGATGTACACCCATGCTGAGCACCTGCAAAGAGACTCCGAGATCAAGACTATAAATTATATGAACAATAACGCATCATTCTCGATTTCAGAAGAATCCGACCAAGCAAAGCGCTATTTCAGCGTTCAGTATCCGCCAGTGCCCTGCTGTACGGGAGTTCTTGAAGCCAATATAAACTCGAACGTCATCGGCGTAGCCCACATCGGCTGGATCTCCCGAGATCCCCAGGCTGACAATCAGCTCAAGGGTCGCCATGCCGAGTATGGACGCAGTGTCGAGGACCTGACCGGCGTCTTCTCCATCGAGAAGTTCATCCAGCTTTGGGACAACTCCACATGCGGCGCAATCAGCGTTGACTGGCTGCCTTGCACATGATTGCATGAAGAATCGTTCTGCTTAAGAAAAAGGAGGCGGCCAAACAGCGCCCACGCTCATTATATTTACGGATCGGAAAGATACTGGAGCAGGAAAGGTGTGCCCGGATAGTTGCTATCTATTGTCCCCAACGAGAAATCCTTGCCAAAATGATACTGAGATGCAGATTTGGGAATGACAATTCCATTCTGGTAGTTCATGATGTGAGCACCTACGGGATTGTACTGAAGGCACACGGGATCGCTTAATATCTCCCGTGAGAGGGAAATCGGCGCATTGCATGGCATCGAGCAGGCGGATGATGCGCGAATGCTTGCTTGAGGCATAACACAAATTTTAGGCGCATCCGCAGGCAAAGGGCAAATGTTTGGGGCATAAGTGCCTTCTACGTCAATTACTACGGGATTGCTCTCCACACCATTTATGACATAGAACAATACGTGTCGCCCTGGTGTATTCGCATCGAAAGGCAGACGATCGTAACCCTGGAAGTAATAGAAATAACTATGAACGCTTCCATCCTGATATTTATCATAAAGTATGCCGTCGCCGTCTTTTGCAGCCAGCACCACAAGAAAAGGTGTTGACCCCCGAGCGACTTCCAGATGCTTTGTCCAGCCATCAGGCCCATCTATCCGCAGGCTGTTTCCGGCAGCTCCTTGAACGGCTGAACTGCATAGCAATAAAACGGGTATTAATATCAATAGATTTCTTTTCATAATATCTCCCTTCGATCTAATACTTTAGCTCATCATTAAACATAAATGTTCCTCATACTATTTCAAAAATTAGGTTCCAACATTTCACCACCTCTGCCAGGAATTCTCTAAACTTGAGGCCTCTGGCCGCAAATGCCCATATGTCTCTTTCAAAGTACATCATATAGACCAGGTAAAAACGATGCTCCCGTCGGGATTTGAACCCGAGTCGAAGGAGTGAGAGTCCTTCATGATTGGCCGAGCTACACTACAGGAGCGCGGATTGGGGGTAGTTTTTACTATCATTTAAGGCTTTTGGCCCTGCAAATAATGGTCGCAACATTTTCGCAGGGCGCACTCTTCGTGCCTGGGCCCCCGCGCCCGGCAAATGAGCCTACCGTGCGTTATAAGGTTCAGATGAAGGGATATGTACTTCTCCACAGGAACAATCATCTCCAGGATGATCTGCGCATTCTTTGGCCCGACATCCTCAGCCAGCAGCCCCAACCGGCGCGAGACACGATAGACGTGTGTGTCCACTGGCAGGAAGGACATGGAAAATGCGAAGAG
Source organism: uncultured Methanotrichaceae archaeon (assembly GCA_964506745.1). Taxonomy (GTDB): domain Archaea; phylum Halobacteriota; class Methanosarcinia; order Methanotrichales; family Methanotrichaceae; genus Methanothrix. Next base: position 4,299 of record CAZDLZ010000036.1, on the reverse strand, counting down.
CAGCACCACGGACGCAGTCTTGGGGCCCACGCCGGGCAGGGAGAGCAGATACGCCATGGCCTCATCCTTTTCCATATCCGCCAGAAAGGAGAGGGAGAATGCCCCCGCGTCCTGCTTTATTCTGGAAAGCGTCTCCTTTATGCGGCGGGCTTTTATCTCCGCCAGACCGCCAGGGCGAATCGCGTCGGCCACAGCTTCATCCGAAGCGGCGAGGACCTTATCATAATCGCAAAAAGCGCTCTTCAAGAGGGCAAAGGCTCGCAAGCTGTTGGTATCGCTGGTGTTCTGGGACAGGATGGTCATGACCAGCAGATCCACTGGATCGATCTTGTCCGGCTGGGGAACGCCATATTCCTTCTCCAGGATGGCAATGCATTTCGCGGCGTTTTGCTCGTCCATCTATCCTGGTGAAGACGTGCATCGCTTTAAACCTGGCCGGCCTCCGGGCTTTTGCGTGTGAGGACAAAATGCAGCCATATTGCGACCTCAAGTGTTGGCGCAAATAAACGCCCGTGCAGGCTTTTCCGGCTCCACCCAGAGAGCGACACCGGCATAGCGCCGATATGCAAAGACTATTAACCAGAGAATTACAAAAAGCGATACAATGGAATTTGCCGATATCTACCCTTTTCTTATAGCCCTGCTCATAGGCGCTCTCATCGGCACAGAGCGCCAACGCCGGCTGGTTGAAGATAAGGTCCGGGGCGTGGCGGGCCTACGCACCTTCGTCTTGATTGCTCTGCTGGGCTCTTTATGCGCCACCCTGGCAGCCCATTACGGCTCCGGCTTTGCCATCGTATCCATGGCCACTTTTACCATCCTCGTGGCCGTGGGATATGCGTCCTCAATAAGCAGTTTGGGCAGAGTCGATTTCACGGCAGCGGTAGCCGCCGTCGTCACCTTTGCTCTGGGAATGCTCACCAGCTTTCCCGACAGCATGCTCCTGGCTGTGGCCCTCTCCATCATTACCACCTGGGTCCTGGCCACGCGAACCATCACTCACCATTATGTAGAAGTGCTGAGCGAGACGGATCTCCTCGATACTCTCAAGATGGGCATAATCGCCCTGGTCATCTACCCTCTTTTGCCCGAGACGCCCCTGGGCCCCTGGGGTGTACTCAACCCCCGCCAGATCTGGCTCTTCGTGGTGCTGGTCAGCCTCATCGGCTATGCGGGCTACATAGCGATCCGCATCCTGGGTACCGAGAAAGGACTCGGCCTTACGGGCATCCTAGGTGGCCTGGTCTCCAGCACCGCCGTCACCTCATCGATGGCTGAGCAAGCAAAGGAAAACCATGAGATACTGCCCTCCGCAGTATTCGCCACGGCCATCGCGAGCTGCACCATGTTCCCTCGAATCCTATTCATAGTACTGTTATTAAACAGGAATCTCTTCTTTGCCCTTCTGCCTCATCTGCTGCTCATGACTCTGGTGGGCTCGGCTTTAGCCTATCTGCTGGTCAGAAAAAGTAGCCCATTGGGAAAGGATGTGACGGTGAAAGACCCATTCCGTATCGTGCCCGCCCTGAAGTTCGGTGCTTTCTTCGCCTTTGTGCTCGTCATCTCCAAGCTGGCCAACGTCTACTTCGGCGATGCAGGAATCTATGCTGCAGGCATTGTCTCCGGCCTGGCTGATGTCGACGCCATTGCTCTCACCATGGCCTCCCTGGCCCAGTCGACCGTTGCACCCGCAGTGGCTGTCACCACCATCACCCTGGCTGCCATAACCAATACTCTGGTCAAGCTAATCCTGGCCTACGTGCTGGGGACAAGGGAGTTTGGCAATAAGATGGCGGTGATCCTCCTGCCAACGGTATTGGTAGGGCTCGTTGCTCTATTTTTGCTATGAATTATGTGATGAAAATAATAGTATCGTCAGCCATTGGTTATAACCAGCGCCTAACGACGTTTTTAACCACAGAGACACAGAGTTCACAGAAGGACGCACAGAGCGACTAACTAACAACTGGAAAAACATGGTTCCTCGCTGTTTCGCGTGGGTAATGGAATAATCGAGTCCTCTGTGAGTCCTCCGTGCGCTCTGTGTCTCTGTGGTGGTAGTTCGTAAACCATTGGTTATAACCAGTGGCTAACGACGTCTTCACCACAGAGGCACAGAGTTCACAGAGAACGCACAGAGCGACTAACTAACAACTGGAAAAACATAGTAACCTGAGGTTAGCCGCGGGAAAATAACGAATGGCGAAAACGATTGATAATTATGGGCCCGACGCGATTCGAACGCGTGATCCCCGCCGTGTAAGGGCGATGTCATAACCAGCTAGACCACGGGCCCTGCCTCCTCCACTATCTCCTCGTCATATTAGATCTTATCGCTCCTGTGCCTTCGAGGTGGAGCTTCGAAAGCTTTCGGACTACATATCTTTGTATATAGGCAGATAGATCTAAATTTTAGAGCAATTATGAAGCAGTTCAAAAACCTGATACAAAGGTGATTGCATCCACGAAGAGATCGAAAAAATAAGGCATAAAATGCTTAATTCACCTTGGCCCCAATTTTTGAGGTCTTTGGCTATTTATGGACTTCGCGGATGGAACGGGGAGGAGATTCGCTTTGAATTTCCTGTGGTTGCGATAGCAGGAGAGAACGGATCGGGCAAATCCACTATTCTGGAAGCTGCAGCTTCAGCTTATTCAAATCCTCGCGATAAGAAACTATCATTTTACCCAAGCGATTTTTTCCCAGATACAGCATGGGAAACCATCTCAGGAGTTTCTTTAAATTATAAAATATACCAAGGAGATCATGAAAAAGTATATGCCATTCGCAAGCCAACCCAACGATGGAGGGGATTGCCCAAAAGGCCACGCAGAAATATAATATTCCAGGATATTTCAAGAATAAAGCCTCTGAATGCTACAGTAGGGTATGCTCGAATTGCTAAAAGAAATGCAACAGAAATTTCTGCAAGCTCATTAAATAATAACCAAATAGAAAATTGCACATATATACTTGGCAGAAACTATGATAATGTTAGAACTGCAAGAAGTAATCGGAGTGATAGACTTGATGTGAGTGTTGCTCGCTGGTCCGGTAGACAGTATTCGCAATTCCATCAAGGTGCAGGAGAAAGTGCAACAATAGATCTTATTCCTCTATTAGAAAATGCACCCAATTATTCTCTCATTTTGATAGACGAAGTTGAAGCATCCTTGCATCCGCGCTCGCAACGAAGACTAATACATCACCTTCTTCATCTTGCAAGAATAAAACAGATCCAAGTAATCTTAACAACACATAGTCCTTATGTGCTCGAGGAACTACCGCATGAAGGCCGAATACTATTAAATCATGGTACTGCAGGAATTGATATTATATATGGAATAACAGCCAACTATGCTCTTCATCGAATGGATGATCTCAACAGTCCTGATTTATATCTCTTTATGGAAGATACAGAAGCCTTAGAGCTCATAAGAGAGATCATGAGACAAAGTGCGACAAATCTATCAAGAATTGAATGCATAGAGGTAGGTCCGGGCAATGTTGTGCAGGCGTTAGGACTACTATCTGAAAGCTCACGTATCCCATTTTCTTCATTGGGTATACTTGATGCTGACATGGCTAATAGCCCTGGATGCATAAAGTTGCCCGGCGTTGAAGCACCTGAGAAAGAAGTATTTAAGAGTATTATAAATAACGCTGTGGCTCAATTCTCGGCACGATTGGATAAAGGCGAATCTGAAGTGCGGGATGCATTAATGCAGGCGACAACTAATCTAGACCACCACAAATGGCTAGAGGATCTCGAACATCTGATCGGTTTTAGCAAGATGTATCTTTGGCAAACAATGAGCCAGGTATATGTAAAGGAATGCCTTTCATCTGAAGAAAAAACTATTATATTGAACCCAATTGATACCAAGCTTTCAAGTCTGGAAAGAAATACGTCATAAGAGCAACATCTCAATGAGATAATCCCCTTTGAAAAGAATAATAGTTGTCAATGATCCAAACAGGCTGTTTCACTGGCATTATCCAACCGTTCGCGTTTGGCAAGTGCCATATGGTGTGGTAGAGTTACATTAACTTAATAAATAGAACGAGATGCAAACCAATTTCGGGCGGGGGTTTCCAAGGCATGTTAAAGTTAAATGAGCAAGGTTGTGGGCCCTGTCGCGCAGGCGTTCGCGGGTTCGAATCCCGTCCTCCGCATATTGTTCGCTATCGTGCGAACACTTTTTGCTTTGCTACATCTCTCGCTTTTAAAGGATAACATTCTATCCTTAACTCTCATTGAGTAGGGAATACAGAGTAATTATATCATTCTTCTTGCA
>CAZDLZ010000035.1:0-28383 GCA_964506745.1 uncultured Methanotrichaceae archaeon | reverse complement strand
GACTCACAGAGGACTCGATTATTCCATTACCCACGCGAAACAGCGAGGAACCATTTAATTCTATACTTTCGTGGTTCTTTTGACCACCAACTAGAAATAATCATTACAATTAAATAAGTGGTCTGCCGCTTTATGCTACGATAGGATGGCGGGCAGTGCCATGGGCTAAAATGCATCTGATGATGCTCCGATGGGCTCGATTGCTTCGCCTTCACCAACGGCCTTATTCAGTTGTTCTCAGCCTGAATAGATATGATCGAATGGTGATAATTAATGATGAAACGAAAAGATTCAATATGGCCATGGGCTCTGACGATCCTGGTATTCGCGACAGTAGCCCTTATCACAACATCTGCGCAGCAAGACGGTGTCTTCAATATGATTGGAGGAGCAACCCTCCCATCCGGCACGGTCATGGAGGAGCGCCTGGCATACAGCCTCTCCCCGCCCCGTTCCATTGCCATAGAACTCGATAATTCTTTGATGGCAGTAGACCTAAACGGCAACGGCCCGCTCCAGTTGACTGGAACGATACCCGTGGCCGGATCTCAGCCACTCTCAAGAGTTCTCGTTAACATTTGCGTTTTTTGGAATCTCTGGCATCCATATGGAGGTACAATCTATCAGTTTCGGCCTGACCCGATCAGCTCAAACTTTGAATGGGCAAATTACGTCATGAACCTGGACATACCAAACCTTGCTTGGGGGCAGCCGGCAAGCATATCCATAATCAAAGCCAGCGATTACATGAGGAGCCAACCGGCGCGTATAACCATGACCCCGGCCCCACATGTGGAACTGGGACCACAGGCAGCTATTGGCACAGAGCCGCGCCCGTACCTGGCAATGGTCACCTTTCCTAAGGTCAATCTGGAATGGTTCCGGGCCACTAACCAGCAGCGTGTGAGAGCAGGAAATGTGGTTATTTCCTCGGCGGAGGGCTTAATTTGGGATGATCAGAATCCCAATGCATGCTACCTGGGGAAGTTCAAAATTGATCTGAAGCAGCGTTTGGTCTATTTCATGGAGAGGGACGGTACGCAGGTGCTGACCTCACTTCGAGTAACCATCGATGATTCTCAGGGTGGGGACATGGCCTACTTTGAACCCCACCTCTGGTGGTAGGGCCAGACCCTACCCCATGTTGCTTTGTTTCAGCCAAAGGCAATGTTGCGGGTAGCGAGCCTGAGGTTATGCAGCTTGAGCAAGGGCATGGAGGTCTTCGTCATACCGGTTGATATGGTAAGATCGAACCTCAATGTGCCCTGATCATATCTCGCCAGGTTGGCCTTCACCCACTGGTGGATGCAATTTGAGAAAGCCTGGGATAATTCCGGTACACATTGTTTATCACTCAGAGTCAGACTCACGTAGGGCCGTAGAAGCATGGGCAGGCTTAATTCAGGCATGTCCTGCTGGACCCTGAGACAATAGTCGCACTCCATTTGGATATTGAGCGTTGAAGCTGCGTTACCGCCCAGCAACCTTTCGAAGAGCGCCTTAAGGTGATCCTCCAGTGAGCGGTAGGATGACTGGCCGTCATTTGATTCGATCTTTGATATATCGACCTCGCTATAAGAATCGATAAATGGACGGTAGGGATTCGCAAAGCTGACTTCAGAGGTGGTGTAACGGAAGGGACTGTCTACCTCCCTTATATATTCAGAGCCGGTTGTGCCTGTATTTAGATTTACTGCAAAGTTGTTTCGGTTAATACTGGCCGAGGATGTGATATCCTGAACGCTGAGAATATTAAGGAGGGGCAGGACAACTCGCCTGCCAGGGATCTTCCGCCCCTCAGATGCGGTAAGATAGCTGATGCCATCCGATTTTTTATAAAGGCTCTCCTCCTTGGTATTCTCCTCCCTGGTATATCCCTCAATCAAGACCTCAGGTAGAGGTAGATCTTCGGGCCAATTATCATCATCTTTTAGAACTTTGATTGCCAGGGCATCCATGCTTGAAGGCTCCTGGCTAGCACATTCCCTTATGCAGAATTTGCATATCTGGCCGGAAACGACTGGAATTGCATTGGAGCGAAGAGCCCCCGCGCTCTTAAAGACCTCTGCTACGTCTCCAACCAGCTTGACAAAGGCCTCGAGAGCAATGATTGCCGCTCCGGGATCATTAAGCTCAGTCTCAGCGCTAACTCCCTTCAGCTTCTCCTCCAGGTCAGCCTCGATATCAGGATAAACTGTAACGAACTTCGCCAGCTTATATTCAATCCCCTCTTCGGAGGACCTGGCGGCGTCGCCAACCAGGTTCTTATTGAACACCATTGTGAAATGCACATCATCCTGAGGCTCATGATAGTCCCTGCTGTAGATCAGAGAGTAGTCAAAGTCCATAGCTACGTCTAGCCCTGAGGAATCGCTCTGGAGACTGTCATCTGACGAATCGCTACTTGGTGATCCGCGCTGTTCCACCATGGATGGCGGTGTGGGCAAGGCGCGCAGTATCAGAGGCACTTCAAATGACCCCAGGGGAATCTGAAGCATGGGGTCCTGAGTATTTGCAAAGGTCAGCCAGGAAGATGCCTGGTATTCCTCAATTTCCGGCATCGCTTCTATCTGATGTTCTATATTGGTGATCTGATAGACTGGGCTGAATAGAAGTGATCTGGAATTGACCCCTGAGCCATCCTCCATAAAGCCCTCGTGCTTATGCAGAAGGAAGGTCAGCAGGGCATTTTCATCATTGCTATCGGTAGTTTCTTCTTTGAGGGCCATTTTGGCTGCTGTCAAAGATATGGACTTCCCTGCGGCAGTTCCAGGAGCTACGGGTCCGAAGAGTCTCAGCTCCTTATCCTCAGGAACACTGGGGTAGTTGAGGTGGGCATCGAACTGGATCGCCGCCTCAGTGCTGTAAAAGTTGGAGAGGTGGATTAAGAGATCCTCCTCAAAGACCTTCTGCGTTTCAGTCAGGCCGTATGTTTCAGTATTTTTCAGGGCAGGCACAAGCAGTCTGCTCAGACCCTTAGCTATAGTCTTCTTGCTCTCAATGAGATTATCAATGAAAAATGTTTCATTCCTCTCGCCCAGTATCACTATCGGGGTGGCAAACTCCGGGGAGAGGAACTTCTCCACGCCATTCAGGAAGATCCTCAGCCAGGCATCTACGTCCACTCCCGCGAAACTGACTGTGCGGGTTTTCTCTGCCGAAATGCCGCTGCCGGGAATGTAATCGCATATCACCACATCATTGAGGTTTACGGGCCTGTTGAAGAGCGGTCTAGGTGCAAAGATCATTGGCAAGCTGGAGCTGTTCACCCCGAACTTTATGGAGCCTGTGGGAGGAACGCTGGGGTTGCTTATCCTCACTACCCATAAAGAGGATCTGCCAAAATCAAGCCGATCAATGCCGGTAGCGATCTTGAGGCGGCACTCATCGGTCTTCGTGGCCTCCTCAAAGGCTTTGGCGAAGTCCTGCTGGGAATGGTCAGAGTATATGTTTAGCTCGCTTTCTTCTTCTCTTATTATGTACTTATCCGTGATATTGTTATCGATTTTAAGGATTACTTCAGATACATTTTTCTCAAGGGTTAGTGAATGGGTTTTATCTTCCGAAGAAAGGCTGATGATATTGGCGTCTGCGCTCTTGAGAAATTCTCCCGTGTTTATCCAGTTAATCCCATATGTCTTAATTAGAAACTCTCTGAGTCTGATGTCATCGGTTCCTGGTACGTTATCCCAGCTAAACACATACTGGTTGGATCTCAGAGGCGATAGGGGAGTAGATGCCAGCAGTACAAGATCCGTGCTTCGGAAATCGGGGTGGACTTTAGCCGGATGCCGTCTTATAATTAAATCTACGCTGAGCTTAAAGATGGCGTCGTGCCGGATTATGGCAGGATCAAACTCCAATTCCATTATGAGTGGAGTAGCCGGCTTCGATGTAACGGTTCCGATGCATCCCTGAGCGAGGCAATCAGACAAATAAGAAATGATGGAAGGAGAATTGGTGTCATCCCAGATCCATTTGAGGAGGGAATCCTTCAGATGGACGCAAGGAGTGCTGCCCTTCTTTGCCAGATTTGCCATATTCGGCAGTCTGAGGCTGGTCTCCACCGATAGGGCAGCATCCAGGAGCTGGTAGTATATCCGGGCATAGGCCAGCAGGTCGTGCCAGGCCCTGTTGTCCTTTACCGCATCTATCTCCTCAATGCTGGGATTGTTCTCCTGCTCCAGCAAATAGCCGTCTGTATTGAAGTCGAACTCGATTCTGAAATAGCTCTTGTCTTGCTCCGGATCCCATCGGAGGCCGTAATGGCAGGCCATGCCAGGCCACTGGCTCAATCCCATCAGAGCATCGGTGTATCCAGTGGGTATCTGACAATTGCCGTCGGGGATGCATTCTATCCTGTTTCCGAAGATATCCTGCCAGATCAGCTTCAGATGGAGGGGCTTGCCTATTGCTGCATAGGGGCTCTCAATAGATACCACCTTGGACGCATCCTTATGAACCTCGATAGCAGCGGGCTTAATTTTTGCCATGCTGGCGTAAGGCAAGGCCTGGTGGTAGACCCAGATGGCATCGTCATCGGACCCGATGGGGCCCATGGGCAGGCCGGGATCGCTCTCTTCGAAATCCTCTGATAATTGGACGGAGTAGCTGAGCATGTTGAACATGTTCGTTAGATAGCCTTTTTCTCCATCTGTGGATTTCTTGCGCTTCACCTCCAGGGGGATGATGCCAGGCGAGACCAGGGGCACTCGCATGGCAAGGCCGTTTTCTTCAGTGCAGGAGGATGTTTCAGAGCCGGAGGCGAAGACGACCGATCTGGAGGGATCTATCTGATCGCCGGTGATTGCGCAGTTCATATAACCGGCGATTTCTTCGCTGTTATAGATTATCAGGAGGCTTATGACTGCTTCGCCCTTTTCGTTGAAGATAGCATCGGGAAGGCCTGTGTTATCCCCTATTTGGCAGTAATACAGGTAGTAACCTCCTGATCGGGTGATGCTGCCCTCCCACAGGAGCCTCAGGTAATCCCAACATTGCCCGTACTGCAGATCTGCAAAGGTCTTGCTTTGGAGGCTTGGATCGGCAGATACCATGGCTGAGGTATCCGCCGGGAGGGTCACTGTGGTCAGGTTGACCTGGTAGATTAAGGTAGATATCTTATTGTCATCACTGACATCCACGCTCTGCTTCAGGGGGCCGTCGGACTGGAGACATTCCGTCCCGACTCCTGCCCGGCTTGCCTTATAGAGGATGGCCATATCCTTAACGCCACTGTCGGATTCATGAAGGGCTTTTAGAAGGCTCTCAAGCAAGGCGATACCACGCTCATTAGCTCCCAGGATCTCATAGGTCTGGCCTGGTGTGGAATATCCTGCCACCTTCTTCACTGTGAAGTTGATGATGGTGCCCCAGCTATAGGGCGTCACCATCTCCTCATCGGTCACAGATGTGGCATCATTGAAGGTTCCGGCATAAAGGGAGATCCCCGGCAACCCGGTCGCCCGACAGGTCAGATCCATAAGGCTATCGGGAAGAGGCCAGATCTTCAGCAGACCCTTGTCGGCCAGTCTGCCCGCTGTGTCGTCGATATCCCTGCCCAGGTACAGTCGCACATCCTCAGGGCTTTGCCATATGGCCATGGTGGGGAAGGGATACTTCTTTGGCTGGAGCTTGTAGACAGACCCCACTCCTAACTTCTGGGGTTCGCAAATGTCTTTGTCCCACCAGTCGTGATTCGCTATAATTTGATCGTCCCACTCCAAGATCGCCTGCCGGATATTGCCTGCTGCAATGATGTTCAGATCATAGCCAGTCGTTGTGGAGCCTTCGGCTACATCATTCTTAATCACCGTCTTCAGCCCGCCATCCTGTATGGGAATCCAGGCAGCTTCTTCTCCCTTATGGAGGATGAAGGAGTACTCGCCCTGAGCGCTGAGGTCGGGAGCTGAGAACTGCTGCCCTGTGAGCTGATAGAGCCCTGCCTCTTCATCGAAAGGCTCCTGGAAGGCGATCAGAGGGATGTCAAGCACGGCTGAATTGAGCAGGAGGCCTTCTTTACTTTCCAGGCCAGTCTTATCGAGAAGATCTTTCAGGGTTAATGGAGATCCTCCCAGAACCTGTGAGATGGAACCGGCTATGGAGCTGAGTGAATCGCCGGATTTCACCACATAGGTCTTATCGTTGTCATCTGAATCCTTATAGGTCAATTTCGTTCCTGCGGTGAGGATATCCGTCAGGTCGGCATTAGCTCTGACCAGGTCCATCAGATCAAAGTTGCCATTATCGCTGGTTATAGAGTTGAAGGTGTCGTCTTCAATTATTTCGTGGCTCATCCTCTGGTGAGGCAGGCATATGCCGTGAAGCATATATCTAGATGCCATGCCCCCCAGATGATTCAGCGATTCTTCTCTTAAGATATGGGATGATATCTCCTTCAGCTTGAGCCGATTTAGGTGGGGCAGGTTGATCCTTATAATCACCTCCCCTGTATCAAATATATCCGGGACGGCCAGGTTTTGAGAATTCTGAGCCAGGGTCCCAACGGTTATCCCCAGGCCTTTGGATATGCTCCCCAAGGACTCCTCATCAGAAACCTCATAAGATATCTCAGGCAGCATTAAGAGAGCCAGAGGGTTCAGAGCTGTCCCTTTCACATTATCGTTGCTCACGAAATCATCGAACCTATTGGGCAGATAGCCGAAGAATTGAGCCAGGGAGTGCAGACTATCCTCCAATGCAATTGTGTGTTTTTTGTCGCCGATCTCCAGGATGCTGCCCGGTTTAAGAATACCCTCTACCCAGGCGTTCCCGGCGGCCAGTCTCTTCAGGATATCGTCATAGTGGCTATTGTTTTTGTAATACTTCTCTGAGAAGGAGCCGGCCAGGGATGATAGGGTATCGCTATAGGAAGCCCTGTAGTTGATGGCAGGCAGATATACCTTGCCGGAAGGTTTGAGGGCAGCGCCTGATGGAGCCGATTCTATGATGGAGACCACCTGGCCGAAGGTCCGTTCCAGAGTTCCTGTCAGGGATGCCAGGGTATCACCGCTCTGGATCGTATAGCTTTTACTGGTATTCGCTTCGGGGTCTGTATAGGTTATGACAGCGCCCGATAGCAGTATATCCTCGTTATCGGAGTTATATGAGGCGAGCTGCATGATATCCAGGGAGGCCTTCCGGGCGATGTCGGCGAGGGTATCTCCTGAGAACAGGATGTGCTCTGCCCCGAGGGAGAGGACAATGCCTTCTTTCAGCGTCTGCTGGCTGTTCGCCTCCATTATGTCCTGAGCAGTTAGAGCACCTGTGACCGTATTTCCTCCGTTGATATTGATCCAGCCCAGGATGCTATTGATAGAGTCTCCGCTCTTGATGGTATATTTGAAGTTTCTAAGGACGTCGCGGGCGATCTGGACCATCTGCCTGGCCAGGAGGAGGAAGTAATCCTCAAAGACGAAGGTGGTCATGGTGATATACTCTGAGGAGTTGCTCGATATCTGCATGCTCGGCTCCTTCATCATCTCCTTCTCCACCTGAACCGCCAGCCTGGAGAAGAATTCGCGAAGGTTCTTCAATGTACTCCTATCCACCTTGTTCGAGTTAGAGAACCTGTATCTCAAGCCCTCCTTGCCGTTGAAGGGAAGCACCTCGATGGTCAGATCGGGGGGCATGGGGAAGAATATTCCCCCGGCATTCTTATCCTCCTCAGTTGCAGCGCTATTGGAGTCCAGCCCCTTAAGTTCCAGGAGGAACCTGCCTGCCATGAAGCTATTGATATTGTCATTGACGATGGGCGATATCCCCTCATCTCCGCTGGCCAGACAGTTCTCCAGGATATCAATGAGATCGCTATCTGTGACTATGTGCTCATCGATATCATCCTCTGTCTGGCTCCCGGAAAGGCTGGAGGCGATGACCCACTTGAGCACCTGGATGCATAAGGCCTGGAAAGAGGTTATCTGGACGTTTGTGCCGTCAACCTGGCAGGAAGTCACATAGTTCTCATCGTCCAGAAGCAACGTTACCACATAGCAGGCATCAGTTCCCGAGGCAGTGAGCACCGGCACAAGATAGCCCTTGAGGCCAATCTTCTGAGCTGAAGGCTGATAGTTATCCCAGTTGAGGGCTGTGATCCTGCTATCTGCTGATCTCAGGCGGGAGATGGACCTGAGCCTGCCGGCATGCTTCTCAGCGAGGCTGGATCTAACACCTCTTGGAGCCACCTGCCAGGGCGCTTTACCGCTCTGGGGATTTTGGATGACAAAGGTCTGCTTGATTGTAATGGAGAAGCTGAAGTTCAGCTTTATTTTGAAGAGCCCCAGGTTGATCTCCAGGCTGAGGGAGACGCTGACCGATGCGATCACCGATATGGGGATATTTGCATAGGACTCGTAGGTGATCTGGGCGTAGAGGGCCAACTGCACATTGACTGCGGCTTTGACGACACCGAAGTCAACGGAGCCGAAGAGCTTGCCCACTATTCCCAGGGTTCCCTGGAGCCAGAAGTAGTAGCTGTCCTGGATATCGTTTCCACTCACCTTCGCCGGGCCGTTGGGGTTCCACTTGGCTATGACACCCTCGATGATGCCGACTATGGTGATGCTGATGCCGGCTTTGAAGACTCCTTTATCTATCTCCTTGCCCACGCCGAGCTTGAGGCCTATGCCGAAGATGATGACTGGGTTGAAGTTGCCGTTAGTAGCCCGAGGAACCTGGGTCGAGGAGCCGCTGGAGAGCTTTCCAAAGTAGAGGCCACCGGCACCCAGCACCGGTATCCCTGGAGGGACAATCCCCTGAATCATGAAGGAGCGCGAGAAGTCCATGTTCCAGGGGAATCCCAGGTCGATCTTGAAGTCGCCGTTGGTGTAAATCTCCAGGGCCAGTACCGGCAGGGTGATGGTAAAGACTCCGGCTTCGAAGCTTCTCATGGCGTCGGGAAGCTTCAGCTCCGTCTGGAAGACTCCCAGGGTATCGCTGATCTTCCTGTACATTATCTCGAGGGCCAGGCCTGCGAAGATCTTGGCAGCGGGGCCGTCGAGGGCCAGCCTCAAGCCGTAAAGGTTGGGGTCGTTGAAGATCAGGGAGAGGTTGAGCAGGTAGCCGGAAGTGGGGGTAGTCCCGACCAGGGACCTCTCCCCGAGGAGAGCTGGTGCGCTTGGCGTCGTGGGTTTGTCGAACCTGAGGATGCCAAAGTCAGCGGCGACGAGCCAGGAGCTATCCGGGTCGAATGCTATTGGGCAGCCCGCGCTCAGCGCTTCCATGAGCTTATCGGGATCGGTGGGGAGGCCCTTCAGGGCTTTTATGGCGTCCTGGACCTTGTTGATATTCTTAAGGCCTGTGACTCCCACGTGCTGGCCCAGGGCGAGGAGGCGCAGGTCGAGGAACTTTCCGCCGGGTGGAGCAAGCGTGCTATTGGGGTCAGCAGCATTCCATTCCAGGGGCTTAGAGCTGTCGGTCACCCAGCTAAAGGTGCCGTCCAGCTTAACGTAAACGCCCTTCGTTCTCCCGTTAGGAATATCCGAGGGCAGATAGGCAATAGAGAATCCATCAATCCTGCCGATGCCGAAATCGATAGGCTGCAGGGGTATGGCAACTGTCATCTCCTTCGAGTTCAGGTCGAAGCTGAAGCTTACCGACCCGAAACGAATGTTGTTCAGGAAATCCCAGGGTGGGGCCAGGCCAAAGACCTCGCCTGTTATCCAGGAGATCAGGGTCTCCACTATACCACCTATGCTCAGCTCGTTGCCGGGGCTGGCCTTCCAGGAGGCAGTAAATTTCTTTTCCTGAAGGTTCTGCGAAAACTCCAGGGTGAAGGTCTGGCAGCTCCCGTTTGCCAGGTAGAGGACCAGAGAACCGGCTATTTTTGTGCTGTATGTGGGGGATGATGCCAAGCTTCCTGCATTCCGTTTCAGATCAATATTCACCTTCGCTTGCATATCTGCGCCGAAGAGGGAGAAAATGCCCACGCAACCTGCGCTAAACTCCTTGAATCCGCTCTCGCCCCTACTCGCTCCAAGGAAGTGAACGCTCAGGTCCTGCAGGCTGAGGCTCTTCAGGGGATCAGGAACTGTGACTTCGAACTTTTCCAGGAGATCGCTAATGAGTTCTCCGATGAGAATCTTCTGACCCTTGGCGGTGCTTCCATCGAAGCTCCAGCTTCCTGAGGCATCGATCTTGGTGCTCAACTGGATGGGTATCTTGGCGATGGTGATTTCTGCATATAGAGAGCCGCTGAACTTGCTCTTGGGGGGCAGGGCCAGGTTATTGTAATTGAAGTTGAAGGTGAAGGCATTTATGGAGAGCTTCTCCGGGATGAGTGCCCATTCGGACTTGGAGCCGGCGGTGAAGTCCATGCTCTTTCCCGGGATCACCCTGATATCCAATGTATCAAAGGAGATATCCGGCGCCTCCTCAGGTATGACTACCAGGTCATGAAGCATCACTCTGGCCAGATCGGTGAGGTTCAAAGTTTTTCCAGAGGGCAGCCCACCCGAAAGGACCCAATCAGTGCTCTGAGCATCCTTATCCACATTGAAGTAGATCCAGACCAAGTCGGTGATGGAGAAGGTGCTGTGCAGGAAGCATCCGATCTTCCTCTCCGATGGTATGTTGAGGTTGATGAGTTCCAACTGGAAGGAGAGGCTCTGCAGCGTCAGGAACCCATCTATTACCACCCAGGGAGTGGCGGTATTGGCAGCGAAGGTTATGAGGTCGAAGTTCTTCTTGGCGGGGCTGAAGTCCACCTCCAGCCTGGAGACATTGATCGCCGGGATGTTCCTGAGGCCCTCGGGCAGTGAGTCCTTGAAGTCCTCCCCGCCGGCGAGGGAGAAAAGGCTGGAGATGCTCGGAAGAGTCACTCCTTCACTCTCTGGATCGAGGCCTATCATCCAGGTCGAGCCGTCGCGCTCCAGGTTGACCTGGACGAAGACGGGAACGTTAACGGAATCTATGGCAAAGATGCCCCTCACTATGCCCACGAACTGACGGGCGTATTCGTTAGTGGGATTATTAAGGGTGAATATGAGCTGCAGGCCGGGCATCAGGGAGATCTTGGGCGCTATATCCCAGCCGTTGGTGACAGCGATGCCGGCGGAAATGGATATCACTTCATTGCTATCGGCATTAAAAATGGCGCTGATCCCGTTCATCTGGAGCCCGCTCAACGCCCCCGAGAAGCTCTCGGGGAAGAAGGAAGATGGGAGAAAGCCGCACATTAGGGATGCGACCTGATCGAGGCTTATAGGCTTCTCAGCTTCCTCAGCGATGCTTAGCTGCCAGTACTTGTTCTCCAAGGCGGATATGTCTACAGGGACTGCGAGAGCATTGGTCTGACCTATCACTATGTCAACGTGATATAATATGGACAAAATGCTGAACTGCTGGTGGAAGGCAACGGTGATCCCGAGGAGATTAACGCTTATCCATGGGAAGATCCCTTGCAGCAAGGATGTGGTGGTCTTCAGGGATCCGTATAGGGTGATTACAACCTCGTCGTCCTTGACTCTGAAGTCCAGGGTGATGCCCAGGTCCGTATATCCCCTGAGGGTGGAAATTCCTGAGATGCTGGCAGTGGTATCGGTTATCTCTTTTTCCGCTTGGGATACGCTGAGACTATCTGCTTCCACAACGTACTTAAAAAAATCATCTATAAAGTCGATGCCGAATTTTCCGGGAGACAGCGTTATCAACTTACTAGAACCTTCTATGGGAATGCTATCTAATGTTGAGATGATTTTCTCAATCGGATCATCGGCAGATCTCATAATCATCACCTATATAATTTTATTTCCGGTCTGATGCTTAACAAGTTCACGTCCTAATTGTTCTAAGAATTTAGCTTTTAGCTGATCGAAACCACTATTACTACATAGAGCTTTTATGCGCTCATCTTCTATACGCGAAATTGGAGGTACCTTAAAAAATGTTTCTGAACTCGGGCGATTTATTTTATTTCCTCTAGAGTCGAGAAGATCAGAAGTCCCAATCCTATTATAAAAAACTGGTACATCTAGATTTATTAGATCATTAACTACTATATTCGCATTCCATATAACATATTTTGGAGGTTCCTCATTTAGATCTCTCTTTTCACTATAATTCCTGTCTATGAGCTCCCTCACAGTCGGATCTAAATCTTTATGTTGTTGGTCTCCAAAACGATATAGGTTATAAATATTATTCTTGAATTCCACAGTTGAGTACGGAGGATACCGCACTAATACATTTCTCAATCTTCCCCACCAGGCAGAAAACTTGTTAGGTAAAGGCTGTTCGCACAAGACATCCCGTAATACAGTCATCCCAATATTGACTCCTGTTATCAGATCATTCCAATCAATCTTTATAATTTCACTCCCAGATTTTGTCGATTTATATAACCGATTTTTCCCCATTACCGGCTTACCTTCATTTTTTGCATCAATTCCTGATTTATCTATTACTAATCTTAAATGTTTAGGGTTTGTTTCAAAACTGCTTATCCCTCCTGCGGTATCCATAATCATTTTAGTGTCCTTACAAATATCGTCCACCAAATTTATCAATGAGATTTCAAAATCTATCAAAACAGGATCATGTCTATTTACAATAATATTTTCTATATGTACATCTGTAAATGAAAATATTGATGCAATGGCAGCCCATTGTCCCATTGACAGATAAAAGTTTCCTGCTATATCATCTATTTTTTCATTTTTTGTGTTGATAGGTTTATCATATTCTAAATACTCTATATAACCGTACGATTCATTAATCCGTCTTTTAAGATCATCATCACTATATTGCGATGTAGGATTAATGGGGAGAATACGAAGCGTACGCAATTTAACGAATGGTAATTTCAGTTCATCACTTTTATCATTGATTATTTCAACAAGACTTTTTTCCATAAAAGTCTTATATATGGGCTTTATAGCTGAACTCATCCCAACTAGCAGACAGTCAATTTCAAGATCTCCTGGTTTATATATCAGCCTAAAATCCTTGGTAGGATCTGTTTTTATTTTGAAAGATAATATCAATACCTGTTTGCCACCTTTATGAAAATCTGATCCGGTAGATTTGATCTCCTTCAATTCCTGGAATTCTAGAGCGGGATAAACATCTATGAATAGGTTCTTAATGTTACCTATGTCCGTTATAATTCTGCGACATGCTTCTTCAATATTTCCTAAAAAATGATCAGTTAGTATATTTAGTGCATGCGCAGCTATTATATTACTATTTAAAAAAGCATCACGTTTATTTTTAAAATCTCCATTGAAAAAATTATCTTTAAAATAATCTTCATATTTATTTTTACTTTCGGGCTTTATGAGACCCTTTGCATGAAAATATATTGGCATTTCCAAATAAAAATCTAGCACCTTTGCCAGTTCATTAAGCAAATTTTTTGATGTCAAGGCAGTCGAAAAAGGACAGATTTTATTATTTCCTAGATTGGGATCAATGGCCAGTCTTAATAATTTAATTTTTGATTTTATTAATAGGTGTAAATATATAGACGCCCTTAAATTCTCGGGAGGAGTTACCTCCAGAGATTTCAGTATAGAGACAAGATTATTCTTATCTATCCCCCTTAACAATGCATCAATTTTTGCTGGAATTTCACCATCTGGGGTTTTGGCCAAATCAACCCAATTTATCGTCATCCCTCATCACTCCCATTCCATCCCTATTCCTTCCTATACATCGCATACCACCCGAGACCCTTCTCCTCAGCTTCGGCGCTCCCGAAGAGGTAGAAGCTCGTGGCTCCCGAGGGCGGTATCTTCAGGAGGCCCAGGAGCTTGAGGGCAATGCTAGACAGGGTCAACACGAAGGATCCGTTGCCCACGCAGCCCAGGCGGACGGCTCCTATGGAGAGCTTCATAAACCCTTGCAGGTCGAAGAGCTTCACGCCTTCGGACCCAGGGAGCTTTACCCCCACAAAGGCGCTGTAGGACTCTGAGTCCCCGCTGGCCTCGGCGCCCCACGCCGCCCTGAGGCTCGACGTGAGCCCGGCCTTGCCGGCAAGATCACCCAAAGTGCCCATGTTCAGGCGGAACCTTAGACCGTACCACACGCCGCCCGGGCTGGACAGCCCCGGCCCCCTGGCACGGGTATCGACCTTGACATAACCGCCTCCATCCGGCTTGGCGTCCTTGTCGCCTATGTCTATTCCTTCGATCTTCAGCCCGAACTGCTTGACCAGGCTCCCCTCCCTTGCCGTGCTCCTCTCCGGGTCAAATGCCATCCTGGATAGGTCGAAGGAGAAGGTCTTCAGAGCCCCGGCCTCCTCGGTGCAGCTCATCAGTAGGCTCAAGCCCGAGAAGTAGAGCCCCTTCCTGGCCTCGTCCTTCTGGGCCCACTCATTTTTATCATCCAAATAATAATCATTCCCGAAGGATAAGATATCAAAGAGTCTGATCTGGCTGGCATCCGCTCTGGCTGCGACAGATAGCTTTGCCGGGCCTCTGGCCTTGCCTTTGGCCAGGGTGTAAAGGAAGGTCTCAGGCAACTCCCAGATCTCGTTATTTACCTCCATATCCACGAGAATAGGAACGGCATTCCTGCCCTCTTCGGTCCTTGCGCCCCGATTTGCACCTAAACCGCCCCCGAAAGCCGGGCTCAGGGGCATAAGAATCGCTGGGCGGATCTCTCTTCGGGCAGAGGCCGGGCTCGCTGCCTTGGCCTGATACTTCAGTGCCGAGAAGTCCATGAAACCCCAGAAGTCGAACCTGGTAATGGAAGTCCTGGAGGTGCCATCTGAGCCGGACTCGGCCATGCTCATCTGGGCCTTCACAAGCTCCACCTTCCGAAGGATGTTGCTGTCCAGGTAGAATGAGCTGCTCTCATCGCTGTCCATTACGAAGACCATGTTCTCGTCATCGTCGGTGCTGGAGGCAGAACTATCCTCTTTCTTCTGGCAGCTGCCCTTGAGGACTATGCTGGTGCAATCCAGCTTTGCAAAAGCCGTAGTGGCGCGCAGGACGGGATGGCCGAGGATCTGGTTCATCACCAGCTCCACCCGGCTCTCGAAGCTCTTTAAAGCAGAGTTCTCGAAGAGCCCTCCCAGGTCCTTCACCCTGAAATTGAAGTCCCCATCGACTGCCAGGAGATCGCTGGAGTCGTTGTAATAGACTGCCCCGAAGGCGGAACTCTGCCCTTTTATATCAATGGTCTCTGAATCTATGTGGTTAGCCTCAATTCCCAGGTGATGGGCGAAGAACTCATTCCTGTCCACCCCGGCCATGATGCCGCTCAGGTTGGAGGGAAGGCTCTCTATGTCCACCTTTAAGAGGAGGATGCCATTCCAATCCTCTCGGACTGCGATATCCTTGAACTTGGCGAAGAGGGCCCCCTCTTTGCTGGCGCTGTCCTGGCCCTTTTCTATGGCATCTTCGATATAATCCTGCAGCCAGAGGGATAGAGCCGTCTTTTGGCTGGAGTCGTTGAAGTCGTCTGCCTGTGTCCAGAGTTCGGGCTTCTTCACCAGCTCCTGAAGGGTCCCCTTGCAGAACTTGAGGATCATCACATTCCTGTAATCCTCACCCTCTACATAGGAAGGTACATTGATCTTGAAATCCCAGCCTGCGATGGATATGTGGCTTAAGAAGCGGCTCTCGCTGGAGGCCGGATCATCAGATAGGCTTCCAAGCTTTCCATTATTGGTGGCAACCAGGAAGAGCTGGTTGGTCTGAAGGGCTGCCTGTAGCTGCATTGAGGGATTTGTGAACTTTAAATTTACAGGGCTTGAGGATTTTCCTGTTCTGGCCAGGAGGAGATCTGTGTAAATCCCATTATCGCCCACGGTTACTATGAAGCCCTGGGGGGTGGCGTAATTTTTAGTCTGTCCGCTCAGCGTTCTCTGACCTGAATTGCTGCTGACAAACCTTTTTTCGTCGATCAGGCTCTTTCTGGCCGGACCCAGAACCTTTAGCTCGAAATCTGCGATGCCCTTGGCATCAAAAGGCCCGTTCTCCGGGTCCACCTGCAAAGATGAATAAGGAACAAGAGGCAGGTAAAGGTCCTCTACCCAGGCCAGGCTTATGCCTCCCAGGTGAAACTTCAGGAAATCACTGACTTCCTCATCCTTGGCAAAAAGGGGTGCACCAACAGGCTGGACGTCATACCAGGGTGTATCAGGATTTTTCCACATTGTGGCGGCTATCAGGCTAACCGGGACCAGGGCAACCAGAGTTGCCCAGGAGGTGACGAACAATTTGCCACTGGAGCTGTCCGCTTTATCCAGGACTGCACCATCGGCAGGAAACAAAGCAGATAGGGCGGGCATACCGGCTTTGAACCTGAGCCGGTTTCCAAATTGAAAGGAGCCCTTGGGGCTGAATATGATGCACTCTGTGGCCCCCAGGCCGCAGAGGAGGTTGAAGCTGCCATTATCCGGGTCCGGACTCTCCACTCCCAGGGTGAAATCACCATGGGGCGTCAGGTAGTAGTCATCGCCTGACTCCTTCTTTCTGGCAAAAACCAGCCGCGCAGGATTTGCCTCATTATCGCCTATCACCGGCGTAAGGGTGATCTTTCGACCTGCAGTGGTGACAAAAGATGATGTGAGGGCCTGCGGCGGAGCATTCGTCAGAGTGGCAAAGGCCATGCCGCTGCGCCGGAAGGACTGCGGATCTATCTCACTCAGGGGATCAGTAGGGTCTATCCGGAATCTAAAGCGGATAATAGAGTCGCCTGAGGGCAGCAGCGGATATCTCTGCGTATAATAGTCATCGCTCTGTGTATTTGGTGCAAAATACCTCAGGCCGATGTCCAGGTCATCGAAATCGCCGTTCAGGGAGAGGCATAAATCGCCCTCTACGCAGCCGGAGCCGGGGCCTTTGAAGGAGATCTTAACATTCTTCAGAGGATAATCACTCTTGCGACCAACTGAGCTCTTCAGCCCAATTGATCCGGAAAATGATATAGATTCATCGTTATTATAAGAGATGATGCCGCCGCTATCCCAGTACAGGGTGAGGCCGGAAGATATCCGCCACTGGGCAGCCCTGGTCCGTTTTCCACTATTATTGAAGCTCAGGCTGTAGATAGGCTCTGCCGGATCGAATCTTTCTGACCATATGAGGCATCGGTCGGTCCCGAAATTATTGGCAATATAGCTTTGCAGAGTGTCTACCAGACTATCCGCTTTGGCTTTGGTGCTTACATCGATTGCCTTTGATGAAAATAGATAGCTTCCGGTTAGATTATTGAACGATTTTCCCACATCAAGGCTATTTAGATTATAGCTGCAATCTTTGGGTAATAGATATGCATACCAACCTAAATCCCCTGTGAAAGGCTGGCCTATAAAGAGTAGTGAATTAGTCGTATTATCTTTCAGGAGAATTGCCATATCTTATCTGGTCCTCCTGAGGACATATCCCTGAATGATATTCATAATGGCCTTCTGTGATAGGACCCATGAAATCGCACCATCCGCTTTGTGGGTACTGAATGCCCGGGCACCCATATGGCTGAACAGATCAAGAATTACATCTTGCACTTCTTCTCGACATGCTCCTAAGGTTTCATTCCTCCCACAGACGAAGAGCATATCTTCTATAGTATTTAAGTTTTATTGAGATAATCACATTCTCATTATTATCTAAACATAATGTAAATTAGAAGATCCTTGTTCACCAGGGTTTTTGATCAATTATTGCTGTTAGGATATACATATATAGTTTAAATATAAATTATAATTCATAGTTTACGTTGGTGATGGGTTCCGGCGGGAATATGATATCAGACTTGTCTAAAGAGGCGAATTCTATCCGGATTTGAGTTGTATGAAGAATGAGAATACATCTAAATCAAAATGTTCATATAGTTTCTCCTCAGAAAGCTCTAAAGTCTGGGAGGAATAGACATAGTCAGATCCACGGGATTGATCATTGCCCTTTTTACCATCTTGTTCTTGTTTCCAGGAGACGGATATGGGATAGAGGTGAGCCTATCGGCAGAGAATGGAGGTGAATCTCTCTCTATATCCAGCTATTATGAAGTTGATAGCGGTGTAGAAGTGAAGGAAAATGCGATTGTCAATTTCAATGATCTCTCAATATCTGATAGCCGAACCCTTAGCGGTGGTGAATTTATCAAGGCAGACCAGAAATACTCTATTGGACATGAAAACAGAGGACGCGCAGAATTCACCGCCTTTGGATCAGGATCGATGGACAGCACTGCAAACCTCCAGCCCGATTGTCTAACTGCCTCTCAGGGAATCTCATGGTCCGGGAGACTGGCAGAGTCCGGGATGAGGCTGACTAACCGCCAAGGTTTTGCAGAGACGGTCTGCAATGTATCCGATGGATCTCTTACTGCCACTCAAGGAATATCCTCAGAAGACTCCGGCGCATTCAGCAACGTCCAGGGATCTGGCGAGAGTATTGCTCTTTGGACCAGGGCCCAGGACGATCAGGGGTCAAGCAGCATATCTGCAAAGGTCGGTATGGCCGAAGGCCTGGAGATGTATACCGGCAGGTTTGACGGCCTCCTCACTTGCAGCCTGGGCCATTCCACGGATGCTTTATTGAGCGCCCACCTCAGCGGAGAACTTATCAGCAGGGCATCATCAACTGGATCTGAGAGCACTTACCGCAATTCATTGATCAGTCCAGCCGATTCCGATCAAAGGGGCGGGGCGGTAAATGCCGATCTTTATATTCATGCCCATAGCCCCGGGACAGAGATCTTCGATAGGGCCTTCTTCTATCCAAATCCGCTCTTTCGCATCCAGCCCTCGATAAATGCCGCGCTTAAAGGTGATGTAATATATGCAGCGCCTGGAATCTATCGAGAGAACATCGTTATAGACAGAGAGGTCACCCTGCAGGGAGCTGGCAATAATGGCGACATGGCATCGAATACCATAATCGAGGGTGGATCAGATCTTCACCCAGTTATGTCCATTACCTCTGGTGGTAATTCCAGAGATCAGCGGCTGGTGATCAAAGATATGCGGGTTAATCATCTCCCCGGCTCCGATCCGGTTGCAGCCTCTGCGCAAGCCATCAAGATAGCTGGGCCTGGGCAAATAAGCCATATCACCTTCCAGAATGTTGCAGTTGAGAATAGAGGCGGCCAGGCTAATGAGGTGACCCTTTTCGCAGATAACCAGATCATAGGAGATATCACCTTCGATAGATGTTCCATTGAGGGCACTTCTGAGAGCAATAACGGCATACTTCTCAGAGCTTATGGGAAAGCATCGCATATCTCTGAAGTCAAATTCAGCCAGCTCTGGGTTAATGCCACGGCATTTAACAGTTTTGGGGCCCTCCTTCAGCCTGTTAGTGGGGGACAAATTGATAATGTAACTTTCTATGACAGTAAAATATATTCAAGCGGAGAGTACGGAAATGGCATAGCCCTCTTAAGTTCAGGAGATGATATCCACGATATACTGATCGAGGGAACTACAATTAATACCTCAGGCGAACCAGGAGAAGAATACTATGGAAATGGCGTTCTGGTCAGTGATTATCTGGAAGGGACCGGTCCCGGCTCTGTATCCCGGATTGGCATCTATAATTGTAACCTCCTGGCCCGCAATTATGGTGTAAATAGCACAGGTGCCGGGGATGTAGAGGCTACGAACAACTGGTGGGGCAGTGCCACAGGGCCCAGTAATTATTCCAAGAACCCGGGGGGCAGCGGATCAAAAGTAAGCGATGACATTGAGTTCGTGCCGTGGAGTACAAATCCAAACTAACGGAAAAGGAACAGAAAAATTTGGGCCAGGAAGCCGGAAACGTCCGGCCTCAGGTCCGTGCTTGTACTTGGCTAACGTCACCTCAGTTCAGGCAAACCTCTTGTAGATGTCCGCCTCCGAAGCGGTTGGCTTGACCGTCTTCAAGGCCTCTTCAAAGTGCTTGTTTTCCAGTTTGTACTCGCAGACCTGCGCCTCAACCTTCGCCTTTCCGCCCAGGACGCACTCCCGGATGGCGAGCATTACCGCCTCTCCTACCAATGCACCCAGGTCGGCTCCGGAGAACTGATCTGTCCTCTTAGCCAGATCCTCAAGCTTGACATCATCGGCCAGGGGCTTTTTGGCAGTGTGGATCTTCAGGATCTCCTGACGGGCCTGCTCGTCCGGCAGACCAATCTCGATGAGCCGGTCAAAGCGCCCCGGTCGGAGAAGCGCTGAATCGATTATGTCCGGCCGGTTGGTGGCCGCAATTACCATGACGCTGTTGAGTGATTCCAGGCCGTCCAGCTCCGTTAAGATCTGAGATATGACGCGCTCCGTGACGTGCGAGTCGCTGGTCGATCCGCCCCGAGCTGGGGCAATGGAGTCGATCTCATCCAGGAAGATCACGGAAGGCGCTGCCTGACGTGCCTTGCGGAAGGTCTCTCGAACCGCCTTCTCAGACTCACCCACCCACTTGCTGAGAAACTCCGGGCCTTTTATGCTGATGAAGTTGGCCTGGCTTTCTGTAGCTACTGCCTTGGCCAGCATGGTCTTGCCCGTGCCGGGCGGTCCGTAGAGCAGTATGCCCTTGGGGGCCTTGGCATCCATGTGAGTGAAGAGCTTGGCATAGGTGAGCGGCCACTCCACCGACTCGACGAGTTGCTGCTTGACATCGGCGAGCCCTCCGATATCATCCCAATGCACATTGGGCGACTCCACCATGACCTCACGCATGGCGGAAGGCTCCATCTCACGCAGCGCCTCCAGGAAGTCGTCGTTGTTGACCTCGATTTTATTCAGGGTCTCGGCTGGTATGGATTCAACCTCCAGGTCGATTTCGGGCAAAACTCGCCGGATGGCGCGCATGCCTGCCTCGCGTGCCAGTGCCGCCAGATCAGCGCCCACGAAGCCGTGCGTTACATCGGCCAGCTTCTCCTGGTTCACATCTTCAGAGAGAGGCATGCCGCGGGTGTGGATCTGCAAGACCTCCAGACGGGATTGACGGTTGGGGACACCGATTTCAATTTCCCTGTCAAAGCGTCCGGGGCGTCGCAAAGCTGGGTCCAGTGAGTCAGGCCGGTTGGTAGCACCGATGACCACCACTTTGCCGCGCGACTCCATGCCGTCCATGAGGGCCAGCATCTGAGCCACTACGCGCCGCTCCACCTCGCCGGTTACCTCTTCTCTCTTGGGAGCAATGGAATCGATCTCATCGATGAGGATGATAGAAGGTGCCTGCTCCTCGGCCGTCTTGAAGAGACTGCGCAGCTTCTCCTCGGACTCGCCGTAGTACTTGGACATGATCTCCGGGCCGCTCAAAGTCTCGAAGTGAGCATTGGTCTCGGAGGCCAGGGCCTTGGCCAGCAATGTCTTGCCGGTGCCCGGCGGGCCGTAGAGCAGCACGCCCTTGGGAGCTTCCACGCCCAGGCGCTCAAAGAGCTCCGGGTGCTTCATGGGCAGTTCAATCATCTCCCGCACCTTCTTGATCTCGGCAGACAGGCCGCCGATGTCCTCGTAGCTGATGTGGGGCCCCTTTTTCTCTTCCTTGGCGGGCTTATCCGACATCTCGATCTTGGTCTTGTCACCGATCACCGCTGCTTCTCGGGATGGTGAGACGCGCGTGGCCATGAGCTCGATCTTTCTGCCCATGACAGGGATTTCGATGATATCCCCTCTGGTGATGACCCGCCCTTCCATGTATCTTTGAAGATAGGCCTCTGCACCGGTAATGCGCAGGGGCACGGTGGGAGCAAAGGTCACCGATTCGGCCGCTGCTGCCTGGGCGATCTTCACAGGCACCTTATCATCTATGCTTGCCCCCGCATTTCGGCGGGTGTTGCCGTCCAGGCGCACGATGCCTGTTCCCATGTCTTCAGGATAGCCGGGCCAGAGCAGTGCCGCAGTCTTCTTCTTTCCATGAATACTGACCACGTCTCCTGCCTGCCAGCCCATCTCGCTAAATACGGCCGGATCAATGCGAGCGATGCCCCGTCCGACATCAGTGGGACGTGCTTCTATGACTTTGAGTGTTATTTCTCCTGTCATCAAAATCCTCCAAGGTATATGTACATGTAAAGCTTAAGTAATTTTTTAGTCTGTCCTTCTGCTATTGATGTCTGCTAACACCCCTTTCGATTGCGAATTGAACATCGTCTACATGATGATACTAACTTGTAGTTAGTGGTACGCAGGATATTTAAACCTTTCGAAAGAGGTGGCTTTGCATCTAAAGTTAATAAGCGAAACTAACGTCTATCTGACGTCTTCGAGCCCCCAGCCGTAAGCCACGTTCCATCAAGTCAATGAGTTGCCGGTGGTTTAGCCGCCTGGGAAAAGACGTTTTGCGTGGCGGTTACATTATAAAAAGTCCTGACCCGCCCCCCCGGATATACGACTGAGAACTGGGCGATACTTTCCTTAAGCGGCTTTTCCTTGCTGCCGAAGGGCGTGGAATCGAAGAGATAATAGCCGCTATTGTATTTTCCCGCACCCACTACCTGCAAGCAGGCGCCGTCAATATCCGCCTTTTCGAGCACGACATCGCTGTACCCCCCCAGGAAGGATGTCAATTCCTTCTCCAGATATCTGCACCCCAGAGCTGTGACATAGAAGCGAGTAAACGTATCCAGAGTGTAGTTCAGCTCAAAAGTGGCATTATCGCCATCGAGGTGCATGGTCACATCCTTTATGTCGAGGTACTCGCTGCCAGCGGCTGAACCGGTTGATAAAGCGCTCAAAGTAAGAAAGGCAAGAATTGCAGCTAGGCGTCGCATCCTTCACCCATGCATCTTGAGGATTGACGGCAGGAACAGAATCAGTCCCATTATGGCAAGAAATGCTAGAAATAAGAGCTGCTGCTTTCTTTGAGCCGATTTGAACTTCGTCTCGCATAGCTCGTCGCAGAAGTTCTCGTCCGGGCGCACGGCATTGCCGCAGACCATGCAATGTTTATGCGGCATAATATCTGTCATCCTATCACCATAAACGTTTTTGGAAGAGAGACTAATTAAGGTTTTGCCTGATTTGCGCTCCGGATTTTATCGTGTATTTTTCGCGGGGCACTCGGAATAATCTAATGGTTGGCTTCTTTCTTATCCTCTATTCGCGCGTTGATCACTCTATCCGACCTCTCCAATGCATCGTGCGTTCCACGATAATGCCTGGCTGCCTCTTGCATGATCTGCTTGAAACCCTCCAGATCACCTGCATCTGCTTTTTCGCAAAGCCGCATGCATTCGGCCACAAAAGTCTGTCGAACGGCTGCCGCTTTGGGATTCTTCTGAATGGAGGCGTAAAGTTCGGGATTCTGGTCTAAAATTCGGCCCACGAAGTCGATCATTATCTCGTAGACCGGGGACATGAAGCGCCTCGACTTCTCCACATCAAAGTCCAGGGTGCGCAGTGCCGCTCCTATGCCGATGTAGGCGAAGTGGGTGAGCGCCTGTACCACGGCCATGATCTCGTCGTGCTCATCCGCATCCACGATTTCGACATGTGCCCCGTCTGATTGGAAGAGCGACTGCATGATGGAGAGCCACTTTCCCGTCTTTCCCTCCGCCGGGGTGAAGATGATGGTCTGGCCCCGCAAAGCCGCCATGGTGGGCCCGAACATGGGATGCGTGCCCAAAACCTCCACGCCTTTGGGGGCATAGGTCTTCATGGCCTTTACCGGCCCGGACTTGATGGAGGTCACATCCATGATCAGGCTGCCGGGATGCATGTGAGGCACAACCTCGCGGATTATTTCTACGGTCTTTTCTATGAGCACGCTGACCAGGACGATGTCGCTCCTTTCCACCTCTGCCATCATGTCCAATGCAAAGCGCACTCCCAGGCGCTCGGCGACCTCCACCTTGCCGCTCGGCCCCCAGACTGCCACATCAAAGTCTTTTCCCTTAAAGTAGCGGGCAAACCAGGAACCGGTCTCCCCAGTGCCGCCTAAGATCAGTATGCTGACCATTGTGCCCTCGCCCTCAGCCTCGTTTGATTATGGAGATGCCTCTAAGCTTCGTAAAGCTTTGCATTTTGCATATAACAAACTACTTTTTAATTTTTGCTATTTAAATCTTGATCGCAAGGGCCGCGGCTTCTTTCTTCCTGGCGCTCCCCGAGGCGCCAGGGTCATGTAGTCCTGGCGCTACCCATCCGGTAGGTGCAGGAGTCTTTCCGGCTCTCTTTGACAGAAATCTCCTTTCTCTGTCATCCAGCCTGAGGGCCTCGGCCTCTTCCAGGGCAGTGTCTCCCGTCCCTGTCGTCTCTGCGCCTGCCTGCGAGCTGCGGGTGCACGAGTTGCCTCTGCAAGGGCCTTCCTGCGATCGCCTGAAACGGACCTGCGCATGTAAGGTACGTTCTATGACACCATCTTTAAAATTTATGAATGTGCCTAGAATTATGGGAGACAAGCGCGCCAAAATTAGCGAGTTGTTCATAGTACAGTATATTTTTCTAAGAGTCACTCTATTTTCTCGCAGACAGGCACATGAATGCAAAGATATACATAACTGTCGAATAACATTGGAGCAAATGAGCGAGATAGTCTTACAGGTGCCGGATGATGCCTTACTAGTACAGCAGGGCCGAAATAAACCAATGTTTTGACTTCGCGGCTTCGCGCCTTCGCGTGAAACCGGAACCGTTTAAATCTCACGCGAAGGCGCGAAGGCGCGAAATGCAATTGACGCACTACCAACACGCTCGACTCGAATTGACCCTAGACAGGGCACGACCATCATTCTTCTATTTCTCTCTCACCTCCACCTGCCCCCGCGCCAGCCGTATAGCCTCGTGCAGCTTAGCCTCCAGCAATCCCTTTGGCGGCAGCTCCACCAGATACTCAGCCACCCGGATCTCGCCCCGGTCGAGCTGCAACAGTTCAATCTGCTCCCGGTTCTTCTCGCCGCACAGTATCAGGCCAATGGGCATCTCCTCGCCCGGCCGTCGCTCGTACCTGTCCAGCCAGCGCAGGTAGAGTTCCATCTGCCCCTTGTGAGCGGGATCGAAGCTGCCCAGCTTCAGCTCTATGGCCACCAGGCGGCGCAAGCTGCGGTGATAGAAGAGCATATCCAGGTAGAAGTCCCGGTTGCCAATGGTCATGCGCTTCTGGCGGGCGATGAAAGAAAAGTCGGTGCCAAGCTCCAGCAGAAACCTCTCCAGTTCCCTCAGTATAGCTGCCTCTAAATCGCGCTCGCTGTATGTGTCTTCCAGCCCCAGGAAGTCCAGTAGGTAAGGATCCCGAAAGACCAGATCGGGCGTCATGAGGTCTCCTTCCTGCAAGGCCTCCAGCTCCTGTCTGGCCAGCTCCTCGGGCCTCCGGGAGATGGCGGTGCGCTCGTAAAGCATGCCCTGCATCTTCCGGCGCAGCGTTCGCACGCTCCAGCGTTCCACTCTTGCCATCTCGGCGTAAAACTGGCGCTGCAGAGGATCCTTGAGGTAGATTATCTCAACGAAATGGGACCATGACAACAATCCAGACAGTGTCTGGACTATCTTGGCATTGTCGAAAACCTCGGCAAAACGGATCATGTGAAACACATTGCTGCGGCGAAATCCTTTGCCGTACTCTCCCGTCAATCTCTCGCTCACCAGCTCGACAACCTTCGCTCCATAATCGGCCCGGTTCTCGGCTGGCAAATCCTCGCAGATGCGCTTTCCTATCTGCCAGTAGAGCATGACCAACTCGGAGTTAACCGACTGTGATACACGGCGGCGTGAATTTTCGACCAGGCAGCTGATATCGTCAAGGAGTCGCTTGGAGTCGATGACATCGGTGTTTATCCCGGATTCTTTCATCTTGCCTGCCGATGGCAGTTCGTCTTTAACTTTAAGATTTTTCTTCATGCCTTCATCGCCCTAGCCTTCTGCCTGGCCGCCACGGCGTCGATTCTCCTGGTGCTACCTGCCGGCGCCTGCGTCCTGTTGCACTCGCGCCAGCCACCCTCTCGTGATCTTCCGGAGAACTCACTCAGAGCCTATGCTTAATTGAAATCAAATCAGTAAACGGGAATGGGACTACTAAGATCTTTCCTTTCATCAATAAATGTCAGGCTCTTTATCCACATATTTAGATAGCGCCTGCTGTGAGAGTCTCATGAGTCCTCTGGTGATTTCCCCCTCATCGCCAGGCTCTTCTAGATCATAAGGGAGATCGCTGGTTATGGTCCTGCGCTCCAAAACCTCACATATGGATGTTGCTCTCGATTCTTGATATTTAGAGTTTGATCACCGGAGCTGTGGCCTTCATCGCCCTAGCCTTCCGGCTGGCTTTTGCGGCGTCTATCTTCCTGGGCGTTCCCGAGGCGTCACGCCATGTCGTCCTGCAGCCATCCATCAGGTAGGTGCAGGAGCCTTTCCGGTTCTCTTTGAACGAAATATTCTTCAGGTCATCCAGCCTGAGGGCCTCGGCCTCTGCCAGGGCCGTCTCTTGCCCTTGCAGCCGCTGCGCCTCCCAGCGAGCCGCTGGTGCACGGGCGGCCTTCTGCAAGGGCCTTCCTGTGATCGCCTGAAACGAACCGGTGCATGTAAGGTAGTTGCCATGAAAACGCCCTATGTAGAAAGGTCAGCGGCTTTAACCGCTTTCCATTAATTTGTTTTTCCTCACCACGTTACAGAAAGCAACGCCTTTGTTGTACCATGCCATTGACTGGATTCAAGGACATGATAATATAACCTTAAATAATAGAGAAAGCGAAATGATAAATGGAGGATCTGATATGATAAAAAAACTATTAATCGTATTAATAGTATTAGCAGCCATATTTACACTATTTGGGGACCAACGTGAAATACTTAAGCAGAGCTGGAGCTATGGGGGCCCTAATGTGCCAATTCTCGGTATCCCAACAGGCTCAATTGATATAATCGCGCATAACTACCTCTGGTATAATGAAACCCCCTTTGTCAGGGTATATGATATACGCATAAATCTTCCATTTTATTCCGTTAGTAAATCAGTCCACCATAAGGATCTAGCTGATTTTATACAGAGTTTACCACCAACGGTTCAACAGGAGTTGGATTCACGCGGATTCAATCCGCCGCCACTTTATCCCTTTGAGCAGTAACTATGTGAATATGGGGCTTTCTATGGAGATGAGCCCCAATCTTTTATCGCATCCCGCAGCAAGGATCTATATTTTTCCGCTTGATATCATTTTCTAGAAATAATCGCCATGAAAACGCCCTATGGGTAGATGAGGAAAACCTATTACAGGGCTATGTCTAACCGGGAGTCGTAGATCCACCTACTACAAATGTATCTAAAGGAACTTGCACTTCTTCATAGTCACCAGGCTTCGCTACACCTGCCTTAATATTCTCATCTACTCGTTCTTTGCTGATATAACTTATTCCATCGTGGGTATATGCGGTTTTTGTGTTCTTATGACTGCTTTTTTCTGAGGGGGATGATGTATCAGAACTAGGAGATGCCCCCGATGTATCAGAATCGAGTGCAGTGTCGGTTTTCAAATTTTTCTCTACGCCAGCAAGTTGATCGAAATATGATATTGGGGTCGTTGATCTCTTAAGGATATTATCAAATGCTGAAGGAAGATATTTGTCACCATATGCGGTTAAAACATCGTGTGTAGCAGTTAGGCAATTATTTAATTCCACGTCAAAACCTCTGCTAAAAAATCCGTCCATGACTTTTTTAGCAGCTGCTGGATCTGTATCTGAGAAAATTTCTATGGTTTTGATTTTTACATAGCCTTTATTTGAAAATTTTTCTAATACTTGCGCCTTATCTTTTAATAACTCGACCCAAGCACCGTTTTCCATCCCCGGTAAGGCACTCACTATTTGGTAAGGAAATCCTGGACCTTCAATCGCTCCTGCATACCATGTGCCCTCTTTATTTTTAAATGCAACACCCACATGCCCTACATTTTTTGGTCCAATCAGTAAATCTCGGAAGGCTACAATAACTGTGCCTTTTGAATCACTTGCATCTTGCTTTTGTGTATCAACGCTAGGCTCTGGAGCGCTTAACTGCGTGCTAGCTGTATTTTCATTAGTTGAGCCAGCATCGGAATCTGTTTGTTGTTTCAAAGCTGGTACTTGGGGTGTCTCGGTTGGTTGGGTTGATTGGCTTTTGCTAGTAAGTTCCATGAATTTAAATGATTTAATCATATTAAGAAAATCTTCTTCCTCAAAAGCCGTTATATATTTTCCGCTTGAAGGATCTGCATATACAGAAACCGCCCTAAAATTTACTGTAAGATTCTTCTCTGCAATATAATCGATAGTTCCCCTCCATAGCCTAGCTCCAAGAGGAAGATCAATATCCGAATTTTCTTTTGTATATTGACTTTGGTCAAGATACCAATATATTTTATGATTATCATCGCTAATAGCACTATTAATCGCTTTATCCCTTATTTGTTGTTTACTTAGCTTCTCTGATGTGATTTTCCCACTATTATCTGTGAAAAAATCGATATATATTTCAGGTACAAACGTTCCTTCTGGTAGTGTCCCGATCTTGATGTAAAATAGTAGTAATAATCTTGGCGATGTAC
>CAZDLZ010000034.1:0-28495 GCA_964506745.1 uncultured Methanotrichaceae archaeon | reverse complement strand
GGCCCCTCGGTGTATCGGGGTCATGGTCGCTATGTTGCGACGCCTCATCGGCCCAATTCCGTACGCTTTACTACTATTTAAAGCTTGCCTTCCAGCAAACCTTTTCTGCGTTCGTTTTTGGACCAGGTCAAAAGGAGTTTCGTGTATTTATAGCTATCGGTTCATCCGTGCTTTTCCCGGAGGGAAGTCGCGAAGTGACCCGAAAACTCGAACTCTTTTCGGCAGCCATTGTGATCGAAGCTCGTATTTAAGGATTGCGCCATCGTGGCTCCCCGGTTTTGATCAGGAGCATGAAGCAAAAACCCTCGAACCCATCGCATCGGCCTTCATCCTTAATGGATGACGGGTATTTAAAGATGGCGCAAACAAAAATGAGGGAAATCAATCGATGAATATTTAAATAATCTTAAACATATTAAATATGGCAGGACATCCATAACTACCAGGCGAAGCAGAAACATTAAGTCCGCACAATCAGCTTCGCTGGATAATTATTAGGGTCACGTCGGAAGAAGCACGCTTCATCTTGGAATAATTGAGAAGCTCCTTCTCCGCGACCATCAGTATCTCCGATGCAGGGCGACCTCTATTGTTTATGACCAGATTTATCAACCGCTCTATGCCGAATTGCTTGTCAAAGCCGTTCTCCAGCTCAACGACACCATTGGAATACATAACCATCACATCACCCGGTTGGATGGGTATGAGCGTCTTTTCCAGCTCCATCTTATCCAGCATACCAAGAGCAATGCCACCGCCACCCAATGTATCCACCATTCCCCCGGGATCGACGATGAAGGGTGGATTAAAGCCGGCATTTACATACTCCAACGTATGATTTATAGGATCTAATAGAGCATAGAAGCATGCCAGATTCGTTCCGTGACCATGCTGATTTATCTGCAAATTCAGGTCACTGATGGCCTTTGCAGGATCCAATTTATCAGGTGAAGCTCGTATGAGCGTTCGCGACATAATGGCAAGCATGGCCGCTTGAACACCATCTCCGCCCACTCCCGCCATGGCGAAAGCAATTTTTTCGCCTGCGCGAGTAATATCAAAAAGGTCAAAGCTATTTGTCTCAGATGACCAGTAAAGCGTCCGGATCTCATATCCCTCTTCTTGGGGCACATTTGTCGGAACCAGATTACGCTTTACCCCTTCTAAAAAGGCCATCTCCTTGCCGGATCCACCCCGTAAAATCGCATCAGCCTCCTGCCTTGCCATGTATTCTTTGAGACACTTCGCCATTTTATTGAAAGAAACGGCTATATCAGCCAGCTCTCCTGAGGTATTCGCCTCGACATCAAACTCACCGTGCGAAATTTGTTCAGCCGCACCTGCAAGATTGGCTATCTGGCCATCAATTCTTCTGCTCAGCCACCATCCCGTCCCCAGCACGAAAAAAACAGTGAGGACGAAGATGATAAGCGCATAATCCCGAACTCTTCGCGAGGCGTCATTCAAACCGGCTGTTGTGCTCCGGGCAACCTCCTTGATACCGGAATCTATGTATCGCGCCGGCAAGCTCATCTCTTCGGCAGGATAGGCAATGCAAAGGGTCCAGCCAAGTGTAGCTATTCGCGAAAAAGCCACATAGCCGTCCCCATCCCCCAGCCCCACCACACTGGAACCGAAGCCTTGTCTTAACATGCCTTTGCCCAGCGCCCTAACCTCGGGGTTTGTGGATTCAATGAGATTATCCGTTACGAAGATATCTTTCAAATCATTTTCCGGCTTATTTTTTGGCCGATATATTATCAGGCCAGACAAATCCATAATAAAGGGATATCCTCTTCCCTTCATGGATGACAGGTCGCTGTACATCGAATATAATGAGACATCCATTCCCGCTATTCCTGCAAACTCATCGTCACGGAAAATAGGTGTGGTAACGGTGATGGCATAATCTCCCTTGCCATCCAGATAGGGTCCGGTCCAGATTGTTTTCTTCTTTTGCTTGACCAGAGAATAATAAGGCATATCCTTGTAACCAAAGGGCGCCGTGTTGCTGAGAGTCTTATTGCTGTAAGGCCAAACAGCCAGCACCCCATCTTCTGTTCCGATATATGATAGATACGATGATTTGCCCTTGTGAAGGGCCTGCATGATCCTGACCGGCGTGCAAAGGGATCTTATGGTAGCATCTCTTACATCAGAAGTTGTCTGGTTAGAACCAATAGGGGCAACCCATATTCCTGGAGGGGTACAGCTCTCGTTTGCGTGTCCGTCAGCCACATAGCCGGCGACAAGTTCGTTCTCAGAAGCAATACGCCCGAAGAACTCGTCATACTGTCGGGCCTTCGCGACAGCTAGCTGTACCTGATCAGCATTGCCTTGACCGACCGCCAGAGCAGAGCGGTTCAAGGATGTACTGAGACTGGTGATATTGCTTTGAACATCTATTGATGCCTGGTTCATCTCCACTAAAGATATGAGCCCCAGAATTAACATCGGTAGCAGAGCAAAAGCTACTAGGACCACCAGGATCTTTTCCCTTAATCCGTCGATACCAGCCATTTCCTAATTCCATTGACCTGGTAATATAAACTCTTTTCAGCATTCATTGCATAAACTATTTATTTGTACTATCCTAATAAATATTGTGAAAGGGCCTTATGAATTTCTCCAACCCCTGATGAGGCTAACAAAGGCATACTACCGCTTTGAAAGGACCGTATGGGCCATGAACGCCGCAATACTGTCTATCGCCTTTTACGCCCTGGCAGAGATTATCGGTCTTCCTGGATTTATGAGCTTCTATTATCGTGACGCCCCTCTCCTCGCGGCATCACCCGCAATCCTATCTATAATCCTCGGCCTGACCGGAGCCACGCTTATCAAGAGGCGAAAAAAGACCGATATCTTTCCGCTCTTGGGGCCACAACTTTCCGAGAAAGTACGCACCGCTTACGACAACCGCGACACCGATTCTCTGCCCATGCATAGCCTGGCTAGAGAGATCAAAACAAGCCTTAATAAAATCAAGCCTTCTGAGATTCTCAACTCACGACAGATAAGCAGCAGAGCATTTGCCATTGTACTCATATCAGGCGCTGCCATTCTCTTAGCCCAAAGCGAGATTGTCACGCCGTCGGATTTCCAGTCTCTCGCCGACATGAGGGACAAAGTCATTTCCGCTTTTGAGAATGTTGCGCCGGCACAAAGCACAGGCCAGGAAAGAAACCTCACAGGTAACATCTTCGGTAATCCTTCTCTGGCCATCTTAAGCGAAAACAAGATGGAAATCATGCTTTATCCGGGAATAGGGGCAGGATCTCTGGCCAGAAGCACACAGCCCGTGGAACGCGTCTTCGCGCAATCCCAGGCAGGAGAAGCGGCTGCAGTCCCATCTGAACTCTATATAGAGAGCCTTCCACCCGAAAACAAGGAAATAATCAAACGGTATTTCGCGATTCTTTCCCAAAGCGATAGATGATGATCACTTTTTTGGCCCCGCCTTTGCGCGGGCGATTATCTCCCCCAAAAGAGCATCCCCCTCTTTTGATGAGAAGAGCGGGATCTCCCAATCAACTGCAACACTCCCACTTTTTCTGTAGATCATTACGCCACGCCTCTCCCAAATCGGGGTCCTGGCCAGATTTGTGCCCTTCTGGAAGACTAGTTCGTGAATCTCATGTTCCCTTAACCCTCGCAGCTTCTCCATGGCCTGCCTACCATTGAGCCCATCCTCTTGCAGCATGTAAAAGCCATAGGAAAAGATATGATTTCTCCAGGCCTCATCCTGGCGCTCCACCAAGTAGCTGCATATCTCCGCCTGGCAAAGAGGGATCGTCCGGCAATCCATGGAAACGGGCCTGCATAGTTCCAGAGAAAGGGCTGCAGAGAAGAAGCCTGCAACCAGGGAATCGATCTTTTCCACTCTTCCGGCAAAGGGCGCTTCTAGAAAGACGAGATTGATCTCATCCGAGAATGTGAAGGCCAGAGCTGGAGGTGGGCCAAAATCCAAAAAGAAGCTCTGCACAGCGCCGACCATAGATCGTGCGAAATCGATGTCATAAGGCTTTTTGCTGCATTCCAATACCTTTTTGAAGCCCCTTCCGTCTGCTCTCACTATCAGCGGCGGGCGAGCGCGCAGGCCGGAATAAATCTCCCAGCTAGTCGACTTTGCGCTGATCCTTTGCATTTCGAGTCAGGTGCCGTATGATTATGATATCGCCCACCGCAGTAACCCAGCGATAGGGTATTACAATCCCCTTGCTCTTCAGATCAAATAGCTCCCGGTTCACGTCCCCCAGAGCCAGGCCGCTTAACACGCCGTTCTCAGGGTCAAGGACGGCATCTTCCACCCTGCCCACAAAGATGCCCTTTTGAGTATAGACATCCTGGTCCAGGAGCGATGTGATCTCAACATTCATCTAAAATCCCATAATAAAATTCGTGTATCAGATATTAACTTTGCTCTGCAAAAATGACCATTATGCAAATCCTTCAGGCCCGACTGAGGAGAAATACGATATGCTATGTTAGTTTATCCGCGATGCATAAAGCTTGCCGGACCATTGACAAGAGGCACCCAGAAGAAAACCAGGCAAAACCGGCCGGTCCTCAGGAGCCGGCGTATCCATATGGATAATTCGGATCATATTATTCTAGATCGTGATATTTGGTAGTGACAGGTAGATCTATAATACAGAAAAGAAAGATTGCATGGAATATGAAAAGAACATCTTCTTTTGCCGGGTCCTTTAGAGGAGGCAGCAAAAGGTGATAGTAGTTGGCATATGCGGCAGTCCTCGAAAGGCAGGCAATACTGAGTTTCTGCTAAGCGAAGCCCTGTCTGTGGCCAGAGAGAGGGGCTTTGAGACTGAGAAGCTGCTCATATCGGAGATGAAGGTAGACTTTTGCAACGACTGCGGGGATTGCAGCAAAGGAAAAACCTGTCCCAAAGAGGATGATATGACGCGAATCCTCTCCTCGATGGAGAAGGCTGACGGCATAATCGTCGCCTCGCCGGTATATTTCGGAAGCGTAACTGCTCAGCTCAAGGCAATCTTCGACAGGACCATTCCCCTACGCAGGAAGGGCTTTCGTCTCAAGGATAAGGTCGGCTGCGCCATCTCCGTAGGCGGATCTAGAAACGGCGGCCAGGAGAAGGCACTGGAAACGGTGCACGCCTGGATGCATATTCATGGCATGATCGTAGTTGGGGACGATGCCCACTTCGGTGGCATTGCCGTGCGGCCCGCTGCAGAAGACCGCATCGGCAGAAAGACGGTTGTGTCCAGCGCCAACAAGCTATGCGATCTCCTGGAAAGGCTGGAAGAGAAAAAAAGCTGCTGGGGCGGAGATTGAGACAAAAATATCTCGGCAAGAAGGGGCTCATAGGACTCATAGCATTTCTCAGCGCTTTCGTTCCGTTATCCACGGACCTATATCTTCCCGCTCTGCCCGGCATGGCAATGTTTTTCGGCGTATCAACCGATCTGGCCAATCTCACATTGATCTTGTTTTTTGTCTTCTTCGCAGCAGGAACTCTCTTCTGGGGGCCGCTAAGTGACAAATATGGACGCAGACCGGTATTGTTGATCGGCCTTTCCATCTATTCTCTGGCGGGCTTTTTATGCGCGGGCTCCGGGGATATTTATCACCTGATAATATTTCGAATTTTGCAGGCCGTGGGGGGCAGCGGGGCTTTTGCCGTGGCAACTGCCATGATCAAGGATGTCTATGAAATTGAAAACCGGGAGGCAATTCTGGCTCTGGTTCAATCAATGGTGCTCATATCTCCCATGACGGCTCCAGTCCTGGGCGCATTCTTGCTGCGCTTCACTTCCTGGAGAGGGATATTCCTGGTTCTTGGGGGCATCGGCCTGCTGGCGCTGGCGGGAAGCATTGCTTTGCAAGAGACCATAGATAAGCGCTACACTGGAACGATGCTGCAGGCCTGGGGAAGGCTTGGCAAAGTGGCAAGAAATCCAGGCTTCACAATATTGCTCATTATCTTTTCGATGCTCAGCGTTTCCAGCATGGCCTTTATAGCAGCATCTTCATATATTTATATAAATAGCTTTGGCCTGAGCGAGCAGGTCTACAGCTACTATTTCGCCCTTAATGCCCTGGGAATGATCACGGGTCCCATGCTTTATATGCGGCTATCTCGACGCTTTTTGCGCCGATCGATCATCATGGCCTGTTTTGCCGCGGTCTCGGTCAGCGGACTAATGATCGCCCTTCTGGGAAACATTATGCCTATGGTATTTGCTCTGACGCTGCTGCCTGCCACTGTTATGGCCAGTTGTGTGCGCACCCCCGGAGCAAATCTGATGCTGGAGCAACAGGAAGAAGATACCGGCTCAGCCTCGGCCCTGATGAGCTGCTTTGGCATCCTTATGGGAAGCCTTGGCATGACCATCATCTCGCTCTCCTGGAGCGATCCCATCCTGGTCCTGGGAGAGATGAACATCCTCGCCGGTTTGACCTGTCTTATCTTATGGCGGATGTTAGCGAACAGGCCGTTTATTAAGCAGATTCCTGAAACCAGGGTAAAAGCAGGGTGATTTCATTGCAGAGTCTGGGGCTCATCTGCAAAGCAGCTTGCGAATGGCGCGAGCGTTCGGCCTCTCGCGGGGCAGGGACGAGCGAAGGTAGCCTGGCCCGGGGTCAGGTCCTGGCGGCGCGATGAAAGCGCGCAGTGGGGTCTTGGGGCTTAACGTCACTAACGCCCACCTAGGATTCTGGCGGCATAGGCTCCTGTTGCCAGGCGTCAGGCTCTTTTGGGAGAAATGCCCCCGGCTTTTCGCGCCCCTTAACTGCGGGAGAGTATGTACAACATGCAAAGATTTCCTCTTTTGCCATTCTTTTCTAGACAAGTACAAAATTGCTTTTGCCTATCTGATCGTTCCATACTATGTGGAATGAATCTTCGACAATTGCTTGTTATCGATTAACCAGCACCGGCAAAACAGAAAAAGTGCTGCACAATCCGGAGCGCAACACCAGACCTTACGAGGGCGAAAGCATATTTATAAAATTATGCAGGCATATTATAGTGACCTAGATGAACTGAATGCATAAGTGCGTGCAACTATTGGAAACAGTCTAAGTTGACAAAAAAAGGAGATGGGACTATAGATGGTTGCCCTGAAAATGGGAAATTAATCAGTTTTTAGGCGGTTTATATAATCAACACAGCAAGGCGATGCATTTAATGATAGAAGAAAAAAGAAAAAAGCCATTCTGAAAAATTAGGGATATGGCACCGTTGCAAAAGGGTGCCTTTCAATCCGAGATTATCTAATTAGGGAGACGTTACGTTATTGGCAAATGGCGATTGGGTCGTATTATACATATCCACGAATATTGTTATCGTTTCATTGCTAATGTTATCGTTTTTGGTCTGATTATTTCCAGTTTGATCGCATACTTGGCATCCGGTCGATACGTTAGTCGAAGCAGGTATTTCCGACACGCTGGATACTCCCGCTTTGGCCATATCTACGAGCTGAGTAGAGTTGACAAAGCTTGCATTCTTAGATTTGGCATACTCAATGAACTTCTTAAAGGCATTCCGATAATCTCCGGTGCCCGATATATGTGTAGTCAAGCTTACTACTAGGGGCTCATTCTTTGCCGAGGCTTCGTTGAACTTGGCCTCCAAGGCATCGTACCACTGACTGGCACCAAGCCCGCTTTCTTTGAAGTAGCTATCCTGGAGCGCCACCTTTTTGCCAGACATTATGTAATTGCTTATCGGCACAGCATAGAAATTGTGGCCTTCAACCGGATAGGGCCATACATCGTTCTCATGGCCAGGAGCATATAGAATCCCAGACTTGAAACCAGCATCGTACTGGATGCCTATAACATCCAGCGCCTTGTAGGTATCCTGGTTTTGGTCGAAGGACTGGGGCTTAAAGCCCAAGATGTTCTTCTCATTTTTGCCGCATACACGAGCTGCACTTGCAAAACGTTTGGAACTCTCTAGAATAGCCAACTGTTTCGAGTAAGGTAAGGCGCTCAATTTTTCATCCGAATGGTTGCCTGCGATGCCAAATTCAATATCGCCAAAAAGACCAAGCTGCGTAAGATACAAGACAATATGAGACGAAGATACGTCCTGGGTCAAGAACCAAGTTGATGGTATTTTATCTCTTATCATCGCGTTGTACACATTTGCGATATTATCTCTCTCAACCGCTGATTGCTCTTCAGTAGGGTGTAAAGACCCGGCAACATCAACCATTAGGTTGACAATCTGTTGAGAGCTTTCCTGTTGCGACATCCCTGTCGGGATAGTAACCAAAACAAATAGGGACAATACAAGGTAGATATTCTTCATATTCGATCAACACCTGAATACTTCATATTCATTGATGCAGCTCTTCGCGACCTATTATGACCAGGATTTAATTCTCTTAATTCAATTTGTTCCATGGCTTCAGGGATCGATTTTATGGGGCATTTCATCAAATTCATTTCATAACCAACCCATTCTTTATACCTCTTGCCACGATGAGAT
The DNA here is from genome assembly GCA_964506745.1 of uncultured Methanotrichaceae archaeon. Classification (GTDB taxonomy): domain Archaea; phylum Halobacteriota; class Methanosarcinia; order Methanotrichales; family Methanotrichaceae; genus Methanothrix. Next base: position 20,013 of record CAZDLZ010000034.1, on the reverse strand, counting down.
ATTGGTTTAACTCTAGAAAGAGTTATAGCTTATAAGATAATATATGAATGCTGGTTGAGGGATATGAATATTCACTATAAGGTACTTTTTGCTGTAATAGCACTTATTGCGTCAATCGGAGTTGGATCTTCTACATGTAGCAGTGGTTGCGATCAAGTAGCTCCCGCTACCGTCGAACAGGGACACCAAGTTCATCTTCAAGGGCCTGCCACCTCGCCGCAGGGCAGGCCATTGGATTACGAATGGCGCATCTATTTATGCGATGGTACCGACATTTCAACAGCTATATTTGGCGGCCCACAAACGTCCCGAGATCTGTATTTTCTATCACCACCTTATGGTGACTACAAAGTAGGCCTAACCGTTAGAGATCAAGAATTCCCGACGACATGTTATGATGTAAAAACAATATGTGGCACGAGCACACAGGGTGGCTGTCCGGCTTTCTGTTGCGGAAATACATGCGAGAAGGACACAACAAGTCCCAGAGGAAGCTGTCCATATAATTTCGTATACACTGGCATCTCAGTAGACGACTATGATTACAGATGGCTAGTAGACGGATACATATTTAAACACGGCACGGGCGATGAAAATAAGCAGGTCACAATTGATTGGACTGCAAGCAGTTTTGTGGATGCCGATGGCATTACACGGACTCTCGCTGTAGGGGATCATGCCGTATCATTCGAGATATGGGCCCCCGATCCGGCGAATCCAACCGTTTTAGTACAGATAAAACTATGCCCATCCACATGCAACATATATAAGGTCCAAAAACCAACCGCTAATATAGCTCTGCTGGTTTAGATGCGTGTCGTTCGCTGCAGTATTATACTGCAGCGCATTTTGATTAAATGCGGGGATTTAAGATTCGATGTACCTCTTCAAGCTAGCTAGGCTTTTACAATTGGATATTCGGATAAGGATTGTATCCAGCCGAAGGTGTCTGATTAATATAATTTTGATTTCCGTTCTAATTGCTCTTGTCGCATTCCAGCCAGCATCAGCTCTCCCACGTTGCTATACTGGATGCACTGCAAATGATGTTGAAATATTGGGTTTCACCCTTGTGCCGTTAGAAATCTGCTCGTCAGGCACTACAAATGCAGACCTGTACATGCATTTTAGGACAAATAGAGTTAATGTATATTGTATATATGTCGTCTTCGATGTATATGCTAATAATCAGCTGCTTCAGAAGGACGTCTCGGTAGTGCTCGGAACCTATAATACTAAAGTAGATCTAAATCAGAAATTATACACAATCAGTTGGCCCTGTGGAACGAACCTATATATTCGAAATATATATGCCCAGTGGAGTCAAAATAATCCAAGTCCCAGTCCCTGCTCTTATGATTGTAGTGGCGGCACAGGTTCTAAGTGCTCTCAACCTGCAGATTTTGGAGTATTAATTCCAGGTATAGATGTTACTAAAGTTGTAAATGGTCTGTGCGAATCAGGCACCGCTTTCCCGATTACTGTAACTGGCACCGGCTATTCAGCTAGCCATACCTTCGACTGCTCAGGTGGGCACTTCATATTCACCAATATGGCTGCAGGGTCCTATACTGTGACAGAGACTGTTCCGATAGGCTGGACAGCCTCAGGCTCGCCCCAAACAGTCGCCGTAGTTTCAGGCTCGGTATCGACGGCTACCGTAAGCAATACTAGGGATACCGGGAGCCTTTCAGTCACCAAACAAGTTCAAGGTCAGTGTGAATATGGCACGACTTTCCCTGTCACAATAACCGGTCCGGGAAGCTATTCTGCCACCTACACCTACGACTGTTCAGGCGGATCACACACCTTCACAAATCTACCTACGGGGACATACACCATAACAGAAACAGTCCCAGGAGGATGGACAGCTGCAGGCTCACCACAGATTGTAACGGTGTATAAAGGCGCGACCACCACGGCTACTGTAACCAACACCAGAGATACCGGAAGCCTCACAGTTACCAAACAAATCCAGGGTCAGTGTGTGTCTGGCACGCAGTTTGTTGTCTCGATAATCGGTCCCGGAAGCTATTCAGCCAGTCACACCTTCGACTGTTCTGGCGGGTCCTACGTCTTCACAAGCCTGCCCACAGGGATCTATACGATAACAGAAACGGCTACGCCAGGCTGGACTGTTACAGGCTCACCACAGACTGTAACGGTGTCTAAAGGCGCGACCGCCACGGCTACTGTAACCAACACCAGAGATATGGGAAGCCTCGCCGTCAATAAACAGATTCAAGGCCAGTGCGAGTTTGGTACGCAGTTTGTTGTCTCGATAAGCGGTCCCGGAAGCTATTCAGCCAGTCACACCTTCGACTGTTCTGGTGGGTCCTACGTCTTCACAAGCCTGCCCACAGGGACCTATACGATAACAGAAACAGTTCCAGCAAATTGGGGTGCTACAGGCTCACCGCAAACAGTCACCGTATCAAAGGATGTGACCTCTACAGCGACCATAACCAACACCAGAGATACCGGAAGCCTCACAGTTACCAAACAAATCCAGGGTCAGTGTGTGTCTGGCACGCAGTTTGTTGTCTCGATAATCGGTCCCGGAAGCTATTCAGCCAGTCACACCTTCGACTGTTCTGGCGGGTCCTACGTCTTCACAAGCCTGTCCACAGGGATCTATACGATAACAGAAACGGCTACGCCAGGCTGGATTGCTGCAAGCGGCTCGCCCCAAACCGTCACGGTATTAAAGGGTACAACCGCTACAGCGACCATCGCCAATATGAAATGCCAGACAGCTAATGCCGGGGTCAATAGGAGAGTTTGTTCAGGAGATCAATTGGTCGTGGAAGGTTCTGCGACGGATGCAACATCCGTTTCATGGTCCATCAAGACAGGATCCGGAACTCTTGTCTGGCCATATGGCGGCTCCGACTATAAGGCGACCTATACTTCGCCCCTCACGGGCGAATCTTTGGCCGTTCTAACCTTCACAGCTAAAGGAGATTGTCCGGATGCAAGCGACGATGTAGATATTTCGGTTGTAGCACATCCCATAGCAACTATCACTGTTTTAGATGCATAAGGATGTTCCGAGAGCTCTTAATATGAAACGCCGAGGAGAGAGGGGGAAATGTCCAAAATAGCAGAATTGGCAAACAGGGATAGACTGGCGAAGGTACCTGTAACGGCCAAGGAAGGCTCGACTGGAGCTCGCGTCTTCCATATTTTAGTGCTACTTGGGACAGTGCTTCTATTATCTCTTTGCATGACCGGAAGTGCGATGAATTATTACTCAGGACAACAGTATACATTTAGTACGCCTTATAGTGCCAACTGGGAATACTCTTGGTATGCAAGCTGCTGCAGCGACTCGACTCAGCCTTGCTGTTATGACCCAGCAAAAACTAATGGAAACACATTTGTTCTTACTGCACCAATTGTCGATAAACCCACTGAAATCACGATTTCCTTGGTTGTGCGTGATAAAGCTTTGCCGACATGCATGGAAATGGCCGAACTCAAAATCATCGCAAAGCCGCTTGCGGGAATCTCAGTAGTTAAAAAGCATTTGGGCGGCGAGGGCATCTTTCCCTTCGAGAGTACAGGTTTTGCGCCAGGTGTTGGTATAACTTCGTTCAGCCTTGGTCCCTCCAACGACTACACTTTTGCCTGGCCCAGTTTGGATGCTGGAACATACTCTATCACTGAACTCGTCCCGGATGATTGGAACCTGGATACTATTTCAGTAACGGGAACTGATGCTGCAAACTACAAGATAACTGGCTGCTCAATCACCATAATGTATCAGCCTGGCGAGTCTATCGTTGTGACATTTACGAATGAGAAAAGTGGGAGCATCATGGTAGACAAGGTCACCTCCCCTTCAGGATCTATGCAGAAATTTGAATTCAAGCCTAGCTATGGAGATTCGTTTAGACTGAGCGACACATCAGAGCCCAACGACAGCGGCCCATTGGCGCCGGACATCTATTCGATTACCGAGACAGCTACAACAGGATGGGATCTAGCTGATATATCAGTAACGGACATAGCCTCAACGCCTATAATTGATAGATCAAGCGGCACAATATCTTTCGATCTGGCTGCGGGCGAGACCGCATTGGTTACCTATGCCAATCGTGTGCATCAGAGTGATATCTCTGGCATTGCATGGGATGATGTTAATAAGAACGGTGTGATAGATGAAGGCGAGCAGAGGCTCTCCAGCTGGACCGTCAAGCTGTTGGATTCCTCTGGAAATGTGGTCGCTACAGATATAACAGACGAAAACGGCTACTACGAATTCAACGATATTGCACCGGGTATATATACCATCGTGACGACTCCACAGGCTGACTGGATCCCAACCTATCCCAGTAGCGGCAAGGCCGAGATAGTCTTCACAGATTTTCCCGTAGTCCAGAACTTTGGCTACCAGAAGCTAGGTTCGATCATCGTGATCAAGGATGCAATTCCTGATAGCGGCCAATCATTTACATTCACTGGCACATTGGGCAAGTTTACGCTTGTGGATGACGGAACTTCATCCAATCATGTTGCCTTTGAAAAACTTGAGGATGGTGATTACGAAATTGTTGAGCAAATCCCATCAGGTTGGCCTCTGATATCTGTCAAATGCACAGGAGCCAGCAGCGATTATATAACAAACGGAATAATAGTTCATCTAAAAGGTAATAGTAATGCAATTGTCAAGTTTGAGGATACAGCAACTCTGGGGGGCTTGAAGCTAAATAAGACCGCATTGAATACAACAGCTAAAATAGGCGAAGATATATTATATACCATAAAACTCTGTAACGACGGCCCGATTCCTCTGACCAATGTTACCCTCTGGGATGTATTACCGGACTCGGTTGAGCCGGTTTACATCTATCCCGAAACGACTTCACAGTACCTTTGGCATATAGGTACCATGGCACCAAGGCAATGCTTTGCAGTGGACATTAGAGTACGCGTAAAAAGAACTGATATCAATTACGACATGTCTCAAGAGGTGCGGGGAGAGGGCTTCGTAAATGTCCACAACGACTACGATACTCACCAGGGTCCGGAATCGATAACCAATTGCGCCTACGCTAAAGCCGATCGCACAGAAACGGTATCAAGCTGCGCCTTTAGTCGCATAGTAGATCCTGGAACTGAGCTTAGGAGACGCGAATTTGGCAGTGGCACGTATGAGAGCGAGGAGCTGACAAGGATTCACACCGAGAACAAGTCCATCAAGACGGTAACCAGCCTCTCTGCCGTACACAAGCCCACCACCTTCTCCTTGCTGCAGGGCCGCTCTATCGGCTATGCCACCAAATGGACCGAGAAATCCAAAGGCATCAACACCATAACCGGAGCCTCTATGAACGAGGAGTACACCTTTGCCAATAAGATCGAGAAGGACCGGTCCATAGAGCTGGACAAAAACAGCTCGACCATGAAAACAGAAGTGGAATTTGAGGGCACAGGGCATATCGGCGTTCTCAAGAAAGAAGGTTTAGGTACAGATTTAGATTTGGATACTGATTCCCATCCCAATGACAAACCGATCTATGAGGGTGTCGAGGATTACGTGGGCAACTTCAAGGTCTACGAGATGGTCGATGAGTACGGCAGCAGTGTACAGTCCAACAAGTCCGTGTCAGGCTACGGTTATGTAGCCTTGGACAAGCGCGTGAAGGACAGCCAGAGGACATACGAGTCAGGAACCGGATCTTACGAGAGCGATGAGATTATGGAGACACCTACCAATTACATCGCCAAGGACATCAACCTGGTGCATGGGCCAACCAATTATACCTACACACCGAACTTCGGCGTGAGCCAGGACATGAAGTGGACGGAAGGCACCTGGTCTAAGAGCGGCGTACTGCTGGGAGGCGACTTATTCAAGGATAGCAGCTCCTGTGGTGTTCCAGCCACAATAGCTGACAACAGCTCGCCACCGGCTTCCTACATAAGCGAGAGGTATTCCTCCTTGGACTATCTCAAGAAGGAGAGCATAGCCTCTGGCCTGAATGAGATGAATACCAATGTGAGCTTCAGCGGCGTGGCCGACTACAGGATTAAGTCTGTGGGCACCAATCATACCAACAAGATCGATAAAGAAGAGCTCTATGCAGGCCAGTACGACATCACCAGGAGAGTGCTCATTACTGGGGTCTCCAAGTACGACCGGCCGCACATAACGGTTACTAAGGAAGGCAACTTCACCACCAAATGGTTCAACAAGACCAATGCACAGGTGGCAGAGTACGTCATAACTGTAACCAATGACGGCAACCGCGCCCTGGCTCCCATATACGTTGAGGATATCTTCCCGCCAGGCACAGAGTACATAAGCTCATCCATCAGGCCCTCAAGCCTTTCCAGGACCGGAGCGAACTGGACCCTGGTCAACATAGGAATAGGGAATACCATTAAAATCGAGCTGGTGCTGAATGTAACCGAATACGCACCGTGCAACATCGTCAATCGCGTCAAGGTATGCGGAGCTTATAACGGAAGCTATGTGTGCGCTGGAAATTATTCATCGGTCGAGTTCGACGGGATGACCTGCTGCCCAATCAAGGTTCTGGTTTCAAAGAGAGCATGGCTGGATGCAGTTGATCCGACAAATGTCCACTATAGCATCGTGGTGGCCAATAATGCGCCCGACAACATAGCTGTGACCGTTACCGATCAGCTGCCAGGAGGCATGACATTGCTTAATGCCTCGATAAATCCAAACACAGACGCGGCCGGCCATATGGTCTGGGTCTTGCCAGAGATCATGCCCGGTGGAACTAAGGTCATAGATTACATGACAAAAGCCCTGCGTGATGGAGGCTACAGCAGCACAGTCCATATCGATGCCACGGCCATAAACGGTACGAGCTATGATACAAGGGACGCAGCGGCCTATGTAGTGGTCACAGGGATAGGAAATGCACCCAGAACATTCAGTTATGGCGGCTGGGAGCCGCCGAACTGGAATCTCACCAGCCCGGAGGGCGAGAGCTTTGACGACATCATAGACGGCTTTACCCTTGAGGTTGAAGACACAGAATCTAACAATACTGCGTCCTTGTCATGAAATTCAGCGCGCAACATCAGGGTCTACAGGCTAATCCCAGCTGAGAATAGTGTGTGTAACCTGTAACCCGATATCTCTTTTTTCGATATCTATTAAACTATAGGATATTTTTATAAGCATACTTTCAGGCCCAAACACCGCGATGGTGCGCTATGGTAAACATGCCTACAAAAACCGCGAGCAATAGCAAAGATTGACCGCTATGAGGAGATCGATCAAACTAACTTGCACAAAATTCCAAATTCTATGGTATGACTGCTTTGCCAGGAGAGGATTCAGGCCGATTTTGGGAGATCGTATTCAGTACTATGAACAACTCGCAAATTTTGGTGTCCATCCTCAAATAGTAAAAGAGGATTGCCCTACAGAGTATGCCAGGGAACTGCCCCGCGCATGCGCGAGCCGGGGAGCTGCCACGCGCGCACCCCCGGCCCGCCGTGCGAGGCAAGAAGAGACAAATGATGCTTTGACTTCCGCGGCTTCGCGCCTTCGCGTGAAACCGGAACAGGTTGAATCTCACGCAAAGCCTTGATTGGCGCAAAGAACGATCATCCGTTCAATATCCCTTCTTTTTAACCAGTTCGAGCAGGCAATATTGGTAAGGCAAGCCCTCGGGTTTTTCATAGAACCTGTCTTGCAGCCGTCGATAAATGTCTTCGATCAGCTCTTTGTTATCCGGGTTAAGTCCGATTTGCACCGACGATTCACTCCAGGCCCTGACTACATGGGCCAGGGTAGCAGCAAGCATGGACCGCTCCTCTGGGTCCTCCAGCCTGTCCTGCGCCCTGGCGAAATAGGCACACGGAACTGTCAAGGGATCGCAGGCGTTGACGGCAAAACACCACCCAAGATCGTCTTCATCCAGCAAACATGACATTTCATGAGGCGAGGCAAAGTAATCCGGTATAAAAATAGCGTTTAGTTCTGCTTCGGAAAGCTTCTTCTCCACATAAAGCTCCTGGCAAATGTCCCTGAGGTGGTTATATCCCGGCGACGCCGGCCACCGGTCGCCACCCAGATTGGCAAGGTTGGCAAAAAACAATGCCCCTCCCTTAACCAGCGACGCCCTGCATTCGTGGAGAAACGACCGCCAATCCGCTTTCCATTTCTCCACAAATTTTCTGCGTTCATAATCAGGGAGCTGGTTGGGCTGTATGCACAAAGGATGGCGGAAATAATCCAGCCCAACCGTTTTGGCATTCATCCAGTGCAATGCAGTGGAGGAAAAACCGATCTGAAGTTTGCCTCTTATCTCAGGAAATGGTTCGTAAAATGACCGCTGAATGTACTGGCCCTCCACATGCTCTAGTTTTGATAATGCCGAAGCTGCCCAGAATGTCTGGAAATTCGCAGGATCCGCCAGATCGATATAGACCAGTTTGATGGTCAGCGCGGGATTCACCTTGTGGATCTGGCGGATGACTTCTTCAAACAACTGACTGGAATTCACACCATCTGCGGCTCCGTAATCGGCGATCACAAACACCTCATCAGCGCTCATGGCAGCAATCTGTGGCGAGATGCTCTTGATGTAAGAGGTCATCCTGGGCAGTACCTCTGCATTCACCGCTCGAGCCGTATCTGAAATCCGGCTGTAATCCCTGGTCATTGTAGGGGAATATTGTTTTGATAAAAACGTCCTTTCGTCCTTCATGGGATTTGCCTCATAGCTATAATACTTGCGAAAGAGGAGAAATAGAGCCTCTCGTCGGGACAAGTTCTCTTAGGCTTTCAGATCTTCGGCCCTGATCTGATGAATGGATCTCCTGCGACGTTCTGCCTCTCCAAGGCCCTGTGGAAGCCTTATTATCTCATAAATTGAGATGGTAAAGCATGTTCATGAAGAGGCATGTGCTCACCATGCGAGAGTTCTCCAAAGAGGAGATCGACTCCGTCCTCGATCTGGCCGCATCCCTGGAGCCTTATGCACGAGGCCGGAAGAGCGATATGATGGCAGGCAAAATCCTGGCTCTGCTTTTCTTTGAGCCCTCCACGCGGACGCGCATGTCATTCGAAACAGCCATGAAGCGGCTGGGCGGCAGCGTCATCAACCTGGGGCCCACAGAGGGATCGTCAATCTCCAAGGGCGAATCTCTGGCGGACACCGTGCGGGTCATTGGCGGCTATGCCGATGCCCTCGTCATCCGTCATCCCAAAGAGGGCTCAGCCCGCCTTGCCTCCCAGTTCTCACCTGTGCCAGTGATCAACGCCGGCGATGGAGCCGGACATCATCCCACCCAGACGCTTCTGGACTTATACACCATCAAGAAAGAGAGCCATCTGGAGAATTTGAGCATTGCTCTTGTCGGCGATCTGAAGTATGGCCGCACCGTTCACTCTCTGGCTTATGCACTCTCGCTCTTCACAGCCGATATTACTCTGGTCTCTCCGGCAAGCCTGAGAATGCCCGATCCAATAAAAGCAGACCTCTCCAGCAAGGGCACCCGCGTTCGCGAGACCTGTGACCTGGGTGAGGTGGTCAACAACGTGGATGTGCTTTACATGACCCGCATTCAGCGCGAGAGGTTCCCTGACCCGGTGGAGTATAATAAAGTGGCCAGCAGCTACAGGATCACGCCCGAGTTCCTGGCCGGGGCCAGAGAGAGGCTCATTGTCATGCATCCTTTGCCGCGGGTGGACGAGATTGCTCCATCTGTGGATGAGACACCGCACGCTCGCTACTTCCATCAGTCCTTTTATGGCGTCCCCGTTCGCATGGCTCTTCTCAAGATGCTTATCGGCAGAGGTGATTAAAAATGTCCGAGATCAAAGATGAGCCTAAGGGACTTCGGGTAAAGCCCATCAACAACGGAACTGTGATTGACCATATTGCAGGAGGCCAGGCGTTAAATGTTCTCAAGATCCTGGGAATATCCGGGACCACAGACGCCACCGTCTCCGTGGTCATGAACGTGGAAAGCAGGAAACTCGGCAAAAAGGACATCGTCAAGGTAGAGGACCGCGAACTGTTCGAGGAAGAGGTGAACAGGATCGCCTTGATTGCTCCGGCCGCATCTATCAATATCATACGGGACGGCAAAGTAATTGAAAAGCGAACTGTGGATCTGCCCGATGAGATCGTGGGGGTGGTGCGCTGCCAGAATCCCAACTGCATATCCAATACCCTCGAACCCATTAAATCCAGGATGCTTGTCAAGACCAAAAACCCGGTCTTGCTGCGCTGCCTCTATTGCGAGCAGCCCCTCACCGAAAGAATAGCAGAATATTTGATCTAGGAGATAATTCCCAAACCTTCTAAGATCGATATTGGCTAGGAAATGATGCGAAAGTATAAATCAGGCTCAGGCATTGTCATGCCCCGAATTAGATGAAGTTCACTTAAGATTAGGATGGAGTATAAGATGACTGTTAAAAATGGCGATTTCATCAGAATTGATTATACAGAGAGCGTTGACGGGCAGGTAATTGCAGCCACTGATAAGGACGTGGCAACGGAAAAGGGAATCTTTAGTGAAGAGACCCAGTATGGTCCGCACCTCATAGTAATTGGGGCAGGCCAGCTCGTGAAGGGCTTCGAAGAAGATCTGATCGGAAAAGAGATCGGCTACTGTGGCAAGGTGGAGATACCACCAGAGGGCGCCTTTGGACTGCGAGACCCCAAGAAAGTTGAGTTCGTTCCCATTAATCAGTTTAAGGAGCATAAACCTGTTCCCGGCATGCGCGTGGGCATAGAGAATAAAACTGGAACCGTCACCAGGGTATTCGGGCGAAAGGTGAGCGTTGACTTCAACCACCCCCTGGCCGACAGGACCATCGTCTATGAATACAAGATCAATGAGTTCATCGAGGATCTGCAAGAGAAGCTCAAGGCCCTCATCAAGACCTTTGCCCGCATGGATCTTGAAGCGGAAATAAAAGATGATGTGGCTGTAATCACCGTTCCCTGGGAGCTGTCCTATTACAAGGAGTGGCTCATGATCAGGCGGGGCCTGGCGGATATGATCATCCATCACCTGGGGCTGAAAGAGGTAGACTATGTCGAGAAGCACACAGGAGAGCGTGTAACCTCCCAGCTCATCTCGCCACCGGCAAAGGAGCCTGTAGCAGAGGCAACTGGTGCGGAAGAGTTGAAGTCTGAAGACACTACAACGGTTTGATAGGACCTTTGATTTTCTTTTTTAGTAAATAATAAAAAATTTGCCTATTTTCCAGCTTCAGGATTTTTCCGCGTCCGAAATCACTGGAGGTATTTCGGATGATAGGCCGCCACCAGGACCCTCATTTCGGCAGCAGCCTTCGAAATCCCATGCTCATGCGGCAGGATCTTTAGAAAAAGAATCCGCCATGATTAGACCAGGCCCAGCTATTGGAATAGTAGTAACTCGCTCCGCCCCATCCATAGACATTGGTTGCATACCAGGGGTCATAGACTACTGGATCGTAGTAATAATTATAAGTGGGATAGACCACAGGCGCCGGTGCTGTGTAATAGTAGGCCGGGTAAGTATACGTCGGATAGGTGTACGAATATGTTGGATACCAGTAGTACGATGAATAATATGAATACCCACCGGGATTCAACCAGTCGTGATATGTGTGGCCGCCGAAATCGCGATCGCCGTAATGATCACCGCCGTCACGATCACCGTGATGATCGCCACCCTGAGATCCGGATTCGTAGCCATTCCCGTCAAAGGCAGCGCCTACTGCAACTAGCATTCCCAGCGCCAGGATTGACAGCATCAGTTTTATTGAGTTAATTTAGATTCCTCCAAATACCATTGTTCATTTGCTTAATATTAAAAGGTGATTTTTATGTAGAGATCACCTAATATCTATATGAATCCTCTATGTCGCAGTAGATACTGAAAACGCCCATCTCGGGGACAAAATGAAAGAACCCACCAAGAGGCCCGCATAGCCCATGAACCGCGCGACATGCTGGCCCGAATAATTTGCGGGCCCATTTTTCCCAGGGCCATAGCCCTCTTTCTATCCTTCCCTGGGCGGCAGGCCTCTTTCTGATGGTGCTCATGACTCATTGATGAGAGGTGATTGGCTGATGAGAGGTGACTGGTTAATAGGCGCGCCTTCCTCTTTCGGAACCTCGACATGCAGGGTGTAAAGCAGATCCCTGATGATCTCCCAGGGGAAGGTGGATATGACGCGGCAGTCGGTCCTTCCGCGGTAGATGCCATCCTCGTAGACTCTTGCATCCGGGGAGTAGCTGGCCGCGACGACGAGATCGCCCTCCTGGTATTGTCCCTGTCCCAAAAATTGCCTTTCAAACCTGAAATTACCCAGGACCCCCGGCTTTCCGTCTATCAAAGGCTGGTAGAGACTGGGCTTATCCGCCCCCGCACTTATGAGAGCGCTGTACACAATATATTCATTAGCCGAAATATTGGCCACCATTGGCTCTTCATAACGGGTCAGTATCAGCCAGGCAAGGTTATCGGCACTGTCTATGGTAAGGTTGTACCTTTCGAAATTCACACCAAGAGAGGTGACACCGCGAGTAGGCGCTTCAACTATGACTTTATACTCCATCGTAGTATTCATATCGAAAGAGACATTGTATGGTCCAACCGGTCCGGATTCGTAAGCTGCAAATGCCGGCGCTGCAAGGCTCAGCACCAGGAGCAGGATCAATTTTGCGCGCATTACTATTGTCACAGATTTCATTGCAGGTTGCCTTCGTTGCCGAATCCATTTCATCCTTTTGGTTAGACCGCAAGATTTGCTCCATATCGCGGGGCGTCTGCGAGAGGCTCACGATATTGCCGAAGGCGCAGCTAAGCCAGGAAGGGCGCGCTGGGAATCGGGCGGATGCCTTCTGAGGCTGCGGTTATGGGCGGGCGGATTTGAATTGACCCACCAATGCCCCAGTTTCATCTTTTTTGCTCAATCCTCTTAATTATCGGATACATGTTCAGGTACATGGGCGAAAAATTGCGGTTTTCATACTTCTTAATGATTTTAAATCCATTCTTTTCATAGAAGCCTACTGCTTCTCTCTTTGAGTCCACGGTGATATACCTGCATCCCACTTCCAATGAGAGGTGGTGCACTTTGCCTACCGCTGCCAGGAGCAGGTATCTTCCCACACCTGCACCAGAAAGATTCTCATCCACGGCCATCCTGGCTATCTTGATGGCAGGATACTTTTGATAGTTGTAATCATCGATGCCATCTTCCTGCTCAACAAGCTTGACCTCTATTGTGTCTGTAACCAGGGTGAAGAAGCCGGCAATACGGCTTTGCCAGAAGCAAAGGTATGTTCTGCTGATCAGATCTTCCTGAGACTTGCAGGCATCGTTATGCAGAAAGTCGTTGAGATCTTCATTAGAAGAAGAGAATGATGATAGATTATGGCCTTTTTCCAGAGGAATGATGCGTAGTTCCTGAGAAGGGATAATCATAGCGAATTAGAATGGATGCTCTTTGTAGAGCTTGATGGCTTCCTTGAACATCTCTACCTGTTCTTTAGTTGCCTTTGGATTCCTGAGATCTTCCAGGAACTCTTTTGCGTCTTCGCCTTCCAATACCAGCCCTAGTTCTATGGGATGAGCCATCTACAAAAACCTCTGCCTAATGTTGAATACCAATGTTCTTAAGGCTTTGCAGAAATATTCTAGCCATCGATCTCCTTCAGTTCGTCCTTTAGAGATTGTGCGTCGATCTTCCATCCTTTCAAGAGGCCAAAGATGCTCTTTTTCTTCAGTTCAATCTCTACCTCTTCACCTTCCGACAGGTCTAGCTTATCAAGAGGCTTCAAGACATTATTTTCAAATATCGCTTTCACGATCACACTGCCACCAAGAGTATTCTTGCCTTGAAAGTTTATATATTAAGCCGGAGGCTCTGTGGAAGAATTCTTTCCACCAGGGCTCGATTGCCGCGCTCTCGCGTCTCCGCGCGCGTGCGGGCCTGGGGGCGCGTGGCCAGGTGGGCCGGGGCTGGGGCCGGATTGCTGGAGGCGCAGCTAGCCAGGAAGGGCGCGCTGGGATCGGGGCGGCAGCAAATTTGCGCTGCGGGTGATATGCGAGCTGGATCGTGATTGCCGGAATGGCAGAGAAACTTAATACTGTTCACTCGGCAACATCGCCGGCTTGCCTATTGTTATGGCTTCCATAAAGTTGAGAAACTGACTCGCTTAAAGTCCCCATCGTTTGTGGCTATTTTCCCATTTTGTAATCTTCATGTGCTTTTTCTAGCCCTTCCATGCTTTTCACAATCCCAAAGATCTTACTGGTAGCACTCCTTCGGACTTTTATCTCGACCTCGTCGTTATCTCGCTCTTTAAAGGTTATGGTTTTCATAGCACGGTTCATCTATCCAGGGGTCCAGAGTCTCTAGAGGCTTTAGCTGCCTGGCGGCTTCTCGAATATTCAAGAACATCCTGCGGCTCTTCTTCAGAGATCTAAATCCAAAATCCTCATAGAACTTCACCGCATCATCTTTCGGATCGACCACCAGATATCTGCATCCTATCGGACCGTCAAGGGCAACACCGATGGCGAACAAAAGCATATAGGTCCCAAGTCCGCGACCATGAAGTCTCCGATCTACGGCAAGCCGGGCAATCAGAAGGCAAGGATAGATCGGATATTTGCTGACATCCGGAGGCTCACCATCATCTAGGCGATCCACCCGAACCGAATCTGCGACCAATGCAATGTAGCCTGCCACGCGGTCTCTGCAAAAGCATATGTGGGTTTTGTTGAGAAGGATTTGCTGCTCTCCCAATGCATCCTGTTTCAAGAATTCGTTTAAATCATCATCGCCGGAATCAAATGGAGAAAGGTTGAACCTGGCATTGAGAGGCTCGATGCTCAACTCTTCGGGCGAAATCCTTTCCCTGGCCATTAAAATCTGTTGCGATTGGCTCTGTAAATCCGCTTGGCTTCTTTAAACATGGCTAACTGTCTTGGAGTAAATGCGGTGATTTCCTCGTTCTTCCAGAACTCCTTTGCCGCTTCACCTTCGAGAACCAAGCCGAGTCTGACTGGTTTTGCCATTCTTTGATCCATCCTCAGGAATTCAATTATGTGCTGCTATTATTTAATGGTAATCGGTCTTTGGAGGAAATCCTGAAGATTGAGCCTTGAAGCCCGGTCAGACGGCTGAAATCGCGTACAGAGGTCATCGGATTTGCTTGCAAAGCAATCCTGACGGGGCGCGCTCCCGCGTCCCCGCGCGCGCGTGCTGGCCTGGGGGCACGTGTGGCCAGGGGGCCGGTTTCCGGAGGCGCTGTTGCCAGCAAGGGCGCGCCGGGAATTGAGACACGGCCTTTTTTCGGGCTGAGGGTTGTGGGAGTGCATTGCGAATTGACTAATGTACCAGCTTCATCCTTTTTACTCAATCCTCTGAATTATCGGATACATGTTCAAGTACATGGGCGGAAAATTGCGGTTTTCATACTTCTTAATGAGGATAGATTATGGCCTTCTTCCAGAGGAATGATGCATAGCTCTTGCGAAAGTATAATCATAACAAATTAGAAAGGATGGTCTTTGTATAGCTTGATGGCTTCCTTGAACATCTCTACCTGTTCTTTAGTTGCCTTTGGATTCCTGAGATCTTCCAGGAACTCCTTCGCATCTTCGCCTTCCAGTACCAGCCCTAGTTCTATGGGATGAGCCATCTTCAAAACCTCTGCCAAATGTTCAATACCAATGTTCTTAAGGCTTTGCAGCAATAGTCTAGTACAGCGAGGCCGAAATAAACCAATGTTTTGACTTCGCGGCTTCGCATTTTTGCGTGAAAAAGTGTCCGGTTAAATCTCACGCGAAGCCGCGAAGGCGCGAAGAACGGTCAGCCGTTCACAAAGGCAAGGCACATTATCTTCTCAAAATCATGGCCTTAATTGGGCTTAGCTGTACTTGCCATCGCTCTCTTTCAGTTCGATCTCTACCTCTTCTCCTTCCAACAGGTCCAGCTTATCAAGAGGCTTCAAGACGTTATTTTCAAATATCGCTTTCAAGATCATCCTGCCACCCAGATTATTCTTGCACTGCAAGTTTGTATATTAAGCCTGAGGCTCCATGGAAGAATGCGTCCGACCTGGTCGCTCTCCCGAGTCCCCGCGCGCGTGCGGGCCTGGGGTCGCGTGTCCGTGGGCCGGGGGGCCGAGCAGGATTGCCCATTTCAAGGAAGAAACGAGAAAGCGTTTTCAATTAGGAGAACACTGTTTCAGGCGCTCAAGGAAATTACTCGATCTTTTCGGACACCATCGGAATCGCGTCCGCTTAACCGCAGCAACTGCATACAAAGCAGGGACCTATTATATAACGACTATGCAAAAAGTCTATAAAACTTTGCGCAAATGGAGGAAACTATGGATGACCAAGGCATAATTGACCTGGGAGACTTGCGTGTTATGCCTTATAGAGCAAACCCTGAAAATTGTATAAATTCAATTCAAGATTTTATCGAATTGGATACTAAGATAAATAGAAGGCTATCGTATTATGAATTGCATTCGTTTTTAATAAAAATTCATGATATTCTATTAGAACATCAAGAATCAAATAAACTGTTTCCATTTACAGCTATTGCAGGAATAATGTCAAAATATGTAATCTTGAACTCAGATATTGCTGGAGGTTGGAGTCCAATATTTGACGGAGATTTTTTATACTTTCTCAATATGATATTTAGTTGTTCCTTATACGACCCCGAATTCGAGGGGCGATCACAACATACTAATGATGATTTTGCATCTCTTCTTCTTAGAAAAATTGGCAGCCAGGTCAGATGGAATATACAACTTCATAATTTGTGGGGCAGGACATTTTATATTTATGGAGAACTAATTAAAGAACGTGATACACCAGATCTTATTAGAGATATTGTAGCCTCTAAATTTGAAGAGAAATTTGGCATATCCCTAATCGACTTTATTAAATTAGGTTTTATGGTGTTTTGTGGATCTCAACAACCAGGACCTATGAATCGCAAGTACTTTGATGTAGCACGCAGACAAAAGTTGCCAATACCTGGGGATGATACTATTATGACTTTTTTAGACCTCATTTCTGTTAATTCTCTGACATTTAGGAAAATATGTGCTAACAATGTATATATCAATAATTATCTAAAAACATACAAATTTAATCCTCTATTTGATTACCCATTAATCCGTTTGAATTATGGTGATGCTAAAAGATTGGCTAGATATGATGAATTTATTGCCCCCGTCCCTCAGCTGTTGGCCTATAGATTTACTACGGGCTTATACTATCAGCTCTTTAACGCATTTGGAGAAAATAAATTTTCTGATTCATTTGGCTTACTTTTTGAACATTATGTAAATGATTTGCTACAATGGTATAATCTCCCTGGCAAAGTTATATCTGAGAACGAAATTCGTCCTAATCTTCGACCACCCAAAGGTCAGCATATTAAAATTCCTGATTGGGTTATCTTTTGCGAGGAAGGAGTTATCTTGCTGGAGTGCAAGGCCACTAAATATTCTCAAGAAATTTACGAACAGGGTTTAAATGCCTCAGAAAGTGCAAAGGGTTGCATACGTCAATTAAACAAAGGCATTAATCAACTGACAAGTTTTGAGCAATATATCCCCAAGATCATGAAAGCATATCATATCAGCGGTAAGAGATTGCCAATTAAAAAGGTCATAATAACCTTTGAACCGCTAGGCGCTTTAAATAAAGGACCTTTAAGAAAATGGATGAATATCGAGCAAAAAAATGAAAAAGACTGCAAGGTTATATGGATCTGGTATCTTGAGGAAATTCAACCCTATATCACCAAAGGTGCCAGTCTCTGGTCATTTCTAGTTGATTTTGAAAAATTAGAATTAGGAGAATTTGATGAGATTATAAAAAAGATGCAATCAGAGACAGGTGCTGGTTATTCTGATTCGGTCTTATGCAAGTATGAGGACGAGTTTTGTAATGAATTGTCCAAAGATGCGACGCATCACCCGAAATAAACCTGTTAAGATACAGTTCATTCATGTCTTTTTAATATCTCGTGATTCACAACTACTCCCATGAAGTCCTAATTTCGCTAAATGTACATTTCAACCCACATTCCGCACTTTAACTTCCTAAAGCGAGTATTTTTCTTGCTATCGATTTAGGCAAATATTTTAAATTAAAAAATTAAATATAATTTAATATTTAGGTTGCTTGCTTTTCTCCTCTGAGTAAGAGCTGATCCTTGCAACTTATATCTCAAGAGAAAAACAACCAAAAGTCAAATTAACAAATATTAAATTTTTATTTAATTAAATTGTTTTCATTGAATTATGAAAATCGATAGCTGTAAAAAATATAAAGTAGAAAACTCAAAGTGCGGAATGTGGGTTTCAATTTTCGCCAAGTTCTGGACCTTTTTCCTCCACCAACCCAGTCACCGGCTCACCTCGGCCACTATCACGAACCGTCGCGCTGTGCCTGCTCTCCTCCGCACGCGCTCGCCCGCTGCCCCATTACCCTTAATCGCGAAGAGTGACCAGTCATCTCGCCTCAGCTCGATCTATAGTCTCTCTATAAATTCTGCCGAGTGACAAGGAGACATCGAAGGCCCCATGATTATTATTAATATTAATTAATTTTTATCGCAATACCCCGATGCTTGCATCGGGGTGCGCCGCCGCCGTTTCACTTAATTTTTAACCCATACCAATATATAATGCCAGTATTCTATTGTTGTATGATTAAAGTAATCGATCAAATATGCCGCAAAATCCGGGAACAACCAACCGAGAGGGAAGAAGTCTCAGCATCAGCATCCCCGTCAAACCTGCCATCCTCGTCTGGACCAGAGAGAGCATGGGCAGGACAGTCAAAGAAGCTGCTGCCATCCTTGGAGAAAGTGAAGAGCTGGTCTTGCAGTGGGAAGCAGGCCAGCAGCAGCCCCTTTTGCACCATGTAAAGGCCCTGGCCAGGTTTTATAAGCGCCCTCTTGCTGCCTTCTTTTTGCCAGGTCCCCCGCAAGAACTGTCTCTCCCCCACGATTTTCGCACCCTTCCCGATGAGAATGAGATACCGCTGTCCCCCAAAACCAGGCTTACCATGCGCCAGGCAAGGAGGCTTCAGTCCATAGCCTCAGAGCTGAAAGAAGACACTGAAGGTGATATTCATGTTCGCATTGGGCGAGCGTTGCTATCCGATGATCCGGAAGTGTTGGCCAGCAAAGTGAGAGAATCATTAGGCATTTCTCTCTCAGAGCAATTGTCCTGGGAAAAAGATACTTGCGCCATGGATCGGTGGAAAAAATCCGTTGAAAGCCTGGGCATTCTCGTGTTTCAGATGTCAATGCCCCTGGAAGAAACAAGAGCGTTTTCATTTACCGACGGAGGCCTGCCGGTAATAGTAATCAATACAAAAGACGCCTTGAAAGCCAGGATCTTTTCATTATTCCATGAGCTGGGACACATCATTTTAAATGAAGGCGGAATATGCGATCCGAGCAAATTGGGCGCAGAGGAGTCCGCTAAGAAAGACAGGTCCATTGAGGCTTTCTGTAACTTCTTCGCTGGCGGCGTTCTAATTCCAATGGAAGGTTTGCTTTCCCATCGCTTAGTTGCAGGAAAGACATCCTCCTACAAATGGCCGGAGAGGACTCTTGGCACAATCTCCAATGATTTTAAGGTGAGCAAAGAGGTTATTTTAAGAAGGCTGCTCATAGCTGGATTGACCTCCAGAGAATTCTATTCCCTTAAGCACAATGAGTGGATAAAAAAAGAAAAAAAACCGGATTCCGCCAAAGGAAAAGGCATCAAAAGAGATATTCCCAAAGAATGTCTTCAGCGAAACGGCACGCCATTAACCTCACTTTATCTGGGAATTCGCGTCAAGCATATTCCTCGAATAGAAAAGCTTCTTGAGGCCTAGATTTGATCCAGCTCCGCCTGCAAGAAGGCTACTGCATAGATACCTCTGCATTGATTGATATGCACACCAATCATTATCCCCCGGGTACGTGTTTAGCTGGCCAGCTTCTCGGTTAGCATTTGGAGACTATTCAATCCT
>CAZDLZ010000033.1:25395-28536 GCA_964506745.1 uncultured Methanotrichaceae archaeon | reverse complement strand
CTGATGCGGTTCAATCGGAATACGACGCGATTTTAAACAAGATTCGAGGTGCTCCTATCCTGTATGTGGATGAAACGTCAATTCATGTTCAGGGAGAAAGACATTGGATCTGGACTTTTTCCACGCAATCTGAGTCTTTTTTCGTGATTCGGAAGAGCCGAGGCATGAGGGTTCTGACGGAAGTCTTAACTCGGAGATTCAAGGGAATAATCGTATGTGACGGTTGGAAACCTTATGCCAGGTTTACAAATCGCATTCAGCGATGTTGGGCACATTTGCTTCGAGAGTCAAAAGAGACTGCTGAGAAGTATGAGGAAGCTATTCCGTTACATAACATGCTCAAAGAGCTTTACGAGATACTAACCGAGGCTTTGGAAAACGATCCACCGCCAAAAGTCAGAAAGAATTTAAGGAAATTGGCGCAAAAAGCGCTTCGGCACTGGATCGGGAAAGAGTACTCTATCGAGGAAGTCCGAAAATTCATCGGGAAGATCAAAAACGGTTTTGACTACTGGTTCACGTTTATCATTAATCCCGGTGTAGAGCCGACCAATAATCGAGCAGAGAGAGCTTTGCGACCTCATGTCGTTTTGAGAAAGATCTTTGGAACGCTTCGCAATGAAAAAGGAACCTCGATTCACGAGCGAATCATGACGACACTGGCAACTTGGGGACAGAGAGGATTGAATAGTCTCCAAATGCTAACCGAGAAACTGGCCAGCTAAACACGTACCCCCAAAGAATTCCAAAGAAAAGAACTAGTGCATCTTTGCCTGTAAAACTGTCAACCATTGCCTGATCTTTGATCTCCGGTGCGCATAAATTGGGCCACGCTGCGAACCCGCTGTAATTTCTTCAGCCATGTATCTTAAACCATTCAATTCTCGTCCATAGATAAATACTTTTTACCCGAGATCCGTTCCTCGTTTATGTTTATCATAATGCATACTGTCTTCGCTCTTTTCCCCGTCCCTTCTTCTTCGTCCGTCCCATATCACAAGCGGTGGCTCTTGGCGAATTTACCTCAGGCAAAGGAAACCTGTCCCGCCAACAGTCTGCCCTTTCGCCAAGTTCCATCATCCACAAAGCGCTTCTGCTCGTGGCGAAGCACGCGGAATAATATATATTTTATGCGAACATCAAATACAGATCATGGAGTTAAAGGTCGATGCTCATGGGAGGCTCGTACTGCCGGCAGAGCTTATGGATCGTCTCGGTCTGAAGCCAGGTGATGAGGTGGTGACCGAATGCTGGGGAGGCGTTCTCCCAGAGGATAGACCGGAAGAGGTTGACATCATCCCCAAGACAGTTTGGCTGGATCGCGAGGAAGAGAGGAGAAAATCCTTGGAGGAGCACAACGGAGTGCCAATGGAGGCTATTGGGGCTGAGATCAACAGGTGCATGATGGAAAAGAAAACAACTTCTATCAATTGCGCATGCGGGACCTGCGACATGGCTCTCTTTCTGAGTCCGAGCGAGTGCTTTGATGGCGCGCCCTTTGTGCTGGACGTTTATGAGAGCTGCGAGCCTCGAACTGCCTTCTTCCTGAGCAAGGAGAGCATAGAGCAGTTGATCTGCGACCTTGGGAAGCTCCTCAAGGATGAGCAGGCGGCTCTGCCTGAGAACAGATGGAATAAAACTACCATCGCCGTTTAGGATCAAGCGAAAGCAATAACGTGACGCTTATTCCAACCACTCCTTGTGTGTGATTTGGGCTTGCTGCAAGATCTGTGCCAGCAAATTGGCATCTATATCTTGCCTATGGGGATTGGGTAACCTGAGCTTAGTATCTCCTCGGAACATGAACTGATGTTTCTTTCCTTTAAATGGTCCACGAAATCCCAATTTTCTTAGCTTCTTTATCAGTTCAGTGCGGGAAACGGGAACTAGCCTATTCGACAATAGAAACAGGCCCCTCGTTAATCACAGGCACGTTAATCATTGCGTCCTCAATTGCAGGAATGGTGTGTCCCAGCTTGATGCCAAGGACTAACCATTCTTCAATAACTTCGATTAACTCGGCCCGGGCCTCTTCAACGGTTTTACCTGTGGCCCATGCACCATTTAATCCAGGAACAGATACGAAAACAGGATCATCACTTTCGATGATCTTGTACTCTGCCCTCCGCAGCGCAGCCGCAATGTATTCTGCGAACATAATATGTTGTTTACATCGCCCAAGTTATATATCTTTCACATCGAATGATCAGGCCGCATAAAAGCCTGACGTCATTGCTTTTTTCTCCGCAGCATCCTCGCCAACCACCGCGACAGGCTCCAGGGCAGGCTATTCTCCAGCCTCTCCCTCATCAGCTCCTGATCTTTTTTCCCGCTCTTTGCCTTCTTCTTCACAAAATCACCCATCCACTCTTGTCGTGCCAGGGCCTTATACCTGGTGGACCCCTGCTGTGCGCGACATCCCGCAAAACTTTATATTCTAATTCAGTCTAAATATATGCGGTGTGTAAAATGATCTGCCCATTCTCAAAACATTTTTGCGGCTTGACTGCGTTGCTCTTCATATTATCAGCCTCGCTGATCGCAGCAGGCGCAGATGCTCTATCACCCTCATCAGAAGCATCGGCCCTCTCCCTGAACGGCACCGCTTTTCAGGATGCGGATGGTGACGGCTTCTTCTCGCCCGGCGAGGTGGGTCTTGCGAATATCACCATCCGGGCGATCCGGGAAGGAATGGAGGTCTCCAATGCTACAACAAACGAATCGGGTCAGTACTTTTTTGGCAATCTATCCCCCGGAAAATACGAGCTGACGGCAGATCCTTTTTCCGGCGGGAACCTGACAGCGCCAGGTAGCGGTTACTATGTGGTGACGCTTTCCGACAAGAGCGGTTTTGGCCTGGACTATGGCTTTTTCGCGCCGTCAAACCTCACCGCCTCCCTTCCTGTTCGTGTCTATCCGATCATGCGTCCTACCAGGGAAGAGGCAGACCTGTGGGCCGGGCAGTACAATGCTTCCGACAGGGCCTATCTCAGCCCCAAGATCGCGACAAAGATGGCCTCTATGCCAGTTACTTCCTTTAGTCTGCTAGACCGGCTCACCTATACGCCCTCAGAGCGTGATCAGGGAAGCTGCGGCAACTGCTGGGCCTGGGCGGGAACAAGCGTGATGGAGCTGGATTAT
>CAZDLZ010000033.1:23639-25385 GCA_964506745.1 uncultured Methanotrichaceae archaeon | reverse complement strand
CCGGCAGAAGAGCGCCTCGGACCGGCTCTCTGTGCAGTATCTCAATTCCAACTACAACGACGGCTGCGGTGATTCAGGAGCCTGCTGCGGCGGCTGGCTCACGGGCCTGACCAGCTTTTACGAGGCAGGTGGCATGATGATTCCCTGGTCCAACGCCAATGCTCATTATCGGGATGGCAGGAAGAATTGCGGCTCATGCTCGATTGTATCCGCGTCCTCCATCTCCGACGATCCTCATTATGATCTAAAATCCATCTCCACCAGCACCGTTCCAACTCATGCAATTGACAGAGAGGCGGCCATTTCCAACATTAAGAATGTCTTGCTGCAGGGCAAAGGCATCTGGTTTGCCTTCTATTTGCCTGATGGCAGTGCCTGGAACGACTTCTTTAGCTTCTGGAAGTCTCAGCCGGAGAGCGGCGTGTGGAAGCCGGACGGTGCCTGCGGCAAGCTGTTTGACTATAAGAATGGTGGTGGGCATGCCGTTCTTTGCGTGGGCTATGATGATACGGATCCCAATAACCGCTACTGGATCATGCTCAATAGCTGGGGCGTTACCTCCGGGCGACCATCCGGCCTCTTTCGCGTAGACGTGGACATGGACTATGATTGCACTTACGGCGGTCTCGGATATGCCTTCTACTGGATGACTCTGGATATGAGCTACCCTGAGAGAGAAAACAACCAACCGCAAACGCCTTCTTTACCTCAGGGCCCCGTGCAGGGGGCGATCCTTGATTCTTTAAGCTACACTACATCAACCAGCGACAGCAAAGGTGGCTCATCCCAATTGTCTGATGCACTCGCCGTTACCATTGCTTTTGCCAATCAATTGCCTTTGAAGCCTGCCAAGCCACAGGGCACAGCGGTCGGCATTTCTCAGAAACCTTACAATTACACCACTTTTGCAGGTGATCCGGATGGCGATGACGTCTTCTATACCTTTGACTGGGGTGACGCCAACACCTCGCATACTACCCTGGTAAACTCGGGAACTAAGGTGCAGATGCAGCATACATGGAGCTTGGCTGGCACCTATCCGGTTCGGGTCATGGCCACAGACGGCAATGGAGCTGAATCTCCCTGGTCCGCCATCAAAACGGTGAAAATTTACAAAGCACCTCGCACCTCAAAGGCCCGGACTTATGTTGCGGCAAAAGCAGAAAAAACGAAACCGGGCAAAACCTGCCCCTGTTCGAAATACGACTGACTATGAAGACTGAAGGACCCTTCTCTTCATATGTTGTGTTTTTTTCTCTGCAATTAAAACTGCGAGCAAGGGTTTCTTTCCAGATTCCTTACCATTGCCTCTGCTCTTCTTCCCACCTCGGATGGGTCCGCAGGAACGCGCGCCACGCCTGTTTCTATAGCGGCGCCTGCAACGGCTGCCGCGACGGCAGGAACGACTCTTCTGTCCAGAGGCGAAGGAATGATGCACACATCGGATACCTGCTCGACCAGTCCGGCAATGGCCCGCG
Organism: uncultured Methanotrichaceae archaeon; assembly: GCA_964506745.1. Classification (GTDB taxonomy): domain Archaea; phylum Halobacteriota; class Methanosarcinia; order Methanotrichales; family Methanotrichaceae; genus Methanothrix. Next base: position 23,907 of record CAZDLZ010000033.1, on the reverse strand, counting down.
AAGCTGCCACCTTCATGGCCTCATTGATGTCCGATGCCCGCACATCCAGGGCCCCGCGAAAGATCCCAGGGAAGCCGAGCACATTGTTGACCTGGTTGGGAAAATCGGACCGGCCAGTGGCCACCACCCGCGCCCCAGCTTGCAAAGCCAGGTCGGGCATGATCTCAGGCTCGGGGTTGGCCATGGCAAAGACAATGGCATCAGCCGCCATGCTCGCGACCATTGCCGGAGTTACGATACCGGCTACCGATAGGCCCAGGAAGATGTC
>CAZDLZ010000033.1:0-23629 GCA_964506745.1 uncultured Methanotrichaceae archaeon | reverse complement strand
GCTAAAGTGCCCGTAACATTGCGGGGATTGGTCGTCCTGGCGATCTCCTGCTTGGCCAAGTTGAGGTCAGATCGACCGGCGTGGATCACACCCTTGCTGTCGCAGAGTATGGCGTCCTTTACCCCGAAGCTGTAGAGAAATTTGGTAACTGCAATGCCAGCAGCTCCGGCCCCGCTCACGGCTACGCGCACCTGGGAAAAGCTCTTGCCCACTACCTTGAGGGCATTGATGAGCGCGGCCAGGGCAACCACGGCGGTGCCGTGCTGGTCATCATGAAATACGGGTATCTTCAGGATGCCCTTGAGACGCTTCTCTACCTCAAAGCAGCGAGGCGCGCTAATATCCTCCAGGTTGATTCCACCAAAGACATCCTCTATTCGGGCAACTGTTTCCACGATGACCGATGGGTCCTTGGAGTTGATAGCTATGGGAAAGGCATCTATGCCAGCAAAGTTCTTGAACAAAATGGCTTTTCCTTCCATAACCGGGATGGAAGCCAGAGAACCTATATCTCCCAGGCCCAGGACGGCGGTTCCGTCCGTTACCACGGCCACGATATTGCCCTTGGCGGTGTACTCATAAACGTCGTTTGGATTCTTTTCGATCTCGCGACAGGGTTCAGCAACGCCCGGGGTATAAGCTAAGGAGAGGTCACGCACGGTAGCGCAGGGGACCTTGCTGTGGACTGCAATCTTGCCCCTGGCTTCTTTATGGAATGCTAATGCATCATCTCTTAGAGACATAACAACACCTGAATTTAGAATCTTGCGGCTACTAGGGAGGAGCAACAGATATAAAGCATGGGTCCGACGGAGAATGGCAAGGGCCGGGGTGGCAGAGCGGACAATTTCAGCTGCTCTTGGGCGGCAGAAGTTCATACGCGGCAGGCTCGAGACCTGTTGTCCCTTCCAGGGACGCTTGGGTTCAAAATGTGGGGGGCGCGATAGCTCTCACAGGAAAATCCCAACCCCGGCGCTATTTGATTATATCAGAAAAAGGCGATAAAATTATGGCTAGATTTCCAGAAGCTGAAAAGAGAATCTTGAATCTCAAGATATGCATGAGCTGCAACGCAAGAAATCCTGTAAGAGCGACTCGCTGCCGCAAGTGCGGTTACAAAGGACTGAGGATGAAGTCCAAGGAAAACAAGACCGCTTGAATGATGTTTGAGAGGGGCAGAGTCGAGTTGCTGCTGGCCCATGCGGTAGCTGAGCGCGGGGCCGGGCATCTTACTTTGATTGATCCGGATTCCCAGAGCCCGGGCCGGGCCGCAGCCATGGCCCTAGCGGCAGCTAGAGGCGGCACGGACGCCATCATGGTAGGTGGCTCGGTAGGCGCCGCAGGAATACTTCTTCATGAGACTGTGAGGGAGATCAAGGAGAAGACAGATCTGCCCGTAATTCTCTTTCCCAGCAGCGTGGCAGGCCTGTGTGAAAATGCCGATGCTGTATTTTTTATGAGCCTGTTAAACTCCCGCACCCCTGCTTATATTGTGGAAAACCAGGCGCTTGGTGCTCCGTTGATCCTGCGCTACGGCCTGGAGCCCATACCAATGGCTTATATCATCATTGAGCCGGGCGGCACAGTGGGCTTTGTGGGCGATGCTCGTCTCATACCGCGAAGAAAGCCGGAACTCGCGGCGGCCTATGCTCTGGCGGCCAAGTTCATGGGTATGAGGCTGGTGTATCTCGAAGCAGGCTCAGGTGCAGACACACCCGTGCCTGTCGGCATGGTCTCTCTGGTCAAGAAGCTCCTGGGAGATGTCCTGCTCATAGTTGGTGGCGGGATACGCAGCGGCAAAACAGCAGCCGAGCTGGTAGCCGCTGGCGCGGATCTGATTGTCACAGGAACAGGCGTGGAGAAGAGCCAGGACGTCACCTCTTTTGTCTCTGAGCTCGCAAAATCCATTCACAGGTAGTATATTCGTGTCTTCTCCAATCCAGATCTTTCTAGACCGGCATAATCTGGACGGTTTTCTCTTTGTCGGCGACAGCATATGCGATGCCGACATGTATTATCTTACTCACTTCCTGGCCGGCGACAAATTCGCCATTCTTGCCCAGGAGAAGACCACACTGCTCGTCTCTTCCATGGAGATGGGCCGGGCAGGAGTGGAGTCCATAGCAAACGAATGCCAGAGCACCTCCCAATACAGGATCATGGAAAAGCTGAAGAGATGCGATAAGCCGGAAGAGGCCTATTGCCAGGTGCTGGCGGAGTTTTTGAATAGTCATGGCATAAGGCGTCTGGGCGTGCCTTTTCGTTTTCCTGCGGGTTATTACCAGCACCTAACCCAGGATTTTGAGATCTCTGTGCAAGAGGGCCCAGTCTCACGCTGCAGAGAGATAAAGCGACAAGAGGAGCTGGATGCCATGGTATGCACGCAGAGGGCCTGCGAGAGGGCCATGCGTCAGGCAGTAAATCTAATCAGCAGCTCAAAGCCCCGTGGTGATATCCTCTATCGTGAGGGGCAACCACTCACCTCGGAAAAGGTGCGTGGTGCAATTGATGTATCTTTGCTGGAGGACGGCTGCGAGGCAATGGATACCATCGTCGCCGGCGGCCCGCAGTCCGCAAACCCTCATGCGCGAGGGACAGGTCCACTTGCTGCTAATGCCCCAATTGTTATCGATATCTTTCCGCGCAGCAAGAGCAGCCGCTACTTTGCCGATATGACGCGCACCGTTCTCAAGGGCGAAGCTTCGCCCGAGGTAAAAGAGATCTACGAGGCGGTGCGTCTGGCGCAGGACGAGGGGCTCAAGGCCGTCCGGGCGGGCGTTTCCGGCAAGGAGGTTCATTCCCGTGTCTCTTCGGTATTCCTGGATCAGGGATACCCGGAGAGAGAGGGCTGCGGCTTTACCCATTCCACCGGGCACGGCGTGGGCCTGGATGTGCATGAGAAACCAACCCTAAGCGAGGTTGGTAAAAATTTGGAGGTCAATCACGTGGTAACTGTGGAGCCGGGACTGTACTATCCAAAGATCGGAGGCGTGCGTCTGGAAGACATGGTAGTGGTAAAAGAAAACGGCTCTCTGAACCTCACCCATTTCGAGAGGCAGCTCGTGCTTTAGGTGTTTTCAATGGATACTGAAATTTTAGCGAAGTACAGAGAGGCGGGACGAATCCTGGCCGAGGTACTGGCGAAGGCAAGGCCGCTGGTTGTTGTGGGTGCATCACTGCTCGATGTGGCAAATTTCGTGGAGGATGCCATCAGATCAAAGGGCGCGAGACCTGCTTTTCCCTGCAACATATCTCTGGATAGAAACGCGGCTCATTATACACCTTCGCCCCTTGATGCCACCCGCTTTGGCGAGAATATGGTCAAGCTGGATGTGGGTGTGCACGTGGACGGCTATATTGCCGATGCCGCCATAACAATTGACCTGAGCGGCCATGAAAGCCTGGTCGAGGCGTCTCACGTCGCTCTGGAGGCGGCTTTAGAGATAATTCGGCCCGGCATCGACACGGCCCAGATCGGCAAGACAATAGAAGAGGTCATAACAGGCTATGGCTATAGGCCGGTATACAATTTGACGGGCCACGGTCTATCCAGATATCTGGCCCATGACGAGCCAGCTATACCCAATAGGGCTGTGGAGAAAGGCACCGTCTTGAAGGAAGGAGATGTTATCGCCATTGAGCCCTTTGCTACCAACGGCTCGGGCAGGATTTGCGAGGCCCCCATCAACGAGATCTATGGTTTTTCCGCCATGCGGCCAGTGCGGCTTCCTGCGGCTCGAACGCTCTTAAATGAGATTTCAGAACGTTACAAAACGCTTCCCTTTGCCCGGCGCTGGCTCAAGAGCGAAAGAGCGGAATACGCACTCATGCTGCTCCTGCGCAGTGGAGCCGTGCACAGATATCCGGTCCTCTGGGAGGCGGAAGGGGCCCTGGTCTCTCAGGCCGAGCATACCGTTGTGGTTCTTGAGAAGGGATGCGAGGTAACAACCAGATCTGGCTAGTCGGCCCCGCTCGCGTCTTCAGACCCGTCGTCATCTTTGTAGCTATCATCGCCTATCATTGCAGCAGATATGGCATCAATTCCGTCCATGAGTTCTGCCGTCATGCAGTAAGGTATGTCGCCAATCTCTGGAAGGTTTTCACCGCTTATCACTCTGGCTCCCACCTGGCTGAGCAGATCGAATGCGTCGTCCAGGTTTTCTTTTTGCTCAGCATCAACCGCTTTTGCCACCATCTCTTCCAGGGGACTTTCGCGATCAAATGTTCCAATGATATAGCGCTGGCTGGAAACGAATACTGCGGCAAGAGAGGTCTTGAGGGATTCGAGCATCAAATCGGCATCTTCTCCCATGGATTCGTTCTCGGCAAAGACAATCGACCTGATGGCCGCAATCTCTGCCATGGCCGCTTCGGGAGTTATGACCGCACGCTCGCACCGGGCTATTACCTTAAGGCAGGCCAGCACCACATCATCCATAATGTAGATGAAGACGGCGCCCGAGTTCTTATCATCCTCCTCGGTAAGCTTGAAGTTGCTGTCCTTGACCTTATTCATCCAGTTAAGCCATCGCTTCTCTGTGTAGAATTCTTCTTTCATCTTACAACTCATCCTTATTTTTTGCTATTTACCGGTATGTGTCCGCCAGGGCCACTCTTTCAATGACCAGATCTTCTATTCTATCCTCGCCCACGGCTTGCATCTCCTCGGAAGATATATTAAACGCCTCTTTTACGGCTCTGCCACAATACGAACCGTCCTGTCCGTCCGGCTCTATGATCCGGGATAGCTCCGAGGCGTCCGGCCAACTGTTGCAGCCGACGAGGACAAGCACTATTCTCTTCGTACGATCAGATACTCGCAAGAAAAGGGCTCTTTCAATCTGCCTCTCTCCGGAGGCGTAACGCATGATCTCCATTCCTGCATCTTTAGCAATGTTTCTCTTCTCGGAAAATGCTGCCAGTGCCTTCTTTGTGGCAAAGCGGATATGCCTCTCACCTGCGATCTTATCCGCGTCGAGGGCCTGCACTATGCAGCCATGACAGGATTGTAGATCTCTAACTGCTGATATGAGTAGACCTTTGTCCCTTATAACCGGCTTTCCGAAGAGCAGGCGAATCTCATTCATCAATTCCGATCTGATGAGGATGCTTAAAAGCTTACGGTCATGCATGCAGGATTGGTAATCTGCCAAAAGATGCATCTAGCGTAGGTTATGCAAAGGATGATGCATAAAATCTGAGAGGGGCAGGTTCTCTGCCCGTATATCTTGATTTAGAGTGAATCAAACCAGGCCGGCACGTTGCAGCCTTAGTAAGTCGACTGTGTTGAGCTTCTCGCCCTGCCTGAAGTGGGTAAGGATATCCTCGGCCTCGCGCTTGGCGACCTCTTTGGCGCGATCTTCCTTTATGTCCCGGTTCTTCTTCTTCAAGCCCACGATGACCTTTTCGAAGTCGCGAACCTCTCTTTGGGTGCGGATGAACTCTTTGTGCTGCTCATCTGCGGCCTCTTGGGCCTTCACGAACTCCTTGTGAGCGGCATCGGCTTCGGCACGGGTCTGATCGGCTTCTTTGAAGGTACCAATCATCTGATCGTGGTATTCCTGGGCCATTTCCGCGAACTTGGTTACCTGGTCGTGGTGGTTTGAAGCCTGATCTCTCATGGCTTGCGCTTCGTCGAGAAGCTTCCTCAGCTCTTCATTCTTCTCAAGCTGTTCTTTTCGGCCTTTGAACTCTGCATGCAAGGCGGAGATCTTATCAACCAACTGCTTCTCCTTATCCGGGCTTAAGACTTCCGTCTGCTGCCGGAATTCCAGGTGATCGATCTCACGGCGCAGATCCCTTATGGAACGCTCACCAGTGAGGTTGTACTTCTTGCGGATATCGTCTATCCTTGCATAGAGCTGATTGGTCTTCTCATTGTACTCGTCTCTTTCCTTCTTGGAATCAGCCACATTCTTGTTATTCTCGTCCCGCAGCTTCTTGAGCTCCTGGGCCTTGTCGATCAGCTCTTTGGTGCCCTTGTTCAGCTCATTTCGCTTAGCGGCCCACTTGCTCGCTTCAGCATTCAGTTGGCTTCTTCGATCCTTGAAGGCAAGGGACTCTTGTCTGAGTTTGCCTCTCTTATCTTCTAGTTCTGCCAGCATCCCCCGTTTGTCCTCCTGTTCCAGCCTGCGGCTGGGGTTTGGTCCCACTTTGGGGCCAAAAAACCCGGGAATCCCATGCCTTGGGTGGCATGGGTCTTCTCTTCTAGCACTGTACATTTGTGGGGTTTTTTGTATGCTCGATTTTCAGATCTTATGATCTACGTCATCGGATATGTAATTGTTAATCACGTCTGATTCTCTGCCCAAATAGCACGGTTCTCTTGCAAATGATTCTGATCAAAAGATGACCTTATCATAAGATCGATAGGAGCGAACATACTACTATATATCGAGAAACGCTTCACGTATTAACCTTTTGGTTATGTCTCCTTTGGATTCAATTCTCTCTTAAGCAACTCGAAGTATGGTTATGAAATAACCTGGTTGCAGAGGGGGAAAAATACCTATCCATCTTGATAAAAAGACAATCAACAGATTAAAATAGGTGAGTTGACTTATGGAAACCAGGATCATAAAAGAATAGTGTTATTCGCTTTAGATGGAGGGATTGATCTGAAGAAGGCTATACTAACAGTATTAGTAGCAATGGTTTTAGTAGCACTTACTGGATGCTCATTGGCCAAACCCGTAGACCAGGGGTTGATATGGCCAGCTTTTTGGACGTATGACTCTGATACAGGAAAGACAGTACTTTACCCGAATGGATATGAGGAGAGCAACAGGACTTTTGATTTCGAGCAGAGTGTGCAGGGGAACGGCTACTTCGTCACTTACATGTATGCCAAGGCTGGTAATGTCGCGGTCAAGAATTATGCTCACGGCTCCGGATCTTTGAATGCCGAGTCCACATTGACCTACCAGAATCTTGATCAGAAGACACACAACGTGTACTCCGACTACAATGACTTCGCTCAGGACTGCATCCAGTTCAAAGAGGATGTGGCCATGGTCTACGCACCCATGAGGATCAGTGTCGGTACCGGCTATTATGCAGCAAACCCGCTGGATTACAGCTCTCTGCTCAAGGAAAAGACCTGGGTGAAGAACTATCTCGCCGGCACCAGCATGCACCATGAGGTAGAGTATGCTCATGCCCTGGATAAGGAGCTGGAGATCGTTGCCAAGGATAAGATCAACTGGACCTATGACCCGGAGCTTGTATCCGTTGGCTATACCCAGATGAAGGTCGTGGAAGATGTAACAGATGGCAAGGCCCACATCGGCGTCCTGCAGGCAAATGATAACTTCGCGTCTCTGATGTCCGAGAATGGTCCGAATTATGCAATGGATACATTGAGCAATACAAAGTCCGCCTGGAAGAACCCATCCATAGAGATTGATGAGGATTACTGGGGGACCTATCACATCGAGAAGAACATGACCCTCGAGGTGCCCTACCATCTGATTCAGAAGGGCGAGGACTGGCTGCCATGCTGCTTCGGAGGCTACCTTACCATGCCACTGCCCTACCTGGGCGACTCGAAGCTTAAGGGCGCCAAGGGCGTCTTCGACTGCACCTGCTTCAAAGTGCCAGCAGTCGCAGAGTTTCCAAGAACCTATCCAGTAGTGTAGAGAGAGGATTTTTTCCTTTCTCTTTTCATTTTTCTCAAACAAAATATCTTAAATATTGCAGCATCAATTTCCAGCATGCAATTTGCGACCTGGGAACCCATTTACCAATCTATTCTGGAAGACTTCGGCTTTTCTTCGGGCCAAGATGTTGAAGCATCAATGCTCATGGCTGATCTCTTGCGCGACAGAGAGCCAATGTATTGCGCCGCAGAGGCAATTGTAGCCGGGCATAGGGCGATTGTATGCGGCAATGCTCCGACCCTTGACGAGGAGCTGGATGAGCTGCAAGAAAAGGGTAGCGTCTTTATAGCCGCCGATGGGGCCACCGCGGTTCTTTTGAGGCGCAGCATCGTGCCTGCTATTGTGGTCACCGACCTGGACGGCCCTTTTCCTGCCATTTTGAGTGCCAATCAACAGGGCTCTATCGTTGTGGTGCATGCCCACGGGGATAATCTGGATGCCCTGAATAGATATGTGCCGCAGTTGGTGAGAATAATGGGCACCGTGCAGTGCCGTCCGCCCCCCGGCCTCTACAACTTTGGCGGGTTTACTGACGGAGACAGATGTGTGTTTCTTGCTAAAGAGCTGGGCGCGGCCTCCATCAAGCTGGTGGGATTTGACTTTGAGGATGAAAGCGTCACGCCGCGAAAAAAGAGGAAACTGGCATGGGCCAAAAGGCTGATCGAATTGGCACTTGCCGTATAAAAATAATCAGGCTCTTCGCCATTTTCCAGTAGCGCTGATATGGAAAATTTCACGTCTCTGCGAACTCTGCGTCTCTGCGGTTAATATTCGTAGCTGAATAATCAAACCAAGGGGTTACCGAATAAAACCACAGAGTCGCAGAGCGCACGGAGGACGAACGAACGCAGACGACTATCGACCGGGATAAACGACTATCACTTGAGGTTAGTCGCTGCTTATGAGCTTGAGGACCGCTTCCATGACTTCTTCCGCCACTTTTTTTTCATCCCGCGCGGCGTCTATCTGCACAAATCGCTCAGGCTCAAGGGCTGCCATGCGCAGAAAGTTCTCATCCACCAATCTCAGGAATTCGAGCCGCTCGAACTTCTGCCGTTCCTCGCGTGACTGCATTCTCTCTAAGGCGACTTGCGGGTCTAAGACGAAGAGCAATGTTCTATCCGGCGGCAAATTCCATGGGCGGTAGATGCTCTGGATCCATAACACCGGATCAGGCACGATTCCTCTTAGCGTCACGCCCTGGTAGGCAGCGGTGGAGTCGGCATATCGATCGGACAGGACAATTGCACCCGCTTGCAGAGCAGGAAGGACGGTCTGGGTAAGATGATGGGCGTGGTCCGCCATGAAGAGGAAAAGCTCCTGCATACGTTTTGCAGCAGAGGGGTTCGCATCCTCGCCGCCCTTTTTTGACATTTCCGCTCTCAAGATCCTGCCCACCTGCCCGGTCGTAGGCTCGGCGGTAAGCACCAATCTTCTCTCCGGAAATGCCTGCGCTAGCCATGCGGCAATATGTCTTAGAGCAGTGCCCTTTCCCGAGCCGTCTATGCCCTCCAGGGTGATGAGCCGTCCCTTCACAGGGGGCCTGGTAGGGGGCTGAAGAGTGATTAAATTGTCGCTGGAGATTCTTTTGATGAAAATAGTTATTGTCGCCCGATACTAACTCTGGTACATCATCCGATGGGTATCCGCAGTCAGCCCAGTAACCCTCGTAGCGGGCGTCTGTACCGCATTTGGGTTGTCTCATGGTCATTGGTAGACAGATAGTCAGTATCCTACCATAAGGACCTATCAACGCGGCCTGTAGTCCCCTTCTTGCACCAGCATTCACAGCAGAACATGATTCTTAGCTCATGCCAGCCCTCTAAAGGGACATTACTTGAATGCAGCCGGAATTTATAAAGTTTTCCCAGCCAAACACAACATTTTTCTCCGATTGTCTTTGCTGCCTAGTAAGCTTTAAGTCAAAGTTCTACATTAACAATGCTGAGGTGCTTCATTTGACCGACAAGATCTACGTAGTTGGACACAAGAGTCCCGATACCGATTCTGTAACATCTGCAATCGCTTATGCCAACCTGAAGAACGCCATGGGAATGAAAGAGGCCGTCCCGGCTGCCGCAGGAGACCTCAACGATGAGACAAAGTTCCTCTTGGATTACTTCAAAGTTGCTTATCCTGAGAAGCTCACCGATGCAACTGACAAGAAGGTCATCCTGGTAGATCACAATGAGATGGCTCAGGCGGTGGACAAGCTCACAATGGAAAATATAGTGGAGATTGTAGACCACCACAAGATCGGCGGCCTTTCTACCGGCAAGCCCATATTCTTCCTCAATGAGCCGGTGGGCGCGACGGGCGGCATCATCGCGAATCTCTATGAACAGAACAATATCGCCATCAGCAAGGAGATGGCCGGCCTGATGATGTCTGCCATTCTCTCCGATACTGTGCTCTTCAAGTCCCCCACCTGCACCCCTCGCGACAAGGCAGCCGTCGAGAAGCTGGCCAAGATCGCGGGCGTGGACCCCATGAAGTTCGGATTGGAGCTTCTCAAGGCCAAGAGCAACATGTCCGCCAAGTCCGCCAAGGACATTCTCATGGGCGACTTCAAGAAGTTCGACTTCTCCGGCACCAAGTCCGGCGTGGGCCAGGTAGAGGTCATGGATCTGGCTGACCTTGCGCCCAAGAGAGCTGCCATCCTCGATGAGATGAATAAGATGAAGGAGGCTGAGAAGCTGGATATGGTCGTGCTCATGCTCACCGATGTCATGAAAGAGGCCAGCGATCTGCTCTTCGTAGGAAATGCGACGGCTGCCGCAGGGTTTGAGAAGGCTTTCGGTGGCAAGCTCGCCAATAACTCCATCTACAAGGAGAAGTGCCTGTCGCGTAAGAAGCAGGTTGTACCGCCACTGGAAGGCGCATTCAAGAAGTAAACATAATAAGGCGGCCGATGGCCGCCTTCCACGCCTTTTTTTAGAAGTGAAAACCGCGGAATAAAAAATGCTCTTTGACCTCGGCAGATCTTTTGGCGACATATCCAGAACGTAACTAGAGATTAAACCCAATTTCCGACATCATCTGCTGCAATGACTCTTCTTTCCACTCATCCGTACCAGCGGCTTGGAGAGATGGCGGCGAGCACAGGGAGGGACCTCGTAATAGCCTGCCTCCAAATCGCGGGGAATGAGCTGGCGCAGGCGATCCTCGGCGTGGGTCTTGCAGCGGCGGCAGCGGTAGCCCTGACCCTTTCCTGCTGACTCCATTCTCCTCCGGCATTGGGGGCAGAGGGGGGCAGACATCTCCGCAATATCTGCCAGATGCAGGATGTTGATCTTTTCCAGATTTAGCGTGCCATCTTGCACGGAGCCGTAGACCTCCAGCTCATCGCCCGAGACAAGCTGCTTTACGATGAGTCGAAAGTTTTTGGTGGGCTCGAAGGCCGCGCAGTTGATGCAAGCAGAGCCGTCTTGCAGCGGGAAGAAGAGGTGGCCGCCGGCAATAGCCTCCGGCGGTTTTGCCACAAAGCCGTGCAGCCTGTAGCTTTCACAATCCTTCACATCAGACACATTGCCTGGCAGGATGTGGGCATCGGTTCCCTGGTTGGTCTGGTAGAGCACGCTTCTCTCTATAGGCTCCGATTTTATTGTCTGCAATGCCTCCAATATCGCTTGCGGGTCACAGCCTCTTATGCCGAATAATACCGGATCTGCGGAGTGGGGGGCAAAGACTATCCTGTTATTATAATGATCCACTGTATCCCAGGTGCGTGGATAGGTTAGGGCATCTGCTCTCCAGACGGAACTCTCATCGATGCGGCGCAGTGTGCCCCAGCGCGCTCGCTCCCGGTAGGCGATCAGCTCGTAAGTGAAATCAGGGAGCGAAGCTCCTATGGCCGCCAGGGCTCCGATCAGGCCGCGCCCTTTTTTAAAGCCTTTATACCAGATACCTTCCTCATCCAGGAGTTTTTTAGCATCTTTAATCTCCAGGATCTCAGTAACTGCACGCTGATAGAAGGCCGTCATCTGCGGCGTAATCCGCGACGCTATCACCAGGCCGGGATTGGTATTCATCCCGGAAAAATCAGACAGTTCCTGCACCGTCTCCAGGGCCACTTCCTTGACCTCTTCCGGGCGCTCGCTCGTAAGCTCCATGGTTATGGCGGCATTGCCGCGTGTTTTATATCGGGCGCAGGGGTTTAGACGAATGAGTTTTGGCCTGCCTACCATATTTCCCAGTGGCCGAAGCCTCTCCATGAGCACTGCGGAAAGGTATGTGGTGCATAGCCCCCTTTCAGAATCGGTATCATCAATTCCAATGAACATAGTCAGCCTTAAATAGCCGTCAAACTGAGATATATAATGATGGATAAGGAACTTCTCGCCGAGCGCGTGGAGGAGGTTCTAAGGCAGGCCGGGTTCTCTACATCAGATCGCTGCTATCTCCGTCCCAGGAGCTTCGATCTTGCCGCCCGTAAGGGGAGTCTTTTCCTGCTCCTTAAGATTCTCTCCAATATCGACGGCCTGAATGAGCAGACTGCCACTGAGGTGCGCCGTCTGGCCAAGCATCTTTTTGCCAGCCCCATACTGGTAGGCGAGAAGACCCGTGACCAATACCTGGAAAGGGGTGCTGTCTATTTTCGCTATGGTATTCCCACCCTCAGTCTTAACACTCTGGCGGACTGCCTTTTGGATGATGCCCTGCCATTGGTTTACGCTGCGCACGGTGGGCTTTATGTGCGCATCGACGGCACCAGGATGAGAGAGCTGAGGCTTTCGCGCGGCATATCTTTAGGTGCATTGGCTTCCGAATTAGGCGTTTCCCGTCGCACCATAAGCAAGTATGAAGTAGAAGACATGGACACAACGGTGGATGTAGCTATCAAGCTGGAAGAGATCTTCGAGCAGGAGCTGATCCAGCCCGTGGACCCCTTCCTTCCCGGAAATGCCGTGGTGGATAAGGGACCGGTGACTGACAATATCCTGCGCCTGCTTCTGGAGATCGGCTTTGAGGTAGTTCCCACAGCCCAGGCCCCCTTCAATGCCATAACCCGAACTGAGGATCTGGTGGTGTTGACCAGTGTTAGCAAATTTTCTCAGAGCATGTTCAAGAAAGCCAGGCTCATGAGCAGCCTTTCTGCCGTGGCCAGGACCAAGTCGGTGGTAATCGTAGACGGTGAAACCAAGCTGGAGTGCATCGAAGATACGGCTTTGATCGAGAAGCGCGAGCTGGAGGGCATTGACGCCACCCGCGAGTTCGAGGATCTGGTGGCCGAGAAGCAGAATAGATGAGGCTACCATCACAATTACTATCACAAAAATCATATAGTTCAAAAACCAGTTACGACCATGAAAAAAGTCTTCTTGTTGCTAATAATCTGCTTTTTACTGGTTGGCGCATCCCTGGGACAGGCGGCTGCACAGGCAAATACGGCAGATAATTCTACAGATGCCGGCGTTGATTCCAGCATTAATGTCAGCGCTTCCATGGGCACACTGAACCTGGCCCTGTTCAGCATGCCCGATACCCGGCAGAGCACTGAATATTCCTGCGGCGCTGCCGCCATGCAGGCTGTTTTGGGCTACTATGGCAGAGACATTGGTGAAGAGGACATAAGAGAGATGCTCAACACCAATGAAGAGTCCGGGACATATCCTGACGACATAATCAGGGTGGCCTATGCTCTTGGTCTGCAAGCTGAATACAAGGAAAACATGACCATGGCAGATCTGGAAGAGTATGTGGCGCAGGGAATGCCGGTCATTGTGGATTGCCAGGCCTGGAGGAGCGTCTCGCAGTACAACGAATCCTGGGCGGATACCTGGTACAATGGTCACTGGCTGGTGGTAATCGGGATCGATGAAAACAATGTGACCCTGGAAGATCCTTACATCCTGGGAGCTCGGGGCCTGATGCCCCGCGAGGAGTTTGAGGTGCGCTGGCACAATGTGCGTGGACTGGACGAGACGGATACAGGAAAGCAGATCCATATGGGAATCGCCGTTCGCGGAGAGCAGCCTGCCACCACATCAGGCTTCAGGCACATTGATTGAGAACAAAATGAAACCGATAATGGACAGAATCAAGGAGTCGGGCCGGGTATTCGTCTTTGGGATTGCCGGGGACAGCGGCTCAGGGAAGACCACCATCTCGCGGGGCATAAAGAGGATTCTGGGCGATGAGATGGTCTGTTCCTTCTCCATGGACGACTATCACAGCCTGGACCGAAAGGCGAGAAAAAAGCGCAATATTACGCCGCTGCACCCCGAGGCCAACCATCTAAAGCTGCTGGCGGATCATCTGGAGGCATTGCGGCGCGGGGAGGCGATTGCCAAGCCGGTCTACGATCATAGCATTGGCGAGATCAGCGGCACGGTGCCCTTCGGCCCGGCTCCGGTGATAATCGTGGAGGGGTTGCATCCCTTTTTCACGCCGAGGCTGCGCAGCCTCATTGATTTCAAGATCTTTGTGGACCCCTCGCGGTCGGTTAAAAGGCTCTGGAAGGTGCGCCGCGATGTGGGTGAACGGGGCTATCACCCTGCCCAGGTTATGGCCGAGATTTTGCAGCGCGAGCCGGACTACAAGCTCTATGTGGACATCCAGAAGATCTATGCAGAGATGGTGGTCAAGATTCAGGATTCCCGGTTTCATCCTTCTCTTCTGGAGACAGGACCCGCGCCTGACTGGTACTCGGTGCGGCTCATCTTGCAGATGCTCGATCAGCCCGTCTCCCCGGTCGGTCTGACCATTGATCTAAGCAAAATTCTGAGAAGCTCGGAGCACAATTTTTCCATCGAGTTTCAGCGAGACGATTACTACGGGAAAAAGGTGGGCATCATGACTTTGGACGGCGAGATTCATCAGTCCATGATTGCCGATCTGGAGAAGAAGCTTTGCGACTCGCTGGGAACCTATGCTGTCATCAGCGACCGGCGCGAGCAATACGTCAATGCCATAGGCCTCATTCAGTTGATCTTGACCTGGAGCTGCATCGAGAAGCTGGAGCATCTACTGGGCAAGAAGTAGTTACCTGTTTTACCAGTGCTCCATGGCGATAACCTCATCCAGGCTTTTGCGAGGCCGGGGCTCGGGCTCAACGGCCGGGTAGCCCATGGGCAGCAGGGCCACGACCCTTATTTCCGGGGGCACGCCCAGAATCTCCTTCACCTTATCCTCGTAGAAGGCTCCGATCCAGCAGGTGCCCAGATCCAGCGAGGTGGCGGCCAGTGTCATGTGATCCAGGGCGATGGCGACATCGATGGCGTAGGCCGGCTGGCCGCAGGTCATGACCAGATCTGAGGTTCCGCAGGCGGCGATGACCACTGGTGCCTGGCCCACAAATTGCTGATCTCTGGCAGCCACTGCCAGTCTTTGCCGCGTGGCTGCATCACTAACCACTATGACCCTCCAGTCCTGCATATTGCGAGCAGATGGCGCAAGCCGGCCAGCCTCCAGAACCGCCAGCAGCTTCTCCTCTTCGATCGGCCTGTCCAGGAATTTTCTTATGCTCCGGCGGGCCCGGATAGCCTGCATCAGATCCATAGTCAGATCAAGCCCTCTTCTTCATCTCTTTCTCTATCTCCTGGCCAGCCTCGGTCAGGCACCAGATGCCGTCATTCTCGAAGACAAGGCTTCTCTCCGCCATATCGGCCAGGATCTTCTTGACGGATATTGCCGGAATGTGTTCGAATTTGGCGACCTTTTCCGCGGACAGCTTGCCCTTGGAACCCAGAACCTGAACAACTCTCTCCCGATGTCTGGTACCCATGATGAATCCCATGTTACTGGCTAAGTCTTCTGGCATAATTTTTAACCTCTTTTTCGGCGTTAGCTTTATTAGCTGTTCATCTCAATGTTAAAAGTGGCGGGCAGTCCGGGTGGTTCGGCGTCACCTATAACCCGAAATCGTCGATACGCGGGGGGCGAAGCTGACGGAAGACTCTGGGCGCTGTGTGCTCAGTCCAGTTGCTGACAATGATTCTCCGTCCTGCAGGGATGGCACCGGTCCATGGATTTTCCTGACGGAAAGTCTGTGTACCATAATTGCGGGAACCGGTTCAGGCCCGGAAGGGAGCAGACCCACCGCGGGTAACTATCGCTTACAGGTATATGGGGAGGAGAAGGCATCGGGATTAACTGGCATGCAGGCTCGGTGGCAACCGGCGGCGCGCCTGCCATTTAACATTAATTTTGCAGTACTCAGCCGGACCCCAATATATCAAAATGAATATATACAATAGGATTCTGCAAGGAACAAAATAGCTTAATTCAGGCAGCTAAGGAAATCCTGAACCGTCAGGAACTCCATCACCAGAGTTAGGCGCAGGACCTGGGGAATTTGCATTAGGATTTCCATTAAGAGGGTCATCCATTCCTGAACCGTCTGAAACTCCATCACCTGAATTGGGTGCGGGACCTTCTTGCATGCCGACCACTGCAAGCCCAACGAACACTGCTGCTATAAGCACAGCAACCAACGCAACAACAATTAAGCTTTTCATGTTCCTCTTTGTTTCTTGGCCATAGTATATATATCTTATTAATTTCATTGACAGTATGACTGGTAGCGTGCCTTGAAGAATCCCGATTTCTCAAAAAATAGGGAACAATTGATATACTGTTTTTAAAGGTTGTATCCGATTGCATATCTTGATATCTCCTCTCCCTCAATCCCAGATAATCCATGCCCGTACTGTCCATAATCGCTTGCCGTATGCTGGAGGAGAGAGAATTGAAGACTGCATTGCTCTTGCTCTGGGTGGAAACGAAAACTATGATCAAACTTTAGCCGAGCACCAGGATGTGACGCTGTTCATGACCCCCATGTGGGCTTCCAAGTGGAAGGCGATGGGCCAGGAAGCAGCCTCGGGCAAGCGCCGGGACCTGGGGGCGATGCTGAAGGGAACAGGCATGACAAAGGTGGCCAGGATAGACACGGGCCTGTGCTTTGAGACGGAGTTCATCGAGAAGGTGGACGGCTTCGCCCGAGAGTTCGGGCTGGAGAGGATCGAGCTGCCGGGAGGAACGGTGGTGGCGAAAGGCTGCTACGAGAGGGCAAAGAGCCGCATGGATCTTATTGAAGTCACTATGGGATGGGTCGTAGCTCGCTTGCAATGGGGCTATTCCATCCCGCCCATTGGCGGCCAAATAATTGCGTCCTTAAAGGAGCCTATTTTCGTTGTCGACTAAGCTCATCCCGATTTCTAGACGTGGACTCATCAGGAAATTGACGGCAATAGGATTTACAGGGCCGTATCCTGGAACGAAACACCATCAAGTGCCTCTGAACCGGCACGTTCCAGCATCATTGCCACCTGTGCCACAGCTTTGCAGGCTTTCCGATCCTATTCACCAGCACAGCCACACGGGCGGCCCCACAAGGCCCTGCCCGACCGGGTGCTCACGGACGGCCAGGCGCGCATGTGCAGGAGACGCTCACATGGCCATGGTCTCCCTGTACAGAAGGCTGTTCAGCCTTGCTCACCGTGAAGCGTATTAGCTTTCCCCATGATACATCCTGAATATGCTTTGTCAGACAATGGTTCTTAAGCATATTCCAATTAGTGCGCAGCGAAAGTAATTATGACAGGGGTACGATTCATCTCCTGCCTGAAGTAGGGGGTCTTCTCTACCACTGTACCCCAAACGAGATAAACCATAAACGCCCAATGCCATGATAACCGTGGATTGGTGCCGATCAGATATGTGCCAAATAATAGAAGACGATATATACATAAAATCAATGCCTCGCATCGGCCCAAGGTTTTCCGCATCACAGAAGGTAACCCTAACCACAAATTATTCCAACCAAGAGTTTGATTCTTTGATCATCCGGGGCGATGCACTGGAAAACCTCCGCAAATTTAAAGCGAATTATTTTAAATGTTGCGTTACAAGCCCACCTTATTGGGGCCTCAGAGACTATGGAGACATGCATCAAATCGGCGCTGAACAGGAGATGCAAGACTATATCTACAATTTAGTGCGAATTTTCAGAGAGGTAAAGCGCACACTCACAGAAGACGGTACTCTGTGGCTCAATATAGGTGATTCATACACCAGCGGCAACCGAGCCTGGCGAGACGCAGACAGGAAGAATCCCGCTCGAGCCATGAGCTATCGGCCTCCAACCCCACAGGGATTAAAACCCAAAGATCTGATAGGCATCCCCTGGAGACTGGCTTTTGCACTGCAATCGGATGGATGGTATTTGCGCTCGGATATAATCTGGCATAAGCCGAACTGCCAACCGGAATCCGTCAAAGATCGGCCCACGCGCTGCCATGAGTATATGTTTCTCCTCTCCAAATCGGAGAAATACAACTATGTTTATGATGGGCTTGTTGAACCTTCCAAGTCCAAGAACGGCTTTCGCAACCGTCGCACCGTTTGGTCCATAAATACTGAACCCTATCATTATGCACACTTTGCATCGTTTCCCAAGGAACTGGTGAGACCATGTATCCTGGCAAGTGCAAATGAAAATGACATTGTGCTGGATCCATTTTTTGGTTCAGGCACAGTAGGGGTTGTATGTCTTGAGCTAAATCGAAGATTTGTCGGCATTGAATTAAAGCCAGAATATGTTGAAATTGCAGGAAAAAGAATTATGGAAGGCAATTGATACATGAAACAAGCCTCGCTACCAAACGATAATCAGAGGTAAAAAGAATGAAACTCATCGGCATCGCCGACACCACATTTGCTCGCGTGGATATGGCCCGCGCGGCCATCAGCGTCATCAAGAAAGAGGTCTCCGCACAGATCATCCGCTATACCGTTCCCGGCATCAAGGACCTGCCCGTGGCCGCCAAGAAGCTCCTGGAAGAAGAGAAATGCGATATCGTCATGGCTCTGGGCATGCCAGGGCCCGCTGACAAAGATAAGATGTGCGCCCACGAGGCCTCCACCGGCCTGATCGCCGCTCAGCTTATGACCAACAAGCACATTATCGAGGTCTTCGTGCACGAGGATGAGGCACCTGATGAGCGCACGCTGGCTTTTCTCGCACAAAGACGCGCCGAGGAGCATGCACTGAATGCAGTCCGTCTGCTCTACCATCCCGAGATGCTCACCCGCCTGGCCGGCACGGGCCAGCGACAGGGCTACGAGGATGCCGGGCCGATTGAGGGCAGCTCGGGTGGCCACCTGGGACATTAAAAAAGGATTTTGATTTTCGGGGAAAAAAGTGCACTCAGGCCGTCAAGACGGCCTGTATGGTATCATTTTCCTGCATTGTCTCATTTAGCTAATTCGATGGCCGATTTAAGTTTACTTCTGGGAAACCTACGATATCCACCGTCTCTGAAGCAATCTTTATGTTCTCTGCTTTCTCAATACCTTCAAGAATTTTCTCGCTTATTCTGCTGCGAACGGTCCGCCGTTGTCTGACTGGTGTTACATATCGAGCGGTCAACTCGATCCAGTTGTCTGTCAATCTGACAAATACATCAGCATTCATCGCACCACTGGAGAGAAAGTACTTGCGTTCCATGTGAGATATACCCTTTGTAGCGAGTTCTTCGACGGTACTGGTCTCCTGGCCCATGACTTCAAATATAAGTTTTTTTGCTGCTATCCAGTCACTATTATATGTTATTGGAAAAGATATCTCGTCCCAGAGAAACTCAAAATCTTTTGTATAATTATTAGTAATATTGGATAAAACAAGGCTATTGGGGATTATGGAAAGCCGGCCCGTGGGCAGGTCGGCTGAAACCCACTCATTTGTCTCCATGATTGTGGTATAGAATATATCGATGTCGATCACATCTCCCTTTTTAGAATCAATCTCAATTCGATCGCCTACCTGATATATCCGGTTGATAAATATGTTCAAACCGCCTGCAAAATTTTTGGCAACATCCTGTATACTGATAGTGAAAGCTGCTGCAACCAGTCCCAAACCCAACACAAGGGACTGAAGATCTTCTACCCAAATGACCCAAAAGGCCGAAAAATTAACCAGTAGATATATAAAATAAAAACTTTTAGATAGGTAGTATCTTCTCTGAGCGTCGATTATTTTGAGTATATATTTATCATTCAATATCTGTCTAAAAACCATATAAATAATAACCAATACAATAATTGTAATAATAACTTTGGTCAACTGGGCATTTTGAAGCCAATAATTAGCTAAAGATAGCAATCCTGCCATTAATAGAAGTAACAATGGATAAATCCAATCACGTAACACTGCCTATACCCCCACCCCGATCATTTTAAAGGTTTGCTTGAGACGCGAAATCTTAATTAATGTTTCGATTGATTTTCAAAATAGCTAACTGAATTTATTTTCAGCAAGGGGGAATAAAGTAGTTCAATCGCCATATTTTTAGAGGATTAGCCACATAACTAAAAATTGAACATGGCATCACTTCAATGTGTCCTCAAAGAGAACGGTGCTTCTCCTGAATTATTCGGCTTCGAAGACATCCTCAAGAGTATATTCGAAGCAATCGAAAAACATGGTTTGGGGCCAATATCCAATATCGCCATAATTGCTGAGCCTTTCTCGGGACGCAGTGAGCTGCTCCACAAAATATCCGATATGTTGCCTCATCCAACAAGCTGTTCATCACCACCTGGAATCGTTTCTCCTGGAATTATCTGCGCTTTGTGTATCCTCTTGAGAGCATTTTTCCAGTCAGGATCGAGATTCCCAGGCTCGGCCCGGAGGAACTCAAAAAAATGGTCATGGACAGCAAGATAACTCTGGGCGGTCATTACGGAGAAGTGAAGGATATCGGTCTTCGGGTCACCAGGTTGGTGACACCGGATGATAACCTGGTGTCGGCGCCAAACGGCTTAATTCTTCAAAGTCCCGTAGCTAATGTCAATGCCGGAAACCTGGAAATGATGGTGATGATTGACCTATTTGTCGATCCGAGCTGTGATGCCACCCTGGCCATGCAAATTCTAAGAGAAGCACTGGTTACATCCAAATATATTCGGTTATCTGAGAAGCATCCTTATGTAGTACTTATGAAAGATTTCCTCTTTTATAAGCGTCTCCGGGCCAAGGGATATGCCAACGATTTCCGCTATGAGTTCATCTTCGAGACCGATTTGACCACGAGGGCGTGGCAGGAGTTCGAGCGTAAAGGCATCATGCCACCCAAGATAGCTGTATCGGAAAAGGGAATAATTAATGATCGAATGGAGCTGGTTTGATTGAAATGCGTGTCAATTGCAATTCTCAGTGCCCTTCTCCTGGTTAGCTTAGCAGGAGCCGTCGGTGGTGTTGCGGATAATAACTCCTCGGGGAAAACCAAGCTAAATGTGACATTGCTCGACTTTGGTCCGGTTGGTGACCATGGTTGGACCTACGAAGCCCATGTGGGCGCATCCGAGATGGCCAAGAATCTATCTTTTGTCAGCCTCTCCGAGAGAGAGAATGCTGCTGGCCCTGGAGCACCCCAAATCCTGAGAGAATATGCCAGGAATGGAGCTAAGCTGATATTCTGTCACAGCTACAACTTCATAGATGCCATCAAAGAAGTAGCTCCTGAATATCCGGATGTCGTTTTCATGTGGGGCGGCGGGACGGAAAAGCTGGCCCCCAATGCTGGAGTCTACTACGAAAGGATTTACGAGGCCCAGTATCTTGCTGGAATCGTGGCCGGCAATATGACCAGGACGGGAAAAATCGCTTTTGTAGCCGCCCTTCCTACGTCACAGGTAATAATCGGCATCAATGCCTTTGCTAAGGGCGTTGCTTCTTCCAATCCCAATGCTAAGGTCTATGTAGAGTGGATCGGAGACTGGTATGACCCTGGAAAAGAGCGGGCTGTGGCCTTATCACTTATCAGCAAAGGATGCGATATCATAACCCACTGGTCTGATTCAGATGCTACCGGCCAGACTGCTGATGAGATGAATATCTACTTCATATCCTTTGGCTCAGATGTCGGCAGGTTCTCACCCCGTGTATATCTCACGGGCGCGGTCTGGAACTGGCAGCCCATTATGACTGATATTGTAGAATCTGTACATGACAATTCCTGGGATTCTCGACCTGGGCAGGAGTGGTGGTATGGTCTGGCAGAAGGCGGAGTGGAGCTGGCACCTTTCGGCGACAAGGTTCCCGACAATGTCCGATCTCTGGTAGGTGAGAAGCAAAAGGATATTGTGCAGAAAAAAATGGCAATATTCCCGAATATTCGCGATGAAGAGCTGAAAACGATGTATTATCTAGAGCCCAATGTTATAGGCGAGCTGCCTAAATCATAGTCATTTTTTTTGATCGGGATAGCTCATCTTGTTGCCTGCTAGAGAAATCCATCCAAGATTAAAAATTAATAGTAGTAGTGCAGATTGTGTAATCATGAATGTTTCAGTGATAAGATCTATTTTATGGATGTGTTTGCTCTTCGTTCTTCTGCCAATTA
This sequence comes from uncultured Methanotrichaceae archaeon, assembly GCA_964506745.1. Classification (GTDB taxonomy): domain Archaea; phylum Halobacteriota; class Methanosarcinia; order Methanotrichales; family Methanotrichaceae; genus Methanothrix. Next base: position 1,620 of record CAZDLZ010000033.1, on the reverse strand, counting down.
TTTCATCAGCAATTGAAGAAAATTTGTTTGATGATCATGCCCTGCTCATGGGCATGAACCTGAGCGGCATGAACTTGTCAGGGGCCCACCTGAATTAATGCCACCATATCTCATGCAGACCTCTCCGGAGTGGATCTCACAGGATCGCGCTGTTCAGGAGCAAATTTCGTGGGCTCCAGGCTGGTCAAATCGAAATTGGGTTTTGCCAACCTGACAGGTACAAACCTGAGCCGTGCGGACCTCTCCAGATCAAACCTCGTGGCTTCCTGTCTATCCGGCTCAGATCTTCTCCAGGCGAATCTAACAGGCACGAACCTCGAAAATGCCTTAATGCATGAAGTTAGACTTGTTGAAGCCAAACTAACCGGCACAATTTTGGCCAGAGTGCATTTGGACGACTCTGATCTATCTAATTCTTATCTTGAACATGCCGATCTTTCCGGTACAGATATGTCTGAAGCTGATCTTTCCCGTGTTTGGATCGTTAAGGCTGATATAGATGAGGCTAACCTATCAGGTACTGACCTAGCTGGATGCAAAATGGAATCCATGAACTTGAGGGGGACGGTTATGCGCAGGGCGGTGTTAAGATCGGCAAGCTTGAACTGGATGATACTTAAGGAGGTTGATCTTCGCGGCGCAGACCTGCGAAATGCCAAAATTGATGCATCTCTCTTGGAAAATGTAAACATTTCCGGTGCGGATCTGAGGGACGTTGATTTAAATAGGACGGCACTGGTGAATGTTGATCTGAGTGGTGCTAATCTTGTGGGGATAAAGTACGATAACCTGATACTTCCCATGATTGCGAGTTCAAAACTCGATAACGCCAAAATGAGTGCAGGCTTGCAAAGAGACCTGGAAATATTGAGGTCTGGAAAAAATTAAAAAAAACACCCATGATACTGCGTAACATGCACGAAGGATGAAAAACAGCTTAAATCCGCAAATCCTATCAGGTCGATTTTGGATTCCTATACATATGGTTCTAGAGGGAACGGTCGATGTGATAGTCGCAAATGCCTATAAGATAAAGCACACAACCAAAAAGAAGACAGATCTCAAAGACTCAGAATGGCTCGCTGAGCTTTGCCTGAATGATATGATCGAACCCTCACGAATTTTTCCCAAGGAAGATCGAGAGCTGAGAAACTTGACCCGAGCCAGAGAAGCATATATGAGGGATTTGTCTAAGGAAAAAAGTAGAGTCCATCACATCCTGGAATCATGCAGCATCAAGCTAGCATCGGTTATTTCGGATATCTTCGGCAAGTCGGGAATGCATATTCTAAACGGCTTATTGAGCGGAATAAGCATCGAGGAGGTTCTCAGAGACATACCAGATAAGAGGGTTCGAGAGAAAAAAGCGGAAGGGCTTCGCGAAGCACTAATGGGCAAACTCGACGTTTCTGATATTTTTCTGATTCGCCAATCACTAAAGATCATAACCCAGCTCAAAATGCGCATCGAAGAGCTAGATGGTGAGATCCGTTCAAGAATAGCTTCAAGGCCCATGGATCTGAAGATAGCCATGTCAATTCCTGGCATTGGAATAGTATCGGCCTATGGAGTGAACCCCTGATAGTAGACAGTTGGTTAAGCAATGGTACTTAAAGCAAC
>CAZDLZ010000032.1:0-28578 GCA_964506745.1 uncultured Methanotrichaceae archaeon | reverse complement strand
AGAGTGGATCAAAATCGGATTGGCGTGAGTGGTCAAATTCTAATTGGCGGATACACACGATTGTAAACAAACTCATAGGACCGGAAATCCTGGAAGAGACTATCAAAAAAGTGGTTATACATGACCTTCTCTGCGGGGAGGAACTACCAGCAGATCGCACCCTGAAAAGAATGAAGAATGTGGCCCGGTCTATGGTCCAGGACGCTCTGTCCTCACTTATAAAAAGGAATAAAGAGCTAGCAATGGACGTCATTCAAAGAGATAATGACGTAGATCGTCTTAATCTGCTTATAGCCCGTCAATTCAACGACATCCTTGGATCAGGGTCCATAAAGCAGGAGACACAAAGCCCCATCAGCGCCTTTAATTACATGCAGGCAGCCACAAATCTTGAGCGTATGGCAGATCATGCCTCAAAGATAGCTGAGATATCTACTCAGAATGATAACGAGCTTCCCGAAGAGATGACTGATGAGATTGCCAGGCTTAGCTCTGACTTCACAACCTTAATTGATGATTCCATATCAGTGCTTCTCAAACCAGACAATCATAAGGCCAACCATCTTATCGATAGAGCCATGGAGATAAAGAAGCAATCAATGATTATGACCAGCACCTTCTGGGAGAAGGACGATGAGGAAATGCCTATCAGACTAGTGGTGGCCGACAGCATGGAACGCATGCTTGATCTCATAATAAATATCGCTGAGCTGTCTATAAATTTGCATAATGCTGTTTTAGAGAACTAAGCAATTAGCATAATATGGATTGTATTTTGATCGGTCAGTTATTAAGGATGCTGGCAGGGCCCGAGAGGTAAAAAGCCAGGTATCCTGACGTAGAGCTTTAGCTCGGATGCAATCTGCCAGCAGGGAATGCACCCCCCAGCGCCACCTCAATTATCCTCCATGCAGGAGCGATCCCGATGTAGTGCTCATACGGTTAAATCGGGGGTGCTTTAGGGGCCTTGTAATGCCCCGATTTGTTTAACGAAAGGATACACTATAATCTTTTGGCAAATAGATTAGATGAAGACAATAGGTGTATAGATCGCACATCTATTTTTAGATCCGTTGTACTGATCTTTGAGGGAGTGGCTTCAGAGAGCACAATTGACGCCAAGATCAGCTTATTAATATTCAAAAATCCGAATTGCAGGTCTTTGAGAAACAGTCCAATCCTTACCTCAATGCCGTCCATTCTCAGGTCGAACAGGATGTTGTGAGGAGGCTTCAGAAATCCTTTGATGACTTCTTTCGAAGAGTTCGCGAAGGGGCTCGAAAAAAAGGCTACCCCCGGTTCAAGTCCATTAACCGTTATAGCTCGACTACCTATCCAATAACAATAGCCAGAGATGTTCCGCTTGTGGCGAGATCATGTCCAAGAAGCTAAAAGATGGGGTGCATATCTGCTCTCGGTGTAGTCTAATAATCTACAGAGATCTCAATGCAAGCGTGGTAATCAGAACCCTCGGACTGAGGGGGATAGCCTGTGGAGAACTGACCTCCGGCTTTGGCCTATGTCCAAAGTAAGCATCGGTTCGTCGAAGCAGGAAGCCCCATCCTTTAGGGTTGGGAAGAAGTCACATGAAAAAGAAGCAGGATTCATGTTGGCTTTGCATAATGTATCTCAAAACGGTCCGAAAGCCTCGACAGATGAAACCCATGAAATCCTTGATCAAGTAGATTAATTTGCCCAGGAATATCTTTGCTATCCACCCTAACCACATCAGGACCAATTGAGCATGTGTTTAAGAGATTCTTATGCATGATATACCTCAAACGCCATTGAAATTTGATCTTCAAGGCTTTTATGATCAGACCAAGTGAGAAGATATTCTGAAGGCTGGGCCTGTTCTTGGGCGATACCATACAACAGACATGATTGTACCCCAAATTTGCTATCATCCTTAAGTGAGCATTCTGCATCTTGCTCTGCAGCGAGTTTCCTCTAAAATTGGGATGAACGGCGATTGTTGCCAGATGGACAACATTTGGCAGATCCTCTTTGGGAAGGTTTATGTCGATGCCAAAATTATCTTTGCCGTCTCCTGGAAAAAAGAGGATATTATAGGCGATTAGTCCATCTTGGCAAAAGACTCCTATAGCAGATTTTTCCACCTGCAGATGCTCTTGGAAGTAATCGGCAGAATGCGTCCTGAATATCTCCTTATCGTCAAGATGATGATTCACTATTTCCTGCAAATCCATCATCTCATCGAGATTGTCTTCATTCATAAATCTCATTTCGTATCGTAAATCTGCATGCAGGCAAGAGGCCTTATTCCTTTTGATATAACCCGATTCAATCATAAAGCACACCTACAATCAGCTTTTGCTCGACAGTCTGCATCCTGCAAAAAAACCGCCAAAATGCTTCCTTCAGCAAGCCTGGGCAAGCATTTCATTTTGATTGTTCACCAGTATCATCTGAGTCGCGATAACATCCCTGGTATCATCGATGCCGCCCATCAGACCATTGAGCTCACTCAAGCCCTCTGCCTGCAACACCAGCATGAAATCGTACTCACCAAAAACAGCGCATATGTACAAGATGCCTTCTTTGCACCTTAAAGCATGGTATACTCTATGCTCCATTCCCGGCAAGACCTTGAGCATGGTAATTCCTATCGCCAAATCATTTCACCTCAAATTCCTTAATCAGATATATCACAGAAACCTAAATAGGCGACCTTATTTAGAAATTCTTCCAAAATAGAATATATAACAGCACGGGAATTCATACCAAATTTGAAGGACAATAGAGTAAATACAATATTTGATGGGCGAAATCCATACTCTGGGCGAATAACCAACCATCAATTTCCGGCAGTACTACCAGGAGATCTTCTTTCGGTAGTGATTTCGCACCACTATGGCCAGCATATTGGTGCCCAGCACTAAAGCAATGAGCACAAGAGCCGTGCCCCAGGCCCTGGCTTCCACATCCCAGGCCCCCAGGAAGTAGATGAGGTTTAAAAGATGGTAATCCAGGTTATTGACCGGCTGAAATACATCCGGGATAACGCCGTAGATCATCTGCACCGGAGTGGCGGTAAAGGTAACTGCCGTCCACATGATGGGAGCCGTCTCTCCTGAGGCCTTGGCTACCCCCATGATCACACCCGTGAGTATGCCGGGCATGGCCGTGGGCAAGACCACCTTCCTTATCGTCTGCCACTTGGTAGCGCCTAAAGCCATGCTCCCCTCCCGCAGGGAATTGGGGACACTCTTTAGGGCCTCCTGACAGGTCAGGATTATGGTAGGGATATTTATGAGCCCCAGAATTATGGAGCCGGATAAGAGAGAGACCCCAAAGTAAGTAACAAGAAAAGCCAGACCGAAGAGGCCGAAGACCACAGAAGGAACGCCGTTTAAGCAGCTTACAGCAATGGTAATGAGACGGTTGAGCCTCTGACTCTTGGAGTACTCATGAAGATAGATGGCAGCGCCTATGCCCAGAGGAGAAGAGACAATCATGGCACCTAAAACCATCCATAAAGAGCCCAATATGGCTGTGCTGATCCCGCCCGCCTGGCCCAGGCGCCTGTGGGGCGTGGTTAAAAACTCCCAGTCTATGACCCCGATTCCTTTATAAATTATTATGAAAAGTATTCCACCCAGCAAGAGGAGCGATAGCACCGCAGAGAGCTTGACTGCCAGAAATACCATGGCCTCACGACCCCGAGCGCTGAATTCGTAGATGATATTGAGAGCATCCTTTATGCACAGCAAGCTGGCAAAAAAGGTCAGAAGAGGAAGAATAAAAGCATAATCGAAGGAGGCACCCATCCCAAGAGGCCGGACGATGACAAATCCAGCATGAAGCGTCCCGGAATAAATCAGAAAAAGGATGGCGGAACATATGAGAATGTCCACGGCCAGATAGGTGGGAGACTTAAGGGAGGCGGCCCCCGATAACAAGCATGATACAATAATCAATAGAAGGCTCACAATAAGGCAGACAAACCATACGAAAGCAAGCACTTCCAGGTCAGGCTGAAGGATGAGGCCCGCGAGAGAGGTAACGAATAAAAACGCCGAAATGGCAAGAGACGCTGCCAGGGTGGGCATGATCTTCATTTAGTATCCTCCAAATTTGCGTCTGATGCGAGCACGGGCATAATCTGCAACCAAACTGAGGATGGAGACCACGATGAGAAGAACAAATCCAACTGCAAAAAGGACATGGTAATGCATTGAACCCCTGGCCACCTCACCCATCTCACCGGCAATGACCGATGTGAAGGTTGCTCCCTGATCAAAGATATCGTAGGGCGGAGAGGCTAATCTGGCAACGTTTCCCACCACCAGCAGCACGGCCATGGTCTCTCCGATTATGCTTCCTATGTTGAGAAGAACAGCGGCCGTGATTCCAGATGACGCCGCCGGTATGGTCACATTTCTCAGAGTCTGCCAGCGATTGGCACCAAGCGCAAGCGAACCCTCCTTGAATTCGCTGGGCACGGCCCGCAGAGCATCCTCGCAAATGGTGGTGAGATAGGGAATGAACATAACACCTAATAGGATCGACCCGGCCAGGATCGACCTGCCGGTGAGCATATCAAAGCTGTCCTGTAGGTAAGATACAAGGATTATCACTCCTAAAAAGCCATAGACAATGGAAGGAACGCCTGCCAAGAGCTCAATGGACGGTTTCAATATGGCCTTGCTCTTGGGCCCGGCCAGCTCAGCTAGGTAAATGGCCAGAGGAAAACCGATGATGATATTGATAAAAAGAGCCAGAAGAGTGATGACCATAGAAGCTGCAATAAGAGGCAGAAATCCGTAAATATCGCCTGCTGGATGCCATTTTAAACCGGATAACAGGGAAAAGATGCCTAGTTGTGAAAAAGCAGGGAGGCTTTCATGAATGAGAAAGTAAAAGATAAGAAGCATAATCAGGATGGAAGCGATGGCAGACAAGAACAACAGAGACTCTACGAATATCTCCCCGTATTTGCGAGGCATCTTTATCCTGGGCCGATCCATACGCCGTGATGGAATGCACTAACGGGTTAAAGCCCTTGCCCATGGTAACTATATAGAAGGTATATTGAACAAAATTGGTATATAGAGATATTTTTCAATTAATTATAACATTTACTTTCGTGGACCCAGTTGACTCAAGATCTCCTCAGACCCATAGCGCACGCTGATGACACGGCTTCGGCCCCGCTCCCCCGCTCCGGTAAAATCGGCATTTATCAGCCGAATAGAATCAAGCTTATTGAGAATCTCATGAAAACGAGTGTATCCCGCACCCGTCTGCTCATGAAAGCGGGCAAACAGTTCGCCCGCCCGCCAGCTTTCTTGCTCTGCTGCCAGTCGCAGCACAACCAGTTCATCATCTTTCAGGGATTTCAGGGCATAGGTGAGGTGAACCAGGCGGGAGCGATCGCAAGAGCCGGCCACATCAACCGGAGATACACTCTTCGAGGCTCGCTTTTCCGCAGATAGGCCGGACCTCTTGAGAAGGTCGATTCCCACACGCAGATCTCCGGACCTCTCTGTGCAGTCCACAACCGCCTCCAGGACCTCATCGGCCATCACGCCGGGATAAAAGCCCATCTGCGCCCGGCGGCCCAGGATGTCGCGTATCTCTGATCGGGAGTAGAGAGGAAAGATGATTTCTTCCGGCTGGAAAACGGAGACCACGCGCGGGTCGAGAACATAGTTCAAGGCAAGCTCGCTCATAACTCCGATCACACCCATCCTGGCACCCGGACAGGTCTCGTGGGCTCGTAAGAGGGAGTACAAGACGTGGTCCACCTCCTTTTCGTGGAAGAGATAGTTTATATCGTCTAATGCTACGACCAGCACCTTATCCTGTTCTGCGACGGCAAGTGCCACCTTTTCAAATATGCGTTTAAAGGATATGCCGCTGGAAGGAGGGGCATGGTCGAAGACCTTTTTGTAGATCTGATAGAATACGGAATATCTTGTGGAGTCCATCTGACAGTTGACATGCACGGGAATGACCTTTGTAGAATGGCCCTCGATCTCCTCGAAGAGCTTGAAAAGAGCCGTGGTCTTGCCCGTACCGGGCGGGCCGAGGCAGAGGGCATTAACAGGACGGGCGCCCTGCAGAGCAGGACGTATGCAGAATTTAAGGCTGTTCATCTGATCTTCACGGTGCAGGAAGTACTCGGGCAGATGATCTAACTCGAACATATCTCTGTCCTTGAAGAGCGTCTCCTCCCAGAGGAGCATATCAGGTTTTTCGGGGTTCACTCATTGAGTATATTTTGTATTTCCTTCTTCAATATAGCGCTCACAATGCCGCCATCGGCTTTGCCCCTCAATTCCTTCATCACCAGGCCCATCAGTGGTGCTGCTGCCCTCTCTCCCTTGGAGCGCACCAGATCGACCTTGCTCGCCACAATTGCCTGCACTGCCTTCTCCACTTCCGCCTCATCCACGCCCGCCAGGCCCGCAGAGGCAACCGCCTCGACGACCGTCATTTCCGGATGCGCGGCCAGGGCGCGCAGCAGATCCGTCAGGCCCTCTTTGGCCACGTGGCCCTGGCTAACAAGAGCGAAGCTGTCCCTGAAGTGCTGCTCCGTCAGATTGGAAACAGCTACCCCTTCACGAGCCAGCTCAATGGGAATGGTCTCCAAAGCCCTTACAGCAATGGATGCTGAGAGATTCGTCTTCATAATATCCTCAAAGAGCGGATAGTTGGGGGAAGCAGCCATAACCCGAGCCTGCTCAGCAGACAGATCGTAATCCTTCTGATAGCGTTTCGATCTATCTGCGAAAAGCTCGGGCATCTTCAGACCGTCCAGCATCTCCTGCGTGATCACCACCGCCGGCACATCTGTCTCCGGGTACATGCGAGCGGAGCCGGGCAGAGGCCGCATGTACTCCGAACAACCATTGGGCAGAGCCCGGCGCGTCTCCTCAGGCACGAAGGCCAGCGCTTCACGGGCTCGAACCAGCACGGCTTGTAGCGCCTTGTCAGCCCTTTCCCGCGGCCCGGTGACCATGATCACAGCGTCGCTCTCGGCTGCCGCCAGCAGGCTGCGCACGGCCTCGACCTCCTCTGCAGTTACACCATATGCAGGAAGCTCGTCGGTATGAAAGATGCCGCCCACGCCTGCGCGCTTGGCTCGGTCCGACATCTCGGAGCCCAGCCGGCGGTCGGGTTGAATCTCCCGGCCGACCAGGCCGACAAAGCCCGCCAGCCGGCAGGCCAGGACCACACCACCGCTCTTCAGGGAACGGGCCAGCACCTTGGAGCCGGTTTTCGCGAAGATCTCGGTAACATCTTTTATTGTATCATCAACATGGGCCAGGCGATTCTTCAGTTCTTCTCTTATCTCAAGAAGCCGCACCTGGCGAAGAGCCTCAAACTCCACCACCTTATCGACCAGATTGAGGGCCTGCACGCCCTTGATCTCCACGCGCGCTCCACCTTTTATGGAGACATTTACATCCTGACGGATGGTGCCAAGGCCCCTTTTCACGCGACCGGTGGAACGCAGTATCATTCCAAGGTATGAAGCAACCTCGCGGGCATGCGCAGGAGAGACGATATCAGGAGCCGTACCAATCTCCACCAGGGGAATGCCCAGCCGGTCTAAGGAGTAGACCACACTGTCCCCCCTGTCCTCGATGATGCGCGCCGCCTCCTCCTCCAGGCTGAGGATACTTATGCCCACAGCGCCCTCTGAGGTCTCGATACAGCCGTCCGAACCAATATAGCCGGTGCGCTGGAAGCCGGAGGTGTTGGAGCCGTCTATCACCATCTTGCGCATAGTCTCCAGCTCATCCACGATCTTCATATTGAGCAGCCGGGCAATGATCAGGGATATCTCAAGGGCCTTCGCATTTATCTCCCGGGGCGGCTCCTCGTCCGCCTCTACCAGACAGGTGCTGTCATAGGACTTGTAATGAAATCTTCGCGTAACCAAGACCTCTTCCAGAGCAGCCCGGTCGATCTCGCCAAGCTCGCTTCGCGAGGGGCGAAGATAACGGAAGAACTCAAAATTGGACTCCTCCACCTCACGATGTTTGGTGGGGCAGCCGCAGAAGAGCTTGCAGGCTGTGTCAAGCTGCTGGTGAATCTCAATGCCGCATATCAGGCCTAAAGCACGGTAATCTAACCGGAGAGAGTCTTCTTTTGCCATCGATCTACCTTTCAGAGACCAGGGGAGGTTTAACTCTTTTGACTGCCTCTCTGATATCCTCGGACTTGACAGTCTTTCTCTTGGCATGATTAGCCCAGCCGACCGCCTCGCGGGCCACCTCTAGGCCATAGCCCTCTAAAACCTCTGCCAGCGCATCCCTCGCGCCTTCGCTCACTCTCTTAGCCCCCGCCTCGCGGATGAGCCTGCTCACCGGGGCAACAGGAAGTATTGGCATTTTTCATACACCTCATAAATCCGGATTTTGCAGCCAGAAGGGCCATGATTTCAACCCATCTGAATCTAAAAGCCAGAAATAACAGTTTATCCCCCTGTAATTTCATATATATCTTTTGTTTTGGCAATGATTTCCACTCCTTGGGAAGCTTATTCGAATTTGCCCGATTCCTGATTTATTTGCGCGAGAAAGTCTATTATTTCACATTTTTAAAAAATATCAGGGACTTTATTGAGTCATTTAGGATATAAACCCTAAAAGATGAGTATAAGCCCCGAAACTGGACGGGAAATGTTATTTAGGGTGCCACAAATACCAGGAACGAGAGGAGTGGAAGATGAGCGAGTGCGTGTGTAAAGCAATCATTTACGAAGATTTAGAAGATGTTTACGGTCCCTGCGGATGCGGCATGAGCCTGGCCACCTTGCCCGTACTTCTTCCCCGAGACTGGGCAGTACTGGAACGCCCCCCCGACGCAGAGTATGACGAATTTTGTAAGGGCTTCGATTTCAGGAGGACCGCAGGATTCTCCTGTAATAACGTCTTTGAGTATGAGATGGATGGTGTAGAGTACATGGCCAACTTCTCCTGCTGTCGGGAGTGCGCCGAGAAGGCAGTAGAGCGAGGGTATGCGACCTATGCAGGGAAATCTTATCCGCGAGCACTGCGCTAAAGATCAAAGAGGTATTCCTTTGAAGTACAGAGTATATTCCACAAAGTCCTGCCCCAAATGCGAACAGCTCAAATCGGCACTGGGAAAGGCAGGCATCTCTTTTGAAAACCAGGATATGAGCACCCCCGAGGCCCTCACGGAGCTTCGCATAAACGGGGTATTCACACTTTCTGCGCCCGTGCTTCAGGCAGATGATAAGTTCTACACTGTAGCGGAGCTATTCTCAGGTGATACGCTGGTGGATCTGGCAGGGATTCTTAAGAGCTAGAACTCTCTACCCCGCACGCGACTTATATCGAAGACCGCGGTGCTGGCTACATGCATGACTGCGAAGGTGCCTGCTTGAATGGGATCAGTTACTACCAGATCCGCCTGCTCGGGAACCGAGCCGGCCATCTTCAGGGCAATAACCGGTATCCCTTCCGCTTGTAGCCTTTTCACCTCCATTGTGATGCGTCCACCCATGAGAGCTCCGGCCAATACCAGAATAGAGGCACGCGGCAGCCGGCACACAGCGCTCACGGCATCGGCGATCGCAGCTTCTCCTACTAAGGGAATAGTATCCACGCTGATGCGCTCACCTCGCAGATTATGCCGGTCGGCCTCGCTCACAGCACCCACCGCGACCTGAGCCACCTGGGCTCCACCACCTATGATGATCACCCTGGAACCGTAGATCTTCTCGAACGGCTCGTGGATGGAGACCTCGAAGATTGAAGCAAATGAGGTAAGCTCTTCTACGATTCCCCGTACATCCTCTGCAGAGCAGTCTATCTCCATATAAACCGAGGCTTTGCCCCGGTTCATGCCTCTTTCCACAACAAACTGCTGAGTGTAGACGATGTTGCCGCTCCGGTTGGCCACCGCGCCGGCGATGTCGCGCAGCATTCCCGGGCGATCCAAACATATCACATTAATCGCTGTGCTCATAATCGTGCCCCATTCTCGCCCAAGTGTGCTGGGAAACTTTAATATGACGAGTGGTTTACTTTATGTTGATGGATTTTTGTCCCCAATGTAAAAGCATGATGATGCCCAAGGACGGCATGATGGTCTGCAGAAAGTGCGGCCACAAAATACCGAAAGCTACAGGCGAATCCATGCTCAGTAAGACCAAGCAACTGGATCGCATCGTGCCGGTATTAGAGCAGGAGTCTTCGGGACTGCCTACGACCAATTCCAGATGCCCGGAGTGCGGCAATAATATCGCATACTGGTGGCTTCGCCAGCTTCGTTCTGCTGATGAGAGCGAGGTTCGCTTCTTCCGCTGCACAAAATGCGGCCGAACCTGGCGAGAGTATGACTAGGCATCAACTATATTAAATATTAAACGGTTCTGATGGACGAGGCTCAAGGAATGTTCAAGGCAGTAATCAACGCAGAAACTCTGCGCGATGCAATCGATTCAGTCTCTTCTCTGGTGGATGAGGTCAAGTTCTCCATATCGGAAAATGGCCTGGAACTGAAGGCAGTAGACCCTGCGAACGTGGCTATGGTCTCGCTTCAGATTGGTAATGAGGCATTCGAATACTTCAAAGCCGATACTTGTGAAATCGGCATAGACCTGGTTCGACTCAGTGACGTGCTGAGCATGGCCGATAAGGGTGAAAATGTTCAACTGGAACTGGAAGAAGAGAGCCACAAGCTGAAGATTGGTGTGGGCTCCCTATCTTACACCTTAAGCCTGATCGATCCCACCGCTATCCGCAAAGAGCCGCGCATACCCGAGCTGGATCTGCCGGCCCATGTGACACTCCCGGGAGTGGAGCTGCGCAGAGCGGTAAAAGCCGCAGAAAAGGTCAGCGATCACGTAATACTGGGCGTCTCTGACGAGGGCTTTTACATGGAAGCCAAAGGAGACATCGATTCCCTCAAACTGAAGATCCCCAGCACTGAGCTACTGGGCATGAAGCCAGGCGAAGCCAGAAGCCTCTTCTCCCTGGACTATCTGGAAGATATGTCCAAATCCATAAGCAAGGCGGGCGAGGTCACACTGGAGATGGGCATAGACTATCCACTGCGCATTCACCTCAAGCTCGGCCAGCATGTGGAGATCAATTACCTCTTGGCACCTAGAATTGAACAGGAATGAGGGTCTCCGACTACCCTTTTACGGAAGCTGCCGCGAATCAGGTGCGAGCAGCCGGCTACTCTTTAGAAAGCCTTCTTGGCAAAACCTCTTTTAAGACGGTACGGGGCCGGGCCGCGCAAAGGGTAGCTGAGTCCATCAGCGGCACTATTTCGGAAAGCGCAGCCAATACGGATGCGGAGCTTTTGGCTGAGCTTCTCTCTTATCCTCTGGCCAGAGTCATGGTCTCCTGCCTGGACGATTCCATTTTGCTGCGACGCTATGCCCTGGCCGAGGCAAAGCTGGCCTATAAAAGGATGCAAAATGAGAAGGAAGGGCTGACAGCCATCGCAGACGACCTGGGGCTTCATCCCCAGGGACCGGGGCCCTACAAGATCCATTTTTCCGAGTATATTCGAGCGGCACACCGCTTGCACAGTTCCAAATGGAAGCTGACGAACCGTGATCTTCAACAGGGTTATCTCACCATTACGAAAGAAGAGCTGAAACGGATCATGCAAGAAGCTGCCCAGGAGAAGATCTTGAAAGGGTTGCCTTTGCCCGTGGACGAGAAGATTTGCGCCACTCTTCAGGAATATCTGGGGCCGCTCAAAGAGCAACTGGAAATTATAAGAGCCCGCGACCGGGTGGACCTGGGCAAGGTGGAGGAGGGGGCCTTTCCGCCCTGCATCAAAAAGATGCTCGCGCAGGTTGCCAAAGGCACCAACCTGGCCCACAGCGCTCGCTTTGCCCTGGTCAGCTTTCTCTTGCAGATCAATATGACCACAGAGGAGATCATATCACTCTTCAACACCAGCCCGGACTTCGATGAGGAGAAGACACGCTACCAGGTGGAGCACATCGCCGGAGCCTCCGGCACCAGCTACAAGCCTCCGGCCTGCGCCACTATGGCTACCTACGGCAACTGCCCGGGCGAGGATGAGCTATGCCGCAAGATAAGACATCCCCTCAGCTACTATGAGAGAAGGGCGAGGACCTTTAAGCCCCTCCCGCCTGAGAAAGCGCAAGAACAAGGGACTTGAGCCGGGCATCTCCAGCATTTTCCGGCCTGGCCAGCAGAATAATCTCATCATCGTCCAGGTGCTTGAAGCCCAGACCCGCCTGCGCTGCGGCCTGGCTTTCAGCGAAGCCCACGTCCGCCCGCCCGGAGGCGACGGCTGCCGCCACAGCCGAATGGGTCCTGGCCACACGCACATAGCGGGGATTGGTCAGGCCCAAAGCCGACAGGTGTCTCTCACATGCGCCGTGCATGGCAGAGTCCCGGTGCCAGCCCACGATGCGTTGGCCAGCAAGGTTCGACAGAGCGCCAGCATCCCGGAAGACCAGGCCCAGCTCCCGTTTGTAGCTGTATATGGCAGTCATGCCTTCAGGCGACACGGCCTGTGGCCAGCAAATACAGGCCAGGTCGGCCACTCCGTCCTCCAGGTAGAGCCTGGCCTGCACCGATCCGGTATTCAAGAGCATAAGACGCCAGTGCGCCCCCTCGGCCAGATTCTCCAGGAGGAAGCTGTTTTCTCCCGTCAACACCAGATCCGCAGGCTCAACATCACTAAAGAGTTCCACCTCTACCTTCTCGCCCTTCTCCAGATACTCCACCCCAGCAGGGATGTCGATAATGCCATCCGCCCCGGCCAGAGTAGTGATCGAGCCGCTTCCTTTGTCCAGGGTATAGACAAGATTGTTGGAGAGACCCACGGCCAGCATCTGGCGGCGGCCTTCGGTGCGTAGCGGCCCGGCCAGCCGTCCTGCCACCCTTTTTCCAGTATGCCTCTGGCCCAGAGCTGCGCGAATGGCGGGAGAAGCCAGACAGGAGAAGACGGTAAGGGCACTGGTAGGATAGCCGGGCAGGCCCAGGCAGGGTTTGTCGTTGATTGTGCCGAAGATGGTGGGCTTGCCTGGTTTGAGGTTCACGCCGTGAAATATAAGATCGCCGACCTCATCTATTACCTGAAAGATCATGTCGCCCACGCCTGCAGAGGTGCTGCCGCTCACCAGGATCATGTCGCACTCGACTGCCATTTTCTCCAGCGCCTTAGCCATTGATCCCTTTTCATCGGGCAGGATGCCGTAGAAAACAACATGGGCTCCGCAGTCGGTAGCCGCTGCAGCGATGGTGTAGGTATTGATGTCGTAGATCTGGCCTTCTGCCAGCGTCCCGCCAGGCGGCACCAGCTCATTGCCGGTAGAAGCGACCCCCACTTTGAGGCTGCGCACTGCCACATCCGTGCGACCCAGAGCGGCCAGAACCCCGATATCGCGCGCGGCGAGCTTTGTGCCGGGAAAGAGAACGGCCTCGCCAAAGGAGATGTCGCTTCCCGCCGCCTGCACGTTCTCGCTGCTGAAGACGGGCCTTCTGATCAGGACCCGCCCATCCTGCGCCTGGCTGTATTCGATCATTACCACAGCGTCCGCGCCGGGGGGCATCATGGAACCGGTGGAGACCTCAGCCGCCTGGCCCTGCGCCACGCGCAACGTGGGGAGAACGCCCATGGGAACACTGCCAGCCAGGCGCAGGCAGACGGGCCGATCCTCCCTGGCCGCCAAGGTGTCCTCAGACTGCACGGCAAAGCCATCCATGGAAGCGCGGGAGAAGCCCGGCACATCCAGAGAGGAGACGACCTTCTCGGCCAGGATGCGGCCCCGGGCCTCTTGCAGCGGCACGCTCTCCTTCGCCGCGCGGGGAAGGCGGCTCTGGACTATCGATTGGGCTTCTTCCAGCGAAATGAGGCTTCTAAATTCCTTGGCCATGCTCGATACATTTCAGTCGCTTCTATAAAAGCCCTGAGCAATCGTAAGACGAAAAGGATATCTCGTCAATGGAAAGAGGGTCTTCATGAGATCCCGGTCAAGTCGAGAAGAAGGAGAACAAGGGGCCGATTGTATCCTGAACGGCAGATCAATCTCTAGAGACTCGACAATCTCAAATAATGACCGACAAGGGCAAAGGAACCCCTCTTGTTTTGGCTTTGCCCTGGAGGGAATCAAAGCCGCATGGCCTATATGCATAGGCTACCTTCCTCTCGGCTTTGCCTTCGGCGTCCTGGCCCAGAAGGCGGGGTTGGATTTACTCGATATCGCCCTCATGTCGATATTGGTGTATGCCGGAAGCTCTCAGTTCATTGCCGTGGCCATGCTGAGCAGCGGCGCTCTGCCTTTATCCATTATTCTGACGACATTCGTTGTCAATCTGAGGCACCTGCTTATGAGCTCGTCCCTGGCAGTCTATTTGCACAGGGAGAGCAGAAGATTTCTATCAGTCTTCGCTTACGGCGTCACTGACGAGAGCTTCGCAGTGAATCTGGTCAAATTTAGAGCAGGAGGATGGCATCGCTACCAAGCCCTGATGGTCAACCAATTATCCAATTTCGCCTGGATCGGGAGCACAATTCTCGGCGGCTATACCGGGCAGTTCATTCTTGCAGGCAGCTACGGAATCAACTATGCACTGAGTGCCATGTTCCTTTGCCTTTTGACATTTCAGCTCAGAGGACGAATTTACCTATTGACGGCCATCATCTCCGGAGCCGCAGCCATCGGCATCTCACTTATCGTTCCCGGAAACAGCTTTATTATCATTGCTTGCCTTTTTGGTGCCACGGCCGGATTTGCGCTCAAGAGACATGCTCAACGAATGGGGGGATTGCATGCCTGAAATGCAATACATCCTGCTGATAGCCGGCATGGGGCTGGTCACCTATATTCCCCGCTATCTTCCGCTATTCTTTCTGGCCCAGAGAGCGTTGCCGCGCTGGCTCATCGAGTGGCTGGACATGATCCCTGTGGCGATTTTGAGCGTACTGGTATTCTCGGAGATCTTTCTTTCCGGCAGCCCGCGCCATCTGGATCTGTTGCAGACCAGATCGCTGGTGGCAATTCCCACGCTTCTCATCGCCCTCAAGACAAAATCGCTCGGGTGGACTGTAATTTCCGGGATGATACTTTACTGGATAGCAGAAAGCGTGGCATGAGCATTCTGCCAGAGAGCATTATCGGTTCCGATAACGAACGCCCGGGTGTTGCTGGCGATGAGCGCCCCCGGTGTGTAAGCCGATAGCACTCCTCCAAAGCCCTGCCACTGATTTCCTGCCGGATTCCAGGGTGATGTGCTAAGCCTGTTCTCCCATAGAGCCGAATCGCTGCCGCGTACAAATGCATGTATTTTGCCGGCAGATGGATCTGCAACAACAAACGGATCAGAGCTAATGACTCCCCCAAGCCCGTACCAGGTGCCAGTCTCCGGTTGGCTGCCCGAGAACACATCGCACATCCACAGAGCATTGTCACCGCCCTTAACATAGGCAGCTACATGATTGTTGATGCCCGGCTCTATTGTTGCGATCGGTCCATTGGCCAGGTAGCCTCCCAGGAGATTCCAGGTCCTTGTATACGATGATCCACTCCACACTCCTTTCTTATCCCACAATGCATTATCGCCTCCTCTAACCAGTATGTGCTCTATGCCGGAGGGATCAAAAAAGATGTATGGAGGTGTTGTCAGAACTCCACCCAGAGAAGCCCAAACGCAGGTCTCTGCATTTATGTCAAGGTCGCAAATCCACAGGGCATTGTCTCCGCCCTTGACTGCTGCCCTCATAATGCCGTGATTGGCAGGATCCTGTGCCGCAGTAGGCCTTTCTGTGATGTATCCGCCCAGACTTATCCAGTGTCCCGTTTCTTGAGCAGGATCATAAATGAAGTCCCAAACACTGTCATCTCCTCCCCGAACCAGCACGTGTATTTTGCCATTGTAATCTTCGGCTGCAAAGGGATCTGATGTCAAGATACCTCCCTTTCCATACCATGTCCCGTCTATGTTGACCCACAGGGCATTATCTCCCCCTTTCACCCAGATTTCCGTCTTGCCCATGCTGTCCAACACTGCGCTGGCGCTGCTGGTTATGTAGCCACCTAGAGAACTCCATATAGGCGGAACCGGAGGTGCCTCTTTCCAGATATTATACGCCACATTCAGCAGCGCGACAAACTCTCCGGTTGCCTTTAAGTTTCCGGCCCGGCTGGGGTGATCATCCCCGCTCGGATAAGCCAGTACATTGTGAGAGGGATTGCCATCGAAACTGTGCGAAATTGCTCCACTCCACAGGCGGTGGTGGTTGCCGGTTGCCCAGCCAAGATCGTTTACGCTGGGGCTTCCGCCGTTGGTTGTCAGGACGTTATAGAAATCGAAGACGAATACATTGCTGTAAGGATAGCCATCAAGCCAGTCATTTACAAGCCACTGATTGAAGGCGCGAGCGTTGCCGGAATATCCAGGATCACTGAGCGGTGGAGCAGTTATTACTACGAAAAGCTTCTCCTGATGACTGCGGAAGTACTCGAGAAGGTCAATATAAATGCCTTTGGCATTGGCAACGGTATGATGCTCAGATCCGCTGTCCTGGCCGCGCAGAGGATTGCTTGCTATTGGCGGCACAGGATCGCTGGGATCTCCTCGAAGTGCGGAATTGGGGAAACATGATTTGAACATTATGATCTCGTTGTCGCCGCCTGGGCTCTCAGGCAGTCTTGAATAATCACAATGCTGGTCGCTCTCAGCATATAGCGCATTCATGTAATCGTTGCTGTCCGGTCCTCGAAACCACAGCCACCAATGGCCGATGTCTGTTTGGTCTCCAATGCTGTTCGGTCCCCACCCGTAGTTGGTATCGCTTACATAGTAGTTATTATCACGCAGCGCCTGACCGAGGCCGCCGTTGTAGTCATAGAGCCAGTTCTCACCGGTAGAGTGGTGTATGAAGATCAGCCGAACGGGCTGTGCAGGTGGGTTTGGATCTATCTGCGTGTCCCCGAAATTCTTGCCGGTCACATCCGAATTTAAGACGGGAACTGTAAGTGTTCCATTTTCAAGAGCTGCATCTGCGGCGGAATAGCTCTGAGCCGCCAAGATCGAGCATAAGATAAACACATATGATATAAATAATAATAATAATACAGCTCGCATTTTCATTTTTTTAGGATGACCCATGATTAAATCATTGACAATCAAAATATATAAACATTTCATCAAACTCGATTACATGGCGGCCAAGGATGACAAGAAAGAGGCACTCAGGAAGCAGAACCGGACGGTGTAGAATCAGCGGCTCTCAAGACAAGATTGCCACTGACTAAGAAGGTAATCGCGCAGCACCAGCGCCACCATGGCCTCGGCCACGGGCACAATTCCGTGCGGGATGGCCGGGTCGTGCCTGCCCATGACCCTGATCTCCGCCGCCTCGCCGCTGGCAAGATCAACCGTGCTCTGCTGCTTGGCGATGGAGGGCGTCGGCTTGACGGAGATGGTGCAGACGATGGGAGCGCCCGTGGAGATGCCGCCCGGAATGCCGCCGGCATGGTTGCTCTGGAAATCGACCTTGACCTGTCGCCAGAGCATGGGATCGTTCATCTCGCTGCCTTGAAGGCGAGCGTACTCCCGGACCGCACCGATTTCTACGGCCTTCATAGCGCCAATGCTTATGAGACCACTGGCCAGGTCGCCGTCCAGCTTGCTTGGAGACGTCATCGGCAGCTCTAAAAGTTCACTCGATGCCACGTGTGGCGCAATACACATCAAGAGATATGTACTGTTCCTTTTCTCTCTGGAGCTTTCTATACTGCTCATCTGCATAAGCAGCCAGTACATCCTCTTTTTGAACGTCAACAGTTGCCATTAGTACCACTTATATCCTCGCTTGGTTATCAATTTTACCGATAGGCCGAATCCCTCTTCTTAGGGAAGAGATCCGTAACAAAGACCGCCTGCTCTTCGACGAAAAAGACCGCTCGAAATTCACCCATCCTAAGTCGGTACATGGGCGGCCTACCGCTGCCAGCGACAATATCCATATCACAGGCAGACCTCCACCAGAGGCCTGTGATTTCGGCGAATTTGCCCTCGACGTAAAGCTACTACCGGGCCTGGGGCGGGCGCGCGTGCGGGATGCTCGCGGGTATCCGGATTTCAGGGACTATCGGCTTGGGAGACGCTTGCGTTCTTTCTTGTCGCCTCTTCCGGCGAGAGACCGCGCGCGTTGAAACGCGCTGGTCGATCCGGGCAGCCCGGAGCGCCAGGCAGGCTTGGATACTTGGCGGCGGAGCGGTTGGTGGTGCGGGCAGGACTTGTTCCGGCAAGTGCTCCACGGATTTTTATAAGCGACATTATCATGGGCGTTCGCTCAAAGGCTACTCCTTAAGCCACTGACCTTCTTTTCCAGAAGCGGTGAATCGTCCCGACGGATAACAGCCCAAAGACGGCCGCCGTCCATCCAGTCGCAGGAGTGCGAACTGGAAGGACGGAAGACAGTGCTGTAAAATTGTCTTTCATCATAACTGCCTGAGTATCTGCAGCCCAATGTGGCTTTGTCTCATTATATCCCTGCATCCTGGCGATGATGAGGGCCCCCTGAGAATTATTCATATCCCCTACTTTGTAATAATAATCGGCCGCATTGACCCAGGCAAGCGTGTATTTCTTGTCCAGCACTATGGCATTATGCAGACAATCCCAGGCTTCGCTATAGCGTCCCAGCTCTATGAGAGAACGGCCTTTGTTATTCCATGCCACCTTATTGTAAATATCGCAGGAAATGGACTTTGAGTAAAGCTCCAATGCCTGTTGATCCAATTTCTGGGCGGCCACTACCGCACCCAGGTTATTCCAGGCAGGAGAGTAGTTGGGGTCGCGCTCCAGGGACTGATTGAAGCAGTCCCCGGCTTCTTGCAGCATTCCCATACGGTATAGGGCCACACCTTTATTATTCCAGAAAATTACGCTGTCCGATGCGGAGATTTGTAAGGCCCTATCAAAGCACTGCACCGCCTCACTAAAATTATGTAAAGCTATGTGGGCCACACCCAGGTTATTCCAGGGATCTACGAAAGTGGGCGACTCGTTGATGGAGCGATTGAAGTACATGACGGAATAGTTGGCATAACCTCGCTGGTATACCATGAGGCCATAGTGGTTCCAGGTTGGAGCATCAATATGTCTTCTCATTGGATCATCTTGATCTTCTGAAGTCTGGTTCTCTGATCCATTTGATTGGAGGAGGGATTGATTCCCGGCAAGAATGACGAATGGATTGATTGAAGAATTACTGGACAGCTCTTGTGCGCCTGCTATCTGGATGCAATTGATTGCTGTAAACAGCAGTGCCGCAATGATGATGATGAATTTGAACCTTTCCGGACGGGCCATGATTATCATGATAATAAGGTGAACACCCATACAAAAATGCTTTGTACAAAGAGCAGATTCAAGCGGGCTGGTTTCCAGATCTCGACAGCCTGGTAGTGGAAGCACTCCGTCGATACTTGGAGAGCCATCGGGATGAGTTGATGGAGCATTTCATTCGCAAGGACCTGGAGTGGGGACTGCAAGGCGACGACTGAGGCGGTCCTTGATGCCGGGCCATTGATACATTTGGCGGAGCTGGATGCTCTGGATGTTCTCTGCGATTTCTCATCACTGCTTGTTCCAGAAGCGATCAGGTTTGAAGTGGAGCACCACGCACCATAGGCCATGGTATCGGGCGATCATCATATATCGGGTGTTGCGCTTCATGGGAAACTTTTAAATCTCGCAGATCCCGATTAATAATGCGCTACAAGCTGCAAATGGCGGCGGGTCTTGCCGGCAATACCACGCACAGTCTTTCTGTTGTGCCCTCGTACGCTATGGCACTTCGCAAGACAAAAGGAGATAATTAATGGCTGCACATGCTCTCAAACGTCAGTTCATCAGGGATGCTGAGGGAAAAACCGTTGGCGTTATTCTGCCGCTGGAAGAATTTGCGCTGGTTGAGGAAACGCTCAAGCAACTATTATTGGTTCCAAGTACTGCGGGCAAGCTCGCTCAAATGGAAAAAGCGGTAAATGACGATCTCTTCATGGCTGATCTATGTGAAACGATGAATGCATTTGAGCAAGTAGATGCCCGGTGGTCGGAGCCAGACTGATGAAGTATCAATGGCACATCTTTCTCGCCTCATTGAATCCAGCCAAAGGATCATCCGAATGAGGTTTTGTTGCCCGCTGATATTGCCGGCCTGCAGATGGATTCAATCGCTCTGTGCTACCAAGTCCGCACGTTGGACAAGAGCCGGTTGGAAGAGGATGTAGGCGAACTGGTTGATGCAAAGCTACGCCAAGAGGTCATCGAAGCACTTCGTTTTCAGTTGGAGATGTAGGCTGCTCTAAATCATCCATTCTAAAGGGCTCTCTTTATCTGGCTCTTCGCTATTATCATGTGGGCAGGATATAGATTTAATTATGATCCCGCGGCAGGGTCCATAATTATCCTTCTCTCATCGGAACTTCGCGGCTTCGCGGCTTCGCGTGAAACCGGACACTGTTGAATCTCACGCGAAGGCGCGAAGAACGATCAGCCGTTCACAAAGGCACTGGGTTATAGTGGAATGGGGCAGGCGAACAAATGATATCCATGATCATCATGTGATAAAGCCTTGAAATTCTCATCTGCAAAGACAGTCGGTAAAACTGCATCTGACAACTCCCTCCAGCTCAAGCAGGCCATCAGCCTCGTATGGCAGAGCGCCCCAGGCTGGACCCTGGCAGGCATCGTTCTGATCATCCTGCAGGGCAGCCTGCCCCTGGCCGCTCTCTATCTGATGAAGCTGATTGTAGATTCCGTCACCACCGGGGCCGGCTTTGAGGCGGTCCTGCTCTGGATCGGTCTGGCGGGCGGTGTGGCCCTGCTGGTGGCTATCTGCAACTCGGCTTCAAGTCTCGTCAGCGAAGCCCAATCGATCCTGGTCTCGGACAGCATTCAGGAGATCCTGCACGCCAAATCGATCGAGGTCGATCTGGAGTATTACGAGAACCCCAAATACTACGAGATGCTGCACCGGGCCCAGCAGGAGGGCCCTAGCCGGCCCACCCAGATCGTGAACGGCCTGCTCCAGGCTGGAAAGAGCGGCCTATCCCTGGTTGCGGTCTTCGCTCTGATGGCGTCCGTTAATTGGCTGATGGCCCTGCTCCTGGGCTTCGCCGCTCTGCCCAGCGCCCTGATCCAGGCTAAATATGCCCGGAAGCTCTACCTCTGGCAGCGCAGTTGCACCAGGAAGGAGAGAATGGCCTGGTACCGGCACTGGCTGCTAACCAGCGATGGTTATGCCAAGGAGATCAGGCTCTTCAACCTGGGATCGCTATTCATGCGCCAGTACAGGGAGATTCGCGCGTTGGTGCGAAAGGAACGCCTGGCCATTGTCTTTCAGAGGTCCGCCCTGGACCTTCTCTCTCAAGCCATTGCCCTGACCGCGGTCTTTGCCTCTCTGGCCTATATCGCCAATCAGGCTCTGCTGGGCAGCATTACTCTGGGATCAATGGTGATGTACTTCGCCGCCGTGCAGCAGGGCCAGTCCTTCCTCTCCAGCTTTATGAGCAACCTGGCCAAGCTTTACGAGAGCAACCTCTTCCTCACCAATCTGCACGAATTCCTGCAACTGGAGCCCAAGGTCAGAGAACCGGCTCAACCTCAGAAGGTTCCCTGCCCCATTAGGCAGGGCATATCCTTCGAGAGCGTTAGCTTCGCTTTTCCGGGCACGACGACCCTGGTCTTGAAGAACATAAGCCTGCATATCGATCCATGTCAGACGGTGGCCCTGGTGGGCGAGAACGGATCGGGCAAGAGCACCCTGATCAAGCTCCTCTGCCGGCTCTACGATCCGCTGGAGGGACGAATCACCCTGGATGGAATTGACCTCTGCGACTTCAATACGGTGGACCTGCGGCGAGAGATCAGCATCATCTTCCAGGATTATGCCCGCTACAATCTGACGGCTTCTGATAACATCTGGCTCGGTAACGCCCAGATGCAGCCGGATGAAGAGAAGATCCTGGCGGCGGCGCAGTGCTCAGGCGCGCATGAGTTCATATCCTGTCTGGATAAAAGATATGAAACTGTCTTGGGCAAATGGTTCGATGACGGCACTGAGCTATCCGTGGGCCAGTGGCAGAAGGTCGCTCTGGCCCGGGCCTTCCTGCGCGTCTCCCAGATAATAGGATTAGACGAGCCCACCAGCTCGCTCGACCCCAGGGCCGAGGACGAGGTCATCAGCAAGTTTCGCCGCCTGGCCGAGGGAAGGATGGCAATCATCATAAGCCACCGCCTCTCCACGGTGACGAGTGCGGACTGCATTTACTTCTTGAAAGATGGCTGCATTGTCGAGAGCGGAACACACCAGAAGCTGATGGAGCTAGGCGGAGAATATGCCCGGCTGTTTGAGATCCAGGCCAGACATTATCGGTGAATTTGCCTCTTCTATTTGAGCTGGTACAGCCGGGCCCAATAAAAGCCGCGAAGTTAAGACATTGGTTTATTTCTGCCTCTCTGTACTTGGTAGGTAGAGGCCAACAAACATATCTTCTTTAAGCACTTCCACTATCAATGCATTGCGTTTGGTGAAGTGGGCAAGTACGATGAGACCATCCCGGCTTGAGATAACGCAATCAAGATCAATCCATAACAACACCCTTGAGCATGAGAATTTAAGGAGATCGTGGAATGTATTATTACATCAAGAGGGAAAAACTTTATGAGTGATGATGACAATTTCGCAATACCCATTCCTAACCCTACATCTTTCTTTAAGGAGGATCACGACGGTTGGGGAGTGCTGGTTAACATGGATACTGCTGCCTCAGTAGCTTTGAACCCCACGGGTACCATGATCTGGAAGCTGATCGATGGTAAGCGTAGCTCAAGGGATATCGCATTAGCATTTATGAAAAACTTTCAAGAAGCTCCGCATTCGGTATGTGAGGACGTAATGGCCTTATTGGATTCTCTGGCAGAAGATGGTCTGATCGGCTATGAGGTTAGAACATGACTCGCTATCTTGCCAACACCGTTGTTTCCTGTCGTGACGAAGGTGAGGACGGGGCTCTACTCTTTAATCCGGACCTGGACGGGGCAGCGCTCATAAATCCTACCGGCCGGTTGATCTGGGATATTCTCGTGCTGCCGCATACGGTGGAGGAGATCTCCGACCTTTTGGCTGAAAAGCTGAATATGCCTGATGCATCTGTCGTCGCAAAAGATGTAGAGGAGTTTTTGATGACGCTGCAGCCTGACTTCATCCTGGTGGAAAGCGATTGAAACCTGTTCTTCGCTTCGAAGACGATCTGACGGTCCCTCCCCCTGGCCTGATGAGGGTGCCAAAGACCGTTGAGATCTGCATCACAGGGAGGTGCAACCTTTCCTGTGGCTACTGCTTTTATGCCGATGAGATGGCTGCCCTCACAGACCTGCCAAAGGCACGCTGGCTAACATTTTTCGAAGAGATGGGCTCGCTTGGTGTGCAAAAAGTCATAATCAGCGGAGGCGAAGCCTTCACAAGGCCCGATATCTTTGAGCTCATCGATGGCCTGATCGAGAATAAGATGCGCTACAGCCTGCTCACTAATGGAACGCTTATCACCGAAGAGACGATGGAAGCCTTCAATGTAGGCAAGCGCCGTCTGCGCCTGGATTCGATTCAGATCTCCATTGACGGCGCCAGCGCCGAGGTACACGACGCCAGCCGTCCGCCTAAGAGCTTTGATCGAGCGCTGCGCGCCCTTCGGCTCATGAAGGAGCGCGGGTTTCCCGTGACCGTTCGGGTGACAGTTAACCGCCACAACCTGCATGATCTGGAAAATATCGCCTGGCTGCTGCTGGAGGATGTGGGTTTGCCCTCCTTTAGCACCAATGAGGCGGATCGCTTCGGCTCGGCTAAATGCTACGGTCAGGATGTAGTGCTCACGTCTGCAGAGCGGTTAATGGCCATGAGGACACTTAAAGATCTGGCGATGCGCTATCCCGGCCGGATTGCTGCTGCTGCCGGGCCGCTGGCCATGGCCAACATGATTGAAGATATCAAGAAGAGGCAAAGCCGCGGCGAGACGGGCAGGCCCGGTCGCGGGACGCTCTGCTCCTGCGGCGGAGCCTTCCAGAAGCTGGCAGTACTCCATGACGGGACAATAGTTCCCTGCAACCTTTTGCCGGACTTCAAAATGGGGGAGATAGGCAAGACGCCTCTTTTGCAGGCCTGGCTGCACGGCCCGGCTATCAATGCTCTGCGCAGGAGAAGAGCGATTGCATTGTCGTCTCTTCCTGAGTGTCAGGGCTGTAATTACACGGGCTTTTGTGCCGGGGGCTGTCCGGCTGTGATCTACGCAAAGTCGGGTAGGCTGGATACAATCGATCCAGGTGTTTGCTATCGTCAATTCAAGGAGGCGGATCATGTCGCTTTGTGATCTGCAAGTTGAGGAGCCTCTGGCACTTCCGGCCGGTCTTCCAGAGGGTGTCCCGCCGCTTCGGGCCTTCTACCTGTACATGACCACTGGCTGCAACCTGCGCTGTCGCCACTGCTGGGTAGTCCCCAGATACGTCAAAGGCAAACCCCATCCAGGTGAGGTGATAGACCCAAGGCTTTTGCAGCGAGCCGTCGAGGAGGCAAAGCCTCTGGGCCTATGCAGCGCCAAGATCACCGGCGGAGAGCCTTTGCTTCATCCCCAGTTTAAAGAGATTGTAAAGATGCTCTCCGAGCAGGGCCTGGACCTGAACATGGAGACCAATGGTACGTTGATGACACCGCAGCTCGCCCGCTGGCTGAAGCAAGAGACCCGTATGGGTTTCATCTCCGTGAGCCTGGATGGGGCAGATGCCGCAGCACATGACAGCTTCCGGGGCGTTCCCGGTGCTTTCGATTCAGCGCTTTTCGGCCTGGATGCACTGGTCGGGGCGGGTTATCGAAATGTTCAGGTGATCATGAGCGTCTATCGAGGCAACGCCCTGCAAATCGATGATGTTGTGGCCCTGGCCCGGGCGCACGGTGCTGGGTCAGTGAAGTTTACACCGGTCACCAATACCGGTCGCGGCATCGCTCTGCATGAAGGGGGAGAAGCCCTTGATCTGCAGGAGCGTCTGGCTCTGGCAAAATACATCCAGGATGATCTGGCGAGACGATCGGGCATCAGTCTTGTGATCAACCTGCCGCCGGCTCTTCAAACCTTTGACAGGCTGTGGCAAAGCCGGGGGCGCACGGGGGATTGCGGCGTGGCTCGCATCCTGGGCATACTGGGGAGCGGCGAGATCGCCATGTGCGGCATTGGTCAGACCATTCCTGAGCTGGTGTATGGGCGGCTGGGTGAGGATCGCATCCGGGATATCTGGCTATGCCATCCCAAGTTACTGGAGCTGCGCCGGAAGCTGGAGGATGTGAGGGCTTATCCGGGCATCTGCGGGGACTGTATCCATGCCGGTACCTGCCGGACGGGATGCGTGGCCAACAACTACGTGGATCAAAGCCGCCTGGTCTGGCCTTCGGTCTTCTGCACCCAGGCCGAGGAGCGCGGTCTCTTCCCGGATGGACGGCGAAAGTCATCTTCAATATAATCATTTAGCAAAGAGGTGTGAAAGATATGAACAACAAAAGAAAAGTATCGGGTAGCGAAGGTTTGAACGGGAAGTTGGCCTACGAGTCTCCCAAGGCCATGCGTCTGGGCGATATGCGTAACGGTGGGGCAAACGGAACGAGTTGCTCTCCTGGCAGCGGTTTTAGTGGCGTTTGTAGTACAGGCAGCGGTGCTTCAGCATGTGGGCCTGGCAGTAGTGGCATACCGCTCTAATGGGGGCCGCAATGCGCTTGACCCTGGCCGATGGCATTAGCCTTCGTATTGTTGCCGGAGATGACCTCTCCCGGCCAGCCGTCGATCTGCTGGGACGGGCTATGCAGCTATGCCCAGCCGAAGGCGGCGAGCGGCTGATTGTGGCCGCTGTGGATGAGGCGGGGGAGCATGAGCCATCCGGCCGCCCACAGGTTTGCATTCTTAGATCATCTAATGGCGACGGGGATGTCACCGGTCAGGCGGTGGAGCTCTCGCTGGCCATAGCCAGGGATGTCCAATCCCGGGGTGGCGTTCTGGTCCATGGCGCTCTGGCCGAGCACGGGGGTGAGGGGGTGATCATGGCAGCACCAGGATGCACCGGCAAGAGCACGGCCTCCAGGCGTCTGCCGCTGCCCTGGGAATCGCTTTCCGATGATGCCACGCTGGTGGTGCAGGACGAAATGGGCCGCCGCTTTGCTCACCCCTGGCCCACCTGGAGCCTCTTCTGGGAAGGATCCGGCGGCACCTGGCCCACGGAGAAGGCTGTGCCCTTGAGGGCGGTCTTCTTCCTCAAACAGGCCTCGCTGGAGAAGGTCGAGCCGATAAACCAGACCACGACCGTAGCCATGCTCATGCAGTCCGTGGAGCAGGTTTGTAGGTCCATGACCTATCGCCTCTCCTCAGAAGAGGTGCATCAGGTCCACCGCCAGCAGCTTGCCAATGTCTCGGCCCTGGCCAAAGCCGTGCCCGCATTCACTCTGCAACTGAGCCTGACCGGCCGGTTCTGGGAGGAGATGGAGCGTGCCCTGCAAGGCCTTGATAAGCAGGAGGATTTGCCGCATTCTCCCCCGCCTCCGATCTCTGTAGGCTCATTGTTTGGCGACTCGCTGCCCATAGTCCTCACCGGCGACAGCATGAATCCCTTCCTGCGCTCGGCCGACCTATTGGAGGTCATGCCTCTCTGCGGCAAGCTTTCCCGCGGCGACGTGATCTACTTCAAGTCCCCCGACAAAGGAGGAATGGTTGTGCATAGAGTCGTGGGCCTCAATGCAGCCGGGGCCCGAACCCGCGGAGACAACAACCCGACCGATGATCCAACCCCGGTGCCGCCCGAGGCGATCGTGGGGCGAATCGTCGCCGCCCATCGCGGCCATAGACGCTTTGGTGTCCCTGGTGGATGGCAGGGCCTGGCCGGATCTTGTCTGGGAAAAGCCCAGCGTCGCATGCTATCGGCTTTGGCATGGCTCTTTAGCAGCGCCTACCGCGGCCTGGCCCGGACGGGACTGGGCAATCGCCTCCTTCCCGTGCCTTTGAGGCCAAGCATGGTGGCATTCGGCTCTTCTCCTCGTCAACATTTGAAGCTCGTCTGGGGCCAAAGCGAGATAGGGCATTACGATGGCCGGGCAGGGCAGTGGAAAATCCGGCTGCCCTTCCGGTTGATCGTGGATGAATCAGCTCTGGAGAGGGCAGCCGCACAGGTGGACGAGGCAAGGACGCGGGCCAGAGATAAGGCCCTGGAGAGACTGCGCATGCGTGCCGGCAATGTATGAGATCATGAATTTGAGGTATCTTGGATGATCAGGACGGATAAAGAGGTCGAGCTGCTCCTGGCATGCTCCAGGCCGCAAATGGACGGCGAAAACGCGGATCGGATCCGCCGCCTCTTGCAGGAAGAAATGGATTGGGACTGGATGCAGAAAGCTGCCCGCTTTCATGGCGTCTGGCCGATTATGTATCATAATCTCAAGTCTGTTTGTCCGGATGCGGTCCCCAAAGACGTCCTCTCTAAATTAAAGAAGGGGTACTTCGATAATGCCCTGAGGAACCTGTTGCTCAGCAAAGAGCTGCTCCGCATAATCGAGGATTTCCAGAAGCACGGGATTGATGCTGTGCCTTTCAAGGGACCGACACTGGCAAAGATGGCTTACGGAGACATAACGCTCCGGTCATTTTCAGATCTGGATATCATGGTCCGCAAGCAGGATGTTCTACAAGCAAGGGATCTTTTGCAATCTGCCGGATATAAGCCTGAGATTCCCATGACATCATCTCAGGAGGACAATTATCTCACGGTTAATTGCGAGTACAACTTCGACCGGCAGTCTCCTCATGTGCATGTCGAGATCCACTGGGCATTTCTTCCCAGGAATTATTATGTTCCTTTCGATGAAAGGATTTGGTCACGCCTTGAGACTATGCCCTTTGAGGGAACGACAATCCATTGCTTCTCTTCAAATGATCTGGTCTTGGCTCTTTGTGCTCATGCGACGAAGCATCAATGGTCTCAGATAAAATTTGTGAGCGACCTTGCAGGCATAATTTCCCTCCATCAAATAGATTGGGATCAGGTGGTGGCAGGCGCGGATGAGATGGGTCTTATGAGAATACTTCATATCGGTCTTTTTCTGGCACATGACCTTCTGGATGCCAAACTTCCCCCGCAGATTATCTCTGAAATCGAGATAGACAGCACTGCCCAAAAAATGGCTCTGCAGATATCCGAAAAACTCTTTTCCGGGCCGAATGGGCCGGAGGGAATCATCGAGAGATATCTATTCTGGGCAAGAACGCGAGAACGTCTTAGTGATCGCGCCAAATATCTATTCTTGGTAGGTTTAAAACCCAACCAGGCAGACTACGATGCGTTCCCTATGCCTGATTTCTTATATCCCTTTTACTGGATTGTACGGCCGGTTCGCCTGTTTTACCAATATGGGCTGAAAAAGCGGATTTGACAATGGGATAGCTCATCAGATCTCGATGGCTCATAGCCGCCACAATCCATTATTAGGGCTCTTCGCTACATCCAGTTGCTAACCTCAGGTTACTATGTTTTTCCAGTT
>CAZDLZ010000031.1:2283-28675 GCA_964506745.1 uncultured Methanotrichaceae archaeon | reverse complement strand
ATAGCAATGAAAAATTCGTCTTTGTGCCTTTGTGGTGATAGTTCGTAAACCCCTGGTTAAAATTAGCACCACATAATATAATCCTGAAAGGCAAACGAGATCCCACCAGCTACTACTACCAATACCGCCCGGCGCTTGAGCCTATCCCGGGGCGACGCCCCCCTCGCCCCCGTGCCCCTGGGCCCTACCGGCCATTTGCAGCATCATGCAATGGTCACAAAGGAAAAGCATTTATGCATTAGATCAGTATCATTGCATAATGAGAACCTACATCTCCCTTTCAGGCTTCGATTCCTCCCAGATCGTATCCCTGATTGTGAAATACGGTGTGGAGGGCAAAGATTGCATCATACTCATCCGCCCTGAAGTTGAGCCGGACACGCGCGGCGAGCTGACTGTGCAGGCCATCCGGGATCTCTCCCGCCAAATAGACAGCACCATTGATCTGCAAATCCACCGCGTCGATCACAGGGATTTTGAGGGGATGGTGGTCTCCTTGAAAGCTCTTCTGGAGAAAGCGGAAGGCCAGGTAATCGCCAACCTCTCGGGTGGGCCGCGGGAGATCTTCCTGGCCTTCACCATCGCTTGCCTCTCCCAGTCTGAGAAGATCTTTAAGACCACCAACTACAGCGATATCGAAAGAAGCCTCCACGAGGTCACCCTACCTAATATCACTGCCGTCCTGGAGGATCGGCAAAAGAGGATCTTAAAGGACGTAAGCGAGAGCCAGCCTACTACTATTACTGATATCGCAAAGCGCCTATCCGTTTCCGAGAGCACGGTCTCCCGCCAGGTGGCCCGCCTGGCAGATCTCGGTGCTTTGCATATCGTGCAAAAGGGCAAGACGAAAGAGGTACGAATAACCCTGGCCGGGAAGATACTGCTATGAAAATCCTCCTGGTCACGGGCAGGCTGGCCGAAAACCAGGTCAGAGCTTTTGCCGGAGACGCTGATGTGCTGGTGGCCGATGTTGATGTGGCCTCCTTTATCACGCCCGAGCTGCTGCTTCGCGCCTCTCCCCAGGGCTACGACCTCATCTTGATTCCCGGCGCCATAACCGCTGATTTCAGGGAAGCAGAACGTGCTCTGGGAGCCAAAATCCGCCTTGGGCCCAAGCACGCCGCAGACCTGGGGGTGGTGCTGCATTATCTTGCTAAGGAGAATATAGAACTCTCTCGCACCGCTCCGGCCTGCCAGCTCTTAGAAGGGAAGATGAGAGAGCAGGCCCAGGGCGAGGTGGATGATCTGGAGGCCAGGGCAAACGCACCACTTCAGATCCGGGGGGTAAAGATCGGAGGCAGCTCTCGCATGAAGGTCCTGGCAGAGGTCGTCGATGCTACACGCTGCACCCCTACGGCTCTGGCGGAAAAGATTCGCTACTATGAAGAGCAGGGCGCAGATATGATAGATCTGGGCATCCCTCTTGATGCCCATCCCCAACAGGTGAAAGAAGCGCTGCAAATCGCCAGAAAAGCCACAAATCTTCCCGTAAGCGTTGATACTACCAGGAGCGAGTTGATCCTAGCTGGCATAGAGGCCGGTGCCGACCTGCTGCTCAGCTTAGACGCCGGCAACCTTTCCCAGGTAGGCGATGCGGTGGCCAGAGCAGGCACGCCTGCTGTGATTATCCCCGGTCCAGGCTGCGTTCCTTTGGAAGAGAACCTATTAAGGGCTCAGGAGATGGGAATAACCATTATAGCAGATCCTGTTCTTGACCCGCCTTTGCAGGGACTGGCCCATTCGCTGCACAGATACCAGATCATCCAGCAGGATCATCCCCAAATCCCTCTCTTCTTTGGGGCGGGCAATGTTACTGAGCTGATGGATGCTGATACCGTCGGCGTCAATGCCCTTTTAGCCGCCCTGGGCGCGGAAACACACGCATCTATTCTATTCACACCGGAGTATAGCGGAAAAGCAAGAGGAAGCGTGCACGAACTTGCTCTGGCTTCGAGAATGATGCTGCTGGCCCGGCAACGCCTGGCGCCTCCCAAAGACCTGGGCCTTGACCTCCTCATCTTGAAGGAGAAGCGACGTCTGCCTGAGGAAGCCATGCCCCAAACGTTCGTGCAAGCAAAAGAGAATCACAGATATAAACCGGATAGTAGTGGAAGCTTCAGGATATTTCTCACCCAGGGAATGATCCTGGCCCAGAACGGTCGAATAACTGTGGCAGGAAGGAATGCTCGCGACATCCTGAATACCCTCATCGAGATGGAGTTGGTCAGCCGCCTGGACCATGCCGGCTACCTGGGTCGCGAACTGGAGAGGGCAGAGATCGCTCTTCGCCTGAAAAGAGGCTATGTTCAGGACGAACCGCTCTGGTCCTCGGAGAAACGTTAAATATTTGGTCTCGCGACTTATGTGCGGATGAAATCTACCGCTAAGGCTTTTGCTATCTTTGTAGGCATTATCATGGTACTGTCCGCCTTTGCAAGTTTCGTGATGATGGGCGGCAAACAGGACGAGAACGTTGTTTTGCCATCGGGCGATGACTCTTTGCAGACCTTTGGGATGCAGGGTCGCTATGTGGACTGGGACTTCGAGGGACTACAGGATGTCCTGCAGATGTCTCCAGAGAGCACCGTCATGGCATACTGGATCAATCTGAGTGCATCGCAGAATCTGACAGAGGCAGCGACTGCAGCGCTGCCCGAATCCCTGGGCCTCAGCTATGGAAGCCAGATCTACCGAACCAAGATTGAAAAGCTGGCTCATGCCAATTTCAATAATACCTGGACGGAGTTTCACGTGATCAAGCCCTACTCAGTAGGCTACAATGGCCTGGTAATTCCCTACCAAAACTACATGATGATTCCGGCAGGCGGCGATTTTGCAGTCGTTTACGGAAAGCCTTCCCTCTTCG
The DNA here is from genome assembly GCA_964506745.1 of uncultured Methanotrichaceae archaeon. Lineage (GTDB taxonomy): Archaea > Halobacteriota > Methanosarcinia > Methanotrichales > Methanotrichaceae > Methanothrix. The sequence goes on along the minus strand of CAZDLZ010000031.1, from coordinate 25,809 downwards.
GAACGCAGGACTCTGTGATAAGCGTCATAGATGTGATCACAGGAAGCATGTCTGCAGAAAGCTTCACACTGGTGAGCGATGAGCAAGCTGATCTGCAGGTTGCAGCTCTGGGCAGTGGTGGCCCGAAAATGCCTCTTTCCGGAGGATACAAGGAATTCTACCTGGGCGTAAATGTGGCAAATGGCCAGGATCGTGGCTATTCTCTGCGGGCTTTGTATCTGCAGCCCCAGGCAACTGTGGACAGCAAGGCAGGGGAAATCGCCGCGAAATACAATCTCAGCCTTTCCACGAAAGGCCCCGAGATGGAAATTTCCGGACATGTAGCCCAGGAAAATCTGCAGAGTGCGCTGATGGCTCTTCTCGGGCCATAGCGCAACCTTTTTACATATGGAGCTAATGGCTGATCTAATCTGAATCGTCTAATTCGTTTAGGCGTTTTTGCGATGAATGATGATGGGCAAGCGCCCGGAAGGAGATTAAATTATGGCAAGACCAATATTCGTAAGATTTGATGTTCCAGCAGAGCTGGCCACCATGTCTCTTGAAGTCCTCGAACTGGCTCGCGATACGGGCAGGATAAAGAAGGGAACCAACGAAGCCACCAAGGCCATCGAGCGCGGTGTAGCTCGCCTGGTTATTGTCGGCGAAGACGTTACCCCTCCGGAGATTGTGGCACATATTCCAGCTCTTTGCGAAGAGAAGAAGACTCCTTATATCTACGTCAAAAAGCAGAGCGAGCTTGGCGCCGCTGCTGGCCTCAGCGTGAAGAGCGCCGCTGCGGCGATCGTGGAGCCTGGTAAGGGAAAAGAGTTGCTTGATGAAATCGTCCAGAAAGTGGCAGCTTTGAAGTAGGTGATATCCGATGGAGGATGATAACGGCGTAGCGGCAGAGGTTATTGAGGTCATCGGCGTCACCGGCATGCATGGTGAGGCGACGCAGATAAAATGCCGTATCCTGGAAGGCAACAACAAAGGCCGTATTATCACCAGGAATTGCATGGGACCCATCCGCATGGGCGATGTACTGATGCTGCTCGAGACTGCCAGAGAAGCCAAGAAGCTTACCAGCAGGTGAGGGTAGATGGAAATAAGAAAGTGTTCCTTTTGCAATAAGACCGTTGAGCCGGGAACTGGCAAGCTCTATGCTAAAAAAGACGGCACGGTTTTTTACTTTTGCTCAGCCAAGTGCGAGAATAACGTAGCTCTTGGCCGTGTAACGAGAAGAATCAAATGGGCTAGAAAGGGGGCATAAGCCCTGGCGGAGTTAGAGCGGACCTTCGTCATGGTAAAGCCCGATGGTGTGCAGCGCGCGCTCATTGGCAAGATACTGCAACGTATCGAGGAGAAAGGCTTCAAGATAGTAGCTATGAAGCTGGCCCTAATGCCGGTGGAGAAGGCCAAAGAGCACTATGTCGAGCACGTGGGCAAGAAGTTTTACCAGGACCTGGTAGATTTCATCACCTCCGGCCCTTCCGTCTCTATGGTAGTTGAGGGACGGGGCGCTATTGCAGCCATGAGGAAGATGAATGGCGCCACCAATCCGGCTGATGCCGTCTCCGGGACTATTCGTGGGGATCTGGCCATTGAGACGGGACGAAATGTGGTGCATGGCTCGGATTCGGCTGCATCGGCGGCTCGCGAGATAGCGCTGCATTTCAGTCCGGGCGAACTGGTAGCCTACAAGCGAATAGATGAAGCATGGCTCTACGAGTGAGACGGGGCAGGAAGCATTTCTGCCTCCGCTCATCGGAGCCTTTAAATTCTTAAAATGAAACGTAATTTTTAGACTTACTTCTTCCAGGGCGCGACCAGTATGCAACAAAAGTCCAAAAAGGCCGGCAAAGCGAAGGGCGATGAGTCCAACCTCAGAACACCCATAGTAGTTGTGATGGGGCATGTGGACCACGGCAAGACATCTCTTTTAGATAAGATCAGGGGAACAGCTGTGGCCAAGGGTGAAGCCGGACTCATCACTCAGCACATTGGAGCCACGGAGGTTCCGCTAAGCGTGATACAGGATTTTTGCGGATCGCATTTCGGAAAGGAGATGCAAATTCCCGGACTGCTGTTCATCGACACACCGGGACATCATGCTTTTACCTCTATGCGAAGCAGAGGCGGCTCTCTGGCAGATTTAGCCGTGCTCATTGTGGACGTAAACGAAGGCTTCCAGCCCCAGACCATCGAATCGCTGGCCATTCTCAAGCGTTTTAAGACCCCATTTGTCGTCGCCGCCAACAAGATGGATCGCCTCGGCGGCTGGCATGCGGTAGCCAACGCTCCCTTTGCCAAGAGCATCAAGGCGCAAAATGCTAGAGTGACCGAGGTGCTGGATACAAGGATCTACGAGCTGGTGGGAGAGCTCTATAAGCGTGGATTTGACGGGGACAGGTACGATCGGATCACCGACTTTACCAAGACGATTGGAATTGTGCCTATCAGCGCCATCACCGGGGAAGGGGTTCCCGACATTCTCATGATTTTGGTAGGTCTGGCGCAGAGATTTCTGAAGGAGAATCTGAAGCTGACGGCCAGCGGCCCTGGTATGGGCACGATCTTGGAGGTAAAAGAGGAGAAAGGTCTGGGAACGACTCTGGACGTTATACTCTACAACGGCGAATTCAACTCGGGCGATACGGTAATTGTGGGCACGGCCCATGAGCCGATCGTCACAAAGATAAGAGCCCTGCTAAAGCCCAAGCCTCTGACGGAGATTCGAAGCGAGGAGCGATTTCTGCCGGTAAAGCATGTGGCGGCTGCATCTGGTGTGAAGATCGCGGCACCAAAATTGGAAACCGCCCTGGCTGGATCAACCATTCGCGTGGTGACCTGTGCAGAAGAGGTGGAAGCCCTTTCCATGGAGCTGAAATCGGAGCTCGAGGCGGTGCGCATAGATGCAGAGAGCGAGGGCGTAATCCTGAAAGGAGATGCTATCGGCTCGCTGGAAGCACTGGTGGGCGAGCTGAAGGCCAAGAACATCGCCATCCATCATGCAGATGTAGGTCCCGTTTCTCGAAGGGATGTGATCCGCGCTTCAGCCATCAAAGACCCTCTGCTCTCAGCGATTTTAGCCTTTAATGTGGAAATCTTGCCTGATGCCGTCAGCGAGATTCAGAAGACTAATGTGCCCGTATTTTGCAGCGATATCATCTACACCATTCTGGAGAGCTATGAGCAATGGACAGAGGAGCAGAAGATGCGCATAGAGCAGGAGCGGCTGGAAGCCGTCATCCGGCCCGGAGCGGTGCGCCTCCTCCCCGACTGCGTCTTCCGCCAGTCGCGGCCCGCAATTGTTGGCGTGCAGGTCATCGGTGGTGTGGTCAGAACCCATGTCAATCTGATGAGAGAAGACGGTGCCAATGTGGGCGAGATTAGGGGGATGCAGGCACGCAATGAAAATGTCAGCTCCGCTACCGCCGGACAGGAAGTGGCCATATCCATCGATGGTCCCACGGTAGGACGCCAGATTCATGAGGGTGATATCCTTTATGTTAACATTCCTGAGAAGCATGCTCGCATTGTGGAGCTGGAGCTAAAGCCCAAGCTGGCAGAGGACGAGCGCGAGGTTCTGGAGAATTTCCTGGATATCAAGCGCAAGAAGGAACCATTCTGGGGAAGATAATCAACTTTTGTGAAAAGAATGTTGGCATGATTGATCGGGTGATCAGGATCGTTCTCTGAATGCGTGAGATGATCATATTTTGAATACCCGCGGCAGAAGCTGCGAGTAGTCAAAATATGATTAAAGGATTATCTCAATGTCCAGTTCTTCTGCCAGCTCTTTGTAGCGGTTCCTGATAGTAACCTCAGTTACTCCCGCCACATCGGCTACCTCACGCTGCGTCCTTCTGTCCCCGCAGAGAATAGAGGCGATGTAGATGGCAGCAGCGGCCACGCCAGTGGGCCCGCGTCCGCTGGTAAGCTCCTTTTCTGCTGCCTGGCGCAGTATCTCAATTCCCTTAGCCTGCACCTCGCCCTTCAGATTCAGGCCGGAGCAAAAGCGGGGAATGTAGTCAATGGGACTTGTCGGCATGAGCTTGAGTGCCAGCTCGCGGGAAACAAATCTGTAGGTTCTGCCGATCTCCTTTCTGGAAACTCTGGAAACTTCTGCGATCTCATCCAGGGTGCGTGGCACATTGCACTGCCGGCAAGCGGCATAAAGCGCTGCTGCGGCTACACCCTCAATGCTCCGCCCGCGAATGAGGTTCTTGTCCACTGCTTTTCTGTAGACAACGGCTGCCGTCTCTCGCACGTTTCTGGAAAGACCCAAAGCAGACGCCATCCTGTCCAATTCCGAAAGGGCGAAGGCCAGGTTTCTCTCTGTAGCATTGCTGACCCTGATGCGGCGTTGCCACTTTCTCAACCGGTAGAGTTGCGCACGGTTCTTGGAGGATATGGTCTTGCCATAGGAGTCCCTGTTCCTCCAGTCGATCATGGTGGAGAGGCCCTTGTCGTGGATGGTATAGGTCATGGGCGCTCCCACCCGGGATCTCTTCATGCGCTGGTCGTGGTCGAAAGCTCTCCACTCCGGCCCCTGGTCGATGAAATTCTCGTCGATGACCAGACCGCAATCTGAGCAGACCAGCTCGGCACGCTCATAGTCGCGCACGAGGGTGTGGCTCTTGCACTCAGGACACTCCACAGTGAACTTCTCGAACTCGTCTACCTTCTCTTTCTCGCGCTTAAGCCGGGTCCTTTCCTTGAGCTTTTCCGGCTCCGCCCTCTCTATCTCTCTCAGCTTCTCAATCTCTTCCACTTGCTATCTCTCCCCGGCGCCTCGTCGATATAGAGCTTCTTTCCGACGTGGGCAGCGGCATCTACACCTCTATTTGGTCGAACGATGATGTACGGATGATTAATGGGGCCGAATATATCGAAAACCTTTCCGACTCTGGTCCTCTTCTGATCTACAACCCAGGAATTGGTTCTGGGGATATTGGTCTCGCTTCCAACAGTCTGCTCGCTTTGGAGAATCAATTTATTCTGTACAACATGAAGAGCGGTGCCTAATCTCTTCAAGAGGCCACCTCATCTATATAGATACAGAACTAATATTTAAGCCTTCCGAAAACCATTTATAAACGTCTATTTTCAGGAATGGCCGCCTAAAGGTTTATCATCCCATGCCGGCAACCTGTTATGTAATGTTCGAACAGCTTCCAACCGTACCCACATCAGAAGAGCTTTTAAATAAGTCCTTTAGGCGTGCCTCTCGCGCCACGGATGACGAGTCCATGGTGCAAAACGCCGGCAATATCCTCTCCGACAATCTCAGCAACCTGATCAAGAAATTCCCCTCCTTTGATAATCTGCCACCCTTTTACAAAGAGATGGCCGACATAATTGCAGGCGTGGATCACATCAGAATCAGCCTGTCTCGCCTGAGTTGGGCCTCCCGCCAGATAAGAATAATCTCAAAAGAGTATGTAGGCACTATTCGAAGATCCCACGGTCTGGACACCACTCCTGCCCGAAAGTCAGCTTTTGGGCGCTACTCTTCAATCATGAGGTCCATTGAGAAAGATCTGCTTTTCTTGAATGAGGCTCGTAACCTCCTGCGCAAGATGCCAACCATAAACCCGGCGGTGCCGACTATTCTCATCGCCGGCTACCCCAATGTGGGCAAGTCAAGCTTCATTGTGCGAGTCACTGGAGCGCGGCCCGAGATCGCCATGTATCCATTTACCACACGAGGAATCTTTGTGGGCCACTTCATGCGAGGAGATCAAAGGTATCAGGTTGTGGACACGCCCGGGCTGCTTGACCGGCCCATGGAGGAGAGAAATGAGATTGAGCGGCAGACTGTGGCCGCCTTAAGCCATCTGCAGGGAGTCGTTCTCTTTATCCTGGACCCCAGTGAGCACTGCGGCTACCCCATCGATTCACAGCTCTCTTTGGCCGAAGACCTCAAGAACTGGCTAACGCTGCCTGTTCTGGTTGTGGCCAATAAGGCAGACATATTGAGATTGGGAGATGATCAAGATATGCTGCAAATGTCCACCGAGACAGGCCAGGGCGTAAATGAGGTGCAGGATAAACTTGTCAGCTTGCTTGATGCCATGCCGCCCTATGTCCCGGAGGTTCCAGATCCGGAGGAAGAATATATGGTCCCGAGCCGCAGAACGTAAAGCCTCTCGAAGAAGCATCCCTCTTCGGCCACTACCTTTGCAGTAAGCCCGGCAGCCTCAGCCGTCTCCCGCACCTCTGCCAGCCCCGTGAGGCTGGATATTAGCAGCATTGCTCTGCCGCCGGGCCGCAGATGCCCGGCCAGATCCTCGATAAATCGATCCACCGTCTGCCGGCCATTCTCGCCTCCGTCCAGAGCGTAATCTATCCATTGGCCGGTTCTCTCTTCCGACTGGGTGGGAAGATATGGTGCATTGAAGAGTATCAGGTCGAACTTTCCTTTGATGCCCCGAAACAGATCAGCTCTTACGACCTCGATCCCCCTGGCCCTGGCCGCCCGCACAGCATGGGGATTTATGTCCGTGGCCAGGAGGCGGGAGACCAACGGCATCAGCTCCAGGGAGACAAAGCCGCTGGCGCAGCCGATCTCCAGCACGCTGTCCGCGGGCCTGGCCTCGGCTAGTGCGGCTCTGAGGAGGAGATAGGTGTCCTCGGCTGGCTGGTAGACCTCGTCGTAGTTGATGGGGGCATTGGGGGTCATTGATGAGGGGCTCATTTTATCAGGGGGAAAATAAAGCTTGGCTTCTGAGCCAAGCACGTGCATCACAAGAATCACGGTTATCATGATCAAGATGCTTATGATTTCGTATCTTCTCCCACCTTGAGCTAAAATTGGATTTAACCTGCAAATTAGCTTTGACACGATTCCAGCCAATACTCAAAGAGTTAAGCAGAAAACGAGATCGCACCAAATAGCCTATTTTTTTGGATCAATTTTCGTTTTCAGTGTTATTTTCATTGAACTATCCTTTGAAATGGATCCACCTATATTTAATACTAAATAGCTGATTTTCCCATCCGTCTTCATGGACGTAGTGCCACTGAGTTCTATGACAATCTCGGCTTCATTCGAAATATTCTCTCCAACAATTGATGCGATAGATCCAAGGAGTTCATCAATCTTTACTGCAAAAGCTTCACCATCTCCAAGGGTCGGAACGAATTTCTTTTTTCCGTCCAAATTTAGGCTCTTAACATTGCCTTCAGATGCAGTTAAATATACTTCAACAGGCATAAATCTTCCTCTTAAGGTGGATGAATATATCATATATATTAATGTATTGCGGGGTTCCCATATATAACATACAATAAATGAAACTGGTTCCTTTTTTTGTCCATTGATAATTTTGTCGTCTCAAACGATCTGGAAATATCGTTGTTTATTATTAGATTATTATAAAAACAATTTGAGAACTCTATAGCATAATGTATTGGCACGCCCCCGAGGGTTCCAATAAAATATCCGGCACCCATATTTATAAATTTGCTGCCGAAACTGGAGAACTCCTCAAAACAAGAAATTGCTGCCGCTGAACTGCATGCGTTGGCAAAGATAAGGCATCCTTCCCTAATTACAAAATCAGAACGAGCAAAAGATAAGAGTGATAGATTCATTAATGCAGGATCATCAGAGCATTCAGTTATTTGTAAAAAAAAGTTACGATCTTTTCTTCCGTGACATGTAAAATGAATTATATCAGCTTCGATAGCATTCTCCTTAAGTACTGAAAAACCTTTTTTTTCAATTGTATGCAATACAATCTTTCCGCCTTCATTCAAGTCCGTAAAGAAACGATTTGCCCCATCCTCAAATCCATCAAGGTTCCCACCAATAACATGTATCAACTTTTTTAATGATGACTCTTGAGATTTATTCCACGAAGTAGGAACCGTTGTTAATTTTTCTTTTTCGCGTTCGTCTTCATTTCCGTTGACCCTAGGCAGCCTGTATATAAAGAAGCGATTGCCCAAATAATCCGATCCATCATGGAGAATTTCCCACGGAATCCAGTCATTATTTGAACTTATGCAAAGCTTGGTTTTCTGATTCCATCTTAAGATTTCTTTCTTTAAATTGCCCGGAATCAAGCGATCAAAAAGATCTTGTCCTACCGTACGCAGACTGTCAATCTTCTCTATTTGCTTAGTCCTATCTGGATATTCCTCGGAGGAAAACCATGTTAGATACTCGTCTATAAAAGCAAGCACATCTTTTTTCAGGTTTTGATCAATTCTTTTATCATAACCATAATCTTTTTTGGGCATTGAATGCAAATAATGGATGGAGTTATCACCATAAACGACTAATAATGTATTTTCTACTTTCGTTTTATAATTTTGAAACGGATCTGCACCTATTTTTGTCATTTGTAGCCCTATTCGGATTTATTAATCTTGATAAATTTCCATTCTGCTATGCATATACCCGATCCTCGCAGAGTTATAAAAAATTTCAAACTCAATTAGACCTTTCCCTGGTGCGTTCGGACTTAAGATGAAGCTTACTCTATTCGAATCACCACTAATCGGCACTTTCATTCTGCACCAGCTTTTATTAACCTTGAATCCAGTGGCAGTCACTGCGACAATTACCTCTAGGGTTTTCTGGTTTTCGTGAGCCAGTAATTCGGCCAAATTTTTTAATCCAATAGTAATTTCCCTATTTACTAAAATTTGAATGGATGCAGTTATACGATCATTAATTTTGCACTTGTCAGGTAAATCGATTTTTGTAGCTCTTTTTATCAATTTAAATATTTCATCATCTCTCAGAAATTGAATAATTTTAGGAAAGTTAATGGACGAGTCCCCTTGAACCATTAATCTGCAAATTGATTCGAAATTTTTAGCCACTACAGAAAAATATTGATAATTGGCGTTTGGATCAATTAATCGTATGGCTTCAGCATAATTACATAACGCGTTATCTAGATAATTATGACCATTTGTTCCAGAAAGTTTAAAATATAAATCACCAAGGCAAATCATAATCATAGCACATTCATTAGGGTGTCTTTCAGGATTTATTAGCGGTAAGGATTTCTGATAATAATCAATAGCTAATTCTATAATATTACTGTTTTCTTCAGAGTTTTTAGAAAGGATCTCGCCTATATTGAGTAAAGTCATTATGTTTCCTTGCGAGGGATTCTTAAGAGTAATGAAAGCATTTTTGTTTGAAGCGATAAAATCTTTAAAATCTTCTTCATTTTTTCTTTTCTTGAAGTACTTTATGAGAGCACTCCCAAGATCTTGATAAGATCGAGAATAAACGATTTTCTTAAACTCATCATTATTTGTTTTGATATTGGTCAATTTATTGCTAATTGCATTTTTATCACTAATAGACTTATCTGTTCCATTTACCTCAAATACACAAGGCTTGATTTTATATTTAAACTCATTATCATTTGCATACGGAGATATATAGCAATAAGTCCAGGAAAATATGCATCTCTTGGACAATTTAGGTATCGATTTGTCTATTACATCAGCTTTGATGTCATATTTATAATTATTTATATTAGACTTTACAATTTCTCTGCCCGATAGCGCAAACTCCTTGACGCTTTCTGCATTGAGGTCATTCAATCTAATTTTGCTCATGTGGTCCAATACAGCTTTTTTTTCGGTCAGGAACTTATCCTCCTTGTTCTCAAGTAGGCATTTACATCAGATGGCGGAATTTTTAGCAACTCATAAAGATCATTCAAATACAATATCACTATTTCTTGCCTTTTTTCTGCATATGAATATACAAAATATCTCATTGCTTTCTCGGAAGGATAAGTTGGCACGAACAATATACATTTGTGCATATTGATATCGGATAATATAGATGATACGGACTCTAACGCATCAAGTGGATTATGTGTCGTCGTAATGCATTTGAGAAGCCACGGATTGGAAGAATCTTCATTCTGGTCCAGAATTACCAAACCATTGAAGAAATAGTATGACCCTGACTTGCCCTTAAATAGATCACTATCTTCATGCCACGTAATATAAAAATCTTCACATAAGGAACTAATAAATAATCTAATTAGGATAAAACTATAGAGAATATTACATAGAGATGTGCGAGAAATACCTCTCGCCATCATAGATTCTATATCGGAAAAAGAAGAACCTGAAATAACAGCAAATTCATACTTTGCATATTCATAATACGTTAATCCGGAGGATTTTTTGCTTGCCCCAGTTATGTTTTCTTCCATATATTTTTTATTAAGCTTTGCCTTAGTAACATCAATAGTCTCGGGGATTTCGATTATTTTTTCATCTCTTAGTGAATTATCCAATATATCATCAATTAAGAAATCGATATCAGTATCTTTTATCCATATATATCCATTACGCCGATCTTCAACCCATTTCCCAAACAGTCCACTCGAATCAGTATGCCGATCAAAATCGAGAATTGTTTTATTTAGGGACATAATCTGAGATGTTTCAAATATAATTCTACCAAATACGGATCCAATTATGTTCTTCACTTGATTCTTAACCGTTTTAGGATTATCAATAAATTCATATGACATTTCACATATTATTACAAATGTCTTTAGAAAATCCAATTTCCGCGATTTCTTTATCAATTCTAGCTTGTAATCGCCTTCTGCTACACTAAGATCCTCTGCAAGATTCTTTGAAGAATATTCTTTAAACCATGTATCTAATATTTCGTAGAATTTTATATTTGAAAACTCGTGTTTGTTCATAGTCCGCACCTATAGATCATCAGTATCCGATAAAGGAGGCAAATTTTTGACAACTTGATAGCAGGAACCTACTTTGCTTCTTCTTCCTACTCGTCTTCCTGGGTGAACTAAAGCGCCTGAGCCAATTTGACAGTAATCCCCTATTATTGCTCCAAAATTTTTAGTCTTACGAATATCTATATCTGAGAAGTATGTTACTTTCTTATCTCTGCATTCATCATTCGAAATCGCATTGAGCCTTTTGCATGGGATACTTACGCCAACACCAAGCATTACATGCGCACCGATTATGCTCATTACAACTAAACAATTATGAAATACGGTCGTACCATCCATTATAATACTATTTTCGATTATTGAATTGGAGTTTATTTCTATATTCTTTTCTAACGTGGATGATGAAATCAAAACGTTGTTGCTTATGAAGCATTTATTTCCTAGAAAGGAGTTTCTAACTATGGAATTTTCCATTATTTTAGTGCCTTTTAAAATCCCATTCTCGATATTGGCTCCGTTGCTTACAATTACATTCTCTAGCTTTGATCCGCATATATATGTATTGCTTTCAATTACAGAATTTAGTCCAATATATGATTTTTCTATGATTGTATTACTCTTGATTATTACAGTCTTATCGAGATAGCACGGACCAATAAATAGAATATTTTTATCCTTAATTCGAATATAGGAATTATCCGGAGTCACTATCGGTACTTCTCCGAGAGTCGCGATAAGTTCAGTATCATCCTTTACTAATTTTATTTTAGGATCAAATTGCATTATATTGGATATTTTATCATTCCTAATAGACTCGCCTAACTCTAATATTTCCCAAGGATAATTAGCATCGAGACAATCACCTTTATAACCGAGAACGCATTTTATATTAATATTGATTAATTCTTTTCCGAGTATTTTTATATTTTTGAAAATCAAGCTCTGCCTAATAATGCTTGCAAAGGAAAAGACGCCAAGTGGTGATGGCCTATGAATCCGTTTTGCCATTACTCGGATATTTTTCCAGGCTTCACTTGAAATTATCATCATGCCTGTATCCTTGAAACTATTGGGAGAGTCGATTCCTTTTTCAGATATTTCCAATATATCTTCTCCAGAAATAACATCATTCTCGGGATCTTGTCTAAGTAAAATATTTCCTCTTTCGTTTACTGGTGGGGTTATGCCCCAATAAATTATAGGTGATGTATTGTAATTTTTCTCTTCTAGAAATTTAGTTAGGACTTTATCCAAAAAATCTTTCTTTATATACGAGTCCCCATATACTATTAAAAGGGGAAAATTATCTTTTTCCTTTTCTTCAGCTATAAATGATTTGACAGCTTCATAGGTTCCAACTTTTGTTAACGAATTTTGTCCATGCAGACTAACTATTTCTTTATAAACGGAATTGTTATTTATAATTTTATTATAATTGCTCTCACATGGCCACAATCTATCAAATTTGTCAATTCTTTCTTCTACGATGATATGTACCTTCCTAATTTGCGAATTGCTTAATAGAGTGTCTATTAGATGAAAAATTAGTGGTTTGTCGTTTTGCGGAATCAAGTGACGCGTTTTGCTTTCAAAACACCCGTCTCCCATTCCGCCTCGTTCTGTCGCCGCTAATATTACTGCGGTTATCCCCTCCTCCATGTTTCATACAATCATGACATTTTACTTAAAAGTTTCGCAACGAAATTTGGCGTGTGTCGTCCCGAAACCTTCTTGGTGTCCTTGTTGTATTACGCAAATGCATGAAATCCACAGGCGGTGGAGATCAGGGCAAGTCAGCGGATATAAACCAAAATTCGGCATACTGAGACATGATCTGCCTGAATTATGTAACACATCATGGACACTAAGAAACATTCGGGACTACACACAACATAACCAAGGCGTTCCTGGGCCAGCACATGCTCCCGCGAACTGGTCAAAAAGGTTATTTGCGCCTCAATTCAACGGGGACAAAAAATCGAAATGCGAGTTTCTGCCCTGCCTTCAGGCGGAACCTGCCAGTCTCTTCTCCTCCAGCTCCTGGAGCTGCAGAACCCTCATCTGCACCACATCCATGGCATCCTCGAATAGCTTTCTATCGATCTCAATGCCAAAGAATTTCCGAAGCTTCTCTGGCGGGGTCATGCTGCTCCCTGCGGAGATATAGGCCATGTAATTCTCATTGAACTTTTCCGGATCTTCCTTATACATCTTGAATAGAGACAAAGTCACGGCTTTGGAGAGGGCATAGCTGAAGGTGTAGTAGTTGTTGGTGAGATAGATGTGGCTGATGTAGGTCCACTGGGCACTGTCCTCCGGGTAGTAATCCACCAAGCCGCTTCGGTACTCCCTGGATAGGTCGGTCCAGAGACGGGACAGTTCGCTGCCGCTCACACTCGTTTTTTGGCGGCAAAGCTCGTGTGCCTTGCTCTCAAACTCGGTGATCATGGGCTGGAAGGTGAAGTAGTTCTCATAATCACTAACAGACTCAGCCAAAATTGCCAGAGCCGTATCCTGGTCGTAGTCCTTCAGGGCATAATCCACAAAGAGCTCCTCATTGAAGGTTGAAGGGATCTCCATCTCGTACTCCGTGCCGGTACAATATAGGTAATCCACATTCTTGCCCATCAGGTAGAAGTTGATGGCATGGCCCATCTCATGAGTGAGGGTCTTCTGGTCTTGCATTAAACCCTTGTAGTTCATGAATATCAACGCAGGACGCTGCAAGGCGCACATATCCTGGCAGTAGCCTCCCGGCTGCTTTCCGCCCTTCGGATTGGGGTAGACATCCATTGAGCCGCTGGTCGTCGTCTTTGCAAATATGTCCCGGAAAGCCGGATCCATTGCTGCATAAGAGGCGAGTATATTCGATAGCGTCTCCTCGTAACCATACTTCTTGTCGGGATTTTCCAGCAGTTGAAGCGCCAGGTCATACGGCTTGAGGGGGGACAGATTCATCCGTGTCTTTCTAAATTCATAATAACCATCGAAATCTCCCCTGCGCTCCTTGAAGACCCGGTTCATGGTCTCTACCTGCTCTTTGGTGAGATAGGTCTCGAACATCTTGGCGTCGTAAGAGTCAGAGTAATTCAGCTCCCGGGCGAGCAGGTCGTCTAATCTGGATTTATTGCAGTAGATCTCGGCCATCTTGTCCGACTCGTTGATGAGATGGTAGAAGCGTTTGTCGTAGCCCATCTTCCGGTTGTTTCGGTTGCCGTCCGTAGAGAGAAGCTCAGAGTAGGTTTGAGAGTTTATGGCCAGCTCTCTTCCATCCTCTAAAGTGATATTTCCGGCAACTGTAACATTATTGGTTACCGTCTTTTCCGCTTCGGTATTGATCTTCATGAGCCGGTTGGATATATCTGCCAAATAGGCGGCATGCGTCTCATTTCTGGGCCGGTGATCATTATAGCGCTGGTAGCTGTCCATCAGGTATGCTCTGTACATTTCCAGGCCGGGCTGCTGTGAAAAAAGCCGGTCCCATTCGGTGGGAGGAAGTGACTTGAGCAACACTTCTGCAAAGGCGGTGGCCTTGGCATGCTCCGTGTATAAATTTTGCACATCGGAGATAAATTCCTCGAAGAATTTGTCGTTGACATTCAGACTATTTTGTGCATAAGCATATGCCATAACTACGCTCAAATTCCTGCTGAAATTTTTATTCGCATCGATATATTCCAACAAAACCGACCCAGTGAGATTCTCGAAACGGGGGCTAAATGTCGCGTTAATCTCCTGCGACATTCTCTGCAGTCTGACAAATTCCCCAGTTGCTGCCTCCCTATCTTCGAATAGGCTTGATAAATTCCATGATGTGGTAATTTCACTTCGGTTCAGTCCGGTCATCTCTTTTTCATGAGATGCTGCAAGGCCATAACCACTAATGAAAAGCATAATTGCAATAAACAGGGCCGATAAGAAAAACCCTTCTGCCGATTTAATCATTTTTTTACCTCGAATGTCTGACAAATTGCACTTGAACAGACTATTAAAATATCTTTTGGCCCGAAAGCGGTCCTATAAATTCGTTTTTCAGGCCGCTCACGTATGTCCCACCCAGCGCTCGCCCTTCTCTCCCAGCTCTTTCTTCCAGATCGGGGCTCTTTTTTTCAGCTCCTCAATTATGTATCTGCAACCGGAAAAGGCCTCCTCCCGGTGACCGGCCGAGCAGACGATGGCCAGGATGCTCTCGCCAACTGCAAGCGAACCTGTGCGGTGCACGACCTCCGCCGCCACAAGATGAAAGCGGCTCATGGCCTCCTCCCGGATGGCTTCCAGCTCCGCTAAAGCAGCCTCCCGGAAGGCCTCCACCACCATCCCCTCGATGCCGTCATCCCTGACATAGCCCAGAAAGGTGACTATAGCTCCGGCATCCCTGCTCCTCGCCCTTCTTATCATCCCATCCAGGGAGATCTCCGCCTCTGTGATCTCGATCAAAGGATTGCTAGCCTCCGGCCAGAGGGGGGAAGATGGCCAGCTCGTCCCCCTCCTCAAGCTTTCTGGACAAATCCATGGCCGGATCGATCCTCTTCTTGTTGACCATGAGCAGAACATAATCACGCAGCATCCCGGATTCGTCAAAGGCCGCCTCTTTAAACGCCTGCCCATCAGCAGCCAGCAGATCCAGCAGATCTCTTACCGTTGCACCCTCTAACAGGCGCATCTCCCGCTCTTTTCCGAGAATCTCCCGGAAGTTTGCAAACGCTAAGACATTAATTCGCATGCAACAACCACATTTATCACTTGTACAGATCGCTAAAGCTGGTAATAGCCGGCCCGGAATCAGCCTTGCCTTTCAGAGCGGTCGACTTCAAGGACTTCTTTATCTTTTTATTCTCATTCTCCCGCAGCCGGGCGATCTCTTCCTGGGAGTCAATCCCCATGACAAAGGTGCCGTGACAGGGCTTGACGTAGGTGAAGAGCAGCTCAGATCCCCGCACACCCATGGCCACGGGCGGCACGCCTATGATGTAGTAGTCTTTGAAGATCTTGTAGCCGGGATCTACGTAGTAGACCTCTTCAGAGTTCTTCTCAATGTACTCACGTGCCTGCTTGAAAGAGGTACGCTCCAGGTATAGCTTGTACTTCAACTGCTCGATACAGCCCATAATGCCACCTTGTCGATCTTGTTCTTGAGAGGAGTGGGATTGTGAGTGGCTTTTGCCACGATCTTTTCCGCAGGATAGTCGATGCTTTCTCCCAGTGCCTCAGCATTCTTGCCGAATACCACCGCATAAAGCCTGGCCCTGGAGATGGCACAAAATGTTGCCCCATAGGTCAATCCCGCGTCGCTGTGCATGAAGGCGAAACATACGTCAAAGTCAACCTTCTTTTCCACGACATCGCCAATAAGCTGGTCCAGATCGACCGTTTCTTGCACATAGTAGTTCTCCGGATCGGCGACCTTGAGCAGCTTAACGGCCGCATTTGTGCCGGCTACGGTCACATCCCACCCGGATTTTTTAAGCTTAT
Source organism: uncultured Methanotrichaceae archaeon (assembly GCA_964506745.1). Lineage (GTDB taxonomy): Archaea > Halobacteriota > Methanosarcinia > Methanotrichales > Methanotrichaceae > Methanothrix. Next base: position 9,652 of record CAZDLZ010000031.1, on the reverse strand, counting down.
GGGTGAGATAGATTACCATGCTCATCTGCACCGGCACTTCCGGACAGCCCATCACCAACAACGCCTTTTTGCCTTCGCCCATTTGTTCCATCCCCTGGGAATAATTTTGCAATTATTCCTATTAATACTAACCATCAATGCTCACACTTCAGAGCAGTCCCGGCAGGCAGGATTGCGTTCGTAGGCCATCTCGTCCAGACTGCCATTCAGACCATCCCAGAGCAGGAGACGGTCCTCCAGAAGCTGGCCGGTGCCTGCAACATACTTAACGGCCTCTGTCACCTGGATGGAGCCTATCACACCACAGGTGCTGCCCAGGGCGGGAAAGGTTGCCGCAGGAGGGGCTCGCGGAAAGATGCAAGAGAGGCAGGCCGTCTTGCCGGGAATGATGGTGGTAGCCTGGCCCTGGTAGCCGCAAATAGCTCCATGAAAGAGAGGAATATTTCTTTGCAGAGCGGCCCGGTTCAATAGGTATCGGACCGGGAAGTTGTCCATGGCATCCATGATCAGGTCACAGCCCTGCACAAGCTGATCGATGCTGTCCGGGGAGATGGTCTCCACCAGCGCTTCCACCTCTATCTCCGGGTTTATGCCGGTTAAGGTTTCGTAGGCAGACTTCGCTTTGGACCGACCCAGGTCAGCACCGGCATGCAGTATCTGCCGGTTGAGGTTGGAGAGTTCCACATAGTCGCAGTCGCAGATGCGAATTTTGCCGAAACCCGCGGCGGCCATATAAAGGGAAATGACAGAGCCCAGGCCCCCTGCCCCGGCTATGAAGACACCCGTTCTCTTGAGCTTCTCCTGGCCGTCCTCGCCAAAGAGACGAATCTGGCGGGAGTACCGATCTTTTTCAGAATCGCTCAGCATGACAATCTTTCTTATCCTCCGTGCACAAACCGCACGATCTTCAGCTCGTCGTCTGAGCCTGCCGTCTCCTCTTCCGAGACTATCTTGCCGTTCTTGGCCACGATGACCTCGACCGGATTTAGGCCGAGTTCTATTAGGATATCTTCGATGCGTGCGCCATTTTCGGCGATCTCTTTTTTGCTTCCGTCCGGCAAGGCAATCAACATTTTATCACCATCAAGTATTCCTGCATCCTATTGGGTGGTTCTGGTGCAAAATGCTTCTGGTGGCCTGGGTACCCGACATCCCGGCGGCCCTGATGAAAATGCATTAATTTTCTAAGCAGAAAAATATGAAATGAGAAATCGAGCTTAGGTAGCTGCACCAATCAAAAACTAGCCGATCAGAATCTTGCCATGCTTGTCGATCTTTCCTTCATAGATCCTGGTAGAACTTATGCGGACAAGGTCTTGAGCAAGCTGATACTCAACCACGGAGATCTGGAGCGGTCTTAAGTTCTTCTTGGCTCTCAGCCGGTTGATCTTCTCAGCCATGGGCATGGTCTCCGGAGAGACGACAATAAAATCAAAGTCTTCATAGATAGAGGAGCCGCATTGATCGGCGATCTTTATGATGTTGGCATGCTCGATGCCAAAGCACCTTTTTACGATCGCCCGCAAATTCTTCGTCCTTTCCTCAAAGCTATGCACGAACCGCGTTCTGCTCTCTCTGGCCATCTCATCAGAGGTAAGACCAATTACCACCTCGCCCTCTCCGCCCAGCTCATAGGCACGCCTCAGCAAGGAGATATGCCCATCATGAATGGGATCGAAAGTCCCTCCTACTGCAACTCTGGCCATCAGGCTCGCTAACGAGAGAGCAATATAAGTACTTGGCGGCATTGCCCAGGATTGACCCCCACTTAGATCCTCCGCCCCCGGAAGCGCTCCAGGATCCGGGTCACAATGCGACTGGAGCTGCAAAGAGGGCCGGGCTCATGCGCCTCAATACGCACAATCCGGGGACTGAGGCCGCGGCGAAATAGCTCCGCCTGCAAAGCCGCCTCACCAAAATGCTGATCATAGCCCAGCGTGATTATGTCCGGCTGCAGCTGCTCAACCGTCAGGAAGATGTCCTTCACCTCACCTAGCACCGCTCTGTCTACCACCTTGAGGGACTCTACCATCCTCAGCCTCTGCTCCTCGGGCAGGATGGGTTTGGGCTTGTGGCGCACATTCACATCTCTGGCAACAATCACCACCAGCTCGTCACCTAACGCACGCGAGTGCTCCAGGTAGAGGACATGACCGGGATGAAGAAGGTCAAAAGTGCCAGTGGCGACTACCAGCGTCAAAGCCTCTCCCTTTCAAATTCATTCATCAAAATCATCTTCGAAGTCATCATCAAAACCGTCGTCCTTAAACTCCACATCCAAGATCGCCAGATCGCGGCGCCTTCCCGCGCCGTCATAGCAGGCGAAACTCTGCTCGTCGAAAGGCGGGCCGACGATGATGTTATAGTCTCCGGTACGTGAGAAGAAGATGAGATCCGGCTCGGACGGCCTGAGATCACCGGATGGATGGCTATGCGCTGAGCCCGCCACCTGCATGTTAGGCAGCATGTAGAGCCGAACCAGAGCGCTCATGCGAGAGCTTTCCGTGCCTGGCAGGATGAGAACCTCTGTGATGATCTCGTTATCAACCTGAAGCAGCCCTGCGAACTCCACCGGCAGCGAGGAACGGGACGCCTCTAAGATGAATCGCAGCGTGTCCCTTGCAATGCCGCGCACCTTTCTCGCTCTCATATCCCCCTCACAGTTGCCCTCGCTTCAACGGCTCGCAGATGAATGCAGTCTCCAGCCAATATCCGTTTCAGCTCATCCCCGGTCCGGAGAAGAAGGGCACCATCCTCTGCCAGATCCACGGCCAGGCCCACCTGGTCACCTGCCGCAGAGGTGATGCGCACCTGCCTGCCCAGAGTAAGCGAGCGGCTGCGCCATTCTTCATAGATCTCTTTGCTACCCATATTTTCGTATGCCACTTCGATCTCCTCAAGAAGCCTGCAGATCAAATCGCATCTGTCTAGGTCGTGACCCAGCTCCGCCGACAGAGAGGTCGATCTCCACTCGGTGGGAAAGCCGGACGGGTCATTATTGGCGTTGAGACCCAGTCCCAGCACAACATAATCAAGCCGGTCCAGTTGCGCTCTCACCTCCATGAGCATGCCGCAAATCTTCAGCTCCCGAATCAATAGGTCATTGGGCCACTTGATTCCAGCTTGCAGGCCGAGCATGGTGGAGAGCGCACGGCAGAGAGCTACGCTCGCGGCTATGTTTATCTGGTAGATGTGATTGAGCGGCATCTTTGGCTTCAAGACGAGACTCATCCAGATTCCACCGGGAGGCGAAGCCCAGGGGCGGGAGAGTCTGCCCCGGCCCTCTGTCTGTACTTCAGCAAGTATGACTGTGCCATTTTGACAGCTAAGGGCCATGGAGAGGGCAGACGCATTGGTGGAACCAACCTTTGCAAAGATGCGCATATCTCTTCCCAGCCACTTCGTTTTGAGGCTGCGGGAGATGCGGTCTGCATCCAGAAGGTCGGACTTTTTGGCCAATCGATAGCCCTTTCCGGTAGAGGCGGAAATATCGTATCCACTCCGGCGAAGGACCTGAATCTGCTTCCAGACAGCGGCGCGGGAGATGGCGAGCTTTTTGGCCATCACCTCGCCGGATACCCACCCCCCAGCGGTCAAGAATGTGAGGACATCAAGTGCTGCCAACTTCAGCTCTTCTCCTCTGCCCTGTTCTGGCTGAGGTAGGATCCCACTGCAGCGGAAATAGCGGCAATCTGGCGGTTATCCGCACCTAGAGCTGAAGCCAGAGACATGCCTTTCTCATAATCCTCAACGGCTACGATTTTAACTGCATCGGCTATGTTCTCATCCTTGATGAAGTGAGTGTTAATGTCTCCACTGCGAAACCTCTTATTTCTAAGAACGGCTTTATGGAATATCAAATTGGTTTTGACACCCACAATGATGTACTCATAAAGGGCGCGCTCCATTCTGGCAATGGCCTCTTTACGGTCTTTACCGTGGGCCACCAGCTTGGAGATCAGAGAGTCGTAGTAAGGCGGGATGACATAGCCGGTGTAAACTCCGCTGTCCACTCTTATGCCCGGTCCGCCCGGACTTCGGTAACGCTTAATCTTTCCAGGACAGGGGGCAAAATCGTTGAGAGGATCTTCGGCATTTATGCGGCACTCGATAGCCCAGCCGTTAATCTTCATATCGCACTGATCATAGGCCAGAGGGTGGCCTGCAGCCAACAGGATCTGCTCTTTGGCCAGGTCTACGCCGGTTACCATCTCTGTGATAGGATGCTCTACCTGCAGCCGGGTATTCATCTCCAGGAAGTAGAAGTCGCCGCGCGAGTACATGAACTCCACTGTGCCGGCGCTGGAGTAGCCGATAGCCTTCGCGGCTTTGACGGCAATGGAGCCCATCCTCTCACGCAGCTCCTCAGTCATGACGGGCGAAGGGGATTCTTCGATCAGCTTCTGGTGGCGACGCTGGATGGAGCACTCCCTGTCTGAGACATAGATGGTCTTTCCATAATTGTCGGCCAGAATCTGGAACTCGATATGACGGGGTTCAGTCAGGTACTTCTCGATGTAGATGGTGTCGTCACCAAAGGCGCTCCTGGCCACGGACTGAGATGAGGTTAAAGCGGGTATGAGTTCTTCGCGACTCTGCACGATCTTCATGCCGATTCCCCCACCTCCGGCTGCCGGCTTGAGGATAATGGGATAGCCTATGCTCTCAGCAATCTCGGCGGCTACGCCCGGATCGCTGATGCCCTTCTCAATGCCGGGCACAATCGGGACGCCCGCCTCTTTCATTGTCTGGCGAGCGGTGATCTTGGAGCCCATGGCATCGATGGCGCAAGAAGGCGGGCCTATGAATACAATGCCGTTCTCCACACAGGCGGCAGCAAAGTGCGTATTCTCAGAGAGAAAACCGTAGCCGGGATGGATAGCCTGGGCCCCTGTGTCAAGGGCGGCTTTGATGATATTGTCTATCCTCAAGTAGCTCTGGCGGGAAGGCGACGGCCCGATGAAGACGGCCTCGTCTGCGTATTTGGCGAAAAGGGCGTTTTTGTCCGCTTCGGAGTAGACGGCCACTGTCGAGATGCCCAGCTCCCGGCAGGCGCGCATCACCCGGATGGCGATCTCTCCCCGGTTGGCGATCAGGATCTTGTTGAACATTCCCTGAAGAAAGACGCTGCCAAGGTAAAACCTTTTTGGCGAGACCCAGGTGATTGAAGCACGTTTGATCTAATGAGATGATAATAGTAGGCAAAGTATTATATATATAGCGCTGAATATTTTACTGTAAAGGGGATCTCAATGGTTCACGTGAACTTAACTGTGGCAATGGGAGTGCTTGTGATTCTTACCGGAATCGCTCTGGTGGGGGTACAGGTGATGGAGAGCCAGGGCAAAGATATGCAAAGCGAAAGCTTCAAGCTCATCGGGGCGGAGGCTGGGGCTACCAAGTTTCAGGTAGAGACCGCCTTTCCGGGGGTGCCTATGATCGCTTTAGGCATGATCCTGCTAATTGCGGGAGCTTTTTTATCGGGCAGGTCATGAATACAGATCCTGAAAGCAAAAGCTAAAAATGCATGAGAATCTAATTTTGCTGCATGAAGCCCAGGGATCTATCTCAAGATGAGTGCACGAGTCTTCTTTCTGCTGCCAGATACGGCAGGCTGGGGCTGGCCAGGGATAGTCGGCCTTATGTCGTTCCCATGTCCTATGTCTACGACGACGGCAAAATCTACCTCCACTCCAGCGGCACGGGAAAGAAGATCGAGTATGCCTCGAAGAATCCCAGAGTGTGCTTTCAGATAGATGTTTTAAAAGAAGGGCACTGGTCAAGCGTCATCGCCTATGGCGTCAGCCGGATCTCCGAGAAGGTAGAAGCGAAGCAGAAGATGTTTGACGCCTTCACCAAAAAAGGCCAGGGCGGGCATGGCGGCAAGAAGTTCTCTCGCGAAGAGCTGGAGAGGATGCCCATGACCATATGGGAGATCGAGATTGAGGAAATCACCGGCAAAGAGGGCGTCTGGTAAGGCGCTTGTCGGTCTGAGGTAGAATGCCCCCCGCTGTGAAGTGGACGGAGAAGTACCGGCCCGATACTCTCAAACAGGTTTTGGGAAACGGCAAGGCCATTGAGGAGCTGCGGGCCTGGGCTGCGTCCTGGGAGAGGGGCGCGCCTATCACGGGTGCCGTCATCCTCTACGGCCCGGCGGGAACGGGCAAGACCTCTGCAGCTCTGGCGCTGGCGCGCGAGTTTGACTGGGACTACATCGAGATGAATGCCTCAGATGCACGCACTGCGGGCATGATTCAGAAGATTGCCGGGCCGGCCTCGCGCTCCATGACCTTCTCAGGCAAGCCTCGGCTGGTTATTTTGGATGAGGCGGACAATTTGCACGGCACTGCCGACCGGGGCGGAGCGTCGGCCATGCTGCATCTGGTCAGAGATACCCGTCAGCCCGTCCTGCTCATCGCCAACGAGTACTATGATATGGAAAAAGCCCTGCGGGATGCGGCCAAGGGCATACAGTTTCGCTCCGTGCGCGCCAATACCATAGCCCAGGCTCTGCGGGAGATCTGCCGGGCGGAGGGGGTTCTATGCGATCCTGATGCCCTGATGATGATTGCCGAGCGGGCAGGCGGGGACATGCGCTCAGGAGTCAACGATCTGCAGGCCGCAGCCCAGGGCCAGGAGGCCCTCAGGATGGAGGACGTGGCCACGGCGGAGCGCCACGTCAAGTCGTCCATATTCAAGGTCCTGGAGGTCATCTTCAAAGGCAACAGCGCCCAGGAGGCTTTGCAGGCCTCTTATGCACTGGATGAGAGCCCGGAGGATCTCATCAACTGGGTGGATGAGAACCTGCCGCTCGCCTACAAGGGCGAAGACCTCTGGCAGGGCTATGAGCGGCTGGCGCGGGCGGATGTCTTCTTGGGGCGCGTTCGAATCAGGCAGAACTATGGACTGTGGCGCTATGCCGGTTTTCTCATGACAGGCGGGGTGCAGGCGGCAAAGGCCGCAGCCCGGCACGGCTACGTTGCTTTCCGGCCCCCCAGCCGCTGGCGGCGCATGGGCCAGACCAAAAAGGCCCGCAACATTCGTGACTCGGCTGCCAAGAAGATCGGCAGGCACTGCCACGTCTCCGCGGCGTTCGTTCGGGCGGAGCTGATGGGCTTTGTGGGACTATTATTGGCCGACAAGAAGAAGGCCGTCCCCCTGGCTGCGGAGCTGGAGCTGGATGCTGATGAGATAGCGCTTCTTTTGGGCAGCACCACATCTACGAAAAAGGTGCAGAGCATCTTCGAGGAGGCGACGAAGATGCGGGCGGCGGAGTTGTTCGAGGATATTGAGCTGGGCTGGCACGGCACAGGCACAGCGCAGCAGCCGATCGGGGGAACGCCGCTAACACGGTCTACGCAGACGGATG
>CAZDLZ010000031.1:0-2273 GCA_964506745.1 uncultured Methanotrichaceae archaeon | reverse complement strand
ACGGATTCAAACGAGCCCCTGGCGACTACTGTGAACGCGGGGGCTGAAATGGTAAGCATCGTGGAGACGGCGCAAACTCAAGCGGAGACTACTGTTCCGACGGTCGAGCCCAAGCCGGAGGAGCCTGCGGCGGCTGCCGAAAGCCAGCCGGGGCTTGCTGCCAAGCCCGAGGGCCGCAAGAGGGGCAGGCCGAAGAAGGCGGAGAGCGAGGGGAAAGCTGAGAAGAACGCCCCCCAGGCGACGGGAAAAAGGCAGAAGTCGCTGTTCGACTTTTGACTTGCATCCCTGTTTGATGAGCCAAGGACACAAAACCTTTTCTGCATTGATAAAGAATTAATTGAACTGATGGGCTGCAAAATGATCAAAGGGAACGAGTTAGCTCTGATAATACTGATATTAATATCCTCGATGTTCCCGGTTTCATGTAACAATAACAGCAGCGTCAATTCCAGCCAGGATTCTGTCAGCAATGCCACCGGTTTATATCATCCGCCATTAGACAATATTTCTGAAACCACAAAGACTGATTTAGCTGAAAAATTTGGTCAACTTGACTGGCTTGAAAAGATTATATCAATTATTGCAGGTACATTCGTAATCGTTGCAGCTCTGGTTGGCGTATATCTTTGGATCTTTCCCAATGCCCGAAATGGCGCACGAAAAAGGATCATTGGCCTGCTCAAGAAAATCGGACTTAACAAGAGCGATCCTGAAGAAGTCCCGATTGGCTCAAGTCCAGAAAAAGAGCCTTCAGAGAACATAATCAAATTGCCCTATCCGCCCAATCCTAACTTCACCGGTCGCCAAGAATTTCTGTCTGCCTTAGCACAACCACTCAATCAAGCCGCCACCAGCCCCAAGATCTTCGCCCTGGTCGGCAATGGTGGCATGGGCAAAACACAGATAGCATTGCAGCATGCCCATATACCGGAAAACGATTTCAAATACGTCTGGTGGCTGCGCTCGGAAGAGCCCTCAACGCTTCTTGATGACTATATTGGAATGGCTGAGGACCTCAATCTGCCCGGATGGAACCTGAGGGATACCGATCAGACTGTAAAATCTGTAAAGCGCTGGCTGGAGTGCGAATGCAGCTCCAACTGGCTGCTCGTATTTGACAATGCCCAAGAGCCAGATGATTTGATGATATATCTCCCAGTGGCAGGAAGCGGCCAGGTAATAATTACCTCCCGTTTATCGGTCTGGGATGGCATGGCCAAAACTCTGGAGGTGGGCGTCTTTCAGAAGGATGAAAAAAAGAACGAGTCCGTCGATTTCCTTCTCAAGAGGACCGCGAAAAATGATCGAAAAGGGGCGACGAATCTCGCCCAGGAGCTGGGGGGGATGCCATTAGCTTTGGAGCAGGCCGGAGCTTACATCAACGCGACAGGGATCTCATTCCCGGACTATCTAGGCCGATTCAAGAAAGACAGGAAGGAGTTGCTGGGACACGGCAAGCCTGAAAATTACCAGAACACAGTCGCCACCACCTGGGAGATCTCGTTTCAAGCTGTGCAAAAAGAGCGGCCAGTCGCAGGAGATCTTCTCAATCTCTGTGCATTTCTGGCACCGGACGCCATTTCGAGATGTATGTTGGAAGAAGGTGCAAAACACCTGCCCGAGCCTCTTGCCTCCTGTGTGCAGAAAACCAGTGAACTTGATGGTTGCATTGCAACATTAAAAAAGTATTCGCTGATCAATGTGACAGATAATCTCATCTCTATCCACAGGCTCGTTCAGGCAGTTGTCCAGGATAGACTGAGCCCAGAAAAACAAAGGATGTGGGCAGAGTCAGCATTGAAGCTGGTAAACGAAGCATTCTCTTTCCGTCAATTAAATCAAGAAACCTGGGAGAAGTGCTCAAAGCTTTCCACTCACGCTTTTCATGCATCTGAGCACGCAGAAAAGCTGGAACTCTCACCACAAGAAACCGCAAATCTCCTGAATAATCTTGGAAATTATCTGAATAATCGAATGGAGCTTGTATCAGCCAGATCCGTGCTTGAGAGGGCTCTGAAGATCGACGAGAAGGCGCTCGGGACGGAGCATACCAGCGTGGCCACGATGGCAAACAACCTGGGATCGGTGCTCAAAGATCAGGGGGACCTCGAGGGCGCAAAAAGGTGCTTCGAGAGGGCTCTGAAGATCGACGAGAAGGCACTCGGGACGGAGCATACCAGCGTGGCCATCAGAGTCAACAACCTGGGATCGGTGCTCAAAGATCAGGGGGACCTCGAGGGCGCAAAAAGGTGCTTCGAGAGGGCTCTGAAGAT
>CAZDLZ010000030.1:0-30805 GCA_964506745.1 uncultured Methanotrichaceae archaeon | reverse complement strand
AGGACTCACAGAGGACTCGATTATTCCATTACCCACGCGAAACAGCGAGGAACCCTGAAATTCATATGCTCTTGGCAAATCGGAGACTCATCTGTATCTGCCTGTTGACATCGCGAGAGGTGATCTCCATATGGCCGGGATACATGGTCTGCACATCCAACGCCGTCAGCCGTTCAATAGATTTGACCAGCTCCCGCGTATCGCCTCCGAACATATCCGTCCGGCCGATGTTCCCGTCCGGAAATACGGTGTCTCCAGAGAAGAGAACCTTTTCATTCTCCTCGTAGAGGCAGACGCAGCCCTGAGAGTGACCGGGAGTTTCCATGACCCGCAGCTTCCATTCGCCAATATCGAGCACCATGCCCTCCTTGAGAGTCTCATCCACCACGTACTCCGGGGCCTGCTGGCCGAAGAGATAGGCGACAGATGCCAGGTCGTCGCCCACCGCGCCCACCTCCTTCTCGCTTAAGAGGAGCTTTGCACCCGTCGCTTCCTTGAGCTCTGGCGCAGCTCCGGAATGGTCGTGGTGGCAGTGAGTAAGAACAATCTTCTCGATCTTGGTGGGATCAATAAATTTCTTGATGTTTTTTAGGGTCGGGCCGGCCATCATGCCTGCATCTACCAAAATGGGCTTCTTGTCCAAGACCAGGTAAACATTGCCATCGAATGCCGCACCGCTAACCTTATGCACTTCAACCATGAGATAAACACCTTAGCTCTTAGAATATATTAGTTGGTATTAATGACGTTAATGCAAGAGACAAGCAGAGGGCACGTGCCCCGTGAGGTCGAGGCCGTGGCCAAGCGCGAGGGAATAGAACCGGCAAGGCTGGCCGCTCTGGTCGCAGCGGGACGGGCCGTCATACCGAGAAACATCCGCCGCGAGGGACTACAGCCTACGGGCATAGGCGAGCTGCTCACCACCAAAGTGAATTTGAATGTGGGCACATCGAAGAACCTGGACTCGATACAAAGCGAGGTGGAAAAGGCGCTGGCGGCAACAGCGGCGGGCGCAGACGCCGTGATGGACCTATCCACGGGCGGAGACCTGGACGCAGTGCGACGGATGATTCTGGATGCGGTCAGCGTTCCCGTGGGCTCGGTGCCCATTTACAACGCAGCCGTCAAAAATGATCTGACCAGCCAGGGATTATTCAATGCACTGGAAAAGCATGCTAAAGACGGCGTGGACTTCGTAACCGTCCATGTTGGCGTAAACAAGAATTCTCTGGAGAGGCTTCGCCTCGATCCGCGCGTCATGGGCGTGGTCAGCCGGGGCGGCTCTCTTACCATGAAGTACATCAGCGAGACGGGCGAGGACAATCCCTACTACTCTGAGTACGATTATCTCCTGGAGATAGCCAAAGAGTATGATTTGACACTCTCTTTGGGCGATGGTCTTCGGCCCGGCTGCATTGAGGACGCATCCGACCGGGCCAAGTACATGGAGTTCATCACGCTGGGCGAGATGGTGAAGAGGGCCCGCGCCGCGGGTGTGCAGACCATGGTAGAGGGCCCGGGACATGTGCCAGCCGATGAGATCGAAACCAGCGTCAAGGCCATGAAGCATCTGACGGACGGCGCGCCCCTCTACCTATTGGGCCCGCTGGTCACAGACATTGCCCCCGGCTACGACCACATCACAGCCGCCATGGGCGGAGTGATTGCAGGCATGGCGGGAGCGGACTTTCTCTGCGCCACCACGCCCTCCGAGCACCTGGACCTGCCTACCATTGAGGATGTGATCGAGGGCACCTACGTCACAAGGGTAGCTGCCCATGCAGCAGACCTCACCCGTCCAGGCGTGCGGGAGAGAGCCAGAGCCATGGATTTGCAGATGGCCCGTGCCCGCGCCGATCTGGACTGGGAGGGACAATTTCAGGCGGCCATGAATCCGGCCAAAGCAAAGTTGATCCGTCACCGGAGGGGCGTGAAGACGGACACCTGCACCATGTGCTCGGAGCTGTGTGCCATCCGGCTGGCGAAAGAGGCAATGGAGAAGTGGATAGAGCCCAAGTGAATCCCCCTTAAGAAACTTTTTTTGATAACGGAAAATTATTAAATAGTCACCGAATATACATGTTTGATCTGAGCGCTACATTACAACGCATCCCCGAGGTTGATCTGCCATGAGTTCGATATTTGGAGAGTTCCTGACCTTCCCCCAGGAGAAAGGGCCGGAATTGCAACTCAGAGTCTACGGCGATGAGTTCTATTCCCGGTATGAAAATATGGACGGTTATTCCGTGGTCTACGACCAGGATCTTGGACTGTATTGCTATGCCTTCCTGATCTCAGGCGAGTTTGTATCCAGCGGAATGGATTCTTCCCTTAGCCCGCCTGAGGGGGTCCGCCGGCACTTTAAAGAATCGGAAGAGGTTAGAAACCGCAAGTTCGAGGCGAGATATGCCAGGATGAACCCCCCGGCATCCGCCTTCAAGCCCAGCCTCAATCTCCGGACCTTCGGGGCGGAAAAAGGACTCTTAGAAGGAAGAAGGGTGAGCGAGGGAGAGATCAGGGGTCTAACAGTGCTGGTCCAGTTCACGGATGTGAAAAGCACCGTCACAAGGGAAGATGTAAACGCCCTGCTCAATGGTCAGGGCTACCATGAGAACGGCAACTTCTGCTCTGTGCGAGAGTATTTCCGTCTCATGTCCAGCGGCAAGCTGGACTACACCAACGAGGTAGTGGGGCCCATAACCTTGAGCCGCAACCGCCAGTACTATACGGAAAACCTGCTTGTCAAGGAGGCCCTCGACCTGGCTGTAAAAGGCGGTCTCCCGCTGGAGAAGTTCGACTCGCGAGGTGTGGGAATAGTCGATGCCATGAGCTTTCTTTACGCCGGCCAGACACAATATTTGGGAGAGTTGTGGCCGCATAACCACATCATAGACCTCAAGTACAAAAATATGAAGACCTATTTTTATATGCTCTCCAGCATGGGCAGAAGCAAGGAGGACCTCTCAATTGGAACCTTTTGCCATGAGAACGGTCACATGCTCTGCCGCTGGCCTGACCTCTACGATTACGGCAATCGAGACGGTGACTTCGAGAAGAGCGCAGGCCTTGGATACTTCTGCCTCATGAGCGCCGGCAATCACAACGATGATGGAAGAACCCCATCACCGGTATGCGCCTTCCTGCGTAACCTGGTCGGATGGTGCGATAAAACGGTTCGCCTTAGCAAGCCCGGCCAGTACCAGGCAGATCACGGGGATTACGGTACAGCCATGATTTATGAAACAGGAAAGATCAACGAGTACTTCCTGGTGGAGAACCGCACCAGGATAGATCTTGACGCCGCCATTCCCGCCAGCGGCCTGGCCGTCTATCACTGCGACACATTGGGATCGAATGAATGGCAGGGCGGTTCTGCGTCCAGGCACTACCAGTGCGGGCTCTTGCAGGCGGACGGCAGCCTGGATCTGGAAACCAACCGCAGCATGGGTGACGAAAAGGATCTCTTCGGCAGGATGGTGGGAATTGCCCTCAGCCACGACACAAGACCGTCCTCTGTTTTATGGGACAGCTCTGATTCGGGCCTGATTATATCAAATATAGGAGAGTCTGGTCGCGTCATGACATTTGTGATAGGGCAGGAAATGACCGATCATGTGGCCAGAGGATCAACGCTGTCCGGCGAGGCTATCCCCGACAATAGTCCTGCTGGCCTTGTCAGTACCATCTTCCTCGAGCAGGAAGGCAAGGTGAAGAGGCTGGTGGTAGAAGTTGACATAAGCCACAACAACATCTCCAACCTGAGAGTAGAACTCATATCTCCGGGCGGCAAGAGAGCTATTCTGCATAACCGCACGGGAATAGGCAAGAAGAATCTGCAGAAGAGTTATGATTCTAAATCAAAGGCAGCCTTAATCGCCCTCCTCGGTCAATCCATAAAAGGCAAATGGGCTATCAAGATCAAGGATCTGGCAAGCAGAGACAAAGGCATGCTGAACAAATGGAGCTTGGAGGTAACTTGCTGAAGATACCCGCACCCAATTGGAAAAATTTTTCATATATTTTATTAATTAAAAATCGTGGATTTCATTGCCTCCGCTTTTACACGATGTTCAGATGAGGCTCAGAAGAGACTTAAGGCTAAATAATATATCGCTAAATCAGCTACAAGTGAGGTGGAATAATTGAGATTTAATTGCTTATGCTTATGTATTGTCGCCATGATTCTAGGTGCGGGAGCCGCTGGTGCAGTGGGAACGCAGGGCTTTTCCCTGCAGCAGTCCATTGATATGACCGGTGGAGCTTTTAGCGAAGACTTCGTGAACAGCCTGTTTAACATCGGCGGCATGGGCACGAAAACAAGCGAGCTTTGGTTTGGCCCGGAGTTCAAGAACACCAGCAGTGCTTCTTCCTTCTTCTCTGAGTTCTACATCAATACCAGCGTGCCCGTAATCGGCTTCACCCCTGTTAAATTCGATGTCACACGCAAGATGCCCACCAGAATCTACTTCGGCAGCGGCCAGGATGTCACCTATACCCAGTACCAGTCGGCCATAGCCACGGCAAGAGGCAATGAACTTTGGATTCAGAAGGGGCAGGATTGGTCAGCGTACGCCATAGTCCCTGCGGGTACAGGCATGCAGTTCATCGCCTTTGCCCCCGTAGGCGGACAGGCTGACTACTATGAGATCATCCAAACTGATGCACTGAATATAACCAGCAAGCGCGTTAATTTCTACGCAGGTTACAACAGCCTCAACTACATGGCTGACAAGGTGGGCAGGCACATTCTGCTCTTCGTGCAGAACAACCAGCCCAGCAACTCCATCATTGTAGATGTGATCAGCCAGGCACCACCGGCACAGCAAACTTCCATTGCGATGCCGCCATCCACCAATATGCCTCCCGCCTACAACCAGCCTTATGCGGGTCAGACTGCTACCACGGGCATGGGCCAGACCACCACCAGCACATCGACCTCTTACCAGACGTACGGCTCATCCTATCCGCCCCAGACAGCAGTAGGCGGAGACACTCCCGTTACCATTCAGTCCCAGGGAATGAGGGGCTATCAGGTCTTTCTGGATGAGGTCTTAATCGGCACGGAAGGGACTGGCGGCGATGCCCCGGATGGGAAATTCAGCTTCAAAGTGGTAGGCAACCAAAACCACAACGTAAGGGTATACGATGGTCAATTCAATTATCCCAGAAGCATATATTTCCAAAGGGGCGTTTTGAAGATAATCAATGTGGAGCCGGGAACAGCGGTATACATTTAATTTAATTTTTGAACAATTTTTTTTATTATTTGAAATTTTAATATGCTTGTATCTTATTTCAGCAAGCATTGTTTCTCATGTTGCTTATTTAATGCCGTTAACTCCGGCCACTTCTTCTGCGATTATATTGGTCATGATTTTTCAGAAAGAGATAAATCCCACCTGATGGTACAATGAATGGGGTCGACCATTTTGAGAAAAGATGAATTCCTGAAGCAGTTCGAAGGCATCGTGTTCCCTGAGGCATTTGATCAGGATCTTCTGGATCACGCCGCAGAGATGTTCGGAAAATGGGGCAAAAGCACTCATATTAACGAGAAGGAGCACCTATTCGAGACCTATGGTCTGGCCTCCAAGCCAGATGACGACAGAGAAATTGAGACGCAGAAAATTGCCCTGCGCTTTGTCTGCACCAGAATGATGGAGGCAAACTTCAGCAGAAGGGATGCCGCAGAATTGATCCGCAATTTCAATAAGATAAAATATCCCGGCTACGAATGGCTGGAATAGGCCAAGCCGAGCAAGAGGGAGCTGGGGTTTCCTGGACACTGCACTTGCTTGTCTTACGATCCAGGTTCATCAGACCCCCCCGACTCGTTGATCTTCTTCATCAACCAGGCCATGTTCTGCCCCAAAGTTCTCATGGTCTGCACACCCTCATCTTCTCGATACATTCGTTTACCATATCCTTATCCAGAGCACAGCGCCGGTCCTTTTTCTCATGGCACTTGCTACAAGCAATGCAACCGGATAGGGGGCCGTTCAAATGCACCATCTCCGTATCTATGCCCAGGCCCTCCAGCTCTTTAAGAACAAAGCCCAACAAAGTGGCGGTATTGCCCTCCTTGCGAGGGCTGCCATTGAATGCCACAACTTTCATGCTTTTTCACTCCAAACCATATTTTCTTGTCCATCAAATCTCAACCAGCCGGTACTCTTTATTTCCAAGACCAATCTCTTCCCCGTAGTCCAACTGGATATTTCCCAGAGTGCTCTCCCAGACGCCCAGGAACTTGTCTGCTCCCGGTTCATGATTTTTTTGCAAAAGCGTGTTTGTCAGGCCCATCTGCCGGTTCACCAAATCGTAGCTGGCCTGATCTATGGCCACGGGATCTTTGGAGGCCAGGATGCCGATGTCCGGCACTACGGGTGCATCGCTCCAGGGCACGCAGTCGCAGTCCGGGGTGATATTGAGCAGGAAGTTGAAGAATCCTACCCGGTTTTCCTTTCCTTTTATCGCTCCATAGGCATACTCAGTCATCCTCTCCATGAAGGGAGGCACCTCCACAAGCCAGTCGAAATCCAGGGCGTGAGTCGGGCAAACGCGCAGGCACTTGCCGCAGCCTGTGCATAGATCGTAGTTTACTGCCGAGATCCTCTTGTCCACAGTAATGGCCTGTCTCGGGCAACTGTCCGCGCAGGAGCGACAGCCGCTGCATAGCTTTTCGTTGAATATGGGCCTGGCGCAGTGCTGCTGTGCCTTGCCGGATGCGGATGCACAGCCCATGCCCAGATTCTTTATGGCGCCCCCAAAGCCGGCCGGAAGGTGGGCCTTGAAGTGTGATACTACGATCATGCTATTGGCAGAAGCGATCTCTCCGGCGATCATAACCCTGCGAAAATGCTTCCCCTCGATTGGAACTTCCCGGAAATTGTCGCCTTGCAGGCCGTCGGCAATGACCACCGGCGCTCCGGCAACGGCCAGCCCGAAGCCGTGCTCGGCTGCCGTTTGCAGATGAGCGACTGCATTGGCACGACTCCCCCCGTAGAGAGTATTTGTATCGGTAAGAAATGGCTTTGCGCCCAGGGCCCGAATCTTTTCGGAGATGGGCCGGACCAGGACCGGATTTACATAAGAGTCGTTTCCTCTTTCCCCGAAGTGGATCTTGATGGCTGTTAGGTCGCCTTTTTGCACCAATTCATCAAAACCTGCTGCATCAAAGAGCCCCATGATCCTGTTTTGCTTGTTATCCTGGAAACTTCTCGCCCGGACCCCGGCAAAATAAACATCGCTTTTCAATTCTTGGCCCACCTCCAAATGGCTAATGTGTTATACTTTTAAACTAAAAGAATCTGATGCCAGGCGAAAAGCTAAATGCCAATAACCCCATAGAATCTTTATGGAGTGGATCGCAATTGACCGATAAAAACTATGAGGCATGGGATGTCAAAGAGTCCGATTACCCAGCAGATGGTCCAATAGAAGAGAAGCTCAGGTTCCTTTTGCGCTATGCTATTTTAGCACCATCCGGCCCCAATACCCAGCCCTGGAAGTTTTCCATTCATGACAGCAGCATTTCCGTCTTCGCCGATCTAGACCGTGCCTTGCAGTTTGTTGATCCCAGCAACCGCACCCTCTACATGAGCGTGGGCTGCGCCATCGCCAACCTGGCCGTCGCCGGAGCGCATTTCGGATTTGCCCCGACCGTGATCTACTTCCCCGACGGGCAGGATAGCGATCTCGTGGCCGAGGTCCATCTTTTGCCTGCCGGCCAAAGGCCCGCCGATGGTCAAGAAGATCTCTTTTTCCAGATACAAAGGAGGCACACCACCAAAGACAGATACGAAAATGGAACAATCGATCCTCTCATCCTAAAGGAGATTGAGACAAACACAAATCTCACCGGCATTTACCTCAGCTACCTGTCCGATGAGGATGCCAGAGAAAGGATAACGGATCTGGTCTCCCGCGCTCATAAGATTCAACTGGCCAGGAAAGAGTTTCGCCAGAATCTGGGAGATTGGCTGCGCAGCAACTGGACAAATGAGCCGGACGGCATGCCTCTTTTCACCTTCGGCGTGCCGGATGCCGTGTCTTTGGGATTTCCTGCGGCCTTCAAGGAGTTCAACCTCTCCCTACCCGTCATCTACCGGGACTCGGGCCTCATCCGCGACTGCTCCACCCTTGCCGTGCTTACCACCGACCAGGATGATAAGCTGGCCTGGACGATGTGCGGCTTCGCCCTGGAAAATCTGCTGCTCCGGGCCACCCTTTACGATGTAAGAGCATCCTTCTTCAGCCAGCCCATCGGCTTGCCCGCTCTTCGAGAGGAGCTCAAGGCGCAGGTCAACCGCGGCCACCCCCAGATTATCTTCAGCCTGGGGTTTGCAAAGCCCATGCGCCCCAGCCCGAGAAGGCCTTTAGAGGATGTGATTGTCAGGCTGCCATATCCCAGGCTTAACTAACGCTGTGAGGCAACTTTTTCAGGCAAAGAAGGGCACTGCGCAGTTCCTCAAGCTGCACCGGCTTGGAGATGTAACCGTCCATGCCGGCAAGCAAACATCTCTCTTTGTCCCCTTCTAACGCATAAGCGGTCATGGCCAGTATTCTCGGCCTCTTTTTCAAATTGAGATCCAGGATGGCACGGGTAGCCTCCAGCCCGTCCATCTCCGGCATCTGCACGTCCATGAGGATCACATCATAGCTCTTTTTTGAAATCGCCTGCAAGACCTCCCGACCATTGGAGGCTAAATCTGCTCTGTAGCCCAGCTTCTTTAGCATAAGACGCGCAACCTTCTGGTTGACAAGGTTATCTTCCGCCAGCAATATGTCCATATCCGGGTGCATCGCTTCACTGCTGCTGCTGCGTACCTTCTTATGACGTGGGAGCGCTAAAGCCTCCTGAAGGGCGAAGAGAAGGCCAGCTTGCGAAAATGGCTTGACCAGGGTTCTTTTGCCCGCGCGATGTTGGCTGGCCGTTGCAAAGACGATGGTAGGAAGACCCCCTCCAAGCTCCTCGGCCAGCTCTTCAGCACCCGGAACATCCAGATCCAAAATTGCGGCATCAAAACGACCCTCTACCATCTCTCGCGCTTCAAAGGCCGAGACCACCGGATATATCTGCATTCCCCAGGAGCGGGCGTAACCCAACAGATCCTTCAAGCAGTCCTCAGAGCTAAGCAGAGCCATTATCCTCTTGCCTGCCAGATGCTGCTGGGCAGCCTCTCCGGAAAACGGCGGGGCGAAAATGGTGAAGTTGAAGGTTGAGCCCTCGCAAAGCTTGCTTTGTACCCAGATCCTGCCGCCCATCAGCTCGACCAGCCTCTTGCTTATGGCCAGGCCCAGGCCAGTCCCACCATATTTTCTGGAGGTAGAAGCATCAACCTGACTGAAGGAGAGGAAGAGCTTTTTCATATCCTCAGAACTGATGCCTATTCCCGTATCGATAACGGAAAAATGAATTTCATCCGCATTTTCGCCCGGCTGAACATGAATGGCAATTCTTCCTTTATCCGTAAATTTTACCGCATTGCTAAGCAGGTTGGACAGGACCTGGCGCAGCCGAACCGAGTCTCCCAGGACGGTTTGGGCGATAGCCTCGTCAATAACATAGGTCAGACCCAATCCCTTCTCAGCCGCCTTTGCCGCCACCATGCGAAGCGAAGACTCGAGGCAGTCACGTAAAATGAAGGGCAAATGCTCCAGCTTCATCTTGCCTTCGTCTATCTTGGAAAAATCCAGGATATCGTTGATTACGGCAAGCAACGCATCACCACTGCTGTGAATGGTTTCCACGAAATCACGCTGCTCTTCTGTGAGGCGGGTTTCCAGCAAGAGCCCGGCAAGGCCGATGACCGCATTCATGGGGGTGCGTATCTCATGGCTCATATTGGCCAAAAATTCGCTCTTCGCCCGGCAAGCCGCATCTGCCGCCTGCCGAGCGGAACGAAGCTCTATTTCGGTTTCGTTATGCTTGACCATCTCCTCTTGCAGCGCCGCATTTGCCCGAAGGAGCCAGGCGGTCCTCTCCGACACCCTCTTTTCCAGCCCTTCCTGTGTCTTTTTCAGGGCTTCTTCCGTCCTTTTGCGCAATATGGCTTCGCCGATGCTTCCCGCAGCAGCCTGAAGTACAGCTATCTCGCTATCGATCCACCGCCGCTCATTATGGCAGTCTTCAAAGCAAATAACCGCAAAAAACCGACCCTCGATGAAGACGGGCAGGAGCAGAAAAGAACGAACATCTAAATCCACCAGCACCATCGCACCAGGAAGCGAAAGCTCTGAAGTTATGCCCTGGATGGGATTGCTGCATGAGAGCGTATCCAGCCAACCAGGAAAATGCTCCACCCAGGACAAATCCCCGGAAAATGGATTTGCAGGCTCTCGAAACCACTGAAAAGCAATACTTTCCAGCTTCACTTCCCTCTGCAGTTTCCGGTTCTCCAGAATGTGAACCCGATCCACATCTTCCGCCTCACCCAGAATGCCCAAAGCCCCCTTCACGGCCAGGGGATCAGAAGTGAGCAAGTAGTTAGTAGCCCGGGCAACTTCTTGCAGCAATAAATCACGCCTTTGCAACGCCGCCTCTGCCTTCCGTCGTTGGATGATCTTCCACATGCCGCTCATAAGCAGTGTGAGCTGGCGCACATCAGAGTCATCGTAATCCACCTCCTTATTGCCAAGGCCCGCCACAATGACAATCTTACCCATGTCCATGATGGGTACATTCATGTGACGGAGAACATCGACGTGACCCGCGGGAGTGCCTCTTCTCAGGGGGCAGGAGGGATAATCATTGGTTATCACCGCTTTTCTCTGCCGAACAGCCTCACCCCAAAGCCCTGTTTCCTCCAGATGATAGACCACCCTTTTATGTTCAATATCGCACATTTGCATGGCCTTCTTGGACCAGGAATGCATAAAGAGCGTCTTTTCTTCCTCATCAACGAAAGCCAGGTAGCCGAGCTTGGAGACTGTCAGCTTGACTCCCGCCTCCAGGGCGAAGTCGGCAATCTCTTTAATGGAGGCTTCATCCATCTGGTTTAACTTCTGCAAAGCCTCCAGCCGGGAATCGTCCAGAAGCAATGCTTCTTCAGCGCGTTTTCTGTCGGTGATGTTGTAAAAATTGGCCACCAGATAGATGGGGTTGCAGCAGTCGTCTTTTACCAGTGCACATATCATCTCTGCCATGTAGGACTTGCCATCCGGCCTCTTTAAAAAAAGCTCACCCTGCCACTCTCCAATAGAATGAAGAGCGGGTATGACCTCATCTCGCAGCTTGGCTTTGCCCTCAGCATCCGTAAAATCAAAAACAGACCGCCCTTTTGCCTCAGATATGTCGCTAAAACCGGAATTTTTCAGAAGGCTGGCATTTACATACTCGATATTTCCGTTTAGATCCGTAAGCACAATGGCCGTAGGAACTGCCTCTACCGCTTTGGTCATCTTCAAGACATCGATGGCAGAGGTCTTCTGGACGGGAACATCCCCCACAATTCCATCTGACGGTACGCTGCGCCGGCGCAAGCAGATCAACAGATCTTCGAGGTCATCTTTCAAGCCTAAAAGTGACGCCAGCATTTGTCCCGCATTGCCGCCACTCTCCTGCATATCTGTGATTTTTCGCAGCATCTGCCCGATCTTCGTTTCAGGATCAGTGCTTGCAAGCTTCTCTTCGCCCAATGATTATCACAGCCTACGGATTTAACAAACATTTTTCTCTTGAAAATCCCGCTGCAACAAAGCGATCAATTCCTCGGTATTGTACCGGGATATCAGATCCAAGAGCTGGTCAGTTTGCTTATAGAAGCATCTTGCTTTGTCAATCTTCCCCAGTGCCGCATCTGACACATGCTCACGGGCCCTGAGATCCTCCTCAGTCCGGTTCATAGCGGCTATTATGACCTGCATCTCTCGCCTCATATTGATTATCATCTCTTTCTTAAGAGAATCAGGATCGGTAACAGGAATATAGTGGTGCCTCTTATCGCCCGGGATGATAACCCTCCTGGCCAGCCCCATTCGTTCCAGCGTGCCCATATTGGCGCTGACTGTAGACTTACTGTAGCCGGTCTCCGCCACAAGCTCGTCCATGGAAACGGGCCTGTCCGCCAGAAAAAGCGTGCCACGTAAAACACCTACAGCATCGCTACAGCCATAGCTTTTGGCCACTTTGACGCAGGCATCAACCATATATATCTTTAAGATATCTGCCCCATCGTTATCCATCCATATGCAGAAGACCACAACTTTTAAGTACTTTTTGCAGGTTCCGGACGTTTGGTAATTTCCGAACAGAACAGAGGTTTAAGCGGATGAAAGGCACAGAAAAGCTCGGCCAATGGATCGCGGACAACTCCTTGATAATCATGGCCGCCGCACTGCTCCTAACTCTCGCCTCCCTGCACTATGCCCAGCAAATTGAGATGCAAGGAATGACCACAGAGAGCATGGTGGGCAAGGATTCTCCACTCTACCAGCTTTTCGACCACCTCTATGTGGAAAAGTTTGCCACCGAGTCAATAGCTGTTCTCATTGAAGCGGACGATGTCAGGAAGCCGGAGATCCTGAGGGCAATGGATAGGCTCTCGCAAAAGATGCGACAGGCTTCGGATGTGCTGGCTGTAACAAGCATTGCTGATATCGTGGCCGGCACAGAGAAGCTTGACCGTGGTATCAGAACAATTCCCACCCAGGATAGGATAGAGGAAATCCTCTTGGATCCGGCAAACCTTCCGGCGGTAAATGCTATGATGCCGGATAAAAGGCACACTATTCTCTCCATTGAGCTGCCGGTCTCGCTGAAGGAATCACAGCTTAGTGAGATATATAAAGAGACATCAGGCCAGGTAAAAATGGCCGACTTTCCGCCGGATGTTGGCATCACCGTCACCGGGAAGCCGGCGCTCATGCAATCGATAACCGAAGAGATGGCCACGAGCAATGGTCCCATTCTCGCCCTGGCTGGCCTGCTCATGATTATAGCGCTGCTGATTTCATTCAATCATGTGAGATGGTCGCTTCTCCCCATACCCATTGTCTTTCTGGGCGTAACCTGGACCTTCGGAGCCATGGGATTTTTGCACATACCTTTTACCATGGTATCCATGTCTGCCTTCCCGGTTCTGATAGGCATCGGCATAGACTATGCCATCCAGTTTCATAATAGAATAGAGGAAGAATTCAATAACAACGGCTCACCGGAACAGGCCGTGATAAAGACCATAGGCAATGTCTCCAAGCCGGTCATGATCGCCCTAGTTATAACTGCCATGGGTTTCGTCTCCCTCCTCACCTCATCCGTGCCCATGACCAGAGATTTCGGTCTGTTATGCCTGGTCGGACTCTTCCTTTGCTACCTATCCGCCCTTTTTGTGGGGGTTACTCTTCTTTATATTGTAGAGAAGAGGAACGCATCAGAGAGAGAAAAGAAGAAAGAAGGTGCAGCAGACAATGTGCCCAAAGACCTGATAATAGGAAACATCATCGAGAAGGTCTCAAACTTATGCATTCAAAGATGGTATCTTGTGCTTGCCGCTGCATTATTTCTCTCTTTGGCAGGCATTTATGCAGACACTCAGGTCCTGGTCGATACCGATTTCAAGAATTATGTCCCCCAGGATTTGCCTCCGCTCATTGACTTCGTACATATGAGCGATATCTTTGGAGGCACGGATACATTAGACCTCATCGTTCAGGCCGATGACATTACGAATCCCGATACACTGCACTGGATAGACGATTTTTGCAATTATCTGACCAATTCCCGTGATCAAATATACGGATACGAAAGCATAGCTTCTTTGGTCAAGCAGTCTAATGGCGGTGAGATCCCAGAAGACCGAACTGAGATCAGAAAGCTGATCGATTCCGTTCCTGCCGCGATGCGAGTTAAGCATCTGGATGGGCACGACACAGCTCTGATCAAGTTAAATGTGGGCAAGGAACTGACTAACCTGGGTGCAGAAGGCACCAATCGGCTAATAAAAGAGATTGACAAAGATATTGCCTGGCATCCACCGCCGCCAGGAGTGTCCGTGCGAGAGACCGGTGATGCCGTGGTGATGACGACCGTCATAGGTGCTCTGACCCAAGGCAGGACGGAGATGACTCTGCTCGGATTGGTGCTGATTTTCATCGTGCTGCTGCTCATCTACAGAGATCTGATAAAAGCGCTTCTTCCGGTTTTGCCCATGCTGGTGGTAATCGGCTGGATGGGAGGAGTGATGTACCTGGCCGATATGAAATACACGCCCCTTACGGCGTGCCTGGGCGCACTCATTCTGGGCGTGGGATCGGAATACGCAATATTGATGATGGAGCGCTTCTACGAGGAGCTGGCCAGAATAGGGCAGCCACGAGAAGCGCTCATGATTGCATCAAGGCGCATTGGCTCGGCACTTATTGCCTCAGGCCTTACCACGGTATTTGGATTTGCGGCCCTGATATCTTCGCCATTCCTGATTACCAACAATTTCGGAACCCTAACCGTTTTGGCGATAGTATTCGCATTGCTTACGACCTTCACGGTCTTCGTGGTGCTCATGTACCGCATGGAGATACGGCGTGCTGTGGTGGAAAATGCGAAATACGAGGTGAAGAAAGCCCTCAAGCTGATAGCAAGAGGAGGATGACTGATGAGAATTATTATGGCCCTGGTTGGCTTTTGCCTGTTGACTCTAATTACAGCAGTCTCGGCTCAAAACACCTACATACCATTTGAGTTGGGCGGAGATAATTATTACACCATGTATGGCAGCCCGGATATTTCTGCCAGCGTTTCCGGAACGGATGAGTTTGAGCGCGGTGATACCGTTTCCCTTTACGTGGATCTGACCAACTATGGGAGGATATTGGGATTCAAAGAGGACTTAACACCCCAGAATCCCAAGGAGTTCGCTCTGGCCAGCGCGGAGCTGCAAGAAGAGTACAAGGAGCCGACCGCGCTAGGAATCTCTGCTTACCTCCTCGCTGACAATCCAGAGATCGAGATAAAATCAGGGGACCAGATTGTTCAATCCCTAAAATCGGGAGATAAGACCCAGTCGCCTTTGGAATTTGCAATTAAGATAGGAGAGCATGCCCCAGCGGGGACCTATCCACTGCGTTTAAACCTATCATATGACTACCAGGCCAAT
The DNA here is from genome assembly GCA_964506745.1 of uncultured Methanotrichaceae archaeon. Taxonomy (GTDB): domain Archaea; phylum Halobacteriota; class Methanosarcinia; order Methanotrichales; family Methanotrichaceae; genus Methanothrix. The sequence continues at coordinate 15,710 of CAZDLZ010000030.1, read as the reverse complement.
GTCCGGGTGCAGGCTTCCAAGCTTGTTACCAGCGGAAGCTCGCCTGCTTTGGCAAATTACCAGGTATCATATATCTACCAGAAGGCCAATCAGACAGTACCCCTCATCATAACCGTTAAGAAACAGGCGGATTTTATGGTCGTTAATGCAACAGCAGTGCTCTCCGCTGGCACTAAGAAGGCACAAATCTCTGCAACATACAAAAATATCGGCGAGGACAACGTCAAAGACGCTATCGCCAGGCTATCCATCTTCAAGCCGTTCTCCTCCACCGATGATCAGGCATTCATCGGAACACTGGCACCGGGCGAAGAGAAGACCGTCGTTTTCCGGCTTGACGTCGATTCCGACGCTACGCCCAAAGACTATGGCATAAACAGCGAGATCAAATATACAGATATCAATGGCGATTCAGTGATCTCAGAGAGCATGAAGATACCCGTTGTGGTCAAGGCGGCCTCCACATCTCTGCTCATGCCGGCAATTGCCATTTTGATCATAATAGCTGCTGTTGGCGGATACATATATAGAAGAAAGCAAAAGAAGACATAAAAAACGCCAAAGGGCCAGAGCAGCCGGGAGAACAACAGGCAACTCGACCTTTAACAATGAATTTATGGATTGTCTGAGGGTTACACCACTTAGGAAGGGCGGGGTGCAGGGGCAGAGAATCCCCGCCTCTTCAGAGGTGGGATGAATCGTGCCCCGCGGTTATTTCCTGTGGACCAACAACTGTATTATTCAATGAAGCCTATTAACTGATAATGTCTAAAGTGTTTCGTTATAGATTGAAGCCCACAAAGTCGCAGGTTGCAATATTGAACCGGCAACTTGATCTTGCAGGTGGACCTATAATCAGACACTTGCTTTGCGGAAAAACGCCTGGGAGAGTGAAGATCGCTCCATAAGCTACTTTGAATCTAAGTGGTTTCACGTTCAAGGATAACGTTTTGCATCTTTCCAAGATAGGAGATCTAAAGGTTTGGTTGCATAGGAAAGTTGAAGGAACCATTAAGAGGCTGACCATAAGAAGATCAGCTACCAAAAAATGGTATGTCTCATTCTTGTTAGAAGATGCACCCAAAGATGCCGTACCAGATTCCGAAAAAGCAGTAGGCATTGACGTGGGGATCTCCAATTTTGTCGTTCTGTCAGATGGTACTTTTGTAGCAAACCAAAGATATCTTGCAGCTTGTGAAGAGAAACTTTCCACGGAACAAAGCAAGAAAGATAAACTCCCCCATAGATCACCTGAGCGCAGAAAGGCCGCCAAGAAAGTCAGTCATATCTATGAACGACTTGGTAATCTCAGAGATAACTTTGCTCACCAACTCAGCCATCAGATCGTGAACGATTATGGCATAATCTGCCTGGAAGATATAGATATCAAGGACCTCATTGAAAAGAAACCTTACATGGCTAAGAGCGTGCTGGATGCAAGCTGGAATAGATTTCGGACTTACGTTACTTACAAGGCTGAAAGTGCTGGTCGTAAAGTGGTCCTGGTCAATCCTGCCTATACATCTCAGATGTGCTCAGGCTGTGGTTCAATCGTAAAGAAGGGTCTCTCAGAAAGAATCCATAACTGCCTGAAATGTGGCTTGATAATGGACAGAGACCTCAATGCTTCAAAAAATATTCTCAGACTGGGACTACAGTCTGTGGCAAAAGCCTAGATGCCCGCGACTTCAGTCGTGGGAGTAGTCACGTCATGGCCATCAGCTCTAGCTTCACCCGGTCTGAATCACCTGATCCAGGCGAAGCTTCTTCCGTCGCCTGCACCTCGCCTTCAGACACATAAGACAGGTAGAGCTTGCGCCTCTTTCCCTGAGTCATCTTGACGTGTTTGGGGTCCAGTTCATGAGCGCGTTTCATCACGCTTATCACCGTAGTCTTATTTAAGCCCAGCATGTCCACCAGCTCGCTGGTTGTGTACCTGCTCGGCCTCTCTTCCATAATGTCTATGAGAGATCGCGCATGGTTATCCAGGGCCTTTCCATCTCCACAGCTCGTTTCCGAAATAGGCGCAGGTCGTCCCTGTCGAGCGCGAAGCTGGCTCTTCAGATCAGATACCTCTTTGGATAGGCGATCAACCTGATCGATCAACCTGCCTAAGAGATCTACATCGCTCTGTTTGGAGTCAAGCTCCCGTGAGATCTTTTCGATGGATGAGACCAGCAAAAGCATGGCCTGTGCTTCTTTTCTATCTTTCTCAATCTCTTCAGCCTTTGTTTTGTATATCTCTAAAAGCTCTTCGAACATTTGTGCGCTACTCCTAGCATATTCTAGTACGGTCTTATTTCGAAGCAAATTTAAAATGTTAACAAATAAGAATGCACTAGCCAAGTATATATACTTTTCCCAGAATTATCCGATTGCGCGAATATTTGCCAATTATCCAGTCAATTCACCCGCCACCCAATTTAGAAGGAAAAGAAAGTGGAGAATTACAAATACATTGATCCAAAAATAATCTAACAGTTATTCACCAATATTTTAGGCAGTTCTTTTATATCCGTTATTATCTTATCAGCAGCCAGAAGGAGCTTCATAGTGGGACGGGTGTCCTGCTGCACTGTCAAAATGCCCAGGTCCGCCGCCCTCAAAGCATAGAGATCGTTTAGACCGTCGCCCACCATTACCACTTGATGGTATCGTTTCTTCAGGTCGACAATTATCTCTTTTTTTCGCCTTGGGCCAGAGGTAGGATAAACTCGCGACATATCTATGCCAAATTCTTTGAGAGAAGCAAGACTTCTCATGCTGTCCCCGGAAGCCACATAGATGTCTGCCCCTTGGTTTTCCAGATCGAAGAGGACATTCTTCAATCCGGGAAAAGGAGAGCCGCCCGTGCTGAGTGCATAAACAACCTCCTGCAGATCAACATCGACAATCATGCCGGCCGTATGATAATTACCGGGACACCTGGACAATACTTCCCGATACACCTCCACAAGATCACGAACCTTGGCTTTGGAACGACCTAAAATGCGTACAACTTCATCTTTGGAGATGGGGCTGCTGGCACAGCTTATCTCCAGCAATTGCTCGCGACCATCGATCAACGTTCCCAGAGCATCATCGAGCCGATAAGATAATAAGAGGCGAGGGTCCACCTGAGGGACAACCAGGGCTCGGCCTTTTTTCTCCATAATCAGAGCCCAGGTAACCACATTCACCAGAATGGCGCACGTTTCGAGATCTTTGGCCACGCGATACATCCTCAGTATTGTTCCTGCCACATCCATGACCACAGCGAGTTCCTTAGGCATCTTGTTAGATGGATGGTCCAAAGGGTGAGATGAAACTTTTGCCAAAACGGGCTACAATAACTTTTTTAGCTAGAAGATCCTAATAAGTCCATAATAAAGGGATAGAAATAAAGGAGTAGAACGACGAAGGGTATTGCAGTAGCTTTGTTGCTAATATTGCTCTTATCCCAGGAGCCGGTCTTTGCCACACCAGCCATTACCGAGCAGGTCCAGGATGGAGATTTCTGCAACATGCTGAAGGTAACCGGTACGGGCGCTTTCGAGGTGGGCGTATCGGTTAAGGACAGGCAGCTTGCTCTCGAGTACAGCAATTTCATGTACGGAGATGGCGACCTGGAGATGGACTCAGGAACCGTAGAAGCTCAGAGGGCAGCCAAGCTTCCAGGCATGGAGAACGGCATAGCTGTGCCGCTAAATCTCTGGGAAAGCAACAAGCTCACCTACTCCGGAAAGACGCCCATGGTAGGAATGAAATATATAAACTCCAAGGCATTCTGGGGCGGCATCGGCGCGGAGATCACAGAGACCTTCTCGGTCACAGAGATGGAGAGAGAAGGCAGCAGCTACTTCGCCTCAACCAATCCCGCTTCCTACATAACCGATCCTAGGAAGATCGAAGAGATGCTAAAGACAAGCCCTGTGCACACTGTGGGCATCCAGACCAGAAATTCATTCAATGGAACATGGCAAACGGACGCCCGGATGCATAAAATGTTCAGCAAGGATCTCAAGGTGCATGAGGCGTTCACGGGCAAATTCGATGTGCAGAAGATGATCAAGTTCAGAGAGAGTCCCGTGGAAGAGAAGAGACAATCAGGTTGCGACGGCATAGACTGCTAAGGATCCGCCACTTCTGCCCGCTTGCCTCTGGTGAATGGACTTGATAACTAATATTGATTCCAACGGCAGGATTTTGCTTCCTCTTGCCATCAGGTTCGGACTGCATCTGCTACCGGGTGACATGATCGCAGTGGACCAGTTGGGAGATGGGACCATCATCCTCAAGAAGATCGAAGGACATGAGACGATAGCAGATGCGCAAATGTCAGATATCGACATAATAAAAGTGTAACGGACCCGCCGGGATTCGAACCCGGGCCCGAGGCTCCGGAGGCCTCTATTCTATCCAGACTATACTACGAGTCCTTATATTTTAGTAAAATTGTAGAATATATAGGTTAGCGGGCCCCTTCAACCCAAGGAAGCAGCCCCTAACTAATAATTTAGCTTTCCAGCACGATCTCAATATTTACGTTCTTTGGAACCTGAATCCTCATGAGCTGGCGAAGCGCTCTCTCATCAGCATCCAGGTCGATGAGCCTCTTGTGCACCCTCATTTCCCAGTGGTCCCAGGTGGCCGTTCCCTCGCCGTCAGGACTCTTCCTGCAAGGAACCACCATCCTCTTAGTGGGCAACGGGATGGGTCCAGCCATGTGAACGCCGGTTCTCTGAGCAATCCCCCTTACTTGGCTGCAAATATCGTCCAGCATCAGGGGATTAGTGCCGGAAAGTCGAATTCTTGCCTTCTGCATGTTTTACACCAAAAAAATTGATTTCAGCGTGGTACCACGCTGATGCACATGCCGGCCGCGACGGTCGTGCCCATATCTCGAATGGCAAACCTTCCCAGTTGAGGGATCTCCTTCACCGGTTCAATGACCATGGGCTTGGAAGGAGTAACCATGATGATGGCCGCATCTCCAGCCTTGATGAAAGCAGGATTCTCTTCCTTGACAGCTCCGGATCTTGGGTCCAGCTTGGCCAGAATGGCTGTGAGAGTGCACGCGATCTGCGCGGTATGGCAGTGGAATACAGGTGTGTATCCTGCCGATATGGCGCTGGGATGCTGCAACACAACGATCTGGGCCTTGAACTCTCTGGCAACGGTCGGGGGCTTAGCTACCGATCCGCAGACGTCGCCGCGACGAATGTCGTTCTTGGCGACACCGCGCACATTCCATCCGATGTTGTCGCCCGGGAATGCCTCAGCGACTTCCTCATGATGCATCTCAATGGACTTGACCTCGCCAGAAGCTCCGGCGGGCTCGAAGATGATCTTGTCGTTCTTTCTCATGACGCCGGTCTCAACACGGCCCACTGGCACTGTCCCCACACCGGAGATGGTGTAGACGTCCTGTACCGGCACGCGAAGAGGCAGATTGGTCGGCTTCTGGGGCACCTTGAGGTTGTTCAGGGCTTCGAGCAAGGATGGGCCCTTGTACCACTTCAGGTTCTCACTGGGCTTGGAGAGGTTGTCTCCCATCAGGCCGGAAATAGGCACGAATGGTATATCCTCTACCTTGAATCCAACCATCTTTAGCAGCTTGCCTACCTCTTCCTTGACCTCGTTGAATCTCTTCTCATCGAAGGGTGGTGTGGTGGCATCGATCTTATTCATGCCAACGATCAACTGGCTGACACCCAATGTCCTGGAAAGGAAGACGTGCTCCTTGGTCTGAGCCATGACGCCGTCCGGGACGGCCACAATCAGCACCGCGGCATCAGCCTGGCTGGCGCCGGTGATCATGTTCTTTACGAAATCCCTGTGACCGGGGCAGTCAACCACGGTAAAGTAGAACTTGGCAGTATCGAAGCGATGATGGGCGATATCAATGGTAACGCCCCTCTCGCGCTCTTCCTTCAGGCTATCCATGACCCAGGCGAACTCGAAGGTTGCCTTTCCTTTGGATGCGGCTTCTTTCTTATACTCATCAATGACGTGCGGGTCTACAGCCCCCGTCTCGAACATCAATCTGCCTACGGTCGTCGACTTGCCGTGGTCGACGTGTCCTATGAATGCTAGATTGAGGTGTGGCTTTGCATCTGCCATAACTTATCTCCTCCAAATGGCACTATCCATATTATTCAGTATTTCTGCCTTTGCGTTTAATCTTTTCGAAGGTCGCACTCAAACGACCTTCAGGTAATCGGAAGGCTTGGGCATTTCCGGTTTCAAGCCCTTTCTGGTTCTGATCTGCTTGACTACATCTAGCAGCAGGTTGGCGGGCAAGGGCTCAAAGCCGGCAAACTCAGACGACCAGAGGGCTCTTCCTTCAGTGGCCGACCTTATAGCCCCGGAGAATCCAAACATCTGAGCGACAGGCATCTTGGATTTAAGGATTATCATATCGCCCTGGCTGTCCATGCTCAAGATAAGGCCTCTGCGACCCTGGATCTCAGACATGGCTCCACCCATTTGATCCTGAGGCACCTGTATATAGACATTCTGGAAGGGCTCCAATAAAACCGGATTCGCCATAAGTATTCCAGCCTGCACGGCTTGCCTGACCGCCGGAATGACCTGAGCAGGACCACGGTGTACAGCGTCTTCATGCAGCTTTACATCCACGAGCTTGGCTTTTATGCCCTGCGCGGGCTCCCTGCAGATAGGACCGTTCTTCAGCGCCTCCTCAAAGCCCTCTAAAATGAGCTCCATGGTCTCCCTCAGGTACTGAATGCCTTTGGTCATGTTGAGCAGGATGTTGGTGCCGAAGTAACCTACAATGTTCTTCGCCTCATCTTTCTCCATGCCTTGATCGATGAGAACCTTCCTGCGCTCGACCTCCTCCATCTTCATGCTGACCTTGCCTTCTTTCAGGGCATCGATCACGCCTAATTCCAAAGGCTCAAACTCAATATAGAAACGGTTGTGGTGGTTGGGTGACTTTCCTTCCACAGGCCCGGCTCTGCCGCCGACGGACTCACGGTAGACTACAATAGGAGGAGAGGTCTTCAGCTCCACGCCGCGATCACGTTGCATCCTTGTTACAGTGACATCCAGATGTAGTTCGCCCATACCGGCCAGGAGGTGCTCGCCGGTTTCCTCGTTGATGGTAACCTGCAAGGTTGGGTCCTCTTTGGCGATCTGCCTTAAGACTTCCACAACCTTGGGTAGGTCGCGGGTGTTCTTGGCCTCGACAGCTACGGTCATGACCGGCTCAGAGACGTGCTTAATCTGCTCGAAGGGCGTCATGCCCTGTTCCGATGATATGGTGGTGCCCACAATAGCATCCCGAAGACCGGTAACTGCTGCGATGTTTCCTGCTGGAATCTCCTCTACTTCAACCCTCTCCGCACCCATGACGATGCCGGTCTGCTGAATGCGGTTGGTATTGACTACGCCGGATACATACAGCTCCATGCCGCGATGCAGGGTTCCTGAGAAGAGCCTGCCTGTGGCCACTTCGCCTGCGTGCGGGTCGACCTTTATCTTGTTGATCATGAAGGCGACAGGGCCTTTGGGATCACAGGTAGCCATGGCTTTACCAACCGGGCTATTCCAATCGCCGTGCCAGATGACCTTGACCCTCTCTCTTTGCGCAGCGATGGGGCTGGGAAGGAATTTGACGACCATATCATTTACGGCAATATAAAGAGGGACCTTTTCAGCCAGCTCCTTCATCTTACCGGCCCGGCAGTATTCGACTACCTGCTCAAAGCCGATGCCAGTCTTCTTCATCTGGGGCACGCTGATGGCCCAGTTGTAGAGAGCGGAACCAAAGGCAATATTTCCCTTTGACGCATCCAGCTTCCAGCCTGCTCTGTATTTCTCTTCATCCATTCCTTGGATGAGCTTGTTGACATTGTCAATGACCTTGCCCAGGCGCATGGCCATATCTTTTGGATCAACCTTCAGCTCATTGATCATGCGGTCCACTTTATTGACGAACAGGACCGGCCTGACACCCTCCTTCAGAGCCTGCCGCAGCACGGTCTCCGTCTGAGGCATAGCACCCTCAACAGCATCCACTACGACCACTGCGCCATCCACGGCCCTCATAGCACGGGTGACGTCGCCTCCAAAGTCCACGTGGCCAGGAGTATCAATCATGTTGATGAGATATTCCTTGCCATCTATCTCGTGAACCATGGATACATTGGCCGCATCGATAGTAATTCCGCGGGCCTGCTCCAGGGGATCGAAATCCATGAAGAGCTGCCTGCCTGCCAGTTCCATGGAGATCATGCCTGCGCCTCCCAGAAGGTTATCAGAAAGGGTTGTCTTGCCGTGATCAATATGTGCCACGATTCCGATGTTCCGGATAAACTCGGGCTTGTCCATCAGAGTCGTTACGCGTTCTGCTATTTTCTTCCTCTTGCCCATAATACGCCTCGCGAAGTTTAAGATAAATATTACAGTCCTGATTAGGACTCAAACAGCTCGTACTCAATCTATTTAAGCCTTCGGCCTGCTCAGGGCGGTTTCGATTCAGACACATGAGTCATATTACCATTTGCTGTTATCATTCACCCCACCATAATTCGAAGCAAAATTCTGTGTTGCTATTGATCAGATATTATCAATTGTACTGGAAACCATGCTTGTCGATACCCAATGATCGAACGGATAGTCGTTACCATTCATGAGAACCATTCCGGGAGGGGTTACCGTGGTAATTATTTTAGATGCAAAAAAAGACCTACCATTTAGGGTGATTGCCACGGGTTAGGCAAAGCTTAAATCGCTGCGAAAAAAGCAAAGAAGGGTTTTTACGATGGCGCGCTTGGTAATGAAGTTTGGTGGTGTTTCCGTTGCTGACGGAAACAGACTGCGGCATGTGGGAGATCTGGTCTTGCATTTTAGCCGCGACAATGAGATAGTTTTGGTTACCTCTGCCCTGCAAGGCGTCACTGACGACCTGCTGACCTGTGCCACGAAGGCGGCAAATGAGGGGAATGTCTCAGAAGTGATCGATTTTATCGAGAGGCTCACGGATAGGCACAATCAGGCCATAACTGATGCCATAAAAGATCCTCAAATCGCCAAAGAAATTGAAAAGACGATATCAAATAAGCTGTCTGAGCTCGAAAAAGCCTACATCGGTATATGCTACCTGGGTGAGCTTACGCCGCGCTCATTGGATTACATATCCAGCTATGGCGAACAACTGGCGGCACCCATTCTGGCCGGAGTTTTAAGAGATATGGGCATACCCTCAACGCACTATACCGGCTCAGAGGCAGGAATCATCACAGACAGCAACTACGGCGACAGCCGTCCCCTGGAAAAGACCTACAATTTGATTCCCCAAAGGCTCTTGCCGCTAAAGGGTGTTCCCGTAGTCACCGGCTTTATCGCCAAGGACGAAAAGGGCACAATTACGACCTTAGGACGTGGCGGCTCGGATCTGTCCGCTTCACTCATCGGAGCTGCTATTGATGCCGATGAGATCTGGTTTTGGAAAGAGACCTATGGCATCATGACCACCGATCCCAAGATCGTGCCCGAGGCCAGGTCCATTCCCTCCATCTCCTACCGAGAGGCAATGGAGCTATCAAACTTCGGAGCCAAGGTTTTGCACCCCCGCTCCATCGAGCCCGCCATTAGGAAGGGCATCCCAGTGCGCGTCAAATGCACATTTGATCCGGATATTCCCGGCACCCTGATAGTGCATGAAGATATGCCCAAAGCAGATGTGATAAAAGCGGTGACACTGCACAAGAATGTCGCCCTGCTCAACATTTCCGGTGCAGGCATGATTGGAACGCTTGGCGTCGCAGCGCGCGCGTTTTCCGCCCTGGCCAAGGCGGGAGTCAATATCGTCATGATCAGCCAGGGATCCTCTGAGGCCAATATCTCCATGATCATTGAGGAGCGACAGGTGGAGAAGGCTGAGGACGCCCTGAGAGCAGAGTTTCCCAGAGATCTGGTCAAGGAGATCTCACACGATCACGATGTCTGCGCCGTGGCGGTTGTGGGCGCGGGAATGGAGGGCACCCCAGGTGTTGCCGCCCGCGTCTTCAAGGCCATGGGCGCGGCCAAGATAAATGTGGTCATGATCAGCCAGGCATCAGGTCAGCTCAACATATCCTTCGTGGTCGCCTCCAAGGACGCCGAGCAGGCTGTAAAAGAGCTGCACCGCGAGTTCGGACTGGGAGCAGAGACATGAAGAAACTGACTTATGCTCAAGCGGGCGTGGATATTCACCAGGAGAACCGATCCATTGATGCCATGAAGGCCGTGCTGACGACAAAACGCAGAGGCTTTGGAGCGCCCATGACCGAAATCGGCCACTACGCAGGACTCCTGGATATGGGAAGCTTTGCCCTGGCCATGACCACGGATGGCGTGGGATCCAAAGTCCTCATTGCCAATGCGATCTCCAAGTGGGATACGATCGGCATCGACTGCATCGCCATGAATGTCAATGACCTTTATGCCATAGGGGCCGAACCCATTGCCTTCGTGGACTATCTGGCCGTCGAGAAGGTGGACCCGGAGCGTGCGGCGCAGATTGCGGTGGGCCTTCGCAAAGGCGCTGAGATCTCCAATATGACCATCGTGGGAGGGGAGACGGCTTCCTTGCCGGAGATCATCCGCGGCTTTGACCTGGCCGGAACAGCCATTGGAATCGTGGACAAGGACAAGGTTGTGACGGGCGAGAAGATCAGAGAAGGCGATACTCTGGTGGGCGTGCCTGGCAGCGGCCTGCACAGCAACGGCTACACTTTAGCCCGGCGCATCGTAGCCGAGTCTAAGTACACCTATTTCGACCAGATGCCCGGCGGGAAGAATACCATTGGTGAAGAGCTGCTCACGCCTACCAGGATCTATCCTGAGATCGTGGAACTGGTAAAGCAGTGCGATGTGCATGGCCTCGCCCACATCACCGGCTCGGGCCTTCTCAAGCTGCGCCGAATCTCTGCGTTGGGTTTTGAGATCACCGATCCGCTGGAGCCGCAGCCCATATTCCGCTTCTTGCAAGAGCAGGGCAATGTCGATGATGAAGAGATGTACAAGACATTCAACATGGGCATGGGCTTCGTGGTCGTAGTAGCCGAAGACGAGTCCCAAAAAACCTGCCGCATCATGGGGCCGGGCGCAAAGGTAATCGGATCAATAGTAAAAGAAGGAATAAAAGCAGGCAGCATGACATTCTAGGCCTGCTTTGCATGTTTTTTAATCTTTTTTTCCAAACATCTCTTCTAATTTTGCCTTTATCTTTCGTATGGACTCTACCGCCGGACAGTTGGCATCGATTGGAGGCTTGCCAGCCAGGTCCGCTTCCACCAGGCATTTGTCAAAGGGGATGGTTCCCAGAACCGGTATGCCCATCTGGGCCAGCTTATCGGCCACGGGCCCGGGGTCGTCTGCCTTGTTTATGACAGCGAAGTACCTGGTAATGCCGATCTCCTTGCCCAGATGCATGATCCTCTCCACGGTCTCAATGGATCTCATACCCGGTTCCACCACGGCGATCATGGCGTCAACGCCGCGAGCGGTGGCCCTCCCCAAGTGCTCGATGCCAGCTTCCATATCCAGGATCACGAGGTCTTTCTCGCGGGTGATGACATGCCGGAGGAGTGCTTTGACGAAGGAGTTGGCGGGACACATACAACCCGAGCCGCCGGAATCGATGGTGCCCATAACCACCAGCTTGACATTGTCGGGCCCGGTGCAGCCGCACATAGCCACTATATCATCAACCTTGGGATTCATCTTGAACATGCCCATGGGCATGCCCGCTCGCTCCTGAACTAAGTCTTTATGCTCTGTGACGGGCTTGGGCAAAATCGGAATTCCCAGAGCCGAGCCCAGGTTCATGCTCGGGTCCACGTCAACAGCCAGGACATTGTAACCGTCGCGGGCAAAGAGCCTGGCCAGGGTGCCGGCCAGGGTGGTCTTGCCCACGCCGCCTTTTCCTGAAATGGCAATTTTCATCTTAATGAACCTCTTGAAAATGAGTGGGTCTTATTCGGAAACGTTTTCATCTGGCTTATCTTTTTGGCCATGCATGTTTATATCGATTCTGCATGATGGCATTACACAGACACCAGGATGATAAAAATGGAGATGATTGCCGCAGACATGACCAGTATGGATCTATCTGCCAATGCCGCTGAAGTTCTCAGGAAAAGATATCTGCGTCGCGACGAACAGGGAAAGGTAGCGGAGACGCCGGAAGAGATGTTCGAGCGCGTGGCCGCTCATGTCTCGCAGGCAGAGGTCAGGTATGGCGGTGATGCCGATTATTATCGATCCCGTTTCTTGAAGATGATGCGCGACAGGGAATTTCTGCCCAACTCCCCCACGCTCATGAATGCAGGATTGCCGCTCGGCCAATTGTCCGCCTGCTTTGTTCTGCCTGTGGAGGATTCGCTGCCGGGAATCTTCGAGGCCCTAAAGAACATGGCCCTCATCCACCAGAGCGGAGGGGGCACGGGATTCTCCTTCTCCCGACTGCGGCCCAAGAACGATGTGGTGCAAGCCACCGGTGGTGTGGCCTCCGGCCCCGTCTCCTTCATGCGCATCTTTGATACGGCCACGGATGTGATCAAGCAAGGAGGGCGGCGCCGGGGCGCGAACATGGGCGTCCTTCGAGTTGATCACCCGGACATCCTGGAGTTCATCAAGGCCAAGGAGAAGCAGGGGTTTTTGGAGAACTTCAATATCTCTGTGGCGGCAACAGACGGGTTCATGCATGCGGCGCAGCAGGGCGGAGAGATTGAGTTAATCAACCCGCGCAGCGGCCAGTCCACGGGCCTCATCAATGCTCAGGATACCATGAGCCTCATCGCCAACTCTGCCTGGCGGGGAGGAGATCCGGGGATGATCTTCATCGACAGGATCAATGACGCCCACCCTCTGCCTGGCCTAATTGAGACCACCAACCCATGCGGCGAGCAGCCTCTGCTGCCCTTCGAGTCCTGCAACCTGGGATCCATCAACCTCGCCAATCTGGTGGCGAAAGGAGAGTTGAACTGGGAGCGCCTGGGAGAGCTGGTCAGTCTCGCCGTGCGCTTTTTGGACGATGTCATCGATGTCAATCGCTTTCCACTCAATCAGATCGAAGAAGCAACCTTGCAATCGCGGAAAGTGGGCCTGGGTGTGATGGGATTCGCCGAGATGCTGATTTTGATGAATATCTCCTACAACACCCCGCAGGCCGTGCGTCGGGCGGAAGAAGTTATGAAATTCATCGCTCAGACGGCGCGAGGGGCATCGGCCCGCCTGGGCGAGGAGCGTGGCTCTTTTCCCCTCTTTGAAGATTCCAAACTCCGGAATTGGAGCGCCATGAGAAACGCCACCTTGACCACCATCGCACCCACTGGCACCATCAGCATCATCGCGGGGACCTCCAGCGGCATCGAGCCGCTATTTGCGCTGGCATTCGTGCGAAATGTCCTGGAGGGCGCGCGCCTGCTGGAGATCTCACCACTCTTTGAACAGGCGGCGCGAAAGCGCGGCATCTACAGCCCGAAGATAAAAGCGGAGCTGGTCGGAAAAGGCTCGGCTGCGGATATAGCAGGCTTGCCCCAGGACCTCAAGGATTTATTCGTCACGGCTCTGGATATACCGCCCGAGCTGCACATCAAAATTCAGGCCGCCTTCCAGAAGTACACGGACAACGCCGTCTCCAAGACGGTAAACCTACCCGAAAGCGCTACCGTAAGCGATGTCCTGAAGGTGTACAATCTGGCTTATGATTCAGGCTGCAAGGGCGTGACAGTCTTTCGCTACGGCAGCCGAAGCCAGGTACTCTATCTGGGCAACGGGGAGACACTGCCAGGGTGCAAGTACTGTGGGTGAGCTATGAATATTATTGATGGGAGAACATCGCATCATAGCATGTACATACAAAATTCCCGGAAATGCTCCCTTCAATCAGTTCTCGTCCTGCTCTGCATCTTCATCCCCTGTTCTTTTGCAGGACTTGCAAACGCCGAAAACATGGGCATATCATCAAAATCTTATCTACCTCCGCCGGGCATAATGCCCATTGTCGTGATGCAGGGCGATCCTTATGAGATGGGATATCAGTATGCTCTACAGGCCAAAGATTACATTGCAATCGTGCGTGACGCCGCCTGGGCCAGTGCTCTCGCGAAAAACTCATCGCAGGAGATCTTGCGAAGCTGCCAGGAATACCGACAATATATCGCAAGTGAGCTTTCCCTGTTTGATTTCAGCTCATTTTTCAGGGGCATGACTGATGCCATGATCGATCAGGGCTATCAATTTGGTCCGGATGATCCTGTGGTGATGCTCTACAGGGGAGGAAGTATGGGGCCACAGCCACCCGATCACTGTACGGCCATAGCTGCTTTCGGCAATGCTACCGGCAATGGTATGATCGCGGGGACTAATTTCGATTACTATCATCTGCCCTCCAATTCATATTCGGTCATCCTGGCCATCTATCCCGATTCCGGGAATTCCTGTATCATTCCCACCGGTGCGGGGCGAACAGGAAGCAATTCTGCCTTCAACGATAAGGGATTGATATACATCCTGGCCGCAGCACCGCAGAAGGGGCCGGGCGACAACGGCCCCGGCATCACAGGCTTTTTGGAGCTGCCCTATGTGGCCATGACCTGCGGCACCGTTCCCGAGGCGGAAAATTTTCTCATCAACTCGACGCGCATGTTCGGTCTTAATCACATGCTCCTTGATGCAGGGGGCAATGCCACCATTCTGGAGGCAACCCGGGCCAGATATGCCCTACGGCGAGCCGGGGATAACAATGAGTCGGATTATCTGGTAATGACCAACCATTATCGCTGTACTGCCATGAAGCCCTCTCAACCGATTTGGGACCCGCTGAAGTACTACCCTTCCAGCTACTATCGATACCTGACGGCCGAGAAGATGATCACCGACCGGCAGGGCAAATTCAATTATTCGACGGCTGTTGAGACCTTCGCCTTAACCAATTGGTGGGATGGGAAAGAATGGCACCTTTACGATCCCAGTAGCTCCAATACCATCAATCGTTTCCGTCCTGATGTTGCCACACTTTACTCAGCGATAGCCGTCCCCGCTGATCATAGAGTATCCATCTGTACGGGAAATCCCGGCATGCCCTACTGGGGCACCCTGGCCGGCGGCCAGACTGGAACTTATGTCAACATTACCATAGGATCGCGACCGGAAGACCTGGTATTTAGCCTCAAAGAAGATGCGTCTGCTGCCATGTGGAAGACGGTTCAGGTGATGGGAAGGCAGCCACCGAAAATGGCCGCAAATTTATGGGCGGAGGCAGAAAACAATTACTGGGAAGCAGTATGGTGGCTTGACCGGGCCGTGCTGGAGGAAAAAAGTGCCGAAAAGGCGGCTGCCTGGGGAAGAGCGGCAACCAACTTTGCGGAGGTGATCGCGCAGGCGGAAAAGATAGAGGAGATTTGCGGGCCTCATCCGACAAATTAATCTGCAAAGAATTCCCATATACTCTGATGTCCTGTTCATCCCCATTGTCGGATGGAAAGGAGGAGAGGGCCCGAGGCGGCAAAAGGTAAAGGAAGGGAGATTGTAACGAAAAGCCGCCCCAGGCCACAAGCCAACAGCAAATCAATTGCCCCTTAATAATGATGTCGGTTGAAGCTACCTTAGCGGTAGCTGGATTTGCTTTGCAGCCAGACCGATAAGCCTAAGAAGTTTTCACCCTTAACTCCTCATGTGATAGGGAATAAGCCCAATCCAAGCTTACTGTCCAAGTC
>CAZDLZ010000029.1:0-32929 GCA_964506745.1 uncultured Methanotrichaceae archaeon | reverse complement strand
GTGAATGCTGGGGCGGTGCACGCTTACATCCGGGTGGGTGAGAAGACGCATTACCTCTCCGAGCTAAAATCGGGTGATGAGGTTACTATCGTCAGCAAAGAGGGCCTGGCCAGGACGGCCATAGTTGGCCGTGCCAAGATCGAGAAGAGGCCCATGATCCTCATCGAGGCGGAGGCAGGTGGACAGAGGATAAGCACTCTGCTGCAAAATGCCGAGACCATAAAGCTGGTCGGCTCCGAAGGCATACCAATTCCGGTGACTGATCTCAAAGCCGGCGACGAGGTGCTGGTGCATCTGGAAGGGATGGCCCGCCACTTCGGAATGAAGATAGAGGAGAGCATTGTGGAGCAATAAATCCATGAATCACAAGTCGCGCATAGTAGCCGTTCTGGGAAAGGATGCTGAAAACGATGTCCAGGCCACAAGCGACGCAGATATGATCGAGTTGCGGCTGGACCTGCTCGCAGATGGCGATCCGCTGCAAATCTTAAAGGCAATCCGAGAGGCCACCGCCAAGCCGATCATCGCGACGGCCCGTCTCAGAACGGAGGGAGGAATGTTTCAGGGCAGCGAAAAAGAGAGAGTCGAACTGCTCATTAAGGCCTCCTGCTATGCCGACTACGTGGATTTGGAACTTCTGGCAGATCAAAGAGACGATGCCATAGCCAGAATAATAAAACCGGTGATAGTCTCTTATCATGACTTTCAGGGCATGCCCGAAGAATTGCAATTGATGGGCATCTATGATGAGATGAAGAAGACAAACGCCGCCATTGCCAAGATCGCCGTGACGCCCAAAAGCCTCCATGATAATTTGAGGATCTTGCAGTTTCTTCTCGATGCAGATATGCCTCTTTGCATGATCGCCATGGGCCGGATGGGCAGACATCTGCGCGCCATAGCTCCTCTCTATGGCTCAGCTCTTACCTACGGTTTTGTAACACAGAGCACGGCTCCCGGACAGATGAGCCTGGCAGAGCTGTGCCTGGCGAGAAAGCTGATATTGTAGATGATTGATGAGATTTCGCGACGATAACTTTTATCTCACCCTCAGCCAGGTTAAATGGGGGTGATTGTAATGAGCGAGTACAGTGAGTTGGTGGTAACCAAAGAAGATTACCTGGAGTTTCTGGCTCAGCGCCTGCGGCTGCAGGGCTCCTGCCAGCGAGAGATTGAAAACGTAAGCTTCCCCTTCCTGTTCGCCTCGGGAAGCGAGTTGCTCAGAACTTATATTATGGGCGAATCGGAGTTTACCACTACCTTGCCGGAAAGGTACAGGCTCCCTGACCGGGGCTTTATCTGGTATCTCTTTACCCAGTCGTTAAGAGAGATTCAAATTATGC
Organism: uncultured Methanotrichaceae archaeon; assembly: GCA_964506745.1. GTDB lineage: Archaea > Halobacteriota > Methanosarcinia > Methanotrichales > Methanotrichaceae > Methanothrix. The sequence continues at coordinate 31,586 of CAZDLZ010000029.1, read as the reverse complement.
CGGATAAGATAGTAATAAAATACGAGTTGCAGGATGAGTACCGAAAGCCCTTCAAGCAATTCTACCACTAGCGGAGTATTTCCTGGCGGCAAAGAAGCCTGGGGCTGTCGGTCCATATTCTACAGCTGAAACCATTATGGCGAAAAGCTCCCGTCAGGAAGGTTCTGCGCGATTCAAAAAAATTGAAAATATGGAGGGGGTACTTTTCTACACTCAAATTCGTTCGTGGCGCAAGCCAACTTTCCGAATAAAGAACAATTTCTGTTACAGTTATTTTCAAGCACATCTGAATAATAGAACACGAAACTTTGAGGTATATCAATCCAATATCGATATCAACGAGCGGATTGATGTTATTAAATATATAATTATAAATAATGTGCACCCAAATTTCCTTGGGACATCTATAAATACAACATGTGAATATAAGATAGATAGAGGTTACCCCTAATAAGGGCCCTAATAAAAATAGTGAGAGTTGACTATGCTATCATCCATGTTGAGTACGGTAAGTAGCACCATGAGCGCAGCTAGCACCATGAGCGCGGCTAGCACCATGAGCGCGGCAAGTACTACTTCAGTGGTTACCACATTTGCCACGGTTGGAGTCTCTGAAATCAGCGTTGTGAGTGTTATCTGCCTTATTGTTCTGCTCAGCGCATCAGAAATTCTGTCGGCGTCATCACAATGGAATAAGCGTCTATCAACCATGTTGAACCTGGCCATTGTGCCAATGGTACTCACATTCTTCATGATTGTGGGCTACAAAGTTATTGATGTTGTAGGCACATAAGTGCTTCCAATTTCAATTAAGTTTATTGCCACCACTGTTTTTTTGATCTTTTCAAGACTGCGAATGCTAATTTCAATTTTGCGCCTAACTGCTCTCACCTACGTCCGATTTCTTCTTGAAGACGTAGGCGTAGAACACAAATACAAGTGCTGGGACCAAGATAAAATAAATCAGGATCTTGGATTCTAGAGGTACCACCAAAAATAAAGAGATGTTAGTAACGCCGTGCGCCAGAGAGATGACGGGCAGGCTCTTTGTCAGCCAGAAGAGTAGCCCGAAGACAACTCCTGCAAAAGATACGTAAAGAAGCTCAAGTGGCATTTGGTAGCCGCTGTGCATGAATCCGAATATCACGCTTGCCAGCAGAAGTCCTGTAATTGAGCCCAGCCTCTCTTCAAGCACCGTTTGCAAAGCCGATCTGAAGATGAATTCCTCCACAATTCCTACAAAGAATATCATGGTCAAAATAAGAATCAGAACATCATTGATATTTGCGCCCGGTGTCAGCAGTTGAGGATGGATTACATTGTACTCTCCCCACCCCAGAACAAAGCCCACAGAAATTGCCAGTGGCAGATAAAACAAAAAGCCCTTAAATGTTAATCCAGCTTCTGCGCCGCCCAGAAAACGATCTTTCACAAGAAAATAAATGGGTATGAACATGGGTGCATAAACCATGGAATAGCTGTACAGAGTTAAATCGAAAAACACGGGCATGGCGACATTCAATAGCCGGAAAAGGGGCATGAGCATGAGCACGGGATATATACGATTATTTATGTAAATAGACGATAAAACAAGTAAAATTAAATTTATTGCATGAATAGGCATAGCGACATTAGGTTTGCCAAGAAAGATGAAGAGCTCAGCTAGTAGTATTAAAAATACGGGGAGCATCAGGTCCAGATTATATCCCGTAATATCCTTTGCGTTCATCTTAATCCCGATTCGTTCTCCTGGCAGATCTAATAGATTCCCCTCATATTTTAAAGCATCTTTTGATTACAGAAAAGCCATATATACTTTCGTGATCTCTTTTATAGGCTATGTGTGGAAAAATTGTACTGCTTTTGCTCCTTGTCCTTCCTACTAGTGTGACTGCATTGGGCAACTCTTCGTTGGCCTTTTATGATGTCTCTTCCGTTATTGGTCCAATTAGCCTGGACGGAAATGATATGCTATTAATGCCTAAGATGAACTTTCCCGAAGGAGTTGTTGAGATAGAGCTTTTTGATAGTATTCCTGTTTATTCGCTCAACCAATCAATTATTGGCGCATTTCTTTCTCCCCACCAGGCAGAGGCATATAATATCTCTATGTGCATATCTCCATTCAATCTCTCATTCTACGTCTCTGGCAATCAGACGACGCATGACTTTAGTGGCAAAGAATGCGCGAAAACCAATGGAACATCATTTCTGCTATCGAGTAGCCGCAGTGGCATGTATTCACTGGATTTCGTTGATGAAGATCGATCAAGCGTGCTCATAGCTGTGCCTTTGCTGATAACGGAGGGACAAACGGTCCTAAAGGTACCGAGTATTGTAAATGCAACAGAACCGTTTATTCAGGTGGAGATGAATACGACTGTGCCAGGCAATCAGAGCAAAATCTTCGCGGTGATTATGATGCTTAGAACGGATTATGAAAACGCCAGCCTGGACATAGTCAAAAATAAGACTACAAATATCTTTGATATCACTCTCTCCCTGGGCTCCAAATCTCAGCAGATACAGGGTCTGCCAAAGATCTCCTCCGAGTTTCTCATGAATCTGCTGACTCTTCTTCCTGCAAACAGTGCAGTGGGGCTTCAAGAATCAACTCAACCGGGAGTCGATCTTATCCTCTTGCCGGAAAAATCCTGGGAGACGGGAGAATATATCTTGACAGGTGGGATATATTCTCCCGGAAAGGGCTTGCTGGGCACAAAGCAGAGTGAGATTAATGTAATTTGATGCGCCTTTTCTATTTTTGCGCAGTTTCCTCACTCTTCGCTGGTGTTCTCCAAATCATTCAGATCCATCTCTTTCTCAACAGGGGCCTGTTTTGTGTATTCATCTTCTGGTGTGGTGCTAAATAGAGCCGAATAAGACTCTCCGATATCCGGCACATTTTTTGCTGTTATCGTGGCAGTCCATATTCCTATCTCTGGATTTGGTAGGATATAGAAAATCAGGCTATTATTGACTCCATAGATAACCGGCGATTGGGCAGTCGAGTCTATCTTAACGCCACTTGGAGTGGTCAAGGTTGCTTCCAGGTTGCTTGTGGCATTAAGCCAGGTCAGGACAAACAAGGCAGATGGTAAATTGGTGTCAATCGTCGTGTTCAACAATATGGTCTGTGCAGCATGTATCTGTCCGTTTTCTGGAATATATGTCGGCATTTCTGACTTTTCTGCCGCAAAAGAAAAGGATGGATTGCTAACCACCAGGACCATAGCCAACAGCATTAATCTTAGATATCTCATGGGCTTAAACCACCCAGACGTTAGTAATCTTCCACCTGCTACAGCTTTCCCAATGACCTTTAGGTTCTGTATATAAGGGGCCACTTTGCTCACATAATTGGTTATTGCTGCACCAATCAAATGGGGTACAATCTCTGCTATAATGCCCATCCTCGCATACCTGGGTGTATTGGACATATAATTTTTTACTTACTCCACCCATGATGAAGGAATAAATCGGGATAAATCTTGTGTTTTGGTTAGTGTTATCTGTGATCTTCACATATTTCGTACATTGATCGTCACAGTTCTCGATTTGTTTGGAATTTTTCCCGATAGCTATCGCACTCGCTGGTGTTGCTAAGGATATAAGCAAGAGAACCATTATTAAAGCAATGGATATTCGCCCGATTGTCTTACTCTCATATCTCGATTTCACAGTCATATTCATCATCCCATGCGACAATTGACGCAATTAAGTGCTTGATCGCAATCCATCTTTGCTGCTATTTCTTCTATGAAAGAACTCGACATCTTATTCTGTTTCAATTTTCAATGTATAAAAAACTTTTCCTGTTTGCAGTCATATGTGTAGTCTCGAAACCTTTGACTTTATATACCTATCAATGGGTTATGGGAAAGAAGAATAACGTAATAAAGCTAACAGGCAGGAAAATCCGATATATCATTCGAGCCAAAACCAGAGGCCATAGCACCAAATGACTCGCGCAGGATATGAAGTTGAGTCAGTCCTCTGTGAAACGTGTCTGGATGCACTGGACGAAGACCAAGATGGCCCCAAGCATTAAAAAATTTGGTAGAAAGAAGAAGAAGACCCTGGATCAGGTTCGAACGCAAGCACAGCCTGTTCGCGACGCTTTCTCGCGGACGGGGAGTTCGATGCCGAAACAACCGATAATGCTTTGTAGCTTCTCAAAGAATCCATGGATAGATTTGGCTGGCTGACAAGTATTATAAACTTAACACCAGTTCGCCTTCAATTGAGAATCCATTATATATAATAGTATTAATAGTATATAGATCTCTATATTAAACAGCTTGTGGGTTTATCGGAATCCTCTATATTTACATTGTATAATCTATTCTGTATATTAATAAAATTAACGATTAATAAGTTTTTCAAAATATTCTTAGCTCGGTTAACAAAGACTCTACTGATTATCTCATTTGCTCGATGCTTGAATTAATTTCTATCATGCTTACGAGAATTAATAATAAAATAATTATATTTATTAAATACTTCTCATACATAAACTATTTATAACAACATTAATTAGTATGTCTGAGGAAGAACAAACATGATTAAGAAGAAAAAAGCCCTTTATAATTCCGTTCTACTGCTCTTTTTTTTAGCGAGCGTGTCTGCTGCTGACCTATTCGTCAGCGGTATCTCAGATGACGGCAACGTAGTGGCCTCAGCATCGGCAGGAAGCCCAGCAGCTATAGATACCAACCTTATAGGTGATCTTCAGAACTCAGAAGCCGGCTTTATCCCTACCCCCGGTTCATGGGTATGGAATGGATTTGGAGGCGTTTTAGCATCTAATCCTTATCAGCTTCTGGCTGATGATGGAACGAACCACATCTTCGCAAAAGGTGCTGATAACGGATTGTGGGATAACGTAGACGGAGACTGGCAGGGATTAGGTGGCGTAATTGATTCTGACCCATTTGCTCTGCAGGATGCACAAGGCAATATCCATGTTCTTGCCAAAGGAGGGTCCGGCGCCTTATTGGATAGAGTCTATGGTGGAGGCTGGTGGGATCTTGGGGGAGTAATAACTTCAAATCCCAGTGCCGCGATTGAATTAATACCAGATGGATATATGTATATCGTTGCTCGCGGTAGTGACAATGCGCTATGGGCCAGAGAGCTCGATACGACAGATATGTCCGGTGAATGGTATTCTTGTGAAGGTTATATTGCTTCCAATCCGCACATAGTATTTGATAATCAGGGAAATTTACATACATTTGTTAAAGGAGGCGACGGCGCTCTATGGGATCTGAATTTGGATAAGTATGACGATCATTATTATGATGGTGACTGGCATTCTCTAGGCGGCGTCATAACATCTGATGCCATGCCGGTTCTCGATCCATTTAATCCTGGTTTAATCTATACCTCGGTTCGAGGTAGTGACGGATCTCTGTGGTACAATACCCTGGATACAACTTCAGACACGTCAACTTGGACCGGTCTGGGTGGATACGTAGAGGGCAATCCGGCACCTGTTGTGGATACTGATGGTGTGTTGCATAACTTCGTGCGGGGCGGCGATGACGGGCTATGGGATAATGCGGACGGCGCATGGTATAGCTTGGAGGGAGTCATCAAATCCAATCCTAACGCTATCCGGGATAAGGAAGGAAAACTGCATGTGGCGGCAGTTGGAGGAGATAATGGATTGTGGGTCAACACGGTTGGAATTGGCACGACCCCCACAACTCTAGTTGGTTCATTTGCCTGTGACTACAATAAGATCCAGTCTGCCGTAGATGCAATAAGTACTGGCGGGATAGTAAAGGTGCTCACTGGAACCTACAATGAGAATGTGCAAATAGACAAGTCGTTGACTGTGGTGGGAGCCGGGACAGATAAGACAATAGTTAATGGCCAGTTGGCAGATTCGGTCTTCACCACCGGCATTAATAATCCCGCTGCGGATGTAACCCTGTCGGGCATGACCATAACCAACGGCAATGCTCAGAAAGGTGGCGGCATTTTAAACAAAGGCACGCTCACCCTGAATGATGTCATATTGACCGACAATTCAGCAACAAATGGCGGTGGGATCTACAACTGGGACGGCACAGTGAACCTCAACAAAGTTAGCATAACCAAGAACGTGGCGGTCAATGGAGGCGGTTTGTACTCAACTAACTCGCAGGTAACATTTGATGGCACACAAGTCTTCGTGACATCCAACAATGCATTCCAGCCATCACCAGATGAATTAAGTTGGTATCAGGGATGGGGAGTTTACCTCAATTCGGGAACACCGACCACTACTGGTGGTTTTGATCCTGATACGCAAGTAACTGGCAACACCCTTATCTCATAGATGCAACACCTATCGAAAGAAGGGCAAATTGCCCTTCAATCTTTTTTATCCCGCCTTAATTTACTCCAAATGGCATTGATCGAATAGTTGCTGGTAGGAAATCCAATTCAGGGAATCTCTTAAATGAATATTCTAGCAAATATTTTTTAGGATCTTGTAGGCTTTGGACATAAACTATTTATAACAACATTGATAACTACAACTGAGGAAAAACAAATATGAATATAATACGAAATACCATTAATAAACTCATCATGCTATTTTTTTTTAACAAGTGTGTCCGCTGCTGACCTATCCGTCAGCGGTATATCAGATGACGGCAACGTAGCGACCTCAGTCAAAGTGAGCTATAACATAGATGACTCCACTAATCTTGCCGGAAGAATGGTTCTTGGTAACGGTTGGATATCATCAATCCAATATTTAGAAGGCACTGGCATTAATAAAATTGATTTAATGGCGAACAACAAAAAAGCAAGCGTTTCAAGCATCATTAGATCAACAGGATTACTGAGAACAACTGCATCCGTCTATGCTTCTGCGGATATCGTCCAAGTGGGACATAGTATCCAATCCTCTGGCCAATCGGATAGTTCTGTTTCAGGCGCGATCAATTCAGCTTCCACAGCTCAGAATGCAGGAGTACTGGAGGGATACATGATGTCATCCCAGATGATTACTGCGGGATCTGGCAAGATTAGAGCTCTTCAAGCCACGAATTTAGCTGGGGCTCTGGGATATGCGGATGGCGTGGCCCGGTCTTCTGATAATATCGTTCATCTAACAGGTGGATTGAACGGAGTGGGAGGTATGAGTTGCACCTTAGATACTACTGCATCCGTTGATGTTAGCGCTACTGGGTCTTTCCAGGCAGATAGCCTTGAATCGAAGGCATATTCTGCGGTTAAGTCTACTTCTTCACATGCAGATGCATATACCTACATTTCCTCAGCCGGTCATCTGGAATCGAGCATGAGTGGCAGTGCTAACGGCCATGTGACTTCAAACCAGGAATTTGATGCAAATGGAAAAGTTAGAGTATATTTATCAAGCACCTCAGATGATTCTCCTACCGAAATTTATGATGTCGAGGGGGAGAGCCTATCCGGGAGTATTTCAGCATCTGCAGGAAGTCCTGCGGTCATAGACACTATCCTTGTGGGAGATTTTGAGAGCCAGGAGGCCAGTTTCATCTCCACCCCAGGTTCGTGGGTATGGAATGGCTTTGGAGGCATTATTACGTCTAATCCTTATCAGCTTCTGGCTGATGGCAAGAACCATATCTTCACAAAAGGCGGTGATAACGGATTATGGGATAATGCGGACGGCGCATGGTATAGCTTGGAGGGGTTCATCAAATCCAATCCTAACGCTATCCGGGATAAGGAAGGAAAACTGCATGTGGCGGCAGTTGGAGGAGATAATGGATTGTGGGTCAACACGGTTGGAATTGGCACGACCCCCACAACTCTAGTTGGTTCATTTGCCTGTGACTGCAATTGAGAAAAGACAATAGTTCATGCTCAGAATCCGTTGGAAGGTCCATCCAGACTGATCTCGTCGAAGCAAACGGATTTGTTGATCGCTTTAACATTAATTGAATAGTTGCAGTTGGGAAATCCGCTTGAATTCAAGGCCAGATCAAATCTGCCGTTGATCAACAGCTTCTTGACCACTTTCATCTCTAGTGCTACCTGAGTAGCATTATCGATTGCCTCTCCAAATATCTTGAATTGATATCTTCCCGGTGATATCATATCATTTTCAATTCTCGCCGTCCCATCATCGTTCGCATTTGCTCGGGTTGATATCCAGGTTCGAGTGATATTAGAGCCTCCTTCTACAGGGTCCTTTTTTACGCCCACATTAATGTTTTTCACTTTGCTGGCCATTACTGTGAAGTTGTTGGGCTTGCCTGGCATATGAATTCCTGGAAGATCATAACTGTACCCGTTCTTTGTTCCAACGACAGTCCAATTAGATGATATTGGCGGCATATTGGCACCCACGATATCCATGCTATATCTGCCATTGAAGACCGGAAGTATGCTATTAACCAGGATTGTAAGAAGTATCTCACCCTTTCCCTCCCCGGAAAGGCGCTTCTCAGGCCATGTTGGATCCACAAAATCTCTATAATCATAGGGATGGGTGACTGTTGCGTCCATCACAATATCCTTCGTAGACAGGTTCTGTACACTCGAGTCTCCTCTTATCAGTTCCAGCTCTTTGAGATGGTAAGTCCCATTGTACTTGTGCCTTTCAATGGTCTTGCCGTCAAAATCCATATGCAATACATTGGGCCCTATCGGCAGCATTCCAGATCCTAAGGACCAGACCACATTCTTGCCATAGTCGTCGTATAGATATCCCATTACGCTATAGTTCCCTGGATCATAAACCATAACTCCTACATCTACAGTCAGGTATTCGTAGAGCCCATCGCCGTTTGCATCGGACCCATAATCGGAATAGCTGCCAGTGAGCTTTGCCGATGGGCCATATTCCACATCAATATTATATTTTCCAGTTGTATATTTTGTTATAGATATATCTATCTCATTTCCGTTTTCATCATAAAGAGATAGACTCTCGATCCGATATGGTCCGGGTGAATTCAAATCAAAAAGATCAAACCTGATTTTATGGGCTCCAAGGTCCAGGAATGTCGTACTGTTGATCCGGATCTTTTCCCCATTTTGCAAGTTGTAGAGAACTCCTGCTACGGAATAGTCTCCTGCCGCCTTAACGGCAACGCTTGCCTCAATTGTAATTTGGTCATCGCTCCCATCCTTATCTTCGTCTGTTGCATAGTCGCTGAAAAGGCCGCTAAATCGGGCCGTGTACAGATCTGTACTCTTCATCTTCACAAGATTTGCGGAGATACAGTAATCTTCATGCACCGTTTGTTGATTTCCAGGGCTAACCTTTATAACCCATCTACCAGTCACGGGTCTTTCTATCAAATATGTCCTGGATGTATTGCTCTCTTTGTAGGTCACAAATGAATCTCTCTCTGGTCGTATCCATTCGCTCCCGGGAGTCTGAATATACATATTGATTTTGCTGGCGTCATTTCTCCAGTTGATAGCAAAGCTGGCTGCAGAGATATCCTGTCCGATATTAACCGCGTAAGTCAAAGTATCTGACGCGGCCAGCAGACCGCAAGCTGGAACACCTGGCTCAATTTCCTCTTCAGCGGCTGCAGCCAGGGTGCAGGGGGTAAAAATAAATAGTAATAAATTTATAGACAAGAACAAAATTAGAAACATGATCCGGGTGCACATGTATCTCTTTATCAAGATGCTAAATATAAAAGCTTAACTCTTTTATGATGCATATTTGGGCACCTCTAATGCGACTTTCCCTGCAAAACATTTTGATATCGTTCTTGAATGTTTAGTAATGCCTCTGGCGAAAGGGTGAAATAAGTTGGGGAGAAGAAATTGAAATGAAGCTATGAAGTGGATCTTCGCCCTAGTTGCTATCCTCATTTATATGGCCATAACAGTTGGTCTGGCCTTTGAGCTGTCGCCAGCAAATCCAACACCTGGCCAAGAGGTGACTCTGACTGGAACAGCAAAGCCGGGGGAAGAGCTTACTTTTGAGTCCAGCTTCACCATGAATCTGCCTGTTACTGGAGGAGAGTACGGATATGAGACAACGATCCAGGTTCCCAAAAAACCCAATTGGTTCACGGTATCGGCTAATAACGTGCAGGACTTCAACGCCGGAGTGAAGTTTGGCATCTGGATCACCAAGAGTTTCCAGGCCAGTGGCGGAACGGCCCGCATCTCCCAGGCAGATGTACCGCCCGGCAGATATAACCTGAAGATGTTTGGCAAAGCTTTGCCTGGCTCCACGCAGGTACCAGTAAGTGTCGAGGCTCAGACGCAAGTGCAGGCAGACTCGGCTGGCATATATAGACTGGCAATCGACACCATTGGCATACCGGCGGGAGATTACCGCATACAGGGAGCGGGTGATGCAAAGACCATCCGTCTGGGTGGCGGCTTTGCGTCTATTTCGCCCTCAATCAATAACAATGAATTAAATAAAAAAGATCCATCATCGAAAAAGCAGGTGCTAAAGCCTGTGGAGATCAATCGCGAGACAGTCGAGTGGTATGCTGGTCAGAATGGTTTTGATATTAAAAACGCCAGCCAGTATGACGAGGCAGAAAATATCCTTAAAAAAAGGCTCTCTGGCGGCTATTGGAAGATCATTAGAAGGGGCGAGCCCCTCACTGAAGAGGCAGGCGACTGCCTTCAGAAATATTGCCTGGTGAGAGGCTCCGACGCCTGTGGCGTCTGCAGAGAGAAGGACATAATCTTAAAAGGCGGCCGGCCCTCCTTGCAATCGAGCCGAAGCGACACCAACATTTCCGCGCCTTCCGTCAACCTGAGTTCATCACAGTCCGGAAAGCCCCCGCAAAGTAGCGGCTTTTTGAGCATGCTCGCTGATTGGATCAGGAGACTACTGGGCATGTTGCTCGTGAGGCTATGAACGATATGGATAAAATTATGAAGATCCCTTCCGACCTGTTAGCGGCTGTAATTGTAGCGCTAGCCACACTGATCTTTACCCTAACACCTCTATCCGACTTTCCTGTGCGCATACCCCTGGGCCTGGTTATGGTGCTATTTGTGCCGGGCTATATCCTCATCGCGGCCCTTTTTCCCAAAAAAGCGGATCTGGAAGGAATCGAGAGGACAGCTCTGTCTTTCGGGCTATCCATCGCCGTGGTGCCGCTCATCGGCCTTGGCCTAAACTATACGCCCTGGGGAATCCGCCTGACTCCTGTGGTCGTCTCACTTGCCATATTCACCATGGCCATGGCAGCGGCGGCCTATGTGCGGCGCATGAGTCTGCCTGCCGAGGAGAGATTCTCCATCCAATTTCGTGAGACCATCAGCTCCTGGAAGACGGAAATTCTGGCAGACGAAAAAAGTCGGCTGGATAAAGCCCTAACTGTAATATTAATAATAACTATATTTTTATCTATTGCCGCCCTGGTATATGTGATAGTGACCCCCAAGCAGGGCGAGAAGTTCACTGAGTTTTATATCCTGGGTCCGGGCGGCAAAGCCTTTGACTACCCGACAGGCGTTCAGACGGGAAATCGTAGCACTGTGATTGTGGGCGTGGTAAACCATGAATATGCGCTCGTTAACTACACCATGAGCATTTCCCTGAACAACACACCCATGAATAACACTGCATTAGAAGACAATTCCAGGAATGATTTCCGATTTATCTATCCGATAATGAGCATGAATCTAACGCTTCTGCATAATGAGACATGGGAAAAGCCGGTAACTTACATTCTCAATCATACCGGCGAGGGCCAGAAGCTGGAGTTTTTGCTGTACAAAGAAGGTAACTTCACCAGCACCTACCGGGATCTGCACCTCTGGGTGAATGTATCCCAAAATGGATTGAATGGCTGAAAGATAATCATCAGCCTTCGTATCAAGTCATTGGATTGGTTCCTACACCATCTTTCCAACTGTTGCGCAATAGATGACGAACTCCTCCACTCCATCGATCCCAAGCAATCCCGCCATAAGCTCGTCATCGAAAGCTCCAATGGCACAAACGCCGCAATTGATCTGCTGTGCAGCAAGATAGAGGTTCTGGCATACATGGCCGGCATCGAGGTGAACCAACCGATAGGCTCGTTCGCTATACCTCCATGCCATGCGATAGATGACACAAGACCAGATGAAGGTGACTGCCGAGTCCCTTATAATGGCCTGCTTGAGACAGGCTTGCATGACCTTATCTGCTACATCAGAGGCAATCTCGATTGGCATTAGGCGGTGAGAGAATGATAAATACCGATAGATTCCGGGCTCGAGATCGCTCACCCGATTAACCAGCAAATAAGTCTCAAAGGCATGGCGGCCCCCTGCCGATGGAACGCTGCGAAAAGTGGCATATGGTTGATGCCGCTCTACGATCCCCTGTGTACACCAGAGAAGGTATGCAAGTTCCTGTAGGGTAATGGGATCGCGAGCATACTCCCGGATCGATCTTCGCGATTCAATGGCAAAACGAAGTTCCAGGGGTGGGGTGGATATTTCCGCTGGCTGTGGCAGCGAAATGAACTGACCCTCATCAGGAACAGGCTTTTCAAGAGGAGGTGCTGGAAGACCTCGGAACTGGTCCGCGCGGGAAAGGCGGTGATATCGGGTCATCTCCATGAATATTCTTCCAGTGGGCTGCATAGATCGTAGTCTATCTGTTTCTAAAATAATAAAGAACACGGTGCTTTCTGTTAACATATGGCGAGTTATCAGGGATAACCAAAACTGATCAAATGAAAGATTAACGAAGCCTGTTTTTTTTATATAATTTTTGCTAATAATAAGGGGCCGGGACCGGGATTCGAACCCAGCTCGAGGGATCCACAGTCCCTCAGGATAACCACTACCCTATCCCGGCACGCCAGAATTGCAGTCTGCTACGAGGAGATAAAACTTTCCCCGCCGGGGCTTGCCCTGTGACATCCACCACCGGAGAAATAATTGGGAGGGGGCAAAAGTCGAATCCTTGGGAGGGATTTTTCTTTCGACCTTTGCTTGAAGCTCCAACGTCATTAGACGAATATAAAATTAGCGGTCGGAAATGGCCGTTATTTATTAGTCACCTTGGCACCCAGGCAAAAGAGTCAATACATTTGCCGCAGAAAGTGGTAGAGCATGATCTATACGATTACCCTCAATCCGGCCCTGGACCGTACCCTCTGGATCCAGAAGGTACGCGACGATGTATCCAATCGCATCTTAGAAGAGAAGAGCTTTGCGGGTGGCAAAAGCGTTGATGTCTCCAAAGTGCTCAAGAACCTGGGAGTAGACAACATCGCGTTGGGATTTGTAGGAGGATTCGCCGGCCGGGAGCTGGAGGGCAGATTGCTCAACGAGGGCATTAAGGAGGATTTTGTTCATGTATCGGGCGAGACGCGCACTAACATCGTCATCCATGAAAAAGAGACGGGAAAGCAACTGGCCTTCAATGCTCGCGGCCCGGAGATTAAGCCGTCTGAGATTATGGAGTTCATTGAGCTGCTGGAGAGGCTGCCTTGCAGTGATCTGGTGGCCATCGGAGGCAGCCTTCCCCTGGGCGTCACTCCTGAGATCTACAGAAAGATCATAAGCATAGTGAAAAAGTGCCAGTCCACCGTGGTGCTGGATGTGGATGGCCTTGCCCTTCGCGCCGGGATCTTAGCCAGACCAGATGTCATCAAACCCAACATCCACGAGCTGTCCGAGCTGGTGGGACGAGAGCTCAAGGGGCTGGATGAGATTTGCGCTGCCGCGAGAGAGATCAACCGGCAGGGCGTAAGAATAGTGCTGGTATCTATGGGGGGAAAAGGCATCCTGCTGGTCTCGGAAGGTCATGAGTATCTGGCCGTACCTCCCAATGTGGATGTGCAGAGTACCATTGGTGCGGGAGATTCCTCTGTGGCAGGATTCATAAGTGGCCTGATGCAGGGCAAGAGCCTGAAAGAGTGCCTGGTCTATGCAGCAGCTGCCGGGACGGCTACCACTCTGTATCAGGGTACCGCGCTGGCCCAGAAGGAAGATTTCGAGCGGTTGGTCCCACAGGTTAAACTGACTGTAATTTCCGAAGTGAGCATTGCTGAGGAGAAGGCGAAAAAAGAAAAGAGGGTGCGTTAAAATGGTAGATAATATTACAGCTCCCCTGGATGTGCCGCAAGAATGCCGCTCCAAATACATGGAAAACTATCTCAAGATCACCAGAGGAAGCGGACGGTTGATGCTTTTTGCCGGAGATCAGAAAGCAGAGCATCTCAATGATGATTTCTTCGGGCAGGGGATAGATCCGCAAGATAACGATCCTGAGCATCTTTTCCGCATTGCGGCCAAAGCCAACGTCGGCGTCTTTGCCACTCAGCTCGGTCTCATCGCTCGCTACGGCATGGACTATTCCAATGTGCCTTACCTGGTGAAACTGAACTCCAAGACCAATCTGGTGAAGACGTCCCAGGCAGAGCCATGCAGTCTGCAATGGATCGACATTGCCCAGGTTCTCGATTTCAAGGAGAGCAGCGGCCTTACCATCCTGGGTGTGGGCTATACCATCTATCTAGGAAGCGAGCGCGAGGGAGAGATGCTGGCCCAGGCGGCGAAGCTGGTATTCCAGGCCCACCAGGCAGGACTGGTGACTGTGCTCTGGATCTACCCCCGTGGCAAAGCTGTATTGGATGAAAAAGACCCTCACCTCATCGCCGGAGCAGCGGGCGTGGCAGCTACGCTTGGCTCCGATTTTGTCAAGGTCAACTATCCACAGAAAGCAGGCCAGGAATCGGCTTTGATCTTCAAGGAGGCAGTGCTTGCAGCAGGCCGAACCGGGGTGGTCTGCGCTGGAGGGGGGAGCACTGATGCGCGAGTATTCTTGCAGCGGCTTCATGACCAGATTCACATCAGCGGCGCGGCGGGAAATGCTACCGGACGAAACATCCATCAGAGGCCGCTGGCAGAAGCTGTGCGCCTGTGCAATGCTATTTACGCAATCACCGTGGAGAATGCCGGGGTGGATGAGGCCTACAGGATCTACCGGGGTGACTGAAATCAACAATCTTGAATTCAGTGTTATTGGGTCCGGAAGACCAAATTAGAGGATAGAGAGAAAAAGATGGCAAAACTTGTATTGCTGCGGCATGGCCAGAGCCTCTTCAACCTGGAAGGCAGGTTCACTGGCTGGTTGGATATCGATCTGTCCGAGAGAGGCAAAGCTGAAGCGGGGGAAGCGGGCTGGCTCATGAAGAGCTCTGGCCTTTCCTTTGACATTGCCTTTACTTCGGTCTTGAAGCGGGCCATCAGGACGCTCTGGATCGTGCAAGATGAGATGGACCTGATGTGGATTCCGGCTTTGCCCTGCTGGCGGCTCAATGAGCGTTTCTATGGAGACTTGCAGGGCAAAAGCAAGCATGAGACGGAAAAACGGTACGGGATGGCCCAGGTGCAGCGCTGGAGAAGGAGCTTTTCCGAGAGGCCGCCCGCCGTAGCCGCAGACGATGAGCGCTATCCAGGCCTGGACGATCGTTACAGGGATGTACCGGAGAGCCTGCTTCCAAAAACAGAGTCATTGCAAGACACACAGGAGCGGGTGCTGCCCTTCTGGCAGGCTCTGATCGGCCCGGAACTGGAGAAGGGCAAGAACGTCCTGGTTGTCTCACACGGTAACACTATCCGTGCCCTGGTCAAGCATCTGGAAAACATCTCTGATCAGGGAATTGAAAATGTGGAGATCGCAACTGCTCAGCCTCTGGTCTACGAGCTGGATGATCAGATGCGTCTGGTGGGCCGCAGCTATCTGGGAAGTGTGCCGGATGGCCGGCAAAAAGGAAAATAAGACGGAATTTAACCACAGAGTCACAGAGAACGAACGCAGAGGAAATTTAGAGGGTGTAGGAGAATGGCTTATGCGGTAGAGATCATATCCATGGAGCAAAAGGAAAAGCTGGTTGAGCAATATGCAGGCCAGGTGCTCTACGAGATCAAGTCTGAGATTTACGGATGCTGTATCAAGCTTCTCACAGGCAGCTCTTCCGTCAAGAATGCCTGGGAAGAGAGCTTTTATTTTGCATCCCAGAATGTTCGCTCCCACGGGCGGCTCTATGTTCTGGAGGAAAAATCCCTGGAGGAGAACCAGGTTCGCTACGATCCCCATTCCAAGAGCTGCTTTTTATTCAACATGGACTACTACGGATGGATAAAGTCCCTGGCGCTCTCCGTGGCCGGAGACATTCTGGAGGACAATCACGGCATCTACTCAGTGCATGGGGCCTGTCTGGATATACGGGGCCAGGGGGTCTGCATTTTAGGCGGATCGGGCGCGGGCAAGACTACCCACACCTATGGCCTTTTGCGCCAGCTCAGAGCGCGCGTCGTCTCAGATGACTGGTTTTTTGCCCGAATCTTTGGGGAGGAGATCCTGGCCTACGGATCTGAGAAGAACTTCTACATTCGCGCCGATCTTGCTGATATTTGGAAGGAATTTTCCGGGCTGGTGGACCGGGCGGTCTTCGATGAGAAGGGGCGAGCCGTGGTGGACCTGCGCTGGGTGATCGGCAAAGGGCGCATCCTGCCGCTCACTACCATGGAAAATGTGATCCTGCTGAGGCGCGATCCCGGACAGGAGGAGAGCGTGCGAGAGCTGGACGGCAAGGAAGCTCTGGCCATACTGGAGGCCAACGGCTACTACAATCCTCATCTTCTGGTGAAGAGCGACTTCAAGACGGTTCTCCGAAGCCGCTTCTTCCAGGCGCTCTTTGCCCGGACCAGGGTTCATGAGGTCAATACCAGGGGGACGCCGGAGGAGAGCCAGAAGGCGATACGTGATATATTGGGGGGCGGGTAAGCTTTAGGCGCTGGTTCAGAGTTTGCTTTGCAGGCATCTGGACGCATCGTGGATACGGCGAGAGACCTCCAGATCACATAGTATTCAGCAGCAATTGACCAATATATGGAATTCTTTCACCCCGCATCGCATAGCTTTAGATACTTGGCCTTCTTACCAAAGGCCCATAAATGCCCCCCGATCCTGTCGCCAAGTGGGAGGAATTCCTCCGCTCCCGTTACTGGGATGAGCTGCTGAAGCTGGCCGACTCCTACCCGGACGAGCGCAGCCTGAAGATCCGTTTCTCAGACATTGACAGGTTCGATCCCGACTTCGCAGAGGAGCTGCTGGAAAACCCTGAGCAGGTTCTGGAAGCGGCTCACGCTGCCCTTCTGGAGCTGGACCTTCCTATGGATGTTTACATGGACCGGGCCCATGTGCGTATTATCGAGCTTCCCCGCCATTTCAAGACCCGAGAGCTGCGCAGCGACCACATCGGCAAGCTGCTAGCCATCGACG
Source organism: uncultured Methanotrichaceae archaeon (assembly GCA_964506745.1). GTDB lineage: Archaea > Halobacteriota > Methanosarcinia > Methanotrichales > Methanotrichaceae > Methanothrix. The sequence continues at coordinate 14,371 of CAZDLZ010000029.1, read as the reverse complement.
GGCTGGTACGCACCGCCACCGAGGTGCGGCCCAAGATCATCTCTGCTGCGTTTCAGTGCCAGAGGTGCGGCTTTACCTTCTTCAAGGAGCAGACCGGCAACAAATTCGAGGACCAGAGCCTCAAGTGCATGAACCAGGCCTGCGACCGGGGCGGCCCCTTCAAGCTCCTGCTGGCCCAGTCCAAGTTTGTGGATGCCCAGAAGATCAGAGTGCAGGAATCCCCGGAGGACCTGCGGGGCGGAGCGCAGCCGCAGACGCTCGATGTGGAGTTGGAGGACGACCTGGCTGGCAGGATCTTTCCCGGTGACCGCGTTATCATCAATGGCATACTAAAATCCTACCAGCGCTCTTCTCCCCAGCAGGGCAAGAGCACCTACTTCGACCTGGCCCACAAAGGCATCAGTGTGGAGATGACGGAGCAGGAGTTCGAGGAGATTGAGATCGATCCCGAGGAGGAGAAGCAGATCTTGGAGATGTCCTGCGATCCGGAGGTCTACGAAAAGATCAGAGGGTCCATTGCTCCCTCCATTTACGGCTACGACGACGTGAAAGAAGCGTTAGCGCTGCAGCTGGTCTCAGGCTTCGAAAAGCACCTGCCGGACGGGGCGCGTATCCGTGGCGACATTCACATCCTGCTGGTGGGCGATCCCGGTATCGCCAAGTCTCAGCTCCTGCGCTACATGATCAAGATCTCGCCGCGCGGCATATACACCTCGGGCAAGAGTTCCACCTCAGCCGGTCTGACCGCCACTGCGGTCAAGGACGAGCTGGGCGACGGTCGCTGGACCATCGAGGCCGGAGCACTGGTCCTGGCGGACAAGGGCATCGCCGCCATAGACGAGATGGACAAGATGGACAATGAGGACAAGAGCGCGCTGCACGAGGCGATGGAGCAACAGAGCTATCATCCTATGACAGAGATCCAGCTGGCAGACGGGCGAAAAGTGCGCATCGGCGAGTTTGTGGACAGGCTGATGATGGTTCGGCCTTTGGAGATAATTCCCGGAAAGGACTGCGATATACTGCCGCTTGATGAGGATATTAAAATAAAAAGCACTGACATGAGCCGCATCTTCGATCTGCCGGTTGATAGAGTGAGCAGGCACCGGGCTCCAGACCATTTCATTGCCATCGCCTTCTCCAACGGCAAAGAGATCTTAGTTACCCCTGAACACCCCGTTTATGTCGCTAAAGATGGGATTGCTTGCATCCCAGCCTGCCAGATAAAAGCAGGAGATATTGCCCCTGCACTGAAATCGAACTCTGAAATAACTGATGAAATTGGTAGTCTGAAAGTCGTAGATGTAAAAGTTGTCGCCAATCAGGGCGAGCACTCTGCCGATTATGTTTATGATGTAACTGTCGAGCCCACCCACACCTTCATCTCCCAGGGCCTTGTTCTGCACAACACCATCAGCGTCGCCAAGGCCGGAGTCATGGCCACCCTCAAGTCGCGCTGCTCTCTTCTCGCCGCTGCCAATCCAAAGCTGGGCCGCTTCGACAAGTATGAGCCCATCGCCCCCCAGATCAACCTCACCCCTGCACTCATGTCCCGTTTCGATCTGATCTTCGTTTTGACCGACGATCCGGACACCAAGAGGGATTCTGCCATTGCCCAGCACATCCTGAAGAGCAACTATGCCGGAGAGCTGGCCACTCAAGCAGCCTGGAACGAGGATATATCCCAAGAGGACATCGACAACGCTCTGGTGGTGATCAAGCCGGTCCTTGATCCGGAGCTGCTGCGTAAGTACGTGGCCTATGCCCGAAAGAATATATTCCCAACATTAAGCGATGAGGCCAAAGAATACTTCCTCAAGTACTATGTCGGTCTCCGGAGCCAGGGGCAGGACTCCAACAAGCCTGTGCCTGTTACTGCCCGGCAACTTGAGGCGCTCATACGCCTGGGTGAGGCCAGCGCTCGCCTGCGACTCTCCGATAAAGTCACCCTGGACGATGCCAGGCGGGTAGTCAAGATACTGGAAGCGTGCCTGAGAAAGGTAGGCGTCGATCCGGAGACGGGCTTTTTGGATGCGGACATCATTGCTTCAGGCACCACCAAGAGCACCAGAGATAGAACTAAATCGGTGATCGATGTCATAAGGGATATAAGCCGCGAGCAGCAGGGCCCGGCCCCCAGGGACGCCGTCCTGGATAGAGCCGAGGAGCTGGGAATAGAAAGAGCTAAAGCGGAAGAGATCATCGACCGCATGAGAAGAGATGGGGACGTATTTGAGCCCCGACCGGGAATGCTTAAGCTGCCTTAAATACAAGCAAAGCAATGATAGCCATGTCCAATATGCCTGAAGAGACGGAAAGGAAAGAGATGTTTTTGAAAAGCCATCAGCACGGGGCACATACCCTCATTGCAGTCTGCGACTGCGATATCCTGGGAAAAAAGTTCGCACAAGGCCATCTTAAGATCGATGTCAATCGTGATTTTTTCGGAGGCGAGAAGGCCTCCAGTTCTGAGATCGAGGCGGCACTTGCCACAGCAACAATGGCCAACTTTGTGGGCTGCAAAGCAGTCGAACATGCTATCTCCCTGGGCTACGTGGAGAGAGACTGCACCCTCTCCATCGACGGTGTTCTCTATGCCCAGATGGTGCGAATGTGATGCATGCCATCTGTCATCGGTGCGGCCAGCCCACAGTTGAAGGGCTCTGCCAGCAATGCGCCCTGGAAAAAGCAACGCTAGTTAGCTGTCCCGACCAGGTTGAAGTGGTAATCTGTTCCGTTTGCGGCTCCCGGCAGGAAAAAGCCAGGTGGCAGCTTCCAGACAGCCGATCTGTGGAGGAGCTGGCCAATCAAGCGGCAGTAGATGCACTTTGCCTGAATAAAGAGCTGGCAGAGCCGCATATTGAGCTTGACCTGAGGAAAGTTGGAGCCACCCGATATCTGGCAAATATAAATATCAAAGGCAGTTTCAGGGGCCAGAGCATAAGCGAGGAATGCGAGATTCCTGTCCGCGTTAAACTGATGGCCTGCGATCGCTGCAGTCGCATGGCCGGGAAGTACTTCCAGTCCACAGTTCAGCTACGTGGAAATACCGTTCGATCCATGACGCAAAGAGAGATCGAAGAGTGCAAGAAGACAGCTCAGGATATGGCTGACTCCGGATATCACGGGGGAGATCACCTATCCTTTATTCAGGAGATGAAGGCGGTCAAAGGCGGCCTGGATATCATACTGGGCTCAACGCAGCTAGGCAGACGCATGGCCCGTGCATTTGTCGAGCGCTTTGGCGGCAAGCTGCTGGAAACGGCCAAACTGGTAGGCAAAAAGGACAGCCGCAATGTTTACCGTTCTACCCTGTTGGTCAGGTTCCCAAGACTCAAGCGTGGTGACATTGTCTCCTTCCGGGGATCGCTCTTCTCTGTAGCCGGCTTTGACGGCAAGGCGACGATAATCACCTCTCTTCGAGAAGGCCGCAGGTGTTCCATGAACGAGGAGAACTCCGAGATTGTGGAGATCTTAGGAAATAGAGCAGATGCGCGAGCAGCGACGGTGATATCTGAGGATGATGATGTTCTGGAGATCATGGACCCGGAGACTTACCGGGCAGCTTTCGCGGCTCGTCCCAGGGATTTGCAGGTTGAGCCCGGAGAAGATGTAAAGGTAGTAAGAACAGCAGATGGATTTATAGTATTGTAGGAACTTTTATACCTCCTGGAGAAGTTTCCATGCTCTGTATCCACCACAAAGTTCTTAAACTAGTTTCGTACAATTCTATCTGGTAGAAGCACGCATTTGAGCAACAAATCTCATGATAATTAAGCCCTGAGTGGAACTTTGGGCGATGAAATGCCAGCCAAGTGAGGATAAAACGGCTCATATGTGGGCATTTCTATCAGATGCTCCATGATATTGGTAAATGGACACTGAAATAGTTAGATGAACCTCATATTCACCATCATTCACTGCTCACTGCCTGCCTGAAATACGGCATGGCTGCAATTGCGACAATGCGTCGCGAATTGACCTCTGTAAGCCGCAGATAGCGTTGGCTCTTTGGATATGAGTGTGACTTTTATCTATCTATTTTAAAATAAGAGGTGTCTTATATGCAAAATGTTGATACAACTAAATATGTTATTTATGCGGATATAACTGCGGAGGGGATAGTGGAGCGGCCGGATGTGGTCGGCGCTATCTTCGGCCAGACCGAGGGCCTTCTGGGAAGCGACCTCGATTTGAGGGATCTCCAAAAAACAGGACGGTTGGGCCGGATCGATGTTCAGATAACGTCGAGCGGCGGAAAGTCCAGCGGCACCATCTCTATACCTTCCAGCTTTGATAAGGTTGAGACGGCCATACTGGCTGCGGCCCTGGAGACCATAGACCGTGTTGGACCCTGCCTGGCTCGCATCTGCGTAAACCGCATCGAAGATGTGCGTGCCGCCAAGAGGAGATATGTCATAGAACGGGCCAAGCGCATCCTGGTGGAGATGTTCGACGAGAACATCCTGGAGACGGAAGAGATCACCGAGGAGATTAAGCAGTCCGTTCGCGTGGAAGAGATAATTCACCTCGGCAAAGACAACTTGCCGGCAGGGCCCAACGTACTGGATTCCGATGCCATCCTGGTGGTTGAGGGTCGGGCGGACGTGCTCAATCTGCTCAAGTACGGAATTAAGAACGCTGTGGCTGTGGGCGGAACAAATGTGCCGCCAACCATCGCTGATCTGTGTGCCAAGAAGGTCGTAACTGCCTTTACCGATGGCGACCGGGGCGGAGAGCTGATCATTAAAGAGCTTCTCCAGGTAGCTGACATCGACTTTGTGGCCAGGGCCCCCGAGGGAAAGAGCGTCGAGGACATGACCCAAAAAGAGATTGTCCGGGCGCTGCGCCAGAAGATCCCCGTAGAGCAGGTGCTGGATCAATACAAGATCAAAAACCAACCCAAGAAAAGGCGTGAGATTACCACTAAGAGAAAGAGCCTCATCCGCGAGAAGCCCTTTTGCGTGCGAAACACGACGGAGAGGGCCGAGGTTATCGCACCGCGTCGGGTCGTGCCTCGCGAAGTCGTGCCCAAATCCGTATCCGTTCCGGTAATCGAAGAAGTGGTTGTGGCGGCTCCTGAGCCGGTTCCTGAGCCAGAGCCTGAGCCACAAAGAGAATGGTTCCGCCAGCATGTGGATGAACTGGATGGAACACTCTGTGCCAGGATAATGGATAGGAATCAAAATGTCCTCAGAGAGGTAGCAGTAAGAGATCTGGCCAGAGAGCTGAAGGAGACAAATGGGGACGTAAACGGCGTGATCTTCGATGGCGTCGTGACGCAGCGCATCTTAGACATTGCTGCGGATAAGGGCCTGGAATATCTCATAGGCGCCAAGATGGGAAATATCGCCAAGAGCCCGTCCTGCGTCAAGGTTCTAACCAAAGAGGCGTAACATTCTCGCCTCTTTTCCTTTGCTTTAAGTATATTTTTAGCATAATTGACTGAAGGAAGGTACTATTTATAGTGAGGTTAGTTCTGATGAAGTTCAAGCAATGCATTGTGATTAGAGAGGATCTGAAGCTCTCGGCGGGAAAGCTGGCCGTGCAGGTGGCTCATGCTGCAGTTATGGCTGTGGAAAGAGCTGAAAAAATGGATAGAACCACGGTCTCTGAATGGAAAGCAGAGGGCCAAAAAAAGGTTGTCCTGAAGGTAGCGGGTGTGCCGGACCTTTTCCGACTGAGAGAGGACGCAGAGAGGGCGGGAATAGCCAATGCCATTGTTGCTGATGCTGGGCTGACTGAGATTCCTGCCGGCACCATAACTGCACTGGGCCTGGGTCCGGCCCATGGAAAGCTGATGGACAAAGTGACGAGCAAGCTCAAGCTTGTCTGAAAGCGCCTGAAGGTATTATTTGATATCCGGGGCGGGAAAATGATTTCGGCAAGTGATCGGGACCGGGCCTTGGGAATGGATTATTACATCACAGACGACAATGGCTGTGGTGGCGTCATCAAGAGCTGTGCGGAGGATTTCCAGGTTTCGGAAGTATTCGAGGAGCTGGGCTACGAAGGCGGAAGGTACTTGGTCTTGGATGTGGAGAAGACCAATTGGGATACGCATCATCTCATCCGGGAGATGGCGAGAAAGCTACGCATCAGCCAAAAGAGATTCGGCTGGGCCGGCACCAAGGATAAGATGGCGGTAACAAGGCAGCGTATCAGCATCATGAACCTGGATGAATCAGCACTTTCCAGTATTACTCTGCCCGACCTGAAGATCAGGGTGCTGGGCAGGACGAACCGGGCCGTAGGCTTGGGAAATCTGCTGGGAAATAGTTTTCGTATCACAATTAGAGATTTGAGCTGCCCGGATCCAGCCGCTCGATTTGCCGCCATCACTTCAGAGATAGAGGCGCATAGCGGTGTTCCCAACTATTTCGGAGTACAGAGGTTTGGGGACAGCAGGCCCGTCACCCACAAAGTAGGCGAGGCCCTGGTAAGAGGCAAGATCGAAGAAGCGGCCTTCATTTATCTGGCCCAGCCCTTTCCCGGCGAGCTGGAGAGGACAAGAGTGGTTCGGGAGAAGCTCTGGGACACACGAGACATCTCTGCTGCCCTAAAGGAGTTTCCTGAGTACCTGCATTTTGAGTTGGCCATGCTAAACTATCTGGTAGAGCATCCTGGCGATTATGCTCACTCTTTTGATGTTCTTTCTGTCAATTTAAAGCGCCTCTTCGTGCACGCTTACCAGTCCTATCTTTTCAACCGGATTCTCAGCCAGCGCATGGCCGGGGCAATGCCGCTGCATAAAGCCATAGTGGGTGACGTGGTCTGCTTTGCCAAAGGAGGCTTGCCGGATATGGCCAAAGTGCAGAAAGTAACCTCGGAAAACCTGGAGGCAGTCAACCGGTTGACCGGGAGGGGCAGAGCATTTCTCACTCTGCCGCTAATTGGATTTGAGACGGAGATAGGGGACGGCGCACAGGGTGAGATAGAGTGGGCTATGCTTAGAGAAGAAGGCATTTCACCTGAGAACTTTAGAGTTCCTGAAAACCCGGACCTGGGCTCAAGAGGCACCAGGCGCGCGGCCCAATGCAATGTCAAACCGCAAATCAGAGTCGAGGAAAAACTGGCCGAGCTGCAGTTTGTTCTGCCTAAAGGAAGCTATGCCACGGTAGTATTGAGAGAGTATATGAAATCAAATGATTTAGCCGAGGAATGAGCCTTGCAACTTGAATTGGTTGATCCGTACGTTGTGGTCTACAAGCAGATCCACGCTGTGGTTGATGATGAAGGCAGCCAGGTAGAGCTCATGGAACGCTCCAGTTGCTACGGTGGATCGGCCTGGGCCAGATACCATTACTCTAATGGGCCTTTGGTGAAAAGCTCCCGCAATTTGGGAGAATGGTTCCGCTACACTATTTCACCAGGCAAGATCGATTTGGATCTTGTCTCCTCCAAGAGGTCTGCGGGCATCGAGTCGGTAATGGTTGGCAGCAAGGAAGTGGAGGTGACTTATGCGGGTCTGGGTGGAGGCGGCGTAGGGGCTACCCTTTCTCGGGCAAGGGCAGAGGACGTCTTGCGTTATGAGGTAACGGAGTGCGGCGGAGGGCGCGTTGCCCGCGGCACCATAGTCCTGCCCAGAAGAGAGAGGCTGATCATTGGCGTTGACGATACTGATTCCAAGACAGAAGGCGCGACGTGGTCACTTATTCATAACATCTCTTCTAAGGTTGATCGACCTGAGGCACGTTATATTTCTCACTCCCTGGTGCAGCTCTTTCCCGTGCCGACAAAGACTCAGAACTGCGTCTCCACGGCGGTGGAGTTTGCATGCCTCCCTGGCCAAGCAGAAGCCATGCTATCAGACTTCAAGTTCCTGCTAAGCAAGTACTCCGTCTCCAAGCAGACGGGCATGGCCGTCTTCCGGGATTTTGATCCTTCTTCGCTTCTGGCCTATGGCATAAGATGCAAGCGAGAGAGAGTGCAGTATGAAGATGCTCTGGAGGCGGCACGGGAGAATGGAGTGCAGATCATTATGGGCGGCCAGGGACTGATTGGTGCTGTGGCCGCATTGCCCTTCTCTGCCCGGTCGGATGAGTCCATTAAGCCTGCAATTCCCTGAACTCCATGGATTCCATTAACGGCCTGCAGGCCGCAGTCCAGGCTGCGCAAGATGCCGCAGCATGGGTTCGAACCTACGTTCCCGGCTATCCCATAACCGATCTGGCAGTCGCGCTACGGGCCGAGATCTCGGTTAATGAAAAGGTGGCTCTGGAGATCGCCCTGGGGGCGTCAGCTACGGGCCTGCGCGCCCTGGTTGTCGTCAAGCAGGTGGGCATGAACATTCTGGCCGATCCACTGGTCATCTCGTCCACGCATACCATCGGCGCGGGGCTGGTGATCATTGCCGGAGACGATCTGGGTCCAAGGGGTTCTCAGGCAGAAATGGATAGCCGCCTCTTCGGTCCGCTTACAGAGTTGCCCGTTATTGATCCAAGATGCCCGGATGTTTTGTATGCATCTATTATGGAGGCATTCGCCCTCTCTGAGCGGCTGAGAGTTCCGGTTATCATCCGGGTTACAGCAAGCCTTCTGGCCGACGATGGACCATTGATCTCGGCACAGCCCAACAAAGGTGCATCCCAGCGGTTCGAGAGGGAGAACTGGGATTTGACCATGCATGGCCGTCATAAGAGGCACCACGAAATAACTCTGGCCTTTGCCGAAGAGGCCTCTGAGTCTACGACCCTAAACCGGCAGGATATATTAGGGGACGTGGGCATCGTGGCCGGCGGACGTCCGGCGGCTCTGGCCGAAGGCCTGGGCGTTTCGCTTCTAACTTTAGGCTACAGCAATCCCCTGCCAACAAAACTCCTGCGACGCTTCATAGATGGACATCGTCTCATCCTGGTAGCGGAGGAGCCGGAGCCCTTCATTGAGTCTCACCTTGCCCTGATCCCCAAAGTCAAAGGTAAGCTCACTGGCCACCTGCCTCGCGGGCCGCTGGAGAGGGCGGACATCATCCGGGCGCTGGGGTGTCTGGAAGAGACGCTGGAGAAGAAGCAGCAGGTTTACGAGAGCGTGGCGGAAAGGGGCTATACGGGCGTTTGTGAGGACTGCCCCTTCGCGCCCCTTTTCCGGGTGCTGGGCAAGATCGATGTGCTTGTGGCTGGGGATGCGGGCTGCGCCATCCGCGCCACTCGTAGGCCCTACCAATCGGTGGACGTGGTCTACGGCCTGGGATCATCGGTGGGCGTGGCCTCGGGCTTTGCCAAAAAGGGCATTGCTGTGGCTGGTGACTATGCTCTGGCCCACTCGGGCCTACAGGGCCTGATAAATGCCGTCTGGCAGAAACGCGATGTGCTGGTGGTTATTCTCAAGAATGATGTGGCAGCCATGACCGGTGGACAGGAAGTGCCCGACCTGACGAAGCTGGTGGAGGTGCTGGTGCCCACGCGCTATCTGGAGCTGCCCATCTCTGAGGATAAGGTCGAGCTGATGCTCAGGGAGGAGCTAAAGAGGTCGGGAGCTTCGGTCTTGGTGGCTCGGGGCAAATGCACTAAGTATACATTCAAGGAATAGTTACGGTGTAAGGGAAAAATTGATGCAGGGGTTCTGGTAGCTTTTTTATATCGAAGGAGTTACTTCACAGGTTTTTCCAGGACCCTCCTTCAAAGACTCTAAAAGACGATTTACTCTGAGCATAGCCCATGGTTTGCGTCCAGTTCTTCTCTATGGGTTCCCACTGCATGGCAGCCAAAGACCGGTTTCTGAATTCAGATTGAAAGATATTATACGGATAAAAGCCCATATTGTTGATGAATGGATTGTAAAAACTCAAAGGCTGAGATACGGGAACTTTTGTGAAGAAGATGGGATCTGTGAAGTACTGCCTGATCTCGCCATAGTTGGGAGATCCTACATAGCCCCCCTCCAGCCATTCCTGAGCCATAGCTGACATGCTGAAAAGGACTAGCATTAAGAATAGTACGGAAAATCGCATAATTTAGACAACTCCTCTTATTGTTGTTATAAAACCAATAATTTAAACTTTTGCTTTGGTTAAGAAAAAAAAATGTTTTCCAGCAACACTCAATGTTATGGTGGCAACAAGCAACTATGCTGCTTTACCTGCTGCAGTTATCGATGTCACATCCAGGAACGGCATCGCTCCGCCTGTGTACGTCGGCAATCTGCCATCCCACTTCTCGACAGCTTTGGTTTGCATCTCAACTTTGCGCAGTTCAATCAGTTCGGGGGTGATGGCCTGCTTTTGCAAATTCAATGCATCAGCTTCAGCTTTTGCCTGAGTGACTTTTTGTTGTGCTTCTACCTGAATGCGCTTTAGATCAGTTTCCGACTTGAGCATTTGTTGCGAGGCTGTCACCTTTGCTTCGATGGCCTGTGTAAACGATTCGCTGAATTTAAAGTCGGTGATGGCAGTTGACTCTACAATAATTCCATAGGGTTGAAGTCTCTGATGTAACAAATCCTGGATGGTGCTGGCCACTGTCGACCTGTTTGTGATCAATTGTTCTGCGCTAAACCTGGCAGCACTTGCCTTCAGCACTTCCTGCACGGTGGGCTGGATAATGCTCTCACCATAATATTGTCCCAGGTCCGCATAGATCTTGGGCACGCTTTCCGGCCTGAGATGGTAAATTACAGCCACCTTGGTGTTAACCGTTTGCAAATCCTTGGAAGCCGCGGTCCCCTCTGCTTCATACTTCTGGGTTTTCACATTGAACCGCTCAACGGTCTGCACTATTGGAATTCGGAAATGTATTCCTGGATCGATGGATTTGTCACTGACTTTTCCCCAGGTCAGAAGTACGCCACGTTCTGTTGCGTCAATAGTATAAATTGGCCCAAAGAACACAACTATAACAATTCCAAAAACCACCAGCAATGGCCATAGTTTAGACAATTTAAATTCCACGATTTCTCCACCTATCGTTGTTCTCAAATTGATTCCTCTAATTACTCGATCTTCAATTCTGTGATAATGCAGCCGTTGCTGTTTGCCGGCAAAGCTTCCTGGCGCTTAAAGTCGGGCAAATCACTCAACGCCTCCAGCACCTTCTTTGCAGCCGAGCACCTCTCCGCTTTAGTGACATCGGCTGCCATTTGTTCCAGATCCATGATATTGATCTGGCCCATCTTGAACTTGGTAACGAGAATGCCGGTCATGACGGCATCACTATGCTTAGCTTTCTTGACCAATTTTTTCACAGCTCCATCGGCCAGGACTGGAATCTCTGGCCGCGCCTTCTCTGAATCGTGGATGATGCGCTAATAGTCTTTCCCTCCAACGTTGCGGGCCTTTTCAACAGTTTTGCCGCTTGCTGTGGCCGGGCAGGTTTTCAGGGCGCAGGATTTTAGGAAACGAGGGCAGTTTGCTAATACTATTGGCCGATAATTATAATCGAACAACTAACGATCCCACCACAAAGGCACGAAGGCACAAAGGACGCACAAAGACGCCACCCTAACAAAGGCTCGGGACCATTCTCCGTCTTGGCAATTCTTGCTGCTACCGGAAGCAGCGCCCGGCAGCCTGCGAGCAGCATCGTTGGCGGTGCCACGGCTCGCCTTCCCGTCGGGCAGGGCCGTCCGGTGCTGCGGGGTTATCGTCAGGGCGGGCCCGGATGCATACGACCGTCTCTTCGGGGGGCAGTAGGCCGGGCGGGCCGGGATCATGAGGCACTTAAGGAATGCTGCCGATCACTAAACAAAGGCTAGCGGGCCATCTTTTCTTTTATTTGGGAGACATCGGATTCGATTCTTATCAACCTGCTTTCCAGATTTTCCTTTAGATCAGTGCGAAGCTCTCTAATCTCGCTTACAACGGCATCACGTGACTCATTGATCGACTCATTAAGGTCTTCATGTGTCTCAGTCAATTCCTGGCGAGTTGCCTTTATTTCGTCCAATATCTTTTCGTTTACTACGATGAGCTTCGTGAGCAGTGCTGCTGCCACATCGAGTCTCTGATCCGTCTCGCCTCCGGATACAACCTTGACTCGCCCATCATCCAGGTTTTGCACGTAATCCTTCAGGCCGAAGTCACGGGCAATGGTGAGAACTCGGGCTCTGTAGCCGGTCTTCTGGACCTTGCCGGAGGCGTAAGCGGTTAGCCTTCGCATGAGAACATATGTTGCTCTCTTTTTATTTAAGCCTTTGACCCTTGGGTGGAGAACCATTTTGCAGCAGGCATCGGCCCCGCGTGCGTGCGCTCGGGCGGGGGGGGCGCTGCTGCTCGCGTGGGCAGCCGGCTTTGGGCAGGGCGATCTTCCTGGCGCGGGATTTTGGAAAGCGACGGTGACTTTCGGTTACTATTAGCAGATAATTATAACCGAACAATTACGAATATAACCGCAGAGGCGCAGAGCACACGGAGGACGAACGGACGGAGACGACTATTGCTCAGAACCAGTGCGCTTTTTTTCAAGTGTTGAAAATAAGCAGATTGAACGGATCTGCGAACTCTGCGACTCTGCGGTTAAAAATCGTAAGATGTTTTAGATGATTCCGATGCAGTCTTCAGCTTGGCAATTCTTGCGGGCCGCCGGAAGCAGCGCCCGGTAGCCCGTCGCCCATGCGGCATCGCTGGCAGGGTACGGTTCGCATCCCCGTTCGCTGACTGTGGGCCGGGCCGTACAGATTGCGACGCTTCTTGCCAGAAGGTCCCGCATGCATGCGGTCGTTTCTTCGGGGGCAGGAGGCCGGGCGGGCTGGGACAACTAGGCGCTTAAGGAATGCTGCGTATCACTAAAATAGGTAGCTAGAGAGCGATCTTTGCTTTTATTTGGGAGACGTCGGATTCCATTCTTATCAACCTATCTTCCAGGTTTTCCTTTAGATCAACGCGAAGCTCTCTAATCTCGCTCACAATGGCATCACGTGACTCGTTGATGGACCCTTTTAGGTCTTCATGAGTCCCTGCTAATTCTTGATGGGTCGCCGTCAATTCTTCGTGAGTCGCCTTCAATTCTTCGTGAGTCGCCTTCAATTCTTCGTGAGTCCCCGTCAGTTCTTGATGAGTCTCCGCCAATTCTTGATGGATCTCCGTCAATTCCGTGCGAGTCGCCCGGATTTCATCCAATATCTTTTCGTTTACTACGATAAGCTTCGTGAGCAGTTCTGCTGCCACATCGAGTCTCTGATCCGTCTCGCCTCCGGATACAACCTTGACAAAACTGTCAAAATCGCCTGTTGCAGAAGAATACTCGCTCTTGATATCAACCACATTGATAATTGTGTTCTTGATAGCCAAAGCCGCCAGCAAGCTCTCCAGATCACATGCTTCGCCCTCTGCCACCACCTTGACTCGCCCATCATCCAGGTTCTGCACGTAACCCTTCAGACCGAAGTCACGGGCAATGGTGAGAACTCTGGCTCTGTAGCCGGTCTTCTGGACCTTGCCGGAGACATAAGCGGTTAGCCTTTGCATTGCATCACATGTTGCTCTCTTTTTATTTAAGCCTTTGACCTTTGGGCGGAGATACGTTTGGCAGGAGGCATCGGCCCCGCGTGCGTGCGCTCGGGGGGGGTGCTGCCTGCGCGGGCAGCCGCTAGTTGTGGCCGGGCAGCTTTGCGGGCGCCGGATCATGAAGCGCGATAGTGTTTGTTATTATTAGCATACAATAGCCATCATTTGTCATAGAAAATATCGAGATATTCTTCGTTAGTAAGACCTGCCCTGGAGATCAGCTTCTTGAGAAGCCCAATACCAAGGTCTTTGCCTTTATGCACAGGTATTGAGAGATGAACGTCGGTACCTTCTTTGGCTAAAATGTGGTGACCGCCTTCTACATGATTGAGCTTCCAGCCTGCTTTTCTGAGGGCAGCTACGTGTTTGTCGCCACAGACTCTAGGAAGCTTCTGCATATTTTGGATCTGTTACATCGATAGATAAATCGAGCTTTCCATCGATAGCTGGGATCTTGAGCTTCTCTCCAGTCTTTTTAAGCCTGGATTTCAGGCATCCGATGATAGCTTCACTTATGTTTTCCATGGCCTCTTCCGGGCTTTCTCCCTCGGAAAGGCAACCTGGCAAATCGGTGCACTCAGCAACATATCTCCCGTCCTCGTCCCGCTCAATGGTAATATGAAATTTCATATAAGCCCTAATCGGAGATGTTTACATATTAATCTTCCTTCAGACTTATTTGGAGAAGGACGAGCTGGAAAGAAGGCTACGTTCTCTTCGTGGGCAAGAGACCGAGCAGGCCGGTATCATGAGGCGCTTTCAGGAAATTTGCGGATCACTTTTAAAGTTAGGTTTCGGCCTGCATGCGCACGCTTGGGCGGAGGGCGCAGCTGCCTGCGTGGGCAGCCGGCTGTGGGATTGGAGGGGCGGTTTTCCGGGCGCTGGATTTGGGAAAGCGACAATTGGCTGCTACTATTAGCAGATTATTATATC
>CAZDLZ010000028.1:17543-33531 GCA_964506745.1 uncultured Methanotrichaceae archaeon | reverse complement strand
TGGAAAAACATAGTAACCTGAGGTTAGCAACTGGATGTAGCGAAGAGCCAAAAATATTTTCAATTTTTGAAATGGGAAGCTCCATAAGACGTTGGACGCAAAAGTATTATAATGCTCTCCCACGAAGCTAAAGCAGCATGACAGACGTCCCTGATATACCCCTGGAGCAGATTCAGCAGCGTGTAGTGGCCATGTGGATGGGCAGCTTCTACGGCAGCAGTGGCTATGTAGCTAGAAAGCTCGGCAAAAAAGGTCTGCGCGAGTTTCAGGGCATCGGCGCCCACCAGGTGGCGGCCACCTTCAAGCAATTGGGCCTGGATAAGCCAGAAGATGTGGCTATGGCCATGGCGACCAACGATAAGAACCTCTTCGGAAGCGTTGTAGAGGTAATGGAGGGTAACGGCTTTGTGGAGATCAAACGTCATCGATGTGGCTTGATGGAAGGAGCCAAATCATTTGCTCGCGTGGGAGCCAGCCTGATTGCCAAGGAGCACTGCAAGACCTGTGTGGAAAGCCACTGGCAGAAGGTCTTCTCCGACCTGAAGATGAAGCTCGATGTCGAGCATACTGAAGACGGATGCATCATGAGGATCTCCAAACAATAGATACCGAAATAAGAAGAATTTAAGCAAAAAAGGCGGATGCATTTTTCATCATGCAGATCCGCCTGGCATAATATACTTTGCAGTGATTGATCTATGAGCAAACTGGCTTTTATCAAGGTTGATTTGGTGCAGCTTTAGCTCGCGATTGTGTCGCTTTATTTTTCATATTCTCTACAATTCGATCTCTATTGGCTTTCAGCTTGGCTCTGGCTTCCTGTACTTTTTTGGCTTGGCTGGTGGCAGTTACTTTGCTCTTTTGCGAAGAAGCGCTGGTCGTTACGGTCGCCTGTGATTCTGGGGTTGCCGTCGTATCTTTTGATCTCAAATCGGATTTCGGGCTAATGGCCTCTTCTGTCTTGAACTTAATTATTGATACGGATTCTCTTGCAGGGGTGTCCTTGGCTTGATTGATGATAGCGCCGGAGGCAACTGGGGGCACGAATGAAATAATCCTGGTGGGCGCGACCATGGTGTCGTTTGACCCTTGAGGATTTGCGCTTTCTTGATCAGATAGGACGCTGCTTTGTCCCTCGCTGGAGAGATTGTTGCCGTCTGCAATCGCGCTCGTTGTAGCGTTCATTGATTGATTTGTCGACGTTGGGCTCTTTGTCATCTCATCTGTCAGGTTGTTCTCGCCGGTGCTTTTCTTTGCCGTCTTTGCGGACGACGAAGAGGAAGAGGAAGACGACGAGGATGAACTGTGATGTTTTATAACTGGAGATTTGTCGCTCGATGATTTGCTTGTAGCAACGACTCCTTTTGCAGCCTGACTGGATAGCAGCGAAGCATTCATTTTCGACTGGTTGGCAGAGCTTTGTTCCTTGGTTTGAAGGCTCACATTCTCCTGGGTTAGGGAAGAATTCTCGCTGATATTTCCGCTCTTCTCCTTGCCGTCCGTTATGGATATGATACCGTTTTCAGGACCCTTGAGATCCAAGCCGACCATAGCGCTCCCATGATCCTGATTCGAGGCAAAAGAGATGAGATCGGATATGAGGAATAGGGCCAGGCCGGTCATGCAGATCAAAGCCAGTATCACGAGAACGCTGATCAGCCTGGGATATTTATTCCTCAATTTTTCGCGAGCCAGACCGTAGTAGGTGATGCTCGACCCTGCAAAGTCCTTCATACATAACGAGATATTTTTTAAAGTTTATAACTTTTACGATCAGGGAAAAATTATTGAGTGATAACTCAACTCATACGGTAATGCTTTGGATTAATCAAAGTGGCTATCGGTAATCCTGTCGCCTGCCAGGCGACAATTCCGCCCGAGAGGACAAATGCATCGCGACCGTCATGGACTCTGAGCGTCTGAACAGCAAACGATGTACTGACATCAATCGCGCCGTAAACGGCGACCTTCTGGCTGGCAGGTATCATGCCCATCTGTGATATCAATTGAACATTAATTGGAGACAACTGAAATCTCTGAGCCGCCTAGGACATTTCCGCCCAATAATATAATAATCAGTATTCCTATATAAAAAATGCTGATGTCGCAATTAAACTATTTGTTAAGTTAATTATATATACTGTTATCTACTTATTAAGCAAATTGAAGGTGAGTGATATGAAGAAGTTCATCTGCAGAAATTGCGGAGTCGTAAATGAGGCATCCAAAGGCGATCTGGAACGCGGTGGCGATTGGCTGCAATGTGCACTTCCCCTGGGTTTCGAATGGATTTTGCCCGCCGGAAAAATTACTCCAATTATTGGCGATCCGATATACATTTCCGGTATGGGGGAGCATCTCTCCCGCGATGCATATTTGGATAAACATGGCATTGATCCGGAGATTGCCTACAATCTGATGCGAGGAAATTCCGGCTACCGATCCGCACCGCTTAATTTTGCAGGACAATCTCAGATAAAAAGCCCGATAAGCTCAAAGAAAAAGGCTCACAACTGGCTTGATGATGACGATTGGACCTCATGATGTTCAATTAGTCTGCAATTATCTTTTAGGATTTTGTCCCAATGCCCTGGTCTTCAGGATTTCTGCGTACACCCCGTGCATAACCAGCACGTTTCTATTTTTTGAATTTCAGCAATCCCGGCAAGAAATTGCTTATGGATAGATTAAAATATGCATGTGAGGCAGTCACAATGTGCTGAGGAATGACTATGAAGGAGAGGCTTGATGAGATAGGTTCACGTCTTCGTGAGCTGAGGGAGCTAAATCTGGTATCGTCCGAGGATATGGCAGAGCACCTTAATGTGCCTGTGGAGACATACAACTGCTATGAAGATGGAAAGCTGGACATTCCTGCCAGCATTGTCATCGGCATTGCACGCAAACTAAACGTAGATACGGGCCTGCTTCTCACCGGCGAAGAGTCCAAGATGAGCATCTTCACCATTACTCGAAAGGGCGAGGCGGTGGAGGTGGAGCGCAGAAAGCAATACCATTACCAGAGCCTGGCCAGAAAGTTCGCTCATAAAAAAGCTGAGCCGTTTATAGTCACCATCTATCCCAGGAAAGACAGCCCGTCATTCTACAGTCATCCTGGTCAGGAATTTGAATATGTGCTGGAGGGGTCTCTAAAGATCACCATTCATGATAACGATGTAGTGCTGAATGCAGGAGACTCCATATTCTTCGATTCGTCTTATGATCACTTCATGGAAGCCTTAAACGACAGGCCGGTTAAGCTGTTAGCTGTGGTCATGTAGGAGTAAAGCTAGAGGATTGGAAAAATGTCGTCATTATTGCCTAAGTTCGTCTCTCGGGTCGATTACGAATCGTACGAGGATTTTAAAGAAAATCTGAAGATCCTGGTTCCCGAGAATTTCAATTTCGCTTACGATGTAGTTGATGCTTATGCAGCAGAAAATCCAGATAAGCGCGCCTTAGTCTGGTGCAATGATCACGGTGAAGAGTTGATCATCACCTTCAAAGATCTGAAGGTCCTGAGTGATCGGGCTGCCAATCTCTTTTCTAAATACGGCTTGAAAAAAGGGGATACAGTCATGCTCACCCTTAAGAGCCGCTGGGAGTTTTGGGTCTGCATGGTGGGCTTGAACAAGATAGGGGCCATCGCCATCCCGTCCACACATATGCTCAAGGCCAAAGACTTCGTCTATCGAATCAAGAAGGCCGATCTGAAGATGATCGTTTGTATAGCAGAGAACGGGGTGCCGGGTGAGTTCGATGAGGCCCACAAGAGTCTCGGCAATATTTTCCTGGTCAAGGCCCTGGTGGGCAGTGCAGATCAGACGCGCGAGGGCTGGATTAATTTTAATAAAGAGCTATTGGAGGCATCGGCAGATTTCGTTCGCCCGAATGGAGAGAAAGCGACAAGAAATGGAGACATCCTCCTCGGGTACTTTACCTCTGGAACCACTGGATATCCAAAACTGGTCAAACACGATCAGACTTATCCCCTGGGCCATATTCTCACTGCCAAGTACTGGCAGAATGTGGAGGACGACGGGCTTCATTATACCGTAGCGGATACGGGATGGGCCAAATGTGCCTGGGGCAAGATCTACGGCCAGTGGCTGGCCGGATCGGCTGTCTTCGTCTACGACTATGATCGATTCGATGCCGGGAAGATGATGGACGAGATGGGCAAATACGGGGTGACGACCTTCTGCGCCCCGCCGACCATCTTCAGGTTCATGATCAAGAGCGACATGTCCAGATACGACTTCTCCAGGCTAAAATATGCGGTCACTGCGGGAGAGCCGCTCAATCCATCTGTGTATGAGAGCTTCCTCGCGACCACTGGCCTGCGGCTCATGGAAGGATTCGGCCAGACAGAGACTGTGGTCTGCATTGCCAACTATCCCTGGATGAATCCCAAGCCCGGATCCATGGGCAAGCCTGCACCGGGATTCGATATCGTACTGGTGGGCAAGAACGACAAATTATGCGAGGTGGGTGAAGAGGGCGAGATTGTGATCAGGACGGACAGGGGAAAGCCCGTCGGCCTTTTCACTGATTACCACTCCGATCCGGACAAGACCAAAAGCACCTGGCATGACGATTACTATCATACTGGTGACACTGCCTGGCAAGATGAGGACGGATTCTTCTGGTTCATAGGCCGAACGGACGACATGATCAAGAGCTCCGGATACCGGGTGGGGCCCTTCGAGGTGGAAAGTGCCCTCATGTCTCACCCTTCAGTCATGGAGGTGGCCATTACCGGTGTTCCAGACTCTATTCGGGGACAGGTGGTGAAGGCAACCATAGTCCTGGCCAAAGGATACGCTGCCGGCGAGGAGCTGAAAAAGGAGCTGCAGGGCCACGTAAAAAAGGTCACAGCACCCTACAAGTATCCGAGAATCATCGAGTTCGTAGAGGAGCTGCCCAAGACCATAAGCGGCAAGATACGGCGGGTGGAGATCAGGGATAAAGACAAGCCATACCCGCTCATCAATGCCCTGGAGTGCAAAGCCTGCGAGCGGTGTATCGAGGCATGTCCAGTGGATGTATTAAAGATGGGCGAAGAGCTCAATTCTCGGGGCTACCGCTATGTGATCTATTCAGGCGATGGCTGCATCGGCTGCGCAGCATGCTATTACACCTGCCCCGAGCCGCTGGCCATTGAGATTCATGTGCCCCAGAAAGAGAAAGCAGAGGAGAACTAGAAAAATGGCGTCTAAGTTAATCGATGGAAACAGCGCCGTGATCGTGGGTGCTCTTTATGCAGGCTGTGACTGCTTCTTTGGCTACCCCATCACACCCGCCAGCGAGATATTGCATGAAGCCTCTCGCCATTTTCCCAAAGTGGACCGCAAGTTCGTGCAGGCGGAATCGGAAGAGGCGGCAATCAACATGGTCTATGGGGCAGCAGCCGCAGGACATCGTGTGCTTGCGGCCTCTTCCGGCCCCGGCATGAGCCTCAAGGAGGAGGGGATATCATACATCGCAGGAGCGGAGCTTCCCTGCGTTATTGTCGATATATGTCGGGCAGGTCCGGGTCTGGGCAACATTGGGCCGGAGCAGTCGGACTACAATCAGGCCTGCAAGAGCGGGGGGCATGGCTGCTATCACAACATTGTTCTGGCACCGGCAAGCGTGCAGGAGATGTGCGACCTTACCCGCAAGGGTTTCCTTCTGGCCTTTAAGTACAGAAATCCCGTAGTGATTTTGGCGGACGGTGTGCTGGGGCATATGGTTGAGCCTCTGGAGTTTCCAAAAGAGGCATTCGCTCCCAGCATTGACACCACCTGGGCTGTGAATGGTCGGGCCGAGACCAGAGAAAATCTGGTGACCTCAATTATGCTCAACTTCGATGAGATGGAGATGCACAACTACAAACTACAGGAGAAGTACGAGCGCATAAAGGAGAGCGAGGTGACATGGGAAGGCTATCGGCTGGAGGATGCCGGTGTTGTACTGGTCTCCTACGGCATAAGCAGCAGGATTGCGAGGTCAGCAGTGGATGCCGCTCGAAAGGAGGGCATAAAAGCCGGTCTCTTCCGTCCCATCACCCTCTTCCCCTTCCCGGAAAAGGCGGTGCGTGAGCTCGCTGAGCGCGGCTGCAAGTTCATTTCCGTGGAGATGAGCAACGGACAGATGCAGGAAGACATTCGCCTTGCCAGTGGCTGCAGGCAGGTAGAGCTGGTCTGTCGCTACGGAGGAAATTTGATAAGGCTGGATTCAATCTTGGAGAAGATCAGGGAGGTGGCTTAAAAATGGCTGCAATTGAAAAAGTGATCGGAGGGCATCCCGGCATGTATGCAAGTTTTCCCCGAAAAGGGGGTGCTGCACCTACTGCCACCCATTACTGTCCTGGCTGCGGCCACGGCATTTTGCATAAGCTCATCGGCGAGGCCATGGCTGACCTCGGCATCCAGGATCGGTGCGTCGTGATCAGCCCGGTGGGATGCGCCGTTTTTGCCTACTACTATCTGGATTGCGGTCACGTGCAGGCTGCCCATGGTCGCGCTCCGGCCATAGCTACAGGCATATCTCGGGCCGAGGACAACGCTATCGTTATCTCCTATCAGGGGGACGGCGATCTGGGCTCCATTGGCCTGAACGAGACCATTCAGGCTGCCAACCGGGGCGAGAAGCTGGCCGTATTCTTTGTCAACAACAGCGTCTACGGCATGACTGGCGGGCAGATGGCACCTACTACCTTGATTGGAGAAGTCACGGCCACCACGCCCGGCGGGCGCAATGCTCGTGAACAGGGCTATCCCATTCACATCTGCGAGCTGCTCGATACGCTAAAAGCGCCTGTATTCATTGAGCGCGCATCGCTTTCTGACATCGAGCATATCAGGAAAGCGCGCCGGGCGGTCAAGAAGGCCCTGGAGATCCAGAGGGACAAAAAAGGCTACGCCTTCGTGGAGCTGCTTTCTCCCTGTCCTACTATCATGAGGATGGATGTGCATGCCATCACCAGTTTCGTCAACGATCAGATGGAAAAAGAGTTTCCTCTAAAACGATTCCGGGATATTTCGGTCGAAGCAGAGCCAATAAACAGGCCGGACAGCGACTTTTCCCAGGGAGCACTGGATAAGGTCTTCGGCTGTGAGAGCGGGATATGCGTGCAGTTCCAGGAGGACCCGGAGTTTGTGGTCAAGGGCGTGAAGATAGCCGGCTTTGGAGGACAGGGCGTGCTGAGCATGGGCCTGGCTCTGGCCCAGGCAGGATTTGGCAGCGGGCGCTATGTGTCTTACTATCCTGACTACGGGCCGGAGCAGAGGGGCGGAACCTCTAACTGCTCTGTGGTCATCTCCGGACAGCCCATCGGCTCGCCTGTGGTGGACCATCCCGACGTGCTGGTGGCCTTCAACCGGCCGTCTCTGGAGAAGTTTGCGCCTTTCGTCAAGAAGGGCGGATTGATCCTCTACGACTCCTTAGCCGGGCAGTTCCAGGCACCGGAGGGCGTGAGAGCTATATCCGTCCCGGCTACGGGTATCGCCACAGAGCGGGGAACCGCGCAGGCGGCCAATACTGCCATGTTCGGGGCTCTGATGCAGGCTGGAAAGCTGGGTCTGCCCAATGAGGCTTATGGGAACGCTTTTCGTGTTACCTTTGCCAAGAAGCCCAAGCTCATTACCAAGAACCTGGATATACTGGAAGCAGGAGCGCAGGCGGCAAGGGTGCTCGAGATGTCGGGGAAGAATTGAGAGGCTGGCGGTCCCACTCGCAGGGCGGGTGGGCTTAACGCCTTTTTCGTAATATTTTTTGATTAATGCTTATTCAATTGAGGTTATAAAGAAGATCGTCAAGAGCTAACACTGCTGCTATGGATATTGTCTTTTCAGCCTCTGCCAAAAAAAGGGTGACCCGGGTCGGTCTGCACTCACACGCAGGGCAACCAATCGACGCTGATGGCTCCACAGGTGGAGTTGCCCCAGAGTTGGATAAATTTCTCGATGGAGAAGACACCGGTCAGGTCCTCGACGCTGCGGCCATACTCGGCATGGCGGCCTTTTAGCTGGCTGTCGGCCGTGGGATCTCTGGAGATCCATCCGATGTGGGCAACGCCGATCACATTGCTGTTAAGGTTGGCTTCCAAAACGCCCGTACAGCATGGAATTTCCAGCTTGCATCGGCCAGGTACGGATTTATCACCACAGTATATCGGATAAGATCTGGTCTTGACCTCGGTGGCCTTCTGCAGATGTTCGGCATGGGTGTAAATCTCGGTCAAGACAGCGCCTATCCTGTAGTTCTGAACGCATAGCTTCTCGACCCATTTTTGGTCATAAGTGCCGGTCTGATAGGAGACGGGCATATACTCGAACTCAGCTTCCTTTGTGAAGTTGATGTAGTCCTTTCGTATCCTAAAATCAACCCACTGTCCGATGTGGATAATATGGGGCGGAAAACATCCTGTGTTTATTTGCCTCTCTCCCTCCAGTTCTGTCTTCTCAGTGATTACATTTCCTGAACCGGATTCCTTTTCGACCATCTTCTGGCCGTTAAAGCCGGTCTGGGTAGAGACAATCATCTCCACGTTCTTGTATCCCACGCCTTTGACAGATGCTTTCTCGTACATGTAGTTGGCAGACGACGCAAGTCCAATCAGCGCCATCATCAGTACCGCTAACACAAGCAGTCTCTTCATTTACTTCCCTCCAAATACTGGATTTCCGTTGATCGCAAATGTATCATCTTCATGCATCATTTGCTCTTCAGCCTTTCCCTTTACCACAGCAGCAGTCCCGCATACCTCATTGCATAAACCACGCCCACCACTATAACCAACAGCCCGAAGAATTTTGTTGTCCAGGCACCGATGGAGACATATTTCTCTCCGATTCTTCCCCCCACCGCTCGGGAGAAGGTGGCAATGGGAATGATGGGCACGCCATGGCCGACTCCGAAGATGAAGAGCATCACGCCTCCAGCCAGGGGGGTGATATTTTGCGATGCCAGCCAGATCAATACCGGCAAAACCATGGAGAGGGCGCAGGGTGCCCAGCCCAGGGCAAAGAATATACCGAGCGTGAAGGCGCCGACAAAGGAGGAGTGCTTGAATATAGCAACGGATGCCTCAACCGACCTTTGCAGCATGCTCTTCTTTGTCTCACAATACTCTCCTTCCCCTCGATAGCGCCTAATTCGAGATCTCACCGGCTCCAGGATCTCTTCCATGGGCTTGATGTTGCTGATGCCCAATAGTATCATTATCAGGCCGGCTATCAGGTCGAAGACCCTGGAGTCTCTTATGAACAGGCCCACCTGAGAGATGAACAGCCCCAGCACAAAGAAGACAGCAGCCATGCCAAAGGTGAAGGCAATGCCGATCATAAAGCCCTCTCTCGATGTGGAGACGCTCTTTCTCAAGTATTCATCCTTCTTTCGGATGGTCATGACATAGGAGAATACGGCGATCATAAGAGCTATGGAGCAGGGGGCAAGCGATGTCAGTATGCCCAGCAAGAACATGCTGAAGGCGGAAATATCCTGCCGAAAGACCTCTCCTTCCAGGCCCTTCCACTCACTGCCTTCGATATCTTGCAGCTTCTGGTAAAGCTTTTCGGCACTTTGCACGCCGTCTAACGCGCCCTCACCCACTCGATAGACGTGATAGACTGCGGCGATATTGCCCTCTTTATCGATGAGAAGGAGTGTCGGGTTGGAGGAGCCACCCATCACATTCCAGTAATCGAGGTATTTGCTGGCGATATTGTAAGGCTCAATATCCTCAGCCCAGGGCCAGGTGACATTGACCTTCCACCACTTCTCCGCCAGTGATTTGCCATCCCGAGAGTAGGGATTCTTCCTCATGTTCAATGTGACTATCTGGACGTCAGGGTGCATGGCTTTGAGTTTTGCCAGCTCCTCCACCTGTCCTTTCAGGGACTCTTCACATTCAACGCACAGAGGGATCTCAATGTTGGTGATATGCAAGATAAGAGGCGAGCCCTGAAGGTCGGAAAGTGAGAAGTTCTTGCCGTCTGCTCCAAGTGCCGTGAACTGCGGGGCCTTTATGGCTTCTTCAGCAAGGACCGGGCTGGAAAAGAGGGAAAGGCAAGCCAGGGCGAAAAGGAGGACAAAAGCTGCCGATTGCAGCTTCTTTTTGCAGGCATTGGCAATTATTTAGATCACTCTCAGATCCATGCGGCACTATTCTGCTTGTAGTAGTATATGGCATCCTTCACATATGCATCAATCCTCTCCGGGCTCATGGCATCAATCTCACTATGCCAGGCTACATCCACCGTTCCATCCGGGCCTTTGGCCAGGGTGATGAAGGTTGTCGTTGGAACGACCGGTTTTCCCATGCCGAAGGGATCATAAACATCCAGAATGCTGATTGCTTTTTCGATGTTGCTTCCTTCCGCCAGCACATCGTAGTATTCCAGATCGCCACTATAGCTGCCAACGGCCGCGCTAATTCTTGGCGTCTGGGTTTTACAGGGCACGCAGTTGCTGCTGTGTACAAGGATCAGCAGTGGCTTGTCTTTCAGGGCATCCAGGACCCAGTCAGGATGCAAAGCCTCCGAGCCGGAGTTATCATGCTGATTGGGGTATGTTGTCCACCATTCGTTGCTGCCTGAGCCTACGGCATGCGCCGGACCGTAGCTATTCCAATCCAGGCACTGGGCCGTGTCCGTTGCTACGAGTGCTGCAATCGAAAAAGCCGCCATTGCCGCTAATGCCAATAATGCGAGATTCTTGAACCTACTGAGCATTAATTAAACCCCCAAAATGCCATCTGCTCTTTTAATACCGTGACTACTCCCCCCAATGAATTGGCGGGCATCTAGGCTTTCGCCACAGACTGTAGCCCCAGTCTGAGAATGTTCTTAGCTGCATTAAGGTCTCTGTCCATCGACAATCCACAATAAGGACAATTATGGACTCTGACGGATAGATCCTTTTTGACTGTTTGACCACAGCAAGAGCACATCTGAGATGTATTCAATGGATTGACCAGTACAACCTTCCTACCAGCCTCTACCGCTTTGTATGAAGTGTATTGTACAAGCTTGTTCCATGATGCATCCAGAATGCTTTTCGCAAGGTTGTGATTTTGAGTCATGTTGTTTATATTCAAATCTTCGAAACATATTATGCCATAAGAGTTTACAAGCATGTGACTGAGTTGCTGAGCAAAATCCTCTCGCCTGTTAGCAATCAGTTCATAGAGATGGTTGACTGATTTATTTGCTTTATTTCTCTCTTGAGAACCTTTGGGCAACTTGTCGCGTTTGCTTTGGGCTTTCTTGAGCTTTCCTTCATCAGCCAGCAGGAACCGAGGATTTTCTATGAACTCGCCATTAGACAATACAGCGAAGTTTGTAATCCCCACGTCAATCCCAACTACCTTATCAGAAGGTTCAATAAAATGATCAATCGACTCTTCGACCAGGAAAGAGACATACCATTTATTGGTAGCAGATCGACGAATGGTTAACCGTTTAACAAATCCTTCGATAGGCCTATGCAACTTGAATTTGATATCTCCAATCTTGGATAACCAGAGTTTATCTCCGTCTATGGAAAAACCACTTTGAGGATAACTGATGCTATTGTATCTGTTCTTTCCTTTGAAACGAGGATAACCAGGTTCTTCGCCTGATTGAACTCTGCGAAAGAATGCCTTGAAAGCTAGATTAACTCGGAGAACAACGTCCTGTAAAACCTGAGAATGCACTGACTTGAGTTCTGGCTTAGATTCTTTCCAAATAGGAAGCATACTCTTGGATTCAAAGTAGCTCACGAATTTCCTTTCTTGCTCGAATGCATTCTTTCGCATAGCCAATGTTTCGTTGTAGACCCATCGGCAAAGCTCTAGCTGGTCATTAAGTTTTGTAATTTGAGCTTTTGTTGGTCTGAGTCTATACCGAAACACTTTAGCCATTTTAATGCTAATATGCTGTCTCGGCTAATGAGTCTTTTGGTCTATAAGTACGGGCTGTATCCCGCCTTTGAAAAGGCGGGGATTAGCCCCGATTTCGTCCTAAAAAAATGAGTAATTAGGAGAGCCTGGTGATGATTGGCGATGCGCTTCAATACTGCCCAGAATGCAACCCGCCCGCTTATGGCATGGCTCATAGCCGCCCAATATTTTGCGCCTAATGTTATTGATTCTCCTGCATCAGATGTTCCTAAAGAGACCTGACCAGATAGGTGATCCAGATCTCCATTGGCGGGCTTCCAAAATCGAGATAGTCCTCAAGAATATAAATGCTATCCTTAACGTATTTTAGGGGATAATTATTTATCACAAACAGTCATAACCGTAAAGGTTAAAACCAAAAAAAATCCGATTCGCATTACTACCAAAACACAAATTGTCTTATCCGGGACAAAAAAATGCAATCCAATGACCCAATGCAGAGGCTATGTCGTCTTCGTGCTCGATTAGAAGAACTCAGAATCAAAAGCAAATCGGACCCGGCTTGCCTGGGCAACACGCTATTCGATACTTCCTTAGAACTGCAAGCAATAGAAAAAATGCTTGAAGAAAAAAGCAGCGCTGAGGAATCGCAGCACATTTTTCTAAAAAAGATCCTTAATTCGTTTACCGATCCCTTATTCGTCAAAGATAGGCGGCATAGATACGTATTGATCAACGCGGCTGAAAGCAACTTGACCGGCCGAAAATTTGAAGAAATGATCGGCAAAAACTGTTACGATTTTTATCCTAAAGAGGAGGCCGACATCTTCTGGGAAAAGGATGAAGAGGTCTTTGCTACTGGAAAAGAGTGCATAAATGAAGAATCTGTGACTGATGTTCAGGGCATTGTTCGAACCATGATCACCAAGAAGACCTTATACGTGGACAAATCAGGCGATGAGTTTCTGGTGGGCATTGCCAGGGACGTTACAAAGAGCAAGAAGATAGAGGAGCAGCTAAAGAGGACCCATGATGAACTGGAGAAGAGAGTCCTTGAGAGAACAGCAGAATTGGAAAAAGCCAACAGGACATTAATTGATACCAGAGACCACCTTGATAAGATCATCAATTCTATTGGCGACCCGATTCATGTCAAGGACCGGAAGCACCGGATTATTCTGGTCAATGATGCCGCTTGCAAACTCTTTGACCGTCCAAGAGAGGAAATCCTGGGCAAGACTGCTTATGATCTCTTCCCCACTCAGCAGAGTGCAGATATCTCCTGGCAGAAGGACGAAGAGGTATTTGCCACGGGAGAGGAGAACGTAAACGAAGAGGTGAATACCTATGCACCCGGCGTAACTTGTACTGTCCTGGTCAAAAAGACGCTCTACAAGGATAAATCAGGAAATATGTTTTTGGTGGGAGTGACCAGAGATATCACTGACCGCAAGAGGGCTGCGCAGGCGCTGCGGGAGAGCGAGAAAAAGTATAGCCTGCTGATAAACAACGCCAACGAATCAATCATTGTCGCACAGGACGGCCTGTTCAAGTTTGTCAATCCCATGGCTCTTGGCCTGTTTGGGAAGTATTCAGATCATGAACTCATTGATAAACCATTTTCCGAATTCATCCACCCGGAAGATCGGAGCATGATTGTTGAAAATTACCGCCGAAGGATCGCGAACGAGGCCGTACCTGCCAGGTATGCCTTCCGAGTAGTTACTCAAGAAGGCATTGTCAAGTGGGTGGAAATCAATACGGCCCTGATCGAATGGCAGGGCAAACCGGCCACATTGAATTTCCTCATCGATATAACTGAGCGCAGGCGTGCTGAGGTGGCTCTTTTGGAATCGGAGCAGCGTTTGATGGACATCATTGATTTTCTGCCCGATGCCACCTTCGTCATCGATAGGGATGGAAAGGTGGTAGCCTGGAACAAGGCCATCGAGTCCATGACCGGCATCTTAGCCAAAGACATGATCGGAAAGGGCGATTATGAGTACGCATTGCCTTTTTATGGATCTCGCCGGCCCATACTCATCGATCTAATTTTAAAAGCAGACGGAGAGGTCGAGAGCAGATACAAACAGATTGATAAAAAAGGAAGAGTTCTCGTGGGAGAAGCCTACATGCCCAACATGCGAGGCGGGATCGTCTACCTCATGGGCAGCGCTGCTGTTCTCTATGACTCTGTCGGCAATGTCTTTGGGGCCATCGAGTCCATCCGCGACATCACTGAGAAAAAACAGGCAGAAGATCGCCTCATTGAGGCAAAAGAAGCTGCAGAAGCGGCGGCTAGGTCAAAATCAGATTTTTTGGCCAACATGAGCCACGAGATCAGAACGCCCCTCAATGCCGTATTGGGTCTGACCGGATTGCTCTTAAACTCGGACCTGACTGCACAAGATAGAGATTACGTAGAGACCGTAAGAAGCTGCGGTAATACCTTGCTCTCAGTCATAAATGAGATACTGGACTTTTCTAAGATTGAAGGTGGGAAGCTGGAGCTGGAGCGCCAGCCATTCCATCTGCGAGAATGCATTTTCGCGGCTGTAGATCTGGTGAAAGCGGATGCGGATCAAAAGGGGCTGGTTATTAAATATGGCCTGGATGAAGGGCTTCCAGCATGCTTCAAAGGCGATGTTACCAGGCTTCGTCAGGTATTGGTCAACCTGCTGAGCAATGCCGTGAAATTCACGGCGGCCGGGACGATAGAGATCTCTGTGACGGCGAAGCCTTTGCAGACCACAAATAAAAACGGACAGTATGAGCTGCATTTTTCAGTTAGCGATACAGGCATTGGAATTCCTGAGGAAAAGCTCAATCGGCTATTTCAATCGTTCTCCCAGGTGGATTCCACCACTACCCGCAAGTACGGCGGAACCGGCCTGGGCCTGGCCATCAGCCGCAGGCTGGTGGAGTTGATGGGCGGCGAGATATGGGTGGTCAGTTCGCCGGGACAGGGCTCGACCTTTCATTTTACAGTTCTAGCTGAGGAATCGGAAGAGATATTGATTCCCGCCGATTCTTGCGCCGCGAAAGCAAAAACGTATCCAAGCCCCAAGAGTATCAGGCCACTGCGCATTTTGCTGGCGGAAGACAATGCCATCAACCAGATGGTCGCAATTCAGATGTTAAAGAAGCTCGGCTACAGTG
The DNA here is from genome assembly GCA_964506745.1 of uncultured Methanotrichaceae archaeon. Taxonomy (GTDB): domain Archaea; phylum Halobacteriota; class Methanosarcinia; order Methanotrichales; family Methanotrichaceae; genus Methanothrix. The sequence goes on along the minus strand of CAZDLZ010000028.1, from coordinate 18,503 downwards.
CAGATGTAGCAGGCAATGGTCTCGAAGTCTTGCAGGCAATAGAGCGCCAGACCTACGATGTGGTTCTCATGGATGTGCAGATGCCGGAGATGGACGGCCTGGTGGCTGCGCAAGAGATCCGCAAGATCTGGCCCAGGGGCCCCAGGATCATAGCCATCACTGCCTACGCCTTGAAAGGCGACCGGGAACGGTGCCTGGCTGCCGGCATGGACGATTACATCAGCAAGCCCATTATAATCGAGGAACTGAGAAGGGTTTTGGAGATGGACAACGAGAGAGGCGAATCATAGTAATAATCACGAATCAAGGGATTCTGAGCAGAAGGATACCCCTTTCCCCTTTCCTCCTGCTCAGGCGGTAAGGACCAAGTCCCCACTCTCCTAACCCGCCGAATAGTCGGTTATCGCCGAAGTTAATAACCCTTTTTTTCATGTAGAGGTTATGTAGATCTGATCTAGGTCCTTTGTGATTGAGATGAATGGATAAAATTCTATATCCTCAACGTGCCCAAAAAATTTATGAAAACATTTTTCAAGCGAATAGTTTTTCTACTGTTACACAAATATGCAGATGTATGTGCAAGCCGTTGACTCACAATCGATCAGTTATTTTTATGGTGCTTATTATTTTTCTTCAACTGGGAATCATGAGTTCATTAGCTCTCACTGATCTTGATTACAGTCTCCGCAAGCTAACATATTCTGTGGGCAGCCTCTCCACGGAAGAGAACTTTCATGGAACAAATTCGGCAAAGCTGTCCATTTACAACAAGGACAGATTCGCGAGGATCTACATCGATCTGGCCGATCCGCTGCCACTCCATGATCTAGATCAGCTCAACATGTGGATTCGTCCTCAATCAGGGTGCGGATCGCTGCAGATTGAGATATATTTGGACGATAATACGAAGATCCTCTCGCTTAAAAAGGGTTGGGCAGAGATGGATATGTCTTATTCTCA
>CAZDLZ010000028.1:0-17533 GCA_964506745.1 uncultured Methanotrichaceae archaeon | reverse complement strand
AAACTCTCAATGGAATGAATTGGATGGATTTGATCTGAATTACGTCGGTTCTGTATGCCTGGATGACATCAAGAATCAGCTGAAAGACAAGAGAATTACTAAAATTTATATCACATTATATAATACTAACATGGATGGACTCGAAACGACGGCCTTTATCGATTACATTAAGATTGGCGACGGGATAATAAGTTTTGAACCCCTGGAAAAGGAAGATGTAAAAGACGGCCCATCTTCCGCATCGCCGGGTGGCCTGATGACCTATACTATAACCTATGGAAATAACGGGATAGCTCCAGTCGATTTGATCGTCAAAGAGGATTACGATCCGCAAACGGTATTCATCGCTTCCTATCCAACGCCTGATCCTGGCACCTTTGACACCTGGACTTTCCCCCATCTTCCACCAGGCGCCCACGGCCAGATAGAGATCAAGATGAGGACCCATAAGCCCGCCGCAAAGGCCCGCATCGATGGACACGTTGCCGGCAATGGATTTATGTCCACCGAGGGCATGCTCTCTACAGAGTTTGAAAGCTACCAGGTCACAAATAATGTACATATCATGGCTGGTGAGTTCAACTTCTCAGGATCAGCTACTACCAAAATCAAGCCTATAATCGGCTCGGTCCTGCAATACGGCGAGCATGGAGCTGGCGACTATGAGTCTTTGGAGAAACTGACATATAATTCCGTCAGCATCCAGGCAGAGCGCAACATTCTTGCAAAATTCTCTCCTGGCTCTCTCAACCTCTCCAAAAATAGCACCCCTCTTCCTCTGCGAGGGGACTGGTCAGCAAATCTGCGGGCCGAGAACGACTACAGAGACATTCGTTGGAGCGATAGATACTCCGAGGGAAAAAGCCTCAACCTGAGCTACCAGACACAGCTTGGCAAGACGCTCTCTTATCTGGAGACCGCCGCCCTGGTGTTGGGCCAGGCCGATCGCACATCCTACTGGCCTGGCGGCTTCACAGATACGCATCTGACCGGCAACTTCACACTGACCGGCAAGGCCAGATGGAAGTGGGCCACCAAGACCGTAAGACCGGAGAAGGAGTGGCTGGAGTGCAGCTGCCTGATGGAGGAATAGTCAGCTTCCCTCATGACTATGTCTTCACCCTGGGGCCTGGGAGAACACATCCACAACGACCACATTGCTCGGCTGATTGTTCACCATAAAGTAGAACATGTGCCTTCCCGTCTGCCCGCCGATAAAGCTCATGCTGCTGTATCCTGGATAGAACTGAACGGTCTTGTAATCGGTGCTGACGGCATTGGCCTGAATCAATTTGAAGAAGTTGCCAGCCCCGCCCGACGGTGCTCTGGCCACTAGCTGAAGCGATGAACCGACCGGGATTGCTGCATACGAGGTCCAGTTGGTCTGCCCGGATATCCAGAGATCATTGCTCTGGGTTGTCTGCGAGGTAGCATAGGTAGCGTATGACATCCACAGGCCATTCCTGTAGTACACCCCGGCGGGCATCTGACCGGTAATATCATACTGGACCGGGCCGCTCACAGCATCGCTCATCACGTACATTGCGGGCGATACGGTAGTCTTATAGTACTCTTTGTAGGGCGTAAAGGTACTGCCGGGAACGGGCAGGTCAAGCCACTTCACCATTCCGGAAATTCCCGGGTCCATCATCCTGGAACGGTCGTAACTTGGGACGTATCCCCCTAACAGATAGTCTTCTCCCCAGGCGTTACCAATCAGCAGACACGTGGCAAGCGCAGTCATGCACAGCAAAATTCTGAAATATCTCATTTTTTCCGGGCCTCTGTAATCTTTTTCATTCTTCTCATTATCTTATTAGCTTGGGAGGGCAGGAGGAGGGCCCTCCCGAGGAGGTCTTAATGGCGAGCTTCAGATTTCCTTTCTCGCCGGTATCACCTTAATCTTTCATAATTTATAGCCTTATTTCTCAGATACGGGTCATATTGGGATCATCTAGATAAGTGTTAATCATAACCGCAAGCCTATTATTCTCAAAGCCGGGCATGCTATTATGGCCATGAATGTGCAACGTTTCATAGAGGATGCCATCGAGGAAATCAGGCGCGACGTCTCGGGACGCGCCATCATAGGTTTATCGGGAGGCGTGGACAGCTCGGTATGCGCCATGCTGGCCCATCGCGCCATCGGAGACCGCCTGGTTCCTGTTTATGTGGACTCAGGGCTCATGAGGCAGTTCGAGTCGGACCGAATCGAGCAGCTCTTCCAGGGCATCGGTCTGGTGCGCGTGAATGCTCATGACCGTTTTCTCAATGCTTTGAAAGGGGTTACGGACCCGGAAGAGAAGAGGATGATCGTAGGCGAGACCTTCATCCGTGTCTTTGAGGAGGAGTCACGTAAGATCGGCGGTGATTGCCTCATGCAGGGCACCATCTATCCGGACAGAATCGAGTCGGATGGGGGCATCAAAGCTCACCACAATGTGGGGGGCTTGCCCAGTTGCATGGATTTCAAGACCATAGTCGAGCCCCTGCGCGACCTTTACAAGGACGAGGTTCGCGAAGTGGCCCGGGCACTTGCTCTTCCCCAAGAGATCAGCGAGAGGATGCCTTATCCTGGTCCTGGCTTGGCGGTACGCATCGTTGGTGAGGTCACAGCCGATAAGCTGGATGTGGTGCGCAAAGCCAACGCCATAGTAGAAGAAGAGGTCGAGAAATTCAATCCCTGGCAGGCCTTTGCTGCCTTGCTTGGCAAAGCCACGGGCGTTAAAGGCGACGTTCGGGTCTACGGCTGGGTGGTGGCGGTTCGTTCCGTCTCCTCCAGAGATGCTATGACTGCGGAAGCGATGGAGCTTCCCTGGGAGACACTCAAGCGCATCTCCAGTCGCATAACCGGCGAGATTCCAACCGTTTCCAGAGTGGTTTATGATCTGACTCCCAAGCCGCCCGGGACAATCGAGTTTGAGTGACGGTCTATTGATGTCTCTGTGAAATATCAACCACAAAACTCTTTTTTTCTGTTGCTCTTTTCGGCAGGCGATAGATCTCCTGGCTTGCCTTGACAGGCTCATGACGCTTCGGTCACGAGTTATTGATGTCGGTCCCAACAGCATCAACTTCTTATAAAATAATAATATTTATATAACCGATCGCTTCGCAGGCTTTAACTTGCGAGGTCAAGGGGTAGAGAAGTCCACATCCTTCAGGGCGTGGGAGGAGTTCACAACACCGCCTTGGCTATACTCCCTGCCGAAGGATTGATGAATAGACGGTCCGCAACGCAAAGCGATGCTGCCAAATGGAACGGATAAGAAGAACGCTGTCGTCTCCTGGACGGGCGGAAAGGACGGCTGCTACTCCTGCTACAAAGTAATGTTTGACGGCTACAGCATCACCCATCTCCTGCATTTCGCTAACCGTCAGAAGACCGGCTCGCACGAGCTCAACCCCGCTCTCATCCGGGCGCAATCCCGGGCCCTGGGACTTCCTCTCTTGCAGCGGGATTTTCATTCTTACGAGGAAGAGTTCAAGAAGGCGGCCCTGGAGCTGCGAGCGCAGGGCGAAGTAATTGACGCCGCCGTCTTCGGGCATATCGAGACCCACAAGCCGCTGGTGGACAGGATCTGCCGTGATCTGGATATCGATTTGATCCTGCCTCTCTGGAAAGAGAACTCCGAAAGAATCATAAATGAGATCATCGATGCCGGATTTGAGGTGATTTTGGTCAGTGTCAGGGACGGTTTTCTGGGAAAGGAGTGGCTGGGCCGCAGGATTGACGATAAATTCTTGTCCGATTTGAAAGAGGCCAACAGCACTGTCGATGCATGCGGTGAGAATGGAGAGTTTCATACCCTTGTCCTGGACGGTCCCATCTTCAAGAAGAAGATAATAATAACCAGGAGCGATCCGATTCATAAGGAAGGTTACTGGTTTATGAACATCACCAATTTCGATTTGCAGGAAAAATAGGAATATGTCAAACACAGTGATCTGTGATCAGCCATACTCCATCAAACCTGCCAGATCTCTCTTGGCATATTGGTGAGGCGCACGGCTCCTCCCGGCGTGGTCAGGTAGGTGTCCTCTATTCCCAGCACGCCCTTGTCTGGATAGAACATCTTGGGCTCGATTGCGATGGTCATGTTGTTTTGCAACTTATGATCCAGTGGGCCGATCACCGGGTATTCGTCCAGCTCCAGCCCAACGCCGTGGCCCACAAAACCGCATTTATTGCCTTTGGTCCCGCCCAGAGAGTCCTGGTAGCCGAGCCTTGCTCCCTCTGCCTCGGACAGCTCAAAAAGCTCTCCTCCCGTCCGGCCCGCAGCAAGCTCTCCGGCCACAGTCTCCTCGATCTGGCAGGCGGCTTGATAGGCATCCTCCAGTTCTGCCTCCAGCTTTCCTAGCGAGAATATGCGGGTGGCGTCCGCAATGTACCCATTGTAGATGCCTACGGAATCTACGAATACCGGCTCATTTCTTTTGATCTTGGCAAAACCTGCCCCTTGAGGAAATATCAGAGAGGTGCCCCGGCCGCCGCTGGGCGAAGCCAGGAAGCTGGGGAAAGCCGCCTCCGCTCCGGACATGACATGGCCTAACGGCACTATGCTGTTGAACCTGCGAAAGCGCAGGGATCCCTGATGGCCAATGGAGCGCATCACCGACTCGATGCGGCAGATCAGGTCAACCTCCTTCATGCCTTCTTCCAGATAGTCCGGGACTGAGGAAAAGCCCATCTCTAAGATCCGGGCCGCCTCTTTTATCAGGCCCAATTCAAAACCGGACTTGACCGAGCGAATGTGTTTGATCTTTTCAGCAACATCAACAAATTTAGCATCTTCCAGGGCTTTATCCACTTTGAAGTAGAAGCTACAGGGGAGCACATCCATCTCCAGGCCGACGGTGGCTTTTTCCGGTATCTTCAGGTCTGATTTCAAATTTCTCATATTCTTAAGCGGCCGCACATCGAGGGGCGACTCCTGCACAGCCCTCTCCAGGCTTCTCCTCATCATCACCACCGGCTCGCCGTCTCTGGGGATGTAGACCAGCCCATCCTGGGCGGTGCCGGAAAAATAACACACATCTACGGCATGAAACAAAAGTGCGCCATCCATCTCGCCCATCTGTGACTGAAACGTCTTTATCCTGCACTCGATCTCTGATTTAGGGGAAAGAACATACTCCATTTTGTAGACCTCATCCGTCATTTCCATCTTTTGGGGTTGGAACGGTATTTTCGGATGTTATCCTCCTTTATTTAGGTAACCAATGCCATCAGCACGGATAAAGCCAAATACAAAGAAGTCTAAAAACCCTATTGAATGAAGCGCCTTATTGCCTGTGTCTCAGGTCAGGTCCAGAAGGTAGGCTATAGAAGGAGAGTCACGCAGACAGCGAAAGCCTTCGGCCTAAAAGGAATAGTCGAGAACCTGGACGACGGCAGGGTAAGGATTATCGTCGAAGGCGAAGATGAGAAGCTAAAGTGGTTTGAAAGTGCCATCGACATAAAGAATACGCTTATCCAAGTTGCCTCTATCGAAAAATCATATTATCCAGCGGTTGGCGAGTTTAACCGGTTCGGTAAGCTTGTCGATGAGGACGAGACAGATGCCAGACTGGATAAAGGCGTTGAGGCAATAGGTAGTATGGTCCATGCTGTAAACGGTGTCATCAGGGCCATTGAAAACATGGATTCGAATCTCAGCCGAAGGATTGATAATCTCGGAGAAAAAATTGACACCATGAGCGGGAAGATCGACCGCGTTGATGTGAAGATGGGTTCAATGCTGGAAAAACAGGATGATCTTATCGTCGAGGTCAAAGACATGAATTCCAGCCTAAATGATAAGATGGACCGCGTCCTGGATAAAACAGATGTTGTGGAGCTTAAGAGCGACATGTCGGACGTCAAAGCGGCCCTCCGGGCTAAAGGAATAATCTAAAAATATTTCTCAGAGTCCTGCCCATCCCAGGACTCCTATCATCTTCAGTCCGATATAGACCATCAACATTACAAAGATGTACTTCAGCTTCTCTGCTGGCAGCCTGTGGGCCATCCTTACGCCCCACCGGGCGGTGAAGGTGCTTGTTCCCGCCAGCAGAACAAATTGAAGCAGATCTATGTAGCCCACACAGTATGCCGGAAGATCGGGCACGCTCCACCCGTTAACCACATAGGCGATGACACCGCCCACGGCATTGAAGGCAATTGTTACCGACGAGGTGCCGATTGCCTGATACATGCTAAAGCGCATGGCAATGACCATGGCCGGCACCAGGATCACTCCGCCTCCTATCCCAGTCAGACCGGATAAGACACCAACGCATAGTCCCCAAAAAACATACTGCAAAAGGCTTTCTCCTGTCTCTCTCTCCAAACCACCCTGTCTGGGCAGCAGACTCCTGGCAAAGAGCATCCTCAGCGCTGCTAGCAATACCACAAACCCAAAGACCATTCTGAGCAGATCTCCGGACGCATGAGCTGCAATGCTCCCGCCCAAAATTGCCCCCATTAAGCCACAAAGGCCCATGATGATTCCCGGACGCCAGAGAACCGCGCCCATGCAGCTATGGCCCCGGCATCCGGAGATGGCCGTGGGCAAAACGACGGCCAGAGAGGTCCCAAAGGAAATCCTGGTGGCCAGGGTGGGATCTATTCCCATGGAGGTCAGCACCCAGATCTGCACGGGCACCATGAGAAAGCCGCCTCCGATGCCCAATAGGCCGCAGGAAAATCCGACAACTACGCCTGTAGCCAGCAGGACCAAAACATATTGGAAAAATGATGGCTCAATCAATTTTCGCTTCTTGCCCAGATGGGGTCAAATTTTGTCATTGCATTTAACTGCAAATTAATTGAATTACAGTTCCCTGTGCTTGGCTGCAATCTCCTCTGCCAGCCGGTCCAAAGCCAGAAAATCTGCCTCTTTGGGAATGCCTTTGGCTACCACGGGATCAAAGAATTGCACCTTCAGATTGGGCAGGGCGGCGGTGATCTGCTCTCGCATCTTGCCTCCCCAACCAAAGGAGCCGATGATGGTGGCATATTTTGTCTTGGGCCGCAGGGCATTGGCCAGCAGGGCAGCGTAAAGGGCCAGGGGATGGGCTCCGGCCAGAATGGTGGGCGTGCCTATGACCACGGTTGCCGCGTCTACGAGTGACTCGGCCAGCTCTCCTACATCGTAGCTTGTAAGATCGAATTGTTTCACGCCCACTCCCCGGGAGATGAGAGCATCTACCAGGTAGTCGACCATGATGCGGGTGGAGCCATGCATGGAAACGTAAGGCAAAACAACCTGATTTTTCACTCTATCAGAGGCCCAATCGCGATAAGCATCCAGTATGAAACGGGGCCTGGCGTAGAGCAGGCCGTGGCTGGGTGCGATGATATCAATTGCCATACCCTCAATCCGGTCAAGGTGCCGGTTGATGCTCTGACGGAAGGGCATCATGATCTCAGCGTAGTATCTCTTGGCAGCCCTGTAGATGGCTGCTTCATCGCCGGCATAAAGGTCGCTGCTGGCCAGGTGCAAGCCCAGAAAATCGCAGGTAAAGAGTATGCGCTCCTCGGCCAGATAGGTGAATATTGTATCAGGCCAGTGCACCCAGGGTGCATGAATGAACTGGAGGCTCTTGTCGCCCAAAGATATCTGTTCGCCGTCTTTTACTTCTTGAATTCGGTCCTTGCTCACCAGGCCAAACAACACCAGCAAATCCAGGCACCTGGCGGAGCCGAGCACTTTAGCATTGGGGTAAAGATCAAGCAGCCGTTTAAGGCTCCCCGAATGGTCCTGTTCGGCATGCTGGGCGATTATGTAATCAATTCTCTTAATGTCCAGCGCTAACAGGTTGCCCAGAAGGACCGCGGCCATGGAATCGTCAACGGCGTCGATAAGCGCTGTTTTCTCGCTGCCCTGGATCAGATAGGAGTTATAGCTGGTTCCCTCGGGCAGAGGAATCAGAGCATCAAAGAGCCTGCGATCCCAGTCTATTGCACCTACCCACTTAACGCCAGGTTTGATATCTCTAGTGAGCATAATGATCTCTGTCCTTTTTCCCGGCTATTTCATCTCCTCGAAATCATTCTTCGAGGCTCCGCACTGCGGGCAGGTCCATGTTTCCGGCAGATCTGCGAAGGGGGTTCCAGGAGCTATTCCTGAGTCGGGATCTCCTTTTTCAGGATCGTAAACATATCCGCAAATGGTGCATTTATATTTTTGAGACATAGTCATATTTATGACTGCAAAGTATTTAGTCCAATCGCAAGGAAAAACTAAATAATAATGAAATTCAACACATATGCACTATCGGGGTGTAATAATGGCCAACGCCGCATCCAAACGAGAAGGCAAATTCAAATGCAAGATATGTCGTATGGTCTTTGAATCAAAAGAAGAATTGAAGCTGCACTTGGCGGAGGATCATAACGATAATTGAACTGATTTTTTTATTCAGAATTTGCCACATGAAAAAAAAACTTGCAGCATGCTGCGCCGCCATTTAAGTTTTTTCCGGTCGGCATGCTGCTCTTTCTTTATGGCTCTTAAGGATGCGACAGTTCTGAGAAAGCGCGCACCATCACCTCATTAATGGTAGGATGAATTACCTGCGATTTTATAACAGGCATCAGATCCTGGTACTCGGTATTCATGAGGTAGACCACCTGTTGCACCAGTTCCGAAGCCATTGAACCCACAACCGTCGCTCCCAGGATGCGTCCTGTCTCCTCTTCCAGGATCACTTTTACCAGGCCATTCTCTTCAGCCATGGCCACACCCTTGGCTACATCCAAATAGGTAGCCCGCCCGATCAGCACCTTCAGTCCGGAAGCGATTGCGTCCGCTTCTTTCATGCCCACGCTTGCCACCTGAGGGTGGGTGAAAATAGCATAAGGCACGGCATGGTAGTCGACTGCTTCCCGGTCATCGCAATCTTTGGCGCGAAGCAAATTATGAGAGACTATCTCAGACTCGTAGTTGGCCGTATGCCGGAACATGTGCTTGCCGATGGCGTCACCTAATGCCCAGATATCCTTTTTGCCGGTCTCCATAAACTCATTCACAATAATCCAACCATTGCGGTCGGTCTTTATGCCGCTCTTCTCAGGATGGAGTAAATCGGAGTTGGAGCGGCGGCCAGTTGCCAGGAGGATCTCGTCGGCTTCAAACTGGTGGACGCTTCCGTCCTCCATTTTTTTGGCGGAGACGACCCTCTTGTCACCACTTTTCTCGACAGAGATTACCTCATGACCAGCAATCACCTCCATATGCCGGGAGAGCACTTTTTGCACCAATCCGGCTGCTTCCGGGTCCTCGCCCTTGAGTGCCATAGGGCTGCGCCCCAGTATCGTAACATGCGTTCCCATGGCCGAGAAGAAGTGGCCGAATTCGCAGCCAATGTAGCCCGCCCCAATGATGATCAGGCTTGCTGGCAATGCCTCTAGCTGCAGCAAAGAGACATTATCCAAATAGCCCGTCTCCAGCAGGCCGGGAATAGGCGGCACCAGTGTCCGGGCACCTGTGGCGATTACTATTTTTGGAGCGGTAATGGTCTTGCTGCCTACTGCCAAAACATAGTCGTCGATGAACTCCGCCCTTTCCTGATAGTAGGTCAAATTCTCTTTGTCTTTGAGAGCCTCTTCGAGATTCGTGCGCGTTTTATCCACCACAGCATGCATGCGGCTCATAATGGCCGAAAAATCAATATCAAGGATCTCAGCGTGCACACCCACGGCCCTTGCATCCTGGATGGTCCTGATAGCATCAGCCGGATAGATAAGCATCTTGGAAGGGATGCAGCCATTGTTCAGGCAGGTGCCGCCCGTGGGACCCTGATCCACCAGCGCGACTTTTAAGCCCTCGCGTCTGGCCTGGGAGGCCACATTCGTTCCCGCACCCGAGCCAATTACAATAAGGTCAAATTTGTCCATGGTGGTGGTAAGCAGAGTTTGTGGCTTAAATAACTTCAGGAATTCCCGGCAGAGATGCAAATCAATAAAAATTAGAATATAATAACAAACGTCTAATCTAACGGACTTAGCTTCCCAGATAATTTTCCGGATTCTCCTCAAAGGCCTTCTTGCATCCAGGAGCGCAGAAGTAATACATCTTGCCTTTATACTCGCTCTTGAGCCTGGCCGTCTTCTCATCTACAGTCATCTTGCATATCGGATCTATTGCCATTTTCAACCACCCATTTCACCCATTTTTTCGCTTCTGTTCCCGTTTTGTATTGACGGCGGTATATACTTTTTGAGCAGGAGCGAGAAGGAGACGACGGTGACTGAGCTGAGGGCCATGGCAAGACCTGCCAGCTCCGGGCGGAAGGTTATGCCGAATGCCGGATAGAGCGCGCCCGCTGCCACGGGAACCAGGGCCACGTTGTAGGCAAAGGCCCAGAAGATGTTCAGCTTGATTCGCGAGATCACCTTGCGGCTCAGCTCAATGGCCGCCACGACTGCCAGCAGATCGTCTTTCATCAGCACAATCTCGCCGGTCTCAATGGCCACATCCGTGCCGCTGCCAATCGCAATGCCCACATCGGCCTGGGCCAGAGCCGGGGCGTCATTGATGCCGTCGCCCACAAAGGCCACCTTGCTGCCGCTCTGTTGCAGCCTCTTGATCTCATTGGATTTATCTTCCGGCAAAACCTGCGCGAGAACCTCTTTTATGCCGAGCTGGCCGGCCACCGCTGCCGCACTTTTTGCGTTATCACCGGTGATCATCACCACAGATAAATTCATCTTCTGCAGATCAGATACAGCCTGACGGGCAGAATCTTTCAGCCGGTCGGAGATGGCCAGAACGCCGCAGGCTCTCCCGTCCAGGGCGATAAGCATGGCCGTCTTGCCCTGCTCTTCATAGCTTGATGCTTTTTCCTGTAGCTTTGGGTCCACTTCGATGCCCAAGTCAGAAAAAAGCATCCTGTTTCCGGACACGATGCTCCTGCCATCCGCCAAAGCCAGCACACCTTTTCCCGGCAGGGCCTCGAATCGTTTTGCATTTTGCAAAACGAGTCCCTGCTCCTGGGCTTTTCGCACGACCGCTTCCGCCAGGGGATGCTCAGAAGGCTGCTCTGCGCTGGCAGCCAGGCGCAGCATCTCCTCTTCGCTGATGCCGAAGGCTGCCATGTCTGTAACATCGGGCCTGCCCACAGTTAATGTGCCGGTCTTGTCGAAGGCCACGACCTTGAGCTTATCTGAGGCTTCCAAAGCTTCGCCGCTCTTGATGAGAATGCCCAGTTCCGCGGCACGGCCAATGCCTACCGTTATGGCCGTGGGAGTAGCCAGGCCCAGGGCGCAGGGGCAGGCTACTACTAATACGGATATGAGGGCGGTGAGGGAGAAGAGCAGAGTATTGTGGGCCACAAAATACCAGTAAACAAATGATGCTGCGGCGAATGTAAGGATTGTGGGGATGAAATAGGCCACTGCCCTGTCGGCGATCCTCTGCACGGCAGGCCTGGTCCCCTGGGCTTCTTCCACTAAAGAGATGATCTGGGCCAGAACGGTGTCTTTTCCTATGCGGTTGGCGGTGAACCTGAGTGAGCCGTTCTTGTTGAGGGTGCCGCCCATTACCTTGCCACCCGGCTTCTTGAAGGCAGGAACGCTCTCGCCCGTGATCATGGCTTCATCCACGTAGCTTTCTCCCGCCGTGACCACGCCGTCTGCCGGAATCTTTTCGCCGGGCCTGACCAGGAGCAAATCGCCCACTAACACCTCTTCCACGGATACTTCGATCTCTCGCCCATCTCTGAGAATGGTGGCTCTTTTGGGCACAAGGCCCACCAGCTTTTTGATGGCCTCCGAGGTGCGGCCTTTTGCCCTGGCCTCTAGATAGCGGCCCAGAGTGAGAAAAGTGGCCAGCATCACTGCCGTCTCGTAGAACATGAAGTCGGCTGTCAGAACAATACCGAAGGTTCCCAGAATGCTGGAGCCATAGGCCACGCCAATGCCCATGCCGTACATGACGTCCATGTCCAGATTCCTGTTGGCAAGTGCCCGAAGAGCAGCCCGAAAGATGGGGTAGCTCACATAGACAAAGACGCTAGCCGATACTACGAGCATGAAGAGGCCCATGAAATTAGGAACCGCCAGGGCAAATTGCATGGGCACGATTTTGTGCACGGGCAGATACATGACAGCCATGAGAAAGAGGCTGGTGGCAAAGCCGATGATGATGCGCTTCTTCTTGTCTGCCAGGTTCTTTTCCAGGGCCTCCTTCTCCCGGTCGGCCAGAGCTTCCTCGCCTTCGAGCCCCAGGAATTGATAGCCCGTGTCAAGAACGGCCTTCTTAATATCCTCCAGGCCAACCATGCGGGGATTGAAGGTGATGTAGGCTCTTTCCGATGCCAGGTTCACGCGCACCTCCACAACGCCGTCCAGCTTTTTTAAGGCGATCTCCAGCGCACTCACACACATGGCACAGACCATGCCGCCTATTTTGAGAACGACCTTCTCATCGATCACATCGTAGCCCGTGTCCCTTATCGCCTTTTCCAGATCGACAAGGCTTGCCTTCCCTGAATCATATTCTACCGATGCCGTCTCAGTTCCCAGGTTGACCTGAGCCAAAGCGACTCCGTCCAAATTACGCAGAGCCTTCTCGATGGCCTGAGTGCAGGCGGCGCAAACCATGCCTGTTACCTTCAGCTCAGCCTTTTTATTCGCAGTCATAGATTCTCATTTCTGATCTTGCCTAGATAAACCGTTCAAATCTTTCCTTGCCCACCTTGCAGATGGGGCAGACCTCAGGAGGTGCATCTCGAGCGCAGAGATAGCCGCAGACAGTACACCTCCAGACGGGAACGGAAAGCTTGAGGGCCACGTTTGCAATATCGTCTACCAGCGCTCCCGTCGGTGATTTTTGCTTTTGCAGTAGCTTCTCTCTCTCTTCTGCAGGCAGCCTTCTTTCCGGAATGGAAGAAAGCTCCTGCTTGCCCAACAAGACGGCTTTGGAGACATAAAGAGCGCAGTAGCAGGCCCCAAATTCAGTGACATCCGCATCTCTGTAGTCGCAGGGGCAGATGAGATCCAGGTCCTCGGCCTTATCACCGGAAGCCAGGCGACAGGGACAGGCACGGTAGCCGTACCGTCTCTCGTTTAAAAGAAGACCTTTTGCCAGTCCTCTCACAAAATCAGCATCTGGATTGAGATTGTACCCAGCCTGCTTGGCATCTTTATCCAGACGGGTACATAATTTGTCCACTTCCTGGGCCGCAGGCTCAATAAGGTCCGGCGTCATGAGGCCAAAGCCTCCCTGATCTCTTTTTCTTTCAGGCCTATAATGCATTTCTCACCGATGACGAGCGTGGGAAATGAGAGGCTCGGATTGTATTTTTTAACCTCGGCTATGGCCTCGGCCCTTTCCTCTCCTTTTAATAGGTCCACATAAATGTAGTCGAAGGCCACACCCGTAGATGATAAGAACTCTCGGGTCTTCTTGCACCAGATGCAGGTGCTAAGGGCAAAGAGCCTGATCTTACCTTTATCTTTTCCTGCGACATGTTCAAGATTCATTGTATCACCAAATGTCACTATATATGCTGTTGAGCATTAAATAATTACTCGTGCACAATATTTCAACTCCGGCTTTCAACTCCGGATGGCTGCAAATCACCCAAAAAATGAAAGCTCATCATGGCGAAGAATATAAATTGAGCAGACAGATGCCTTTCCTTGAATTGCCTGCTGGTTGCAGCAGCGAAAAGAGCAAAATTTGCGAGGTAGATCAGGATGGCTAAATTCGACGAGATTCATGATGCATTCTTATTCGTCAGTTCAGACGGATACGGGATGAACAGAGCGCTCCTCTGCCTGGATAACGGTGAAATATATTACCATTCCGAAGATGGTGTCTTCGATGAGCTGGACGAAGACGAATTCGACTGTGATAATTTTGTCGTGATACCCCACAAGAATGACCTTGATTTGGGCCAGAGGCTTGTCTTCGAATTTGTAGAGGAGCGAATGCCAAACGACTTGGACCGCGTCCAGCAGATCTTCAGTAATCGATGCGCCTATCGTAGATTCAAAGACCTTCTGGAGCAGAGGGACCTTTTGCAGAGCTGGTACGATTTCGAGAGCCATCGTGAGGAAGAGGGCCTGCGCGAATGGTGCCGGGAAAACGAGGTCGATCTAACATCCGCATAAGTCTTTTATACGAGGAGCATAGCATCACTTTGGTTCAATGGATTATTTCGCCCCACAACAACGGTGAGCGGGCGGCGTCGGGCTCTGACCCGGGGCTGATCCAGTGGATTTAAACTCCCTGGAGGACAAACTTGGCTAAACCAAATGCAGGAAAAGAGAAGCCTAAAAAGGTTGAAGAGAAGCCTAAGAAGGCTACAGTTGATGAAAATCTCAGGTACATAGTTCGCATTCTAAATACAGACCTGGTAGGAAAGAAGCAGGTTCACATGGCCCTGACGGGCATCAAAGGTGTGGGCCGCAGATGCGCCAAGGTCTTTACCGATAAAGCAGGCGTGGATCCCTACGCCACACTGGGCTTGCTTCCTGATGCGGAAATCGACAAGCTCAAGAAGGTCATTGAGGAGGACGCCACCAAGGTCCTGCCTGTCTGGATGGTCAACCGGCGCGGCGATATCGAAACCGGCACTGATATCCACGTTATGGCCATGGACCTCAACATGACGCTACGCGAAGACCTGGACCTCATGAAGAAGATGAGGAGCTACAAGGGCATCAGGCACGAGAGAGGACTGCGTGTCCGGGGCCAGAGGACCAGATCTTCCGGACGCACGGGCGCCATCGTCGGTGTCAGCCGCAAGAAGGAAGGAGCACCAGCTGCAGCACCAGCTGCAACCAAGGAGTAGGTGGTAAATAATGGGATATCCAGGCAAGAGCCGCAAGATGTTCGAGCGGCCCCGCACTCCCTGGCAGGCGGAGCGCATCGCAGGGGAAGTAGAGGTCGTCAAGGCCTTCGGTCTTAGAAACAAGAGGGAGCTTTGGAAGGCTCAGGCATTTCTTCGCAAGTACAGGCAGATCAGCAGAAAGATGCTTGCAGCGGTCTCCATCGGCCAGGCGCCCCCTGAGGCAGAGGCAATTCTCGCTCGCTTAAAGAGACTGGGAATGCTCAAATCGGAAGGAGATCTCGACGCTGTCCTATCCATGAAGGTTTCCGACGTCTTGGAGAGGAGACTGCAGACGCAGGTCTACCGCCAGGGACTCGCCAATTCCTTGAAGCAGTCTCGACAGTTCATTGTCCACGGCCATATTCAGGTATCCGGGCGCAGAGTCGACGTTCCGGGCTTTGTGGTTGAGCGTGGCGAGGAAATGAACATTGATTATTACATGGGTTCCCCCATGGCCAAGGAAGGCCATCCAGAGAGGGCATCCCGAACATCCAGGGTGGGTGCATAAATGGCAGAAGGAAAATGGGGCATTGCCCATATCTACTCGTCCTTTAACAACACGCTTATTACCATCACAGACATAACCGGTGCCGAGACAATGGCGAAGATCTCGGGCGGCATGGTGGTAAAAGCAGCTAGAGACGAGAGTAGTCCCTACACAGCCATGCAGATGGCCATGCAGGTCGCTGACGCTGTGAAAGACAAGGGGATTGTTGGGGTTCACGTTAAAGTGCGCGCACCCGGCGGCAACAAGCAGAGATCTCCCGGTCCGGGAGCTCAGGCAGCCATACGCGCTCTGGCCCGTGCTGGCCTGCGCATTGGCAGAATAGAGGATGCAACCCCCATACCCCACGACGGCACCAAGCCTGCTGGCGGAAAGAGGGGTCGAAGGGTGTAAAGTTTGAAGTTTGAATTGCTGCAGCTCGAGGAGGACCGCATCCGGTACCTCCTCTGCGGCGCAACAGCCGCTTTTGCCAACGGCATTCGCCGCGCCTGCATGAGCGAGGTGCCTGTGTTGGCCATAGACGAAATTGGTATCTATGACAACACGTCAGTGCTCTTCGATGAGCAGATTGGGCTACGCTTAGGAGAGGTGCCCTTGAAGGCGGAGGATCTGGATATCTTCACCCAGCCGGAGGAATGCCAGTGCGGCGGTACAGGCTGTCCTGGCTGTCGGGTGGATTTCATGCTCTCCTCGGAAGGGCCGGGCACGGTATACTCCAGAGATATTCAGTTCACCGATCCGGGTGTAAAGCCTGCTTTCGACGGGATTCCCATTGTCATCTTAGGCGAAGGCGAGAAACTGGTCATTGAGGGCTATGCCACCAAACATGTGGGCAAAGAGCACACCAAATGGCAGGCAGGCACACTGTGTGGCTATAAGAATCTGCCCAGCATAGTTGTGGCGGATTCCTGCGACGGATGCGGAAAGTGCATTGTGGTCTGCCCCAGGAACATTCTGGTTATGGAGGACGGCAGAGCGAAAACTTCAAATATCCTGGAATGCTCTCTGTGCAAGCTCTGTGTTGATGCGTGCGAGCTGGGGGCCATTAAGCTCTCGCCCGTAATGGACTCATTCGTGGTCTCCATTGAGTGCTGCGGGTCTATGCCCGTCAAGGATCTGGTGGCGAAGGCTGCTGACGAGATCAGGACGAGGGCAGAGGACTTAGACGCAAAGCTGGCAGAGTTAGCTTAGAATCAGATCGGCACGAAAGCCGATCTACAAACCCAATATCGAGCGGGGGTTTCCAAGCCAGGTCAAAGGAGCAGGGTTGAGGGCCCTGTCGCGCAGGCGTTCGCGGGTTCGAATCCCGTCCCCCGCATTATTTAACCTCTTCTGATGGCATTTCTTAGGTTTGCCCTAATTTTCTCCAAGACAATAGTGTAACCTTCTTCAGATATACACTTTTCCGGGGTAAGGGGACAACCCTGTCTTCTAATAAAGATGCATTCAGGCAAATTAATAGACCGCCCACCTTAAGAGTAAATATACCTAGGGTGGGGTACCTATGTATATAGAAAGAGCTGTAATACGTATTAGGTGAAAAATGATGATAAAACTAATACACTATCTGCCGCTAGGCTTCGTCAATAACGAAGATTCTAAAGTAGTTGAGAAGCTCTTAGATGACCTAAAATCAAGAGGAGAAGTAATTTCGGAGAAGATGATTATGGATCAAAAAGAGGAAGCGGATTTAAAGTCTAAAATTCTTATGAATATATCTATATTCAAAGGGATTGCAATTAAACAATCTAGAAAATCAAAAATGTTGTACCCCCAACTTGTAGTTTTTAGTGACGACAATCCAATAATATTCTATCCGCAAGAAAGAGCAGGAAGAAAGATAGATATTCAGGAATTCTTGAAAGGTTTGCTAAGCGGAGAATTTAAGTCGTTACAAGATATCGATAATCTTGAAAGAGTCAAAATCCTAGATGCTGTAATGAATAGCTAAAAAATTTGGCTCTTCGCTACTTTATGTGGGTAAGGTTCTGATTTGAATCCATTTTATCCTTTTTTCACTCTGTGCCTCCGTGCCTCTGTGGTTAAGAAACCAGCAGCATTAGATTCAATAAGACCGGCATCTTCACACAACCACAGAGGCGCAGAGACACAGAGACGACAAAACATTAGATTCACACATACGAGATTGTATCCGCCGGTCCAAATTTGACCCCTCGCGCCGATCCGATTTTGACCCCCTTA
>CAZDLZ010000027.1:0-34979 GCA_964506745.1 uncultured Methanotrichaceae archaeon | reverse complement strand
ATGCAAGAAGAATGATATAATTACTCTGTATTCCCTACTCAATGAGAGTTAAGGTGCTAAATAGTTGAAACTGATATAGAAAATGACGTAGATCCATGAGGTTGATTAGATGCGCATACTTGAGGTAACCGAAGCTGATTTGATTGAGAGGGGTCCGCATCTAGATCACCATTTAATGGAACGACTCTCTCAGCGAGGAAATGAAGTAATTGCAATCGACTACCAGATTCGATGGAGAGAACATGTGGATCGGCCAGAAGATACTTTAGAGCAAGTCCTTCATTTAATAGAAAGCAAGAGTGTGGAAAAGAATGGATTAATTGCAAAAAAAATTGTGGAAATACAAGATTGGGGCGCAACGACTGATCAATTTGAAGAATTACGCTATAAGTCCTGTGATTGCGGAAAACTATAAATGCCAACAATACTTGGCATTCACGATTCTCCATTCGATTCTGGAGCTACTCTAATAAGAGATGGCGAGGTTTTAGCAGCAATTTCTGAAGAACGTCCCACGAGAATAAAGCATTGCGGTGGTTTCCCTAGGCAGTCCATTAGAGAAATTTTATGCACCTCACACGTAGATCCAAATGACATAGATGCTGTGGCAGTGGGATTTAAGCAGCCAGATTTTATTATTCAGTTGGTACAGCACTACTTTAGAGCTTCCTCCAATCTTAATCCTCTAAAATCAAAAGAAGATATGTATAAGTTATATGCTTTTGAAAAATACGAAGCCATCCTTAATAAAATGTCCTTATTTACTAGGCTTAATAAAGTATTGTCCGATGTATTTTTACAAAAAATGTTAAAAAAAATAGGGATCAATGGAAAAATAGAGAGAATAGATCACCATTTATGCCATGCGGCATCAGCTTTTTATTCATCCGGTTTTAAGGAATGTTTAGTTATAACTGCAGATGCGCGAGGAGATGGAATATCAACGTCCTTGAGCATCGCTGATGAAAATGGAATTCGAAGGATTGCTTCCTCTCCGGTCGGTGCCTCTATGGGGCATTTCTATGGAGGGATTACTGAGCTACTTGATTTCGGTTATGCTGAGGGAGAGGGCAAGACTGAAGCACTTGCTGCGTTCGGAGCTCATTCGAGTGCGTATGAGAAATTGAAGCCATACATATCGGTAAAGCACTTGATGCTAGAGGGTAGAATGGACTCCTATCAAAGGCTAATCAGCATTCATTTTCGCGAATTGCTGACAGGAGTTGATAACAAAGATATTGCGTGGGCGGCTCAGCGGATTTTAGAAGAGGTTTATATAAAATTAATAACAAATGCAATCAGAGAATTTGGAATAACTAATATAGCCCTTGCTGGTGGCATATTTTTAAATGTCAAGCTTAACCAGAGAATTATGGAGATACCAGAGGTTAAGGATATCTTCGTATATCCAGCTGCCGGGGACCCAGGGATTCCAACAGGTGCGGCTTTTGTTCTCTATTCAAAGTTGTACGGATTGAAGCCGAAACGTTGGAGGCATGCATATTTAGGGAATATCTATACCGATGAGGAGATAAGAAGGTCATTGGATAAGTACAGCTGCGACTACAGCTATATCGAAGATATTGGTAGCTATATCGGAGAGGAGCTGCTCCCCAAAGGCTCAATCATTGGATGGTTCCAGAACCGGATGGAGTATGGACCGAGGGCATTGGGTGCGAGGAGCGTATTAGTCGATCCTCGGAATGCCACATCTCCAGATAAGGTGAGATCTACTATTAAGAGGAGGCCCGCGTTCCAGCCCTTCTGCCCAAGCATGACCAATGAATCTGCGGGGCGGTATATAATAAATCCTAAGGACATCGAGAACCCCTTCATGATATTGGCCTTCAGAGCTACGCAGCAATTAATTGATGATGCACCTGCTATTGTCTTTATCGATTCGAGTACTAGAGTCCAGACCGTCGAAAGATGTTATAATAGACAGTATCACGATGTTCTGCAAACGTTTGGCAGGGTGACTGGTGTGCCAGTGCTACTCAATACCTCGTTCAACAGGTCTGGTGAGCCTATTGTATTTAATCCGGTCCAGGCAATTTATGATTTCAAGATCTGCAAGCTGGATTATTTGGCTATCGGGCATTACCTGGTGAAGCGCAGAGGGTAGCGACCTCACTAACTTGTCTTTATTATGTATACTTTTGATGGACTACCTACAGAGGAGACAGTTGAGACTGATACCAGGTTAGCGGCATCAATGAGCTTACTCATTTTAACCATATCCACAAAGAATGAGTTGACTCCCAGTATTACTATCGAATCTCTATGGGCTATTTTGGCAACTTCATTCAGGAAACGCCTTATGATATCACACCCATCCCGCCCACCGTTCCAAACTAGATCAAATACTGAATCAGTATACATCTCTTTATGATTTTGTAGCACCCATGGCAATGGAACATAGGGGGGATTAAAAAATACTACGTCGAAGGGACCCTCGATGTTAGAAAATAAATCGCTATTTATCAGACGAATTGTGACGTTATTTTTTTGTGTGTTTTTCTTTGCGTTCTCGATGAAGAATGGATTAATATCAGTTGCAGTAATCTCGATGTCCTTCCTCTTCGCCATATGTGTACTGAGAATGGCAAATGGTCCCGTTCCAATTTCAAGTACCCTCTGTCCGTCTTTAATATATATATTTAATGCATTTTTAAGCGCAATGGTAGTAAGATCCCAGTACGGGCAGGTGCAATCGTCATAGGGATATATATCAACATCAAAGATCAATTTTGCTAATAGCTTGGAAGAACTAATCTTCTTGAAACCTTGAAATAATACTTCCCCTAAGTCCAAATAGTTAACCCCCCTAAATTAGATGATTTGACCTGAGATAATCACTCACACTTTGAAAATTGAAGTCCGCCAATAGCTTAGAAAAGTTATCTCTAGTGCGATTCAAGCGATAATAATGCCACCACTTATTTGAATTTATTCTGGGTTGTTCGAGATCAAGTTCCCATGGATGAATGTAGCAGACGACTGGAGCCTTATCTTTATTAATATGTTTTATAAAATATCTATTGAGCGTATATGGAAATAGCCTCAGATAAAATCCGCCTGCCACTGGGAATTTTATCCCAATAAGGGGCATCCGATACGTTGCTATAGGGAATTCCAGTAGAGTTCTATTGCTATCTGCTAGATAATAGGGAATTCGAGGAGAGTTTGGACAACCATACAATGGAGTTTTAGCAGGAACAATACTTGAATCGTATCGTAGATACCTAGTTATGATGGGGATTGCCCATCGGGTTTTATCTGCCAAGGAAAACATGGGAGCCCGGTAGCCTATGATTTTCTTGTGGGTTATTTCCTCCAAAATTTCCAGCGAGTATACTAAACTTTTTTCGAACTCATCAGGCGTTTGTTTGAAGAGAGGCTGATGAATATATCCATGAGTGGCAATCTCATGCCCTTTGCTGGCGATTTCTTTGATTAAATCAGGGAATCGCTCGGCAATATAGCCCAATACAAAGAATGTGGCCCTAGCATTCCCTTCTTCCAGCATAGATAATAGATTGTGAGTACTAGAGGATATTCGATCATCGTATAGATCCCATTGTCCGAAATCAGTATCGTTATACCAATCCTCCAGATCAATCGTCATGATATTATTCATAGCGGCTCTATTGCGTGATCTATTAAATATTTAGAGATATGTTTTTTACAAAATTCAATTTTTTCATTTAAATACTTTAATGAGTTTTTGGCGCTTGATTCTTGTCCATGAACTGGTATGAAATAGCCCATTAAATACGCATTGACGATGATTCCCGTAGGACAGTGATGCTGAGTGCTGAAATTTAAGACCTCATGAGGGAATTTGACATTTTTCTTCTGGGTAATGCCCATCTCATATAGCTTCCAATCAGTCCTGACAACATCATATACTGGATTAAAATAATCAATGGAGAAAGCCTTGTAGAAATTCATTATTTCTTTTATTCCATCTTCAGCCATGAAAATGTATAAATGCTTTTTTTCCCGTTTATAACCATCGCAGGTAAATTCTATCTTGTTCTTAATATTGTATAGTATTGTACTTGCGTGCATGGCGAGCTGGCAAGCTATGCATGCGCAAGGTGTCAGGTAGCTTTTATATTTCATCAGATCGTTAATGTATGTAATATAATATATTTTCCTAAATAGTGTTTCAAAGTCTATAAATTCGTGGACTATTTTATCTTCTCCGAATTTCTTTGCCAATTTCATGGCATTAATCTTAGCCTTGTCCGCAAGCGGCATCCCCGAATGGTAATATGTCAATAGGTGGACACGATCAAATCGATCGCACATCAATGCGGCGGATAGTGTCGAATCGGATCCCCCTGAGTAGAGAATACTTATCTCATTTGAAGACATTTCATCCATCCTTCAGTAGTAGCTTCCCCTCAGTCTCCTGCGCAAAAGCACGTTTACTAACAAATTGCAGAACCCATTTGGATTTTAGCGCAATTTTAGCCATTATTTCTAAGAAGCGTAAATACATCTTGCGAACTGACCATGGAAGAAACAAAGAAATTATGCTAACAGTGAAGCAGAAAACAGAAATTAGGGTAGAACAGATATAATTTATAACCCGGTTTTTATACGACATAGTTTCAGTATTGCCTTGCACGATTATAAACTTTTCGAGACTCTACAGGACTACACAGGACTACAAAGGACTACATAATTTGGGTCGCGATGCAATATTTTGTTGACGTTTTGGTCGTCACCTAATGCTTGAGACCATGGCTTCTTCGCGCCTTCGCGGCTTCGCGTGAGATTCAACAAGGTCCGGTTTCACGCGAAGCCGCGAAGTCCTGATGAACCTCTCGATGATCTCCTTCGGCGAGAGGTTGATGATGGGGACAGGGGCGTTGCCCTCCTCTACCTTTACTATTACTACTACTTCATGACCGAGCAAGGCCGGAGCCAAGTCCTCGGCCCGCTCGACCTGGCTCACCTTCTTGATGCCGGCTGCTTTCGCCAGGGCAAAAAGGTCCGTGCCAAGGTGAGTGCAGGTGGGCTGCGAGCCTGTAGAGCCGTAGCAGCAGTTGTCCAGGATCACCAGCAGATAGTTCTCGGGCGCATGATGGGCGACTGTGGCCAGCGTTCCCAGGTTCATGAGCACCGAGCCGTCCCCGTCCAATACCATCACCTTTCTCTCCGGCTGCGCCAGGGCCAGGCCCAGGCCGATGGAAGAGGCCAGACCCATGGAGCCAAGCATGTAGAAGTTTTCCGGACGATCCCTAACCGAGAAGAGCTCCCGGCTGGGATAGCCGATGTTAGAGATAAGCAGGGCATCCTGCGCGACTGCGGCCTCTGCTGCCAGGGCGATGGCCTCGATCCTCTTCATTTTTCCCTCCAAAACTCCAGGTCGAAAAGCAAAGCCACGGGGCGACGGCCTGCGCAGGCGCGGCCCCAGGCCTGTGCCACCGTCTCCTCCGCCTGTTCAGGCTGAGGCGAGAAATGCAGGATTCCCATGGCGTCGAGCAGGGGAACCGTAAGCCGACCCATGGGCACCTGACCGATAATCGGCTCGCCAATGCCGCCCCGGTGGCTGATGATCATGAGCAGAGGAATGCCGTAGAGCATGTCCAGGGAGGCGAGGGCATTGATGCTGTTTCCCAGGCCCGAGTTTTGCATGAGCAATGCAGGCCGCCGCCCGCCCATCCAGGCACCGGCGCATATTCCCACGCCCTCCTCCTCGCGGGTGACGGGTAGGTGGATGATATCCGGGTCGCCGGTAATCAGAGCGAGCAGCTCTTGCAGGTTGACGCAGGGCACAGAGGTCGCGAAGTTGATGCAGGCGCGCTTCAGGCCGCGATAGACGGCGAGGCTGGGATTCATTTGTATTACCTTAATCCTGCCAGGGCAAAAACCTTTGCAGAATAGTAGAAGCCCCTGTAAGCCCTCTGTGAGCTTCTCATGTCTTGTGGTGATAGTCTCGTCAGCCATTTGGTTATAATCAGTGGCTAACGACGTTTCAACCACAAAGGCACAAAGGCACAAAGACGCCGATGAGGCATTTCGTACTATCCGAGTTTTATGCGTTTTTAGATATTTTATAACTTAGCAAGAAAATTTAAATCCTGAAAATAACTCAGTACTTAAAATAGGTGATATGAATGTCATTTACTCTGATCAAAGGCACCTTCCACGTGCAGGGCTACAGCCCAGATGGCGATTCCATTAGATTCAAGGCCAGAGACTCTTCTCTATGGAAGAAGCTCTCCGGCCCGGCTGTGGAGCTGAATGCACGCGGGCATGCACAACTGCGCATTGAGGCAATCGATGCTCTGGAAACACACTACCAGGGCGCCTGCCAGCCGCTGCGGCCCGCGCGCGCAGCAGCTCGCTTCCTTCTCTCCCAATTGGGGATCAATGAGGTCGTCTGGAATGAGACGCACAGCACCGTGGTCAAGGCCCAGGATGGGACGGACGGGTACATCCTGGCCCGCAGCACAGAGAGAAACCGCCGACCGGTAGCCTTTGTCTTCGCTGGTGATACTGAAGAGAAAGACGGTACAGAGATCATACTGGACGAGTCGATTCTCAAAGAGAGCTTAAACTACCGGATCCTTGCCCAAGGCCTGGCCTATCCCATGTACTACAACGGCCTCTTCTCAGATCTGCGCCTTCCATTGACAAAGGCCGTGACAGACGCCAGAACGGAAGGAAGGGGACTGTGGCCATACGATCAGACTACCAAAGGATTCTCGGTATCCAGCCTGAAAAACATCACGCAGGAGGTGGCCATCCTGCCCAAACTCTTTCGCCGCATTGTGGATTACATGGGTGAAGGCGGCAAGATCGATGGCTTCAAAGAGCATCTTCAAAAAGGATGCGAGCCCCTGGTCAGGATAAAGCAGGTCCACTTCACGAGGCTCGATGCCATTGTTGATGTCCGAGAAGACAAGGTGAGGCTGGCCGAGGCTCCGGAGAATCTGATATTCATGGATAAGGTGCTGTGCAAGAAAAACGGATTCACTTAAGTTATTTATTTATTCTCATAAGGACAGGATGTACTTATGCCCATCCTTCGCGAAGATAAGGACCTGCAAGAGGCCCTGACAAGCTGCCGCACCATCTGCGTGGTCGGCATCTCCCCGGACCCCTACAAGCCCAGCTACTTCGTCTCCGATGTCCTGCAAAGCCGCGGTTTCAGGCTCTATCTCGTCAACCCCAATTATGCCGGCAGGACCATTCTGGGCGAGCGGGTCTACTCCTGCATGCAGGACATACCGGATGAGATCGATATTGTGGATGTATTCCGACGGCCCTCCGCCGTGCCCGCCTTGGCCGAGGAGGCCAAGCAAAAGGGCTTTCGGGTCTTCTGGATGCAGCCGGGCACAGAAAGCCCGGAGGCTATAAAGAAGCTGGATAAAGAAGGATATCGCGTGGTAGCAGGAAGGTGCACCAAAATAGAATCCAACCGGTTGCTCTGATTTGTTTTTATAATTTTATATCATATTTTTAGCAGGAAACCGTAATTCTTGACCCCCAGAACCCTGTTTAGTATTGTCTCCAAAGATCGGCACAGCCTCTCACGGCGTTGTTGGTCGGTGTTGATATCCGGCTGGTGGAAGATGTAGACCAGAGCAGTGCTGAGAAACTCAACCGTTTCTGTGGGATTCTCGATATCGAAACGACCCCTGGCATTTCCTCTGGCCACGAGCTCGGATAAGATAGGAACTATTCGCTCCAATGTTGCCTTTTCCAGCTTGGCATGCATTACAGCATTTATGTCCTGATGCAGGAAGTCAATGAAGTCACTACGCTGAGATACGAACTCAAGAATTCCATTAATTGCGGCATTAAGCCGGGTTGCCTCATCGATACCATCATCTTGAATAATCTGGATTACATTTTGCTCCAGGACGGTAATGCTCTTCCCCACTACTGCCTCCAATATCTCTTCTTTAGAGCGAAAGTAGTAGTATACAGTTCCCTGGGCAATATTAAGCTCTTTGACAATGTCGCTAATTGCTGTATGCTCATATCCCTTTTCCATGAAGAGACGCTCAGCCGTATCGATCAATTCCCGTCTCCTCTCTTCGGGGCCTTTTGTAATTCTTTTCATCTTTCTCAGTACTCTATCCAGTACCAGCTATTTCTTGTTCATCTCTTGCAGGCACCACTAAAACCGGCACAGGAGAGTGACGCACAACTCTCTCTGCTACGCTGCCCAAGAGAAGCCTTTTCAGGCCGCCCTTTCCGACACTGCCCAGCACTACCAGGTCGAATCCCGGTTCGCGGCAAAGCTTGAGTAGCTCCTCACCCGGATCGCCCTCCACGACAACTCTTTCATAGGCCACGTTTGCATCACGGGCCATATCCCCAATCTCCTCCAACGCTTCGCCGCCTTCCTTTAACATCAGTTCCATCAGATTGTCCTTGATGCCGGGCATTGCCGCATAGCCGGGAAGCTGAGCCAGTCTATGCACATCTAAAACGTAGACCGCCGTTAATGAGGCCCTGGAAGCCTTCCCGATGGAAACGGCCATATTCGCAGCACGCATGCTCGTCTCCGATCCATCCGTGGCTATCAATATCTTTTTTTGCATATGTGTCATACCTCGCCAATAATTTTAAGCTCCTTTTTCTCCTGCTCACTGAGCAGGCAGCCGCAAGAGCCTTCCTTGGCCATGGCGCAGTTACATGGCTCGATATGAATGGTAACAGTAGTACCGGGATAGTGCTGTTTGATAGAACAGGTTATCATGTCGGTAATACGATGTGATTCGTCCACGGACATTGATGCATCGACCCGGATGTGAAACTCCACGAAACGACTGGGCCCTGCTTTTCGCGTACGCAGACGGTGAAATCCCCGAATGGTTGGGGCAAAAGCCCTGATGTGCCTGCGTATATCGTCCAGCTCTTCAGGAGGAAGGCCCACATCCACCAGGTCGCGGGCCGATTCGACCGTCAGATGATAGGCAGCTCTTATGATCAGCAGAGCGACTCCTATCGCAACCGCCGGGTCCACCCATCGCAGATCTGCCCCGGGAAGAACCAGCTCTCCTGCAAAGATGACGGCCAGACCGCCGAAAACACCAAGCGAGGTATAAATATCTGTTCGCAAATGCCATGCGTCCGCCATCAGCGCAATAGAGTCAGTCTCTTTGCCTACCAAAAAAAGATTCTTGGAAACAATAATATTAGCCATGACGGAAATCAGCATCACGACAACTCCAAGCCATGCATCATTCAGAGGCTCGGGATTCTGGAGCTTCCTTACTGCTTCAAAGATGATCCAGCCTGCTGCAAGGAAGATGAGCAAAGCTTCAATGGTTCCGGATATATTCTCAACCTTGCCGTGCCCGAAGGGATGGTCCTCGTCCGCCGGTTTGCCGGATTTTCTCACAGCAAACAATGCAATGATGGCTGCCAGCAGGTCCACACCAGAATGAATGGCCTCAGATATCACAGAGACCGAGCCGATCATAGCTCCAACAACAAGTTTGACAACCACCAGGCCGGCATTAGAGATTACGGAAAGCATGGCCACATTTGACTTTCGCTTATTTCGTTTTGCATCATCGATTTCCATATTTCTTTCCCTTACATTATGACTGACTGTCAGTCATCGTATTGGTATTTATTGGTTCTGCCTGGTGCAGGGGGCACAGAAGCTTAGACAAGGGACACAAAAAAGAGGAGTGGCGATTCACTTAGTCTCTTCGCCACAATAATAGAGCCGCAGCTAACGTGGCCAGTATGCCTGAAGCGGCCTCAAAACCCGGTTGCTGTTTAATCTGTTCGCTTACCTGCTTCTTCAGCTCCTCGGTTGCCTTCTGTTGAAGCTGCTCGGAGCTCAGGTTCTGACTTATCTGGTTGATTTTTGCGGTTGCTTGAGCAGTCAGGTTATCTTTGGTGGCATTGAGATCCTGGGCGATATGCTCTTTTGTGAGATTTCCTTCCAGAACGTGTTTTGCAGCTTTTTCCTGAAGCTGTTGTCCGGCAGTATTCACCTGTTCCTGGAGTTCACTGGCAACAGCTTCAAAGGGATTTTGGGCCGCTGCGGTTGAGAATATTGCTAAAATACACGCAATTAAAATTAAATACAAAATATTCATATCTCGTATCACCAATTTTCTTGCTTTTTTCAATACCCCCGCAATAACTATTGTTAACTTAAAAGGCTTTCGCTTCATATTAAAATATTCACATCAGCAAAAGCTAAATAGCCAGGCCGGCAGTACCTCATTCGATGTTCTCCGGCTGGGATGAATACAACCTCATAAACAAGCAACTCGCCGAATTGGTGAGAAGCCTGCCAAATTCTCCCCTGGGAGAGATAATCAGCTATGTGCTCTCCTCTTCAGGAAAGAGAGTTCGGCCCCTCATTTTGATCTTCTCCGCAAAGGCAATGGGTGGCAACGCGCCCTCAGCCGTGAACGCTGCTTTAGCCATTGAGCTGGTGCATGCCGCCTCACTGGTGCATGACGACATTCTCGACCAGGGGTTAAAGAGAAGAGGCTCACAAAGCGCGTTGCAGCGTTTTGGTCCGGAAGCATCTCTTCTCGCCGGGGACTGGCTCATCTCTCGATCCATAGAGTTGATATCCCATTATAGTCAGCCGGTAATCAGCACCTTTGCCTGTGCATGCATGGATATGTCAGAGGGTGAACTGATGGATTTGTCTTCCGCCTCTTCCCCAGACGATTACTACCAATGCATCTCTAAGAAAACCGCGTCTCTCTTTTCCGCGTCAGCCAAGATGGGCGGACTCATAGCCGGAGCCAATGAGGAGGATGTGGCCGGGCTGGAGAGTTATGGGATGCACCTGGGTCTGGGCTATCAGGTACTAGATGACCTGGAGGAATTCCTGGGGCTGGATCAGGGAAAATCGTCCCAGAAGATCTCGGTTACACTTCCCATAATCTACAGCAACCAGTATCCGGAAGAGATAGTAAGGCAGAATTGCATTAAGGTCATTGACGACCACAGCAGCCTCGCAAAAAAAGCTCTTATTCTATCAACAGGACGCGATGATATGTTATCCCGCCTGGAGAGCATTGTGGATGAGATGACGCACCGGGGATTAGAGAGATGCAGATCGCAAAAAAGCCTCTGCTGAAAATTGATGCCTTCCCGGAAGGAAGAGGCATCCGGCTTAGTGCCCGGGGCGCACTCGCACCCCTGGCAAGACCTGTCATGGACAGGATCAATAAGATCTTCATTGATGAGAAGCCCATCTGCTCCGGCCCGGACAAATTTATTTTCTCCACCTGGATTCCACCAGCGCCAAGCCTGGCATTCGATCGCATGCTATCTGCTCAGATAGGAGCACTGACAAGGCGACCTGTGCCCGATCAGTTTTCCATAGCAGTCATGCGGGCCTGTCCCAATGACTGCAT
The DNA here is from genome assembly GCA_964506745.1 of uncultured Methanotrichaceae archaeon. GTDB lineage: Archaea > Halobacteriota > Methanosarcinia > Methanotrichales > Methanotrichaceae > Methanothrix. The sequence continues at coordinate 23,607 of CAZDLZ010000027.1, read as the reverse complement.
CCACTGCAGCGCCCCCTCCCGCCAGGGAGAGATACTGGAGAGCAACATCGTGAAAAGAACAATCTCCCAGGCCCTGGATATGGGTTCCTACCTCATAACTTTTGACGGGGGCGAGCCCATGCTGAGAAAAGATCTGCCCGATCTGGTCGCCTCCGTGGGAGAGCGGGCCATTGCCACATCATTTACCAGCGGCTATCATCTCAGTGCCGATAGAGCGAAGCAGCTTAAGCAGGCCGGGCTTTATGCCGTACGAATCAGCATCGACAGTCCATTCGAAAAAGAGCATGACCGGGTAAGAGGTCGCAGCGGTGCTTATCGCGATGCGCTCGACGGCGTCAAGAACGCGCTGGAGGCTGGCCTCCTGGTGGACCTCTTCATGGTGACTTCCCCCCACAACATCGATCACCTGGAGGATGCTTTTTCTCTGGCCACAAACCTGGGCGTGCATGAGCTCTCCTTTTACGAGATCGTGGCCGTGGGCCGCTGGGCTTCGCATGTGGATGAGGTGCTGACATCAGATGATGTCCTGCGCCTGGAGCGTTTTCATAAAGAGAAGAACCGGTCCACGGGACCCAGGGTCTCGGCTCTGCCCTATCTCCTCGGCCCGGAGATGTTCGGATGCTTTGCCGGAAGAAGGTGGATTCATGTGGACGGAGCAGGCGAGGCCCTGCCCTGTGCCTACATGCCGCTATCCTTTGGGAATATCAAAGAAAAGAGTCTGAAGGAGATCTGGAAAGAGATGACGCGCTATCAATGGTTCCAGGGAAGATGCTCCTGCCAGATGAGAGATCCAAGCTTCAGAGAAGCACACCGCGAGATACTGGGAAGATAGCAACCTTTGCCTAATCTAAGATAATACTCATTTTCGTCATTCAAATTCCCAGAGCCAGCCTCAGGGTATTTCGCACCGCCGGCGCCAGGCCCAGAGTGATCAGGGTCAGCTTGGTGAGGTTTCGCAAAGACGGCTCCGTCATAGATTTGTCGATCATGTAGAGCACGGGCAATAGGATCGCCAGCTTGAGAGGAAACATGATCGCCGCCGACCCGGTCAGATTAATAAGATAAGTGGGAACGACGTGCTTCTCGTAATAGGAGAACCAGTCCACACCAAAATATGTTGAACTGGCATCCAGCATATGGGCGTAGATGATCATTTGATTGAATCTCCCGTCCAAAAACTTCAAAGCACAAAGACGTCGCCCGCAAAAGAGAACGCCGCCCGCGAGGGCTGAACCCAAAAGGAAGACGGCGGCTATGACCCAGATGTTCTTGAATCCCAGCGTGGAAAGAACGGCTAAATTGAAACCGGTCCAGAGAAATCCTATGGCGGCATATCTTGCATGAAACTTCTCGCCCCAGATACTTCTGGTGATGATCAAACAGGCAGCCGTGATTAGAAAGACCAGGAAAAATATAAGCGGCGTGATTAAGAGGTATCTCCAGGGCGCAGCAACAAGATTTGCGTCCTCGATCACCCGTAAGCTCGAACCGGCCAGGACGTAAGGCAGGGTAGAGAGCAGCATTCGCCCATCCATTAAAAGATCCCAGCGGCCAAGCAGTTTTATCAGGCCAATTATGGCCAGTCCCAGGATTATCGCCCAGGTGATGGTATCTACGGGATTATAGCTGGTATCGTAGATTATGGGGTCCATGTAGTATTTCTGCACAAAGGCGGCAAGGCCGGCAAGGTCAATCACATTAAATGCTTATACGGCCTCATATTTCTGGTTTCCTGGAGTTCAATGCAGCGGCGGAAAGTATTTATATTGCAGAAGTAAAAAGCATCATGTCCGTTTTCTGATTTTAGTTGAGGTAATTAGATGGTCGAGGTGTTCAAAGGTACAACTACGGTAGGTGTACTCTGCGATGGAGGTGTAGTCCTTGCATCGGAGAGCCGTGCTACCATGGGCAGCTTCATAGCCAGCAGCAGCGCCAAGAAGATTTATCAGGTCGACGACCTGGTGGGTCTAACTACGGCAGGTGCGGTAGGAGATGCTCAATCACTGGTCAGAATGGTTCAGGTGGAAGCAAGGCTTTACAAAATGCAAAGGGGCGAGAGCATGACAGTTAAAGCTGTAACTTCCATGCTGGCCAATATACTCTCTTCTCGGCGTTACTATCCCTTCATGGTGCAACTCGTCATGGGCGGAGTAGACCGATACGGCCCCAAGATCTATTCGCTTGATGCATTGGGCGGGCAGATCGAAGAGCGCAAGGTTGTGGCCACCGGTTCAGGATCTCCCATAGCCTACGGAGTGCTGGAAGCCATGTACAAGCCCGGCATAAGCATTGAGGATGGAACAGTGCTGGCAGCCAGGGCAATTCATAATGCCATGAAACGCGACTGCGCTTCAGGCGACAAAATCGAGCTCGTAAGAATCACAGATAAATACCAGGAGGTAGGCGAGCCGGAGTTTTCAGAGATTATGAATCTCCTCTGATCTTTTTTGGATGTGTTCTATTGTCAGTAGAAGAAGTACTTTTTGAGCTCAAACGCAAGGTTCAGAGCAAGCTGCCACCGGACATCAATGTCACGGGGCTGGAATTCGAGGGTCCGGAGCTGGTCATTTATACCGACGACCCCAAGAAGCTGGCGGACGATGGCGATATCATACGTAACCTGGCCAAGGAGCTGAGGAAACGCGTGGTGGTACGTCCAGACCTGAAGGTATTGGCAGAACCTGAAATATCCATAACCAAGATTCAGGAAGTTGTGCCCAAAGAAGCGATTCTCACCAACTACTACTTTGACGGCGAGACCGGGGAAGTGCAGATCGAGGCGGAAAAGCCGGGCCTGGTTATAGGTCGCCATGGCGCAACACTGCGCGAGATAACCAAGCTGATCGGCTGGACTCCCAAAGTGGTCCGAACTCCACCGGTGCGCTCAACTACCATCGCTAACATCAAGGATTATCTGCGCAGTGTTCAGACGGAGCGAAAGACCATCCTGCGCACGGTGGGCCGCAAGATCCACAGAGATATCGCTTCCAAGGATCAGTGGGTTCGGATCACCACACTGGGAGGATGTCGCGAGGTAGGAAGAAGCTGCATGCTCCTCTCCACACCCGAGTCGCGCATCATCATCGACTGCGGCGTAAACGTGGGATCTGACGACTCAGCCACGCCGTATCTCTATGTGCCGGAGGTCTATCCACTCAATCAGATCGATGCCGTGGTCTTGACGCATGCTCACCTGGACCATGCCGGTCTTGTTCCCATGCTCTACAAATACGGCTACGAAGGGCCTATTTACTGCACCCCGCCCACCAGAGATTTGGCTGTGCTTTTGCAGCTCGATTATATTGAGATCGCCGGACGCGAGGGAAAGAGGCTGCCATACGACTCTACAATGGTTCGCGAAGCCCTCAAGCATACCATCACCCTCAATTACGGTGATGTAACCGACATTGCGCCCGACACTAAATTGACAATGCACAATGCAGGCCACATCCTGGGCTCTTCCATAGCCCACTTCCACATTGGAGACGGCCTTTACAATGTAGCTTTTACCGGAGACCAGAAGTTCGAACGAACCAGGCTCTTCGATCCGGCAGTATGCAATTTCCCGCGATTGGAAACCCTGGTAACAGAGGCCACCTACGGAGGGACCAATAGCATCCAACCCTCCCGCAAAGAAGCAGAAATCACCTTGATAAACGTAGTCAAGGAAACCATCAACAAAGGCGGCAAAGTCATCATTCCCGCATTCTCTGTGGGCCGCAGCCAAGAGGTTATGGTTGTCCTGGAAGAGGCCATCAGAAAGAAGGTCATCGATGAGGTGCCGGTCTGTCTGGACGGAATGATCTACGAGGCCACAGCAATTCATACCACATATCCTGAGTACCTCAATAACGACCTGCGGGATCTCATATTCCACAAAGGAATCAATCCCTTCCTGTCCCCGTGTTTTGTGAAAGTGGAAAGCCCCAAGCAGAGGACAGAGATAATCGAAGGGCCGCCCTGCGTGATACTGGCGACAAGCGGCATGCTCAACGGTGGACCGGTCCTGGAGTATCTCAAGCGCCTGGGCCCGGATGAGAGGAATACGCTGGTAATTGTAGGATACCAGGCAGAGGGAACTTTAGGAAGGCGCATCCAGAAAGGATGGAAGGAATTACCCCTCTCCGCGGAAGGTAAGACCCAAACGGTGAAGATCAACCTGGAGGTAACCACGGTAGACGGCTTTTCCGGGCATTCCGATCGCCAGCAACTCATGGAATATATGCGGCGCATCTATCCCAAGCCCGGCCGGGTTCTCACCAACCACGGCGAAGAGGGTAACTGCCTCGATTTAGCCAGCTCAATTTACAAGAGGTACAGGATACCGACCATGGCGCCCATGAATCTGGAGACGGTAAGGCTGATTTGAAGAAGGCATTGATCTTCAAAAAGCTTTATCAAATTAAAGAGATAATACCAATGCGAGGTTCTTTGTGACGGGAAAGAGAACGCGGATCATAAACGATCCATCAGATCTGGTCCCATTGTTGCAGGCCTTCGGCTCCGATGTCCATAAGAAGATCTTTGACGAATTGAGTCGAGAATGGCATACTGAGCGTGAGCTGGAAACACTTATCGGCGACGAAGCAAGCGTTCACAGAAGCGTGGCACTGCTGCGCAAGAGCGGCCTCATAGAGACCAAGTGGAGAGTGCCCGAGCCAGGAGCAAGTCCCGAAAAAGAGTATCATTCCACGTACTCTCGCGTGCAGGCCAACTTCGGGGCTACTATGGAGGATCTCAGTGAGCTGATCAGCCTCACCTTCATGTCTGACGAGGAGCTACGTACCGTGATCGAGAAATTGCAAACAATGGTCAATGGAGGCAATAATAGTCTATCCAACCTTTCTCGAGAGCTGGGACTCAGCCAGATATTTATTCGCGGCGTGGCCAAGAGAGCAGAGGGACTGGCAGTGAGGGGCCAGCGCATTGAGCCTTACGTTGAGGACTTTTAAATGGCGAATGTGCTACAGAGCAAGCGAGAAAGCTCTCGTTTTCAGATTCTTGTGGAAATCGCCGCTCATCAGCCTAACCTCCGGCAAAAAGAGGTTGCAGAGAGTCTAGGTGTAACTCCCCAGGCCATATCCGAGTACATCAAGGAGTTGGTAGCCGATGGACTGGTGACCACAGACGGACGGATGCGCTATCGCATCACCAAAAAAGGAGTGGAGTGGCTGCTGGAGAGTGCTGCTGAGCTGAAGCGCTATGCAAGAGTGGTGATGGAAGAGATCATCAGCCACGTATCTGTCTGGACGGCCATCGCTGAGGCTGATCTGGCAGAAGGCGAACGGATATCCCTGGAGATGCGTGGCGGCCTTCTCTATGCCAATAAAAAAGAAGGGATAGAAGCGAGCGGAGTAGTCATTGCCGGCGCGCTGTCCGGAGAGGATGTAGGTGTTTCAGACCTGAGGGGATTGATAAGCCTTGAAGAAGGAAGAATTATTCTTTGCAAGGTGCCAAGGGTACAGAATGGAGGCTCCGGCAAGGTCGATTTGCAGGCACTGCACCGTCAGCTCGCCAGAGTAACCAATGTTGGTTGCCTTGGTATCGAAGCATTGGTGGCGCTGCGAAAAGTGGGGCGCGAGCCGGACATCATCTTTGGGGCTAAAGAGTTCGCGGTAGAGGCGGCATATCACGGCATCAGTTCTGTGATCGTCAGTGTGGATGAGCAGATTCCAGGTTTTCTCACGCGCCTGGAGTCAGAAGGCCTGAAGTACGAGCTTATCGACCTTACTTTGGGATAAATAGTTTTAAGAATGACTTTTCAGGTTTTGGCTCAGGCGGACCGGTCCCGCATTCTTCTGCTGCCTCAAAGTGGCAGCAAGGTTCTTTTTGAGGGATATCTGCGTTTAAAGGATCTGCCACAGGGACCGAGAGTATTCAAATTCCTGGTGAAAAAGGATGAAGAGGCAGAGAAATTCCTCCCGCCTGAAGACGCTTTGCGAATGCTGCGCAAAGCTGATGCCATTTATCTTGCCCGTGGCGAGGCTTCCATGGAAAAGAAGTTCATCGAGCTCTTGGCGTCCTATCAGCTCGGCTATAGGTTCGTGCAAGTCTGCAATCATTGCCTAGGCCAGAGAAGAGTCACTTATGTTGAGCAAGATGCCATAACTTACAAGGGCAAGCGCATCTGCGAGAACTGCGCGGCTGCCGAGCTGCTTCGTGAGGCGGACTTCCGCAAGCTCGGTCGCACTGCCAAAGCTCATCTGGCCAGGATCTTGAAAACGAGGCGCTGCTTGGACGATGTGGTGGGACTGCTCTCATTGCAGAGGCTGGAGCCGGAGCTGACCCGCTTTGACACCATCCCCGCCAGCAAAGAGGAGCCCACGTTGCCCCTGGAGTCCATCGCCCTGCCCAAGGAACTCATGCAGCTTCTGCAGCGCAGGCTAACCAGACTCTTGCCCGTACAATCCAGGTCGGTGAAGGCGGGCCTTTTAGAGGGACGAAATCAGCTTGTCGTCTCGGCCACAGCCACGGGCAAGAGCCTGGTGGGAGAGATGGCAGGGGTCAAGAATCTGCTGGATAACAAGGGAAAGTTGCTCTTTTTGGTGCCGCTGGTAGCGTTAGCCAACCAGAAGTTCGATCAGCTCAGCGCTTACCGGAGCCTGGGCTTTCAAACATCCATCCGGGTAGGCGTAAGCCGCATACGGTTGGGAAAGGGCCGCAATGTTACCCAGAGCCTGAACGCAGACATCATCGCCGGAACTTACGAGGGCATAGACCAGGTGATTCGCACCAAGAAGAGTCTGGGCCGTGTGGGCACGGTCGTCATCGACGAGGTGCACATGCTCGAGGATGCCGAGCGGGGGCACAGGCTGGCAGGCATGATCGCCCGGCTGAAGAATGCTGCACCCAAAGCCCAGTTCATCTTTCTCTCCGCCACAGTTGGAAACCCCGCCGCGCTCGCCAAGCGCCTGGGTGCGACTCTGGTTGAGTATTCACTACGACCGGTGCCTATCGAGCGGCATCTCATCTTCTCCTCAGGGCCGGAGAAGCGCAAGCTTCTGCGGGAGCTGTCCAAAGAGGCGCAGGCCCTGACCTCGTCCACAGGCTACCGGGGCCAGACCATCATCTTCACCAATTCCAGAAAGAACTGCTACAATCTGGCCGATGCCATTCCCGGCGCTGCCGCCTATCATGCGGGTCTTCAGTACCCGGAGAGAAAGAAGGTCGAGGAGCTGTTCGGCCAGGGCAAGATTCATACCGTGGTAACCACCGCGGCCCTGGCGGCAGGCGTGGACTTTCCCGCCTCGCAGGTGGTCTTTGAGTCTTTAGCCATGGGCATTGAGTGGCTCAATGTGCACGAGTTCAATCAGATGTTAGGCCGGGCGGGACGCCCTGGCTACCATGACAAGGGCCTGGTCTACATTCTGGCCGAGCCGGGCCGCCGCTTCTCTGCAGGGCGCAGCGAGTCGGAAGACGAAATGGCCCTGGCTCTGCTAAACGGCCAGATGGAAGACGTGGCGCCGGAATTTTCCGAGGCGCAGCAGCAAGAAGAGGTGCTGGCCAATGCCGTGGCCGCCCGATCAAGAGAAGAGTTGGAGCGGCTGCACGCCCTTACCGTGGGCCTGGATGACCTGAACAGCGCTCTTGCTGCGCTGGAGAAGGCGGGGCTGGTGAAAGGCATCGTGCCCACCCGTTTGGGCGAAGCGGCAGCGGCCCATTTCCTGGCCCCGGAGCAGGTAGCCACCATTGTCAAGCTGCTTGGCAAGGGCAAGAGCCCTCTGGAAGTAGCAGTGGAGCTGGAGAGCTTCGAGGCCCTTTACCTCAAGTATGCCGAGCGCATCTCCATAAAATTGCACATGCAAATCTCCCAGAGGGCGCTGCACGGCTCCTTTTTAGACCTGCTCTCCAGCGCCGACCTGCGGGAGCTGGATAACAAGATGCAAAGGTACTGCATGGACTTCTCCCGGGACTTTTTGCGCTGCACCTGCAAAGAATCGCCCTACTGCGGCTGTGTCCAAAAGAGCATATCTTTGCGCATACTGGATCTGCGAGCGGAGGGCAAGAGCCCGGAGGGAATCATCGAAAACTTCTCCGACCGGTACGGGATGTACGCCTACCAGGGAGACCTCATCAACTGGCTGGATCAGATGGTGCGCTACCTGGAGGCCATCGAGGCGGTGGCGCGCGTTCTCGGAAGGGAGGCAGCGGCGAAAGAGGCAGGGGAGAGGAAGAAGAGGGTGGAGGGAGAGTGATTGTAGTCATGGTACCGTAATTGACAATGATTTCGAGAAGCACCTTCACCTACAGCAGGATATTATTTTATCCGTGTCCTAAAAACTCCGGGCCGAGATTTGAGCATTCCGGTTTCAGCGGCCGCGATACGCCATCCGCTGGAACCGGCCGTTAGCTGACAGTCCTATTTCTCTGCCCTGTCAGAAGCCTGACGTTTATGCTGCGATCTGGCGAGGTCGAAACGGTCAAGGTTCATGACTTTGTTCCACACCGCTACAAAGTCATGCAGGAACAACTCCTGGGAGTCCTCACATCCGTAGACTTCCGCCAAGGCCCGGAGAAGGGAGTTGGAACCGAAGATTAAATCGACACGCGTGGCGGTCCACTTCAGTTCACCCGTCTTGCGATCACGCCCTTCGAACACGTCCCCGGCAACCGAAGCCTCCTTCCACGTCGTACCCATGTCCAGCAGGTTCACGAAGAAGTCGTTGGTCAGAGCCTCCGGCCGCTTCGTGAAGACACCATGTTGTGTCTGTCCGAAGTTGGTAAACAGGGCGCGCATGCCGCCCACAAGAACCGTCATCTCTGGGGCCGTCAGCTTCAGCAATTGCGCTCGTTCGACCAGTAACTCCTCTGCCGATACCGAGAATTTGGTCTTCAGGTAGTTTCGAAACCCATCCGCGACCGGTTCGAGCACGGCGAAGGACTCCACATCGGTTTGCTCCTGCGAGGCGTCCATGCGTCCCGGCGTGAAGGGAACCGTCACATCTTGGCCGGCATTCTTTGCAGCCTGCTCGATGCCGGCAGAGCCGGCAAGAACGATCAGGTCCGCGAGAGAGACCTTCTTCCCGCCAGACTGGGCGCTGTTGAACTCGCTCTGGACGCCCTCCAGGGTCTTGAGGACCTTCGCCAACAAAGCTGGCTGATTGACAACCCAGTCCTTTTGCGGTGCCAGACGAATGCGGGCACCGTTTGCACCGCCGCGCTTGTCGGAGCCACGAAACGTGGACGCCGACGCAAAGGCAGTTGTTACCAGCTCCGACACAGACAAACCTGAAGCCAGGATCTTGCCTTTGAGGGAGACAATGTCCTTTTCATCAATCAGTTTATGATTGACGGCAGGAATGGGATCCTGCCAGATAAGCTCCTCGCCGGGAACCTCCGGACCGAGATAACGTGAGCGAGGGCCCATGTCGCGATGTGTCAGTTTGAACCATGCGCGGGCGAACGCGTCTGCGAACTGGTCCGGGTTCTCCATGAAGCGTCGCGAAATTTTTTCATAGACGGGGTCAAACCGCAAAGAGAGGTCGGTGGTCAGCATGGAAGGCGCAATACGCTTTGATGGGTCATGTGCAGCCGGCACGGTGCCTGCACCTGCGTCACCCTTCGGCTTCCACTGGTGCGCCCCAGCCGGGCTCTTTGTCAATTCCCACTCATTGCTAAACAGTATCCGAAAGAAGTTGTGGCTCCACTTCGTTGGCGTGTTGGTCCAGGTTACTTCCAGGCCACTTGTGATCGTGTCAGCACCTTTGCCCGTACCAAAACTGCTCTTCCAGCCGAGGCCCTGCTCCTCGATACCGGCAGATTCAGGCTCTGGCCCCAGATGCTTCGCGTCGCCTGCACCATGGGTCTTACCAAAGGAATGGCCGCCCGCAATGAGCGCAACCGTCTCTTCGTCATTCATTGCCATGCGAGCGAAGGTCTCGCGGATATCCCGCGCTGCAGCGATCGGATCCGGATTGCCGTTTGGGCCTTCCGGATTGACGTAAATCAGACCCATCTGCACGGCAGCAAGCGGATTTTCGAGATCCCGGTCACCGGTATAACGCTTGTCACCCAGCCACTCCTCTTCAGAGCCCCAGTAGGCGTCTTGTTCCGGTTCCCAGATGTCTTCACGCCCGCCGGCAAAACCGAATGTCTTGAATCCCATAGATTCCAGAGCAACATTGCCGGCGAGGATCATCAGGTCAGCCCAGGAAATTTTCCGGCCATACTTTTGCTTGATCGGCCAAAGCAGCCTGCGCGCCTTGTCGAGGTTGACATTGTCGGGCCAACTGTTGAGGGGAGGAAAGCGCTGGTTACCGCCACCAGCGCCGCCTCGACCATCGTTGATGCGATATGTGCCTGCACTGTGCCATGCCATGCGAATGAACAGAGGTCCATAGTGTCCGAAGTCTGCCGGCCACCAGTCCTGCGAGTCGGTCATCAGCGCCAGAAGATCCTTCTTCACAGCCGCCAGATCGAGATTCTTGAACTCTTCGGCGTAGTTGAAATCCTCGCCCATCGGATTGGACTTGGAGGAATGCTGGTACAAGATGCCCAGCCGCAACTGGTTCGGCCACCAGTCCCGGTTTGACGTGCCTCTGCCGGACCTGCGATCTTCATTCATAATGTTTACTCCTTTTATTTTCTGTATTATCAAGCAGCGATACTAGAATAACCGTGTTTCGCTGCTCATATAACTAACAAGTCATCGGGCGCCCGCCACCAGGAGGTAATGCGCTATGGTTCCAACGAAAATCCTTTGGGTCATCCTCTTAGCCATGCACGAGGATCTTCATGAAATCAGCTCACAGCCAGGAGAAAAAGATAAGATGATTTCAATTATGCAAAATATAGCCGATTATTGCATCTTTCCGATATTCAGGGTCTTTTTCCGCCTCTATTTTCCATCTTGGCTGCCATTGATTCCTATGCATGGGACTACCCGGTCATTTCCTTCTGTTACCTTGATGGGAACGGTGACGTTGTCACTCTGATTGGATGCTTGTTGTTCCGGGCTGATTGGGCAGCTTACTTTTTCGGGACTACTTGTGCAGCCTGTTGCCAATAGTACCGCGAAAACAGCGACCGTCATGACCGCTATGCTTGTGTATTTCGTGTCTTTCTCCCTCCTTTTCTGGTATTATTAGGCAGTGCAACTGATTTTCTGTAAATTGTTATTTAGGCCCAATATCCATTCCTATTTAGGATTAAGCAGGACACAGAGCAATGGATATATTATTTGAACTGATGGAAGATTATCTTGTCGATCAAGAAGATGGAATGAAGAAGCTACTAGCCTGGTTCTTGAACTGGTCATGCAGCGGGAAGCAATACAACAATCGAACGCCGACCCTTACAAACTAAACGATGAAGGAACCGCTCACAGAAACGACCACATGAGTAGATATCTCAATACACGCATCGGAGAGATATCCCTAAGTGAGCCACAATTCCGGGAAAAGGCTTTGACTTCGCGGCTTCGCGTGAAACCGGACTCGGTTAAATCTCACGCGAAGCCTTGATTGGCGCAAAGAAGACAACCATTGAATAGCATTAATTGTGATATTAAGCCGCTTTTTAGAGTTGAACGTATAGACTCAAATCTCCTATTTATACGATTAGATAGTAATTGGCGGTGATATGTTGAAGACCACCACTTGCCATTCAAGATCACTTGCATCGATAAGAAGAGAGGCACAAAAGGTATGACCAAGTACTTCGAGGTAGTCCGCCGCGACGGCCCGGCCCGCATGGGAAAGCTGCTTACAGAGCCGCAGATCAGCACCCCCGCCCTGATCACCAAGGACGATTATGGCTCGGCGGGCAGCGTCTACAGCTACGCAAGCCTTCAGGACGCAATCAATGCAGGAGAGGCTCTGCGAGAGCAAAAGAAGCTGGCCATACAACCCTTCGTGCCCGCTGCTCTTCGCTCTGAGCCGGCCCTGGAGCTGCCGCCCCTGGATTTGACTGGTCCCAAGGGCGTAATGGTCCATCCCTTCAGCTCCAATGAGCCGGAAAAAGCCGATGTCTATGTGCTGGGCAGCAGCGGTGCCCTGAAAAATCCCAGAGATCTGGTGGCGGCCATTGTAAGCGTGCGAGAGAAGATCGCCCCGGACACAGCTCTTTATGCCCCCGCCATTGCCACGCCCGCCAACCTGGCCCTGCTGGTGTACCTCGGCATCGACCTGCTGGACAGCACGCGCGTCGTGGCCGACGGCCTGCTGGGCCGCTACCACACTCGTGACGGCATCTGGAAAGCGTCGGAGCTGGTCGAGCTGCCCTGCCGCTGCGAAAATTGCCGGGAGATGGCCACGAACGGAAGGAATGCAAAGCTGCTCATTGCCCACAATCTGCAAAAGCTGGAAGAAGAGCTGCTCGCAGTTCGTGAGGCCATTCGCTCCGAGACCATACGAGAATACATCGAGCGGCAGGTGCGCGTATCTCCGGAGCAGACGACTGCCCTGCGCCTGCTCGATCAGGAGCACCAGTACCTGGAGAAGAGGACACCCCAAAGCCGCCGCAGTACATTTTATGCCAACTCTGCCGAATCCTTGCAGCGGGTGGAGGTCACTCGCTTCGCAGAGAGGGTGATCGAACGCTACAAGGCTCCTGAGAGCGATGTCTTGCTGCTCCTGCCCTGCTCGGCAAAAAAGCCCTACTCCCTTTCCCGATCGCATCGACTCTTCGCAGAATCCATCGGCTCTTCGCGCCGCTATCTGCATGAACTGATATTGACCTCACCCCTGGCCCTTGTGCCGCGCGAGCTGGAGGAAGCTTATCCTGCCGCCAGCTACGACGTTCCCGTAACCGGCCGCTGGGACAGAGAAGAGAGAGCCTGGCTGCAAAGCTGCCTGGAGGCCTATCTCAAGAGAAATAAGTATGCAAAAATCGTGGCCCACCTCAATGGAGAGCTGGAAGAGGCGATAAAAGACAGCGGCATTGAGGCTACATTTACCGGTGGCGGCACCAAAGGCCCTGATCTGGACCGGCTCAGCGCGGCTGTGGCCGAGGCCTGCCATGGAGCCAGGCGCCTGCCCGATCTACGCCTCCTGCGCTACCGGGCCCATGCAGATTACTACTTCGGCCAGGGAGCCGGCGACCTTCTCCTGAAAGGAAAGATCATAGTGAAGGGACGGGAGATCCAGGACGAGAAAAGGAGATCACTGGCAGCGACCACGCCCAGCGGCATGATCGCCCTCTCCTTGGCAGGCGCAGCCAGGCTGGAGCCGCTGGGACGCTATATCGTCAAAATCGGCGACTTCCTGCCCAAAGGCTCCTTGCTGGCGCCCGGAGTGGTAGACGCAGACGAGCAGATCCGACCGGGGGACGAGGTCATTATCATAGGAGAGAAGGCCTTCGGCGTGGGCCGGGCCAAGATGTCCGGCTGGGAGATGAAGGCAGCCCACCGGGGCGTGGCTGTAGAAATAAGACATATCAAAGGTAGACAGTAGAGAAAAGCTTTGGCATTGGTTTATTTTCAGGGAGAGGAAATAACATACTGATGAACGGCCTGCTGGGCCCTGCCGGGCAAGACAGAGATAGGTCCCGATCCCGGACCTTTCGGGAGGTTGTCGAGTTCTACATGATCGATTTTAGAACATCCCTAGGAAAGGGGATAGACATCACCATCATCACTCTCAACCTCCTGCTTGTGGCCATCTTTGTGATCGATACGTACAATATTTCCAGCAGCCTTAGGGGCCAGCTCTGGAAGCTTGAGATACTGATCGTCGGCATCTTCATTGTTGAGTATCTCCTCAGGCTTTACGGGGCACCCAACAGATTATCTTATGTCAGGGACATTTACAGCATCATCGACCTGATGGCCATAATGCCTACCCTGATACTTCTGGCTCTCCCCCCATCATTCTTCATTTATGACATCAGGGTGATCCAAACATTGAGAGTGTTGATGGTATTCAGGATATTCAGATTCCTGCGCTTCATCTCCCAAAACCATCTGCTATTCGGCACAATAAGCCAGGGAATGATAAACGTCGCCCAGCTCGTGGTGAGCATAATCATAATATTCTTTGTATACTCAGGAATATTCTATTTTATGGAAAGCCCCGTGAACCCGGATGTGCAGAATTTCGGAGACGCATTCTACTTCACAGTGGTTGCCATATCCACCGTGGGCTTTGGCGATATTGTACCAGTATCAGAAGCAGGCCGGTTTGTTACCGTAGCTATGATAATCTCCGGCATAATCCTTATTCCTTTTCAGGCTGCCAGGATCTTTCGGGCCTGGCTTATGACCGAGCGGGAAAAGAAGGTGCAAATCTGCCCCGGTTGCGGGCAGGACAGACATGATATGGATGCCAGGTACTGCAAGAAATGCGGAGAAAGCTTGCCTGAAAACGGCAAAGATTAATGCGATCCTCCGCGGAGATCCTCAGATATCTGAGATTTCGCGTTACAAGTTCTCTTTTATCCTCGATCCGCCCGGAGGCAAAAACTGCACCATTTGATCTACTGAAGCCACTGACTTGAGGAATGCTCTGTCCTCCACTTTATCAGAAAATTGCCGGTAAATCTTCTTGGCCAGATCATCGGCATAGAGCTCGCCCGGCTCGATCTCCACCACAGGATCGGATTTTGGCTTGACAGCGGAAACAGGCCCGCCAACGAGAATGCCGTCAGCTATGCCCAGAGCCAGGCCCAGAGGCGTATCTTTAAAGTAAGTTCGTTCACCGCGAATGACAAAAGCACCCTTCTTTAAGAATTCACCCGATTCCGGAGTCTTGCTGACCTGATCGCCCTTGATCAGATAGCAGTCGGCTGCCACAAGCCCGCCCTTCCAGACTGAAGAGTAGCTCACGGCAAACACTGCCGCCTCTTGCAAAGTGCTCTCGGGGACGATCTCGCCCTCCGTCTTGATCACGGTTAGCGGTGCACCGGGGGCATCCGTATGCATGGCCAGATCGCGCCTTTCCAGATATTTAGCGTAAATCTCCTCGTTGCCGTCAGCATCCCTTCCCCCCAGCACCATGAATCCGTCTGAAGAGAAAAACCAGCGGAACCTCTCATACCACTTGGGCTTGCGCCTCCGATAGAAGGAAACTGGACGGGCCTTTTTTGGAGCAGCGGCCTTTCCTGCCCGAAGCTGCTTCGTGACGGCCAGAGCTTCTTTTGCGCCGCTCCCCTTTCGAGCCATCTCCTTGGCCATCTCGTAGTACCTTTGCGCATTCTGGGGAACGGAAAGGCCGGCATGTAGCTTTAGCTCCTCGCCCTCCAGAAGGACGCGCATCTCGCCCTGCCCGTCCAAAGAGAGGATGGTCTTGGCCTGAGGCAGGCCCGAGCCACTGATCTTCTCCCAGATCTGGTTATAAGAAAAGCCCCTGGCTTTGGCATCGCCCACCACACGCAAGATCTGCTCCACGCTGCCGTAAATCTGGTAGACCAGCTCGCCCTTGCCAATGAAAGCCTTCTCCTGGGCCTCGAACTCCTCAATGGCTTTTTGCTGCACATCGATCCTGCGATCCAGTGGATTTTTCGTCCTCTCTTCATCCACCTCTTTTTCTACAAAAAATGCATCAATGGCCTCGCTAAAAGTGGCAAAGCGCTTTTTCTCCAGCCCCTCATAGATCTTGAGAGGCCGGGAGAGGACATCCACAGGCTCGCCGTTATCAAGAACGATGTGCGGATCGAGAGTTTCATCCAAAAAGACCAGGCGCAAGGCCTGATGGACCCGATCGATCTCTGCGGGATCCAGATTTGCTGCGGGCTTGTTCTTATCCACTCCCGCCACCAGGCAAACCTCCTCACCGTAGGTTCCTCCCATGTTCAGTCCCCGCACTATAGACCGAACCAGGTCCTGACCGGCGCTGGCCAGCCAGAGAGAGAGCTCTTCCCGAGAGATGGTTCTGGGGTCAAGCTGGCCGGGATGGTAGAGGTACTTCTCGCCTGCCGCCATTTTGCTGCCCCGGTAGACCATCTTTTTGAGCATGGAGAGGATCTGTCGGTTCTCATCGAGCAGAATGATGCTGCCTTTGGGAAACAGCTCGATAACAAGATAATGTCGAGAGCCGCTGCGCTCCACGACGATCTCAAGAACGCGGTCCAGGTCATGCTGCAAGATTTCCACAATCCTGCCCCCGGAAATACGATTCCGAAGCATGGTGGGAAATTGGGGCGGCGTTTTGGAAGCGGGCCGCTGCCCTTTGGTGATATTGACCCGTTTGCCAGCCACGAGTAGCAGATCAAGCCTGCCTTCGGCGGGGGATGCAACAGAGAGCCATATCTTATCCGAGGACTGCTGGTAGGCCTTGCCCATAAAGCCGCCCAGGATCCTGTCGGATAGCTCCGCAGCCATGGCGGCGACGTCTACATTGCTCATCGCCTTCTTCATGAGAGAAGTCTCCTGAGATCAATCGATAAATAGTTGCGGATTGCTGGGGGTGATTAGGTGCTGAGTATGTCTGAGGATACAGGCGAGGATACCGGGCGGCGCTTTTTGGTGGATCTGATGCTCATGCGCCTGGGCAGGTGGCTGAGGCTCCTGGGGCAGGATGTGGCCCTCCCGGCGGGAGAGAAGGACGGCGAGCTACTGCTCAAAGCTACGAAAGAGAGCAGGACCATTATTACCAGGGATAAGGGGCTATTTTGGGCCTGTCCTGGCGCGGGCGTATCGTGCCTGCTCATCCGTTCCTCAGCGATTTCCGATCAGCTCCAGGAGGTGGCCGATGCGGGCGTGCCCCTGCAGCTTAATCCTCGGAGGTGCACCTTGTGCAACGGGCTTCTGGAGGAAACGGAAATGAACGGAATAAAGAGATGGCAATGCAGATCTTGCAAGAAGCTCTACTGGGAGGGCGGCCACTGGCAGAAGATGGAGAGTATGCTGCAATCTATCCGCTGCAAAATAGAGGAAAATGCCGTGAGGTTTGATAGCCAAAGGTAAAAAGAGATGGGTCTGAGGAGCTACCGGCCAGTAAATCGTGCTTATGAGACCCCCTTTTTGGATCCCTTCTGCCTGCCCTGGGCCCTGCCCCTCGTTTTCAGGTATTCGGCGATCTGCGTCTTTGCCGCTCCCATCGACCAGAGGTGTGAACCGTTCAGGCAGAACTGGGGCAGGTAATTATACTGATTGCCCGGCACGATAAACGGATCGGCCGGCGTCAACCCCGTTGGGACGGCATCCAGGGTGGACTCCATCAGGCACCAGCGTCCGGACTCGCTCTGGTAGACCACCCAGGCATGACCGTAAGATCCGTCCGGCGTGGAGACGCTGCCCAAAACCACGCGCACGCAATGCTCGGAGATGCCGCTGGCCAGAAGAAGAGTGGCCAATAAGAAAGACGAATCCTCACAGTCGCCCTTGTGCAAGATGAGCGTCTCCTCAGGAAAGAGCCAGAAATCCTCCAGGCCGAATAACTTTTTGTCTGTGATATACTGCACGGAATTTGCCACATAATCCCAGATCTTCCAGGCCCGCGGGTCAAAGGTTCCCGCCTCGCGAACAGAGGGAAGACCGATATCCTGCAGAGTTCTCTGGATGACCTCGCTATTCGTGGAAGAGATCCAGGCCCGAATGTCGGTGGGAATGTACAGCCCAGGGTTGCCGATGACCGCTCTCTTGTCCCACATAACCGTATCTCTGACAATTACATCCCCCGCCCAGTTGATGCCAGTACCTGTAGCCATCTAGAATCCTCCCCAAATCTTATTTAATAATTTTACTTAGTTATATTTAAAAGTTTGCACCAAAAGAAGACAAAGGATGCAGTTAAAAGCGATACTGAAAATTTTTTAATTTAAATATTTTGTTTCATAAAGCTCTGTGGTTAACACTATATTATTGTAGAGCATTTTAGGCTGCATGGCCCGAGATCTGAATGAGAGAGACCTGCAGATTTTAATAAAGCTGGTTCCGGAGCTGGAATTGCTTCAAAAGAAAGGAATTGAGATTGAGTACATGAATATTCTGCCTCCCGTGGCCAATCACCACTCCCGGAGCACGCTGGAGTTCGAGCAGCGTTTGAAGAAGCTCTCCGTCGAGGATATGCGCTATCTGGCCGACCTGGTAATAGAGGGAACGGAGAGTTGCGGCTGCCTGCATCCCGATTTTGCCGAGGTCTTCTTCACCGTGGCAGGCCAGATGCTTTCTGAGAACGTGGCCGATCAGCTCCGGGAAGCGTACGAGGAGGGCGAGGGGTGCGGAGGATAAAGGCATCTGCTGAAAATGCAATTGGAGAGTCCAGCAAGATCATGGTCTCACACCCCGCCCATGTGAGAGGAACCGCCGGAGCACGCGCGTGCTCGCGCTCGATGAGCAGGAAAGAAACCCTGGAAGCATGACTGGCCGTCCGTGAGCGGGCCAAGCAGAATGAAGCTGAGGTCTTATAGGGCGATTTGAATTGAGAGGCTTCATTAGAGGAGATGCTACCATGGCTGATTCATCACGTATCTGTTCCTGGAAGATAGCCTTCGCTTTGGATACTCCTAATTGATTTTTTATTTTATATAAACACTTTTTTTTATAGTTAATTGCAGCACAAGCAGGATTGCAAGAGCTGGGGATAAAGCGGATCTCCTTTCCCAAAACGAGATAAAGAATCTGCCAGGCGGTCCTGAATGCAGTCTTGGAGCCCAGGTGCCTCTAACTCCTGCAGGGGATTCTCTGTCATGGGCGGAAAAGAAAGATGACCGTCAGAGGCTGTCGTTGCCATCCAGGCGTACATCGACATGCAAAGCTAGCTATTATATAATCATCTTGTGGCCAAATACCTTACCTTGGACCTGTTTTCGCCCTCGCGGAAAACAGATAGAACCTCGCCTCCCCGTTATTAACAAGCCGCCGGGCAAAGCCCTGCAGCTCTGCCACCTCGTCCATCAGAGGCCGGACCAGGACATCCGTGCCGATCAGCGAAGCTAGCCGGCCCATGGCCAGTTGCATCTCCAGGGGCGGGCGGATGGAGTAGAGCAAGCTAGCCCCCCGGTACAGCTCCAGACGGGGCGAGAATATGTCATCCTTTTCCACCCGCAGGCCGCCCAGCAGCCGCTCCTCTTTATCGGTGAGCACCACATCCAGGCCGCGCGCTTGCAGGCCCAGGGCCACATCGGCAAAGTAGCCCACCCCCACCTCGACCAAGCGGCCCGAGTAGTTCGCGGCGATGAACTGCGCCAGATCACCTGCGCCTCGAAGTAATGACATCGACAACCCTATTGCAACTCTAATTTCCGGTTTTGATTCCTGATACAAGCATCTGACTACAAGCAATTATCGGCTCTTCACTATTATTAACCGCAGAGACGCAGAGTATGCAGAGACTCGCAAACTTCGTTGTCTCCAGTCCAACAAACTTGAAAATCCTAGAAAATTGACTCCGTAATAATCGTAGTTCTCCGTCCGTCCTCTGTGCGCTTCTAGCGCCTCTGTGGTTTTATTCCGTAAACCCCAGGTCAAACCCCATGAGACAACGGACTTCAGCTTGAGCATCACATGAGTTTGTCATCACCCTTCGATTGCAACGAGGGGCCCAATTATCGAGCAACCACCTATCCGCAATAATTATTAACATATATCACAATTTGATAAACTAGCAATAAGGGGGAAGTAGTATTGCAATCAGATCTACGTAAGTCTAGAGAATACGAAGACGGTTTTGGCATGCCCAAGATCCTGGTCGTCGGCTGCGGAGGAGCAGGCAATAACACTGTGAGCCGGCTGGCCAGGATGGGCCTTGCCGGAGCGAAGACCGTGGCCGTCAACACAGACAACCAGCACCTGAAAACGGCCCAGGCGGACGAGAAGATTCTCATCGGCCAGAAGCTCACCAGGGGCATGGGCGCGGGCGGCAATCCCGAGTTGGGCAGAAAGGCTGCGGAACTGGCCGAAGCCGAGCTGGATAGCATGCTGCGAGGGGCCGACCTGGTCTTCGTGATCGCGGGGCTGGGCGGCGGCACGGGCACCGGATCGGCTCCGGTCGTGGCCCGCCTGGCCAAAGAGCGGGGCGCAATTGTGGTGGCCATGGTGACCACGCCCTTTCATCTTGAGAGGGCGCGCATCTTTGTGGCCGAGGAGGGATTGGAAGCGCTCTCTGGCTATGCCGACACCTCAATTGTCATGGATAACAACCGTCTCCTGGAATGCGCGCCCCATCTACCCTTCCAGCATGCATTTTCCGTGGTCGATCAGATCATTGCCGAGATCGTGCAGGGCATCTGCGAGACACTGACAAGCCCATCCCTCATCAACCTGGACTTTGCCGACGTTTGCACCATCATGAGCTCCGGCGGCGCGTCATTCATGTTTGTGGGTGAGGGCAAGATGAAGAGCAGCCCGGAGAAGATCGTGCGCACTGCCCTGAAAAATCCTCTTCTTGACGTGGACTATCGCGGAGCCGGGGCCTGCCTTCTGCACATGACCGGCGGGCCGGATATGACCATGAAAGAAGCTGCCGCCATCGCCGGGGCGCTCACCCAGGAGCTGGACCCCAGGGCCAATGTCATCTGGGGAGCGAGAATCCGTCCGGAATTTACCGGAAAGGTGAGACTGATGGCCATAATTACGGGCGTGAAATCGGCCCAGGTACTGGCGCCTTCCCACTGCCAGCGGTCCAGGCCGCAAAGAGGAACGCAGATTGATGTGATAAAATGAGCGAGATAATGCTCCAGGTCGTAGCCCTGATGCTATCAATAGTACTGGCAGTGGGCGTCGTCTTCAGTATACGCCTCTACCTGGAGATTTGATAAGCATGGGGTCCTATCCCTGCCCCTTGGGCGTCACCCTCTGAAACTTCCAGAGCCGCTCCAGCCTGGCAGTGGCGTCCACTCCCATCTTGGTGGTGATGCCCTCGACGCTTCGAGGATCAAGGGTGCTGCCCCGCACATTGGGGTGAATGACGAGATCCTCATCGGCTCGCATGCGCGTGGCAATGGCAAACTCCAGGTCATGCGGATCGTAGATGTCTATATCCGAATCGACCACCAGGACGTGCTTTAGCGAGCCGTGCGCCTGGAAGGCAGCCTCAATGGCCCGCCTGGCATCCTCCTCCGTCTCCTTCTCTATCTGCACCACGGCGTGGAAGTAATTGCATCCACCATCCGTGAGGATGACATTCTTGACCTTTGCTACCTTTGAAGCTGCTTTGTAGATTAGCGGCTCGTAGGGCACGCCCATGAGCATCTTGTGCTCTCCGCCCGCAGGGAGCAGGCCGTGGTAGATGGGATCCTCGCGCGTCATCATCCTGGTGAGCCGGATGACGGGCTCCTGCCGGATGAGGTCACAGGTGCCGGTGATGTCCACAAAGGGCCCCTCGCTGGCCAGCTCGCCGGTGATGTAGCCCTCCAGCATGATCTCGGCATGAGGGGCGAGAACACCGTTCTCCAGGCGCACCAGCTCCACTGGAGCGCCCCGCAGAGCCGCAGCATAGGAAAACTCCTTCTCGGCAGGGACGCGAGTGGAGGCGGCAATGAGCAGCATCGGGTCCACGCCAATGGCAATGGCCACAGGCACCTCAACTCCCCTGGCCATAGCCGCCTGGTAGAACTGATGAGTATGCCTTCCTGGAACGAGACGCACCGCCAGACGGTCTTTGCCCAGCACCATGAGCCGGTGCACGCAGGCATTGAGTTTCCCACCAAACTGGCTTACTACCACGGCGGAGGTGATGTAAGGGCCGCCGTCGCCCTTGAAATGGGTGAGGATGGGCAGCCGGGAGAGATCTGGCATGCCGGAGCACTCCATAAAGGGCGAAGAGGCCACCTCGCGAACGGGACCATCGTATCCGGTGGCGGCGAGATGAGATACCATATCTTGGGCAGGAATTGCCAGGGCTCTGGCCAGCAGACGGCGCGTTCCCAGTATGTTCAAACAGCACTTATGGCCATCCACGTTGTCAAACAAAACTGGGCCTTTTCCCCAGGCACGGCCCGTAACCTCAAGCACGGGAGATACAGGTTCATGCACCTCTTTCAGCAGTCCGTCCTTCTCCAGATCAGCGAGGAAACCCCTGAAGCTCATGCTTTGCCTTCTAACGTTTATCTTAAAGCTCTTTTCCATTCATAGCAGGAGCACGGCGATCAGGCCGGACAGAAAGACGCCGTCAAAAGTTCCGGCTCCGCCTATGCTGGCGACGGGCGCCCCAAGATCGCGGATCTTGCTAAGGTTCAGGATATCTGCGCCAATGAGCGTACCTAAAGTTCCACTCACATAGGCGATAAGAAAGATGATGTCATGTGGTGCTCCCCCTAAATAGACCAGCATGATCGCGGCGATTGCGGCACCCAGGGGCGGGAGAAGAGCCGGTGTGACAATTCCCAGGCCCTTCACGGGTTTGGCTACAAGATTGGTTAAAATGGCTACGATTGCGATGCCGACAAGGGCATAATTCAGAGACTCCGGGAACCGGTGGATCAGCGCGATGGAGATCAGAGATGGTATCACCGCTCCGCCCACGTTGATGGCCAGCAGGGTGTGGCAGTTCACCACATCTACCACAGGCACCCGGTAAACGATGCCGAAGGCTCGAACCTGCTTCTCCATCACCATGGGGGAATTGCACTGCATATTGGTCAGCGGTATGTTGATGCTGCTGCCCAGGAGGGAGGCAAGCAGGACAAAGAGCGCCTGGCCCCAGGAGAAACCGATCCTGGTAAAGGCCGTCCTGGCCAGGTCCAGAAATAGAAAGCCCACCACGGCCAAGAGCAGGAATGCAAATAGAAGCATAAAAAGCATGCTTACAGGGCTATAAACCAAACGATTTCCCATAGACACATTCTTAGCTTCATGTATAAATTTTTTTAGCTTAACTGCTTAACCGGCAAAAGGGATTTGTAATGGAATATCCTGGTGTAACTACATGAAAGAGAAGTGGCTCATGGCCGAAGGGTCGTGGCAGGGGATCAAACCCATGATCACCACAGCGCTCGAGTCAGGCTTCGACTGCGTGCTGGTGGACAGGGAGAACATCGAGCGGGTGAGAGAGCTTGGCAAGATCAAGGTGGCCTGCTTTGGTGCAGAAAAAGGGACAGAGGATATTTTAGTTGTGGGCAAGGGCGGCGAGGGCGATGGAACCATGGCTCTGCCTATAGATACGAGCAGCTCTCTGGACGGGTCTCTCGCCAAAACCGTTTCCGGGACAAAGGCAGCTTATGTGGTCATTGCCAACAAGAAGTATGAAGAGTTCGCCGTGGAGATGGGCCGGATTGCAGACTATCTTCTCGTCATCGGCACGGACTGGAAGGTCATCCCCCTGGAGAACATGATTGCAGGACTGCAGGGCGCGCCGGTAAAGATCATCAGCGGCGTCAAGACGGCAGAGGAAGCGCGCCTCGCACTGGCTACCCTGGAGAAGGGGGCTGATGGGGTGCTGCTGGAGAGCAGTGATCCGTCCGAGATCAAGAGGGTCATGGACGCGGTCGAGCAGTCGGAAAAATGCCGAATCGAGCTGATTTCGGCAAAGGTTACTGCTGTAAAAGCCGTGGGCATGGGCGATCGGGTCTGCGTGGACACGGCCAGCATGATGTCTTTTGGAGAGGGCATGCTCATCGGCTCTCAGGCCAAAGGATTCTTCCTGGTCCACAGCGAGTCTGAAGACAGCCCCTACGTGGCAGCGCGGCCCTTTCGGGTGAATGCTGGGGCGGTGGACGCTTACACCCGGGGGGGTGAGCAGACGCATTACCTCTCCGAGCTAAAATCGGGTGATGAGGTTACTATCGTCAGCA
>CAZDLZ010000026.1:428-35341 GCA_964506745.1 uncultured Methanotrichaceae archaeon | reverse complement strand
TGCAAGTATTGGCGATGACGTGGGAAGCCGCGCCCTTCAGGACGCGGTAGTTCACTAATCGTTTATGACGATGCGATTATGCAATCCGGCCAGGGACGCAAGATAGCCAACGATCTTTTAACAATAGGTCAGACGGTTTCAATGAATTACACCGAAAGAGGAATAAAACAGGTGTATGTAGCTGTGACATGCACAGCAAACAACATAGAACAGGGCAAATATCATCAATGCGATGTCTTTAACGCCATAGGCTCGGGATCGTCTCTCGGGCAATATTGATGGTGTAAAGATAGCATCAATGAGAGGATCTACGGCATGATAAGCTATTCGGGTCGCTAAATTAAGCGTTAAGTTTATCCGCTCTCTTGAGGATTTATTAGCATAAGGGGATCTTCTACTGGGCAAAGTCTACCGTCTCATACTATCATTGCTGCTCGTTTTGCTCATTTACAGCCTTGCTTTCATGCTACTGATGAGCCTTGAGGGCCAGCTACAGAATGTGAATATGGCCACGGCAGTCTACTGGGTGGTGGTGACCATGACCACGCTAGGCTTTGGAGATATCGTCTTCAAAACCCCAATAGGATACATTTTCACTATCATCGTATCCCTCTCCGGAATTGCCATTCTCTGGGCAGTGGTAGTTCCGCTGGGCATAACTCCCAATCTGGAGCGATTGATCAGGGCCGCTCCCTCTTCCGTCCCTGAGAAGATGAACGGCCACATAATTATTTCCGGATACAACCCAATTGTGGAGACATTAGCAGAGAGATTTTCTCTGCTGAAAATGCCATTTCTAATCATCGAGCGCAAAGAGAGCGTAGCCAGAAGTATCTATAAAAATTATCCCGTGCTCTGGGGAGACCCTTCCCAGGCCGAGGTGCAACGAAGAGCGAGCATCAGCTCCGCCCGGCTCTTCATAGCCAACGAAGATGACGAACTGAATGCCGAGGTCATTTTAACACTACGAGAGACCTCGAATATCGAGATCATAGCGCTGGTGGACGATCTGGCCAGATCCAGGTTCCTGAGATATGCGGGGGCCTCACGCATAATCTCGCCCAAGACCCTGCTGGGAACCTTCATCGCCCAGATCACATCTCTGCCTATGAGAAATGTATTCCCGGGTTCCATCGAGCTCTTTAGCGATCTTCTCCTGGTAGAGCTGCCCATCTATCCGGGAGCGGAGCTGATCGGAGAGAAGTTGAAGGAAATCGGGATAAAGAACTCGAACGCAGGCATCGTGGGCATCTGGCAGAGAGGAGTCTTTCATCCCTGCCCGGGGCCCGAGGAGACCGTGAACTCCAACTCGGTGCTGATGGCAGTGGGAAATATCGAGCAGCTCTCCGCCATCCGGGATCTCACTTTAGGCACTCGCAAGCAGGGCCCTCAAATTATCCTGGGGTACGGGGATGTGGGAAAACGGGTAGCTTCCGTGCTATCCGACTGCGGAACAAACCCAACGATCTTGGACAGACGCCAATTAACCGATATTGCCTTTCCGCACGTAACCGGCGATGCTACGACAGAGGCCGATCTCCTGCAGGCGGGAATCAAAGAGGCGGTGGGCGTTCAGATCATGCTCAACCTGGACTCTGATGCTATTTATGCCACCCTTCTCGCCAAAAATCTTAACCCCAAAGCTTTCGTGGTGGTGAGGGCCAATCACCTCAGGTCTGCCGAGAATATCTACCGGGCCGGAGCGGACTATGTGGCATCCGTGCCGATCGTGGCCAGCCACATGCTGGCCAGGATCATCCAGGGGGAGGAAGGGAAGCTGGATCTGCTTTATGAGGACCTGGAACTGAAGATATACCATGTAAGCAAGAGGTCCCGCCTGGCTGGAAAGACACTGGAGGAGCTGAATCTGCCGCAGAGGTTCGGCTGTCAGGCGGTAGCCCTGGAGCGAATGGGGCAGGCCATGGCTGTGCCGGACACGAAGATGGTAGTGAAAGGAGGCGATGTTCTGGCACTGATGGGCAGCCCGAAAGGCATTGAAGCCTTCAGCCGGAAATACGATCGAAGCAAAGACTGGAAGACGAGACTGAAGATCCTGCTGCATATTGAGAGATAAAATCATGACGCTACGTCTGATCGAGATTAGCCTGCCAAAAATTAGGCAACATGTTGTGGAAGAGCTGATAAGCGGCAGAAAGGAAGTTCTCGATTTAACAATTCAGCCGGCAGTAGGCTTCTGGAAGATTCCGATACAGGGCGACTGGAAGACCCGTTTTTCGACCGATAAGATTCTCATCAGGATTCTGGTGCTGGCAGAGGGAAGCCAAAACCTGCTCGACCTGATGGAAGAAGCATTCTCAGATGAGGACAGCTTCAGGATTAACATCTTCGCGCTGGAGGCATCATTTCCCAGTATCTCGGAGGAGGACAAGATCGAGGCAGGCTCTTTGAATGAGGAAGATAAAAACCATACGGAAAGGGTGAGCCGGGAGGAGATGCATGATGACCTGGAGAAAGGGGCCATTATCACCAAAATTTATATTTCAATGATAATACTCTCGTCAATTGTTGCAGCTATCGGAGTCACTAATAATAGCGTGGCGGTGATAATCGGGGCGATGGTAATTGCGCCCATGCTGACACCCAATGTCTCCCTATCTTTGGCGACAGCACTTGGTGATTTGCCGCTGGCGAAGAGCGCTCTTAAGACCATCATTTTAGGCATTTCCATCACCGTTGTTCTATCTATTGCCATTGGGATCTTGCTGCCTGTAGACCCTTCTTTGCAGGAGATATCATCCCGAACCAATGTGGGACCGATGGACATCGTCCTGGCACTGGCTTCCGGAGCTGCAGGAGCTTTATCCTTTACCTCAGCCGCCCCCGCCGTCCTCATCGGTGTCGCAGTAGCCGTCGCCCTCATGCCACCCTTAGTCGTTTTCGGATTGCTGCTAGGAGCAGGCTACTATTCACTGGCTTTGGGTGCTCTGTTCCTATTTCTGGCAAATCTCATATCTGTTAACCTGGCGGGAGTTGTCACCTTCCTCGCCCAGGGAATTGAGCCCAGAACCTGGTGGGAAGCGAAGAAGGCAAAACAAGCCACTTTGCTGGCTATTGTGGTCTGGGCATTATTATTAGCGATCTTAATGATAATAATATTCGTTGGGGGCCGCTAAATCCCTGAACTGTGACCCGCTCGCATAATCCTGCGCGAATATTTTGGGGAAATACTTATATTTTTAACCGCAAAAGGATAATGATGCCATCAATTCCCCATCTTCTAATTGCAATGATCATGTTTGTCTCGATAGCCTCATCGCAGGCATCCGTCATCACCGTCGGACAGCAAGGCTGTGATTTTTACCGAATCGAAGCTGCGATCGATTCAGCCGGTCCGGGAGATATCATCGAGGTGCAGAGCGGTGAGTACTATGTCAACTTGAACATAACCGTCCCTCTCTTGAACCTTCATGGCAAAGACACGGGAGAAGGAAGGCCCGTCCTGAGAGCCGGAAGCTCCACAGCAGATATCGAAGAGCGCGGCACAGGCTTAACTGAGATGGTTGTGAAATCTGGAGGCACGGCCATAGCCATCAGGGAATTTGGATGTGTTGTGGATGGTTTTGACATAACCGGAGTCACCTGGCCGATTCCCCACGGGTCTGGCGAGCACAACGACCTCATAGGCAATGCAGCCATCAGAGTCTACTCCGATGGGAATACGATATCCAACAATACGTTTTACGGCAGCGATTTGACGGCCATCGGTCTATGGAATTGCAGCAATAACAAGATCATCAATAACACCATAAAAGATATCCCATTCGGCTATGGCGTCGAGCTGTACAACTCGCATGGCAACAGCATTGAGGGCAACTTGCTGCACCATAACGATTGGGGCATTGAGATGCAGAGAAGTGACTCAAATACCGTTGAAGGCAATGAGATTACTGACAGCATCAACGATGCCGTAAGAGCCATAAAATGCAACTTTTCCATAATTTCCGGCAACACAATTACAGGGAGCGGCTGGGATAGCGAATACGAGGGCAATGGAAACGGCATATATCTGGTCGGATCTATGGCCCTTATCTCCGACAATATCATCCTGTTTAACAGAGTAAACGGCATTTATGTGGAGAGCATCTTCTGGAATAATTACCCGGCTGATGAGTCCTATGACAATTTTATATTTAGAAATAAAATTAGGGACAATGGAAAAGATGGGATTGCCCTGCTAAAGAGCTGGCAAAATTCGCTATGGGAAAACAACATCACATCAAATCAGGGCGACGGCATAAGTTTCGCCCTCAGCCACAACAATACAATTGAGTCAAACAACATCAGCGAGAACCGGCACGGTATATTCCTGCACCAATCCAACTACACTAAAATTGCTAATTCCACTATTGTGGATGAAGTAAAAAGCGGCATCATTCTCGATCAATTCTGCACGGGGAATGTTCTTACCGCTAACACAGTCATCAATAACACTGAAGGCATCAATATCTCAAGCGGCTCTTTTGGGAACGCCATTTTTGGAAATAATATCACCTTAAATGTTCAGTCGGTCTGGGACGGCGGCTCCAATTCCTGGGACAGGGAAGGCAGGGGTAACTATTACGGCCAAACGGATTGCAGGGACCAAGACGGTGACGGCATTTGCGATTCGCCTTATCTTATTGCAGGCGGCTCTTCTGTGGATCACCGCCCTCTGGTGAGATGGACCAGAATGACTGGATGATTCTCATCCATCCATCTCAAGAGGCAGTTTCAAGTGGCTGTAAAATAGGAGACGAAAATGGGAGACGAAATAGCGAACGAAATCAAAAACAGATGGCCCAATAAGTTTCGTGATCAAGAGCGCTTCATCTTCCAAGAAATTCGCCCAGGCAACCGGATATTCGTAGGCACTGGCTGTGGCGAGCCTCAGTATCTGGTCAGATCTCTGCTCAATTTCGTTGAGAACCAGCCCAAGGCCTTCCTGGATGCCGAGCTGATAAACATAGTCACCTTGGGTGTGGCAGCCTACACGGATGAAAAGTTCAAAGACAACTTCCGGCTCAACTCTTTCTTCATCGGAGACAACACCCGAAAGTCCGTAAACCAGGGCGGCGCCGACTACACGCCCATATTTCTCTCCCAGCTACCCGGCCTGATCCAGTCGGAGAGGATACCTCTTGATGTGGCCCTCATCCAGACCACGCCCCCTGACAAAGACGGCAACATGAACCTGGGCGTCAGCGTGGACATCGTCAGGGCGGCAGTGAAGAAGGCCGGAATTGTGATCGCCCAGCCCAACTCCTACATGCCGGTTGTGGAAGGGGACGGCTGGATCGGCATGGATGATGTCGACTATATCATTGCTAAAGATGAGCCCATGCTGGAGTACATCGAGGATACGCCTGGCGATATTGCTCAGAAGATAGGAAGGTACGTGGCCCGTATCGTGGAAGACGGCTCTACCATTCAGGTGGGATACGGCAGCATTCCCAATGCAGTCGTCTCCAGTCTGCAAGGAAAAGAGCACCTGGGCGTGCACACGGAACTGCTTAACGACGGCATTGCCGATCTGATGGAAAAGGGAATTGTAGACAACAGCCAAAAGAGCATAAATCCAGGCAAGAGCATTGCCACCTTCTGCATGGGCCGGCGTCATACCTTTGATTTCCTGAGGGAGAAGAACTCCATAGAATTTCGCACTATCGATTATACAAATAATCCTCTTATCATTGCTCAAAACAGGAAGATGACGGCCATCAACAGCGCTCTGGAAATCGATCTCACCGGGCAGGCCACGGCGGAATCTTTGGGGCACAGCTTTTACAGCGGCATAGGAGGCCAGGCGGACTTCATGCGCGGAGCGGCCCTTGCCCCTGATGGAAAGACCATTCTCGCACTGCCCTCCACAGCGCAAAAAATGGGGAGGGATATGTCTTCGAAGGGGCCGCTTGTCTCCAGGATTGTGCCCTTTCTGAGTGTTGGAGCAGGAATCACCTTGAAGAGGGGTGATATTCACTACGTCGTCACAGAATACGGCATCGCCTACTTGCACGGCAAGAGCATCCGGGAGAGGGCCATGGACCTCATCTCCATTGCCCATCCCAACTTCCGGCTCTGGCTGATAGAGGAGGCCAGGAGGCTGCATCTCATCTATCCCGATCAGGCCTTCATTCCCGGCACAAAAGGCGAGTATCCCGAGGATCTGGAGCTTGTGAAGACCACTCGCAAGGGTTTGCATATTCTATTGCGGCCCATCAAGATCAGTGATGAGCCGCTGCTCAAGGATTTCTTTTACTCTCTATCTGATGAAAGCATGTATCTGAGGTTTATCTCAGCCAGGAGAGATATTCCCCATGAATTGCTGCAAAAGTTTGTGGCGGTGGACTATTTCCAGAAGATGGTACTGGTGGCCGTAACAAAGGCAGATGACAGGGAGACGATCTGCGGGCTGGGCCAGTACGGCCTGAACAGTGATACATACACGGCAGACGTGGCTTTGGTGGTCAGGGACGACTGCCAGAAAAAGGGCGTGGCCGGAGAGCTGCTCAGCTATCTGACTTATCTTGCCAAGAAACAGGGTATTTTAGGCTTCACGGCCGAGGTTTTGGCCGGGAACGAGCCGGTCTTCCATCTTTTTAAAAAAATGGGATTTGATGTTAGCAAGAGAAACGAAGAGGGCGTCTACGAGATGTTGGCTATGTTTCGGTGATAGTTCTTCGTGAACCAAATTTTAAATCAGGCGTCATGCCATGAGCTATATCTCTCGGTGAAAAGCTGGCCCGTGGGATCTTTCTTTTTGCCTTCTTTCCGATATTTATTGGCAGATCCGATCTGCTTCGCTGAGCTTTTGCATGCATTAGGTTTTTTATTTGTATACTGCTTGAGCATATTTCTTGATAAAGCTAATCCTAACTCGAGCGCCATTATCCTCCAACCCCCCTTTGCCCCATGTCCGCGCTCCCTGGCTACACAATTTCGGCTTCACCTTTCAACTTGGAATGCTGCGTGGTCAATGGGGCTGCTATGCGCCCTAAAAGGCCAAGCTGCAGAGCGCTGCCGTGCTCACCTAAGCTTTGCTTTCAATCTCAACTAATGTTTGATGGTCCCAAATCATTATAAACATATTTTTATTTAAATATCCTTTACTTATGATAAGGCTCACCATGTATTATCCTGAAGCTTCGATAGATCTGCACTAAAAGAATTACCCTCATCACCCGGCGGGGCAAGCTCAATCTAGAAAAGGAGAGAAGCAGGTCTGCTCCCTGCGTCGCCTCGGGCGCTAGACCCAACGGTCCACCGATCACAAAGGCCACCTCGGTTTTACCTTCCATGATCATCTTGTGCAGCCCTGTTGCCAGCATGGGCGAGTCGAGGGCCTTTCCCATTCTGTCCAGCGCTATCACCGGGCCGTGATGCCGTTTCATCTTATCGAGAATGGCCTGTGCCTCATCTTGCATGGCTTTCTTCTCCTCAGCCGGGGAAGCCGCCTCTTTCATATGCGCTTCGGATACCTCTATCACCTCCAGGCGGGCATAGGGACGAAGGCGGCGAGCGAAATCTGTGGCTGCATCCTGCCAGTACTTTTCTCTTAGTCGTCCCACGGCGATAATGCGAATGATCAGCTTCTCTCCCCCACGTTCTTGAGGTGATACGTTGCCAGCGGGCTAGAGCATCCTTTAGGCATGCAACGACCCTTGAAAAACATAAGATAAGATAGAAAAAAGCGAGAACCGCACTGGGGGCTCTCCCTTTCCTATAAATAAACGCCCGGACCGGGATTCGAACCCGGGTCGAAAGCTCGACAGGCTTTCATGATGGGCCACTACACCATCCGGACTATATTCAGATCCCGCCTCCCAGATTCGAACCGGGGACATCGCGGTGACTGCGCGTAGCACCTCTACGGTGCGAGACATACTACAGCCGCGCACTCTACCAGGCTGAGTTAAGGCGGGCCTCTCGCTACCAGGTTATTCCTTGTACTTAAGCCCTTCGACCCTAATGGCCAAAAAACGCTTTTTTCGGTGGTGACGGCCTATGGCAAAATATAATTATCAGATGCAATTTCAGCAGGTGATTTGATGCTCATAGGAATTATGTCCGATGCCCATGACAGCATTCAAGGCGTAAAGGATGCTCTGCGGGTTTTTTCTCAAAAGAAAGTGGATCTGGTGCTCTTTGCAGGTGACATGATCGGCTCCGGCAATTGCTACACCTTTGAGGGCTTTGGCATTCCCGTCAAGCTCGTCTACGGAAATAACGACGGCGACCGCGTTGGCCTGGCCCGCGAATTCGCTCGCGTGGGCGGCGAGTACCTGGGCGACTTTGGCGAGATCGAGGCGGACGGCCTGAAGATCGCCCTCATGCACGGCACCGATGAGCCGCTGGTAAAGGCCGTGGTAGCCTCACAGCTCTACGATGTCGTTGTGCGCGGCCACAACCACCGTGCTGAAGCGACGAGGCAGGGCAAGACGCTCCTGGTCAATCCTGGCGAGATCTGGGGCTACTTCACTGGCTGCTCCAGTATCGCCATCCTGGACACGGCACACCTCGCGGTGGAGATGATCGAGCTGGGACGCTTCAAGACCTTCAGGGAGATCATCAAAGAATGACTTCAGGTGTCTTTGTTCCATCTTTGGGCTGCACTCTTCTGGTAGAACGGCAGGACGAGATGGTAACGAGGATCTATTTTTCCCAGGATATGCCCACAGAGACTTCCAGGCTGGCCGAGGAGATCGCAGCCTACCTGAAGTGGAACGCGCCCTGCCCTAAGGCGGAGCTGGACGTGTCGGAGTGCACCGATTTTCAAAAGCAGATTTATGCACTGGTGCAGGAGATAGCGCGCGGCGAGATTAGAACCTACGGCCAGGTCGCGGCATGCGCGGGCAGGCCCGGTGCGGCGCGGGCGGTGGGCCGGGCCATGGCCGCGAATCCTTTCGCTATTCTCGTGCCCTGCCATCGCGTGGTAGCCAGGGGCGGCCTGGGCGGATATCTCTGGGGCACAGAGATGAAGGAGAAGCTTCTCTGTCTGGAAAAGGAATCGAGGGCGCAATAGCCCGTATGTGGGAACGATAGCCCTACTTTGCATGAAAATGCTGCCCCTCCCTGAATCCAAGCGCGCCTCTCCCGTCCTTGCCACGGCGCAGCAGCACACAAGTCCCTTCCCAGGCGCGGGCGGACGGGGCCGCACGGGCAGAGTGAATTCAAAATAACAGGAGGTATTTAAGCCTCAAGCTTTCTCAGTTGAATGAGTAGAATGGCTGAGATTTATGGTCAGCTCACCTATATTCATGATGTAGTCAAGCATGCGCTCCAGACTGCCTGCCAGGACCAGCCGAACCATCATCTCCGATTTGTCTTTGTAATCAGAGGAATTGGCAATTACCCTGGCATGCATTTGAATCTCCGATATACGGTCGATGAGCTCATTGGCCTTGTTGGAGTTGGTCTGCAGCAAATAGGATATAGAATCATCAAGCAGGCCGCACAGCAATGAATCCAGGCGGGAAAGCTCCTCTTTTAAATCATCGGGCAAGCTGTAGCTTTGCTTGCTGGCGATCTTGGCAATGCGATAAGCATGGTCAGCGATGCGCTCCAGGTTGGATGCCGCCTGCATATAATTGAAAGCTGTGATGGGATTAAGCGTCTCCTGTCTTACAGAACCCGATCTCAGGATCTCAGTGAACTGGCGGGCGATAAGAAGGTTGAGCCGGTCCACATCATTGTCCCTCTGGATCACATCCATAGCCAGCTCCTCGTTATTATTTAACAGGCTGGAAAGAGAATCGGAGATCATGGATTTTACTACGGTTCTGATCCTTTTCAGTGCCCGCTCGGACTGGAGCTCCTCGGAACTGAGCAGATCCTGGATGACCACCTTGTTTATGGTCTCTTCCAGAATCTCCGGGCCGATCAGCTTGTTGACGATCTGGTGCAGGTCTTTCTTCTGCATGGACGACATGTGCCCTGATGTCACCTCAATGGTCCTATATCCTCCCACGTAGCATCCAATTATTTCCCTTACCAGATGCTCTCCCATTTTGTCACCGATATCCAGGTGCGCTCGCAGGTCGCGCTCAGAGCGATCCGTAGATAATGTGAGGGCACCATTATCTCCCTGATTGATGTAAATTATTGAACCCGCAGAAATGCCGTTCTTTGTCGCCCAGCTTTTGGGAAGGGAGACGATAAAGGTCGACTTGCCGGTTCTCTGTACTTTTCTTGTGTCCATAAATAGCCCTAATTGAGGTGTTCTCTCTTTGCTTCCACCATATAGACAATGGTCTCACAGATATTACAGATATGATCGCCGGTCCTTTCCAGATGCCGGTTGACCATAAGCAATGCCGTCCCCTCATTGATCGTTTCAGGTCTTTCAATAATTATTTTCAGGAGTTTGGTTCTGGCTTTGACATAAAGCCCATCTATCTCATAATCCCATTTGGTGACCTGCCTGGCCAAGTCCGCGTCGCTGTTCATGAGGGCCTCCATGGACTGTTCGAGCATTTTCTTGCTTATCTCCGCCATACGAGGAATATACTCAAGTTTTGTTATCTGAATCTTATTTTGTGATTGTGTGGTAACTCTGGACACATCTACGGCCAGGTCGCCGATCCTCTCCAGATCTATGCCGATCTTCAGGATGCCGATAATGCGCCTCAGGTCCTTGGCCATAGGTTGTTGCAAAGCCAGAAGCTCCATGCATAAATTTTCTATCCTCTGGCTCAAATCATCCATTTCTTGATCATGTTTGATGACCTCTCTGGCCAGATCTATATTTCCATCACGCAAGGCTAAAACCGATTTATCTATCGCTCCGCCAACCCGATCCGCCAGATCTTTTGTAAGATCTTTTAATTCTTTCAGATCTCTGTGATACCGCTCCCGATACGGGCTCATCTTATCTCACTTCCAAACTTAAGCTAATTTTTCCTAGCCGAACCTTCCTGTGATATAATCCTCAGTGCTCTTCATTTTTGGGATCTCAAATATGCGTTTTGTCTCTCCTACCTCGATCAACTCGCCTAACAAGAAGAAAGCGGTGTGGTCCGAGATTCGGGCTGCCTGTTGCATATTATGGGTCACGATCACCTGTGTATAGTTGTCCTTCAAGACCTCCATCAGGCTCTCAATCTTTCCTGTGGAGATTGGATCTAGGGCGCTGCATGGTTCATCAAATAAGATAACATCCGGTTTCATGGCCAGGGTTCTGGCGATACATAGCCTCTGTTGCTGGCCGCCGGAAAGGCCCATGGCCGGTTGGTCCAGCCTCTCGCTTACCTCCTCCCAGAGGGCAGCATCCAATAGACTGCGCTCTACAATTTTATCGACATTTCTCTGCCCATGAATTCTGGGGCCATAGGCAATGTTGTCGTAAATGGACATAGGGAAAGGATTAGGTTTTTGAAATACCATACCGATCCGTTTGCGCAGTTCCACGACATCGACATCTTTCCCATAAATATCGACATCGTCATAGAGGACCTGGCCCTCAATACGAATCTTGGCCACAAGATCGTTCATCCGGTTCAGACATCGGATAAAAGTTGACTTGCCGCAGCCGGATGGCCCAATGAGTGCAGTAATTTTTTTCTCGGGAATTTCCAGGCTAATATCCTTGAGAGCTTGCTTTTCTCCATACCAGAGATTTAGATTATTTGAGACAATTTTCGATGTCACCGCATATCCCTTTTTGTAGTTGTTCGCCAAAATGGCATTTGCTCTAATTGGCTTTGATCGATAGATGACTATATAGAACTTCCTATATAGACTATATATATGCAAGATGGTATACAAATGCCGCCCCGATCGTGCAAAGCTTTTATATAGAACTTCAAACTGGTAGTATGAAAAAAGTCGGGGAGGACTACAGGTTTGGCAGGTTTGAGCGGCGTACCGATAATTATAATGAAAGAAGGAAGCAAGCGAGAGACAGGTAAAGAAGCGCAGCGCAGGAACATCTTAGCTGCAAAGGCGGTCGCAGAGGCTGTTCGGACCACCCTTGGACCCAAAGGGATGGACAAGATGCTCATCGCCGGCGAAGAGGCAACCATCACCAATGACGGAGCCACAATCCTCAGAGAAATGGATATTGAGCATCCGGTGGCCAAGATGATTGTCGAGGTGGCAAAAGCCCAGGATGATGAGATTGGAGACGGCACCACCACAGCGGTGATAATCGCGGGCAAGCTGCTGGAAAAGGCGGAAGCGCTACTGGATCAGGATGTTCACCCCACAGTCATTGTGCAAGGATATAAGCAAGCTGCAGCCAGGGCGCAAAAAGTGCTTTCCGAGATGGCCATAGATGTTTCAGGCGACGACAGCGTGCTTTTGAATATTGCCCGGACAGCCATGCGAGGAAAGGGCATAGAGATCGCCATGGATAAGCTGGCAACAATCTCTGTGGAAGCAGCACGAGCAGTCGCCGGTTTTGAGGGCAAGGATATTGAAGAGAATGTCAAGATCGTCCTGATCCCGGGCGGCAGAATCGAGGACTCGAGTCTTAACCACGGCATAGTAATCGAGAAAGAGAGAACATCTCTGGAGATGCCAAAGCGCATAGCGAAGTCCAAGATTATGCTCCTAGAGGGCACTCTCGAGCTCAAGAAGCTGGATACAGATGCCAAGGTAACTATTACTGATGCCAAGAATTTTGCCAGCTTTAAAGAGGGCGAGGAACTGGTTATCAAGTCTCAGATTGATGCCATTATCGCAGCAGGAGCTAATGTCATCTTCTGCGAGAAGGGCATAGGGGTTACTGCCCAAAACTACCTGGCAAGGCAGGGAATCCTGGCCGTTCGCCGGGTTAAGAGAGAGGACCTGAAGATGCTGGCCCTGGCCACGGGAGCAAGGCTGGTGGGCGATGTGATGGTTGTCACATCCAAGGACCTGGGATCGGCAGCTCTTGTGGAAGAGCGTAAGGTCGGCAAAGATAAGCACATGATCTTCGTCGAGGGCTGCGAGAAAGCCAAGGCGGTATCCATTATCCTGCACGGTGTTTCGGAGCAGTTCTTAGAGGAGATGGAACGCGCCCTGGATGATGCCCTTAATGTGGTTTTAGACGTCATTCGCTCCGGAAAGATTGTGCCCGGCGGAGGCGCTCCGGAGATTGTTGTGGCCGAGAATCTGAGACAGTATGCATCTACCCTGGAAGGACGGGAGCAATTGGCGGTCCGGGCCTTTGCCGATGCTGTGGAGTCCATTCCCCTGACACTGGCTGAGAACTCTGGTTTCGATCCCGTGGACAGCCTAGCGGCTCTGAGAGCCAAGAGTGGTCAGAGCATGAAGAACTTCGGGCTGAACATATTAACGGGAGAGCCCACAGATATGCTGGCCATGGGCGTTGTAGAGCCATTAAAGGTAAAAACTCAAGCCATTAAATCCGCAACCGAAGCTGCCACCATGGTCTTGCGGGTGGATGATGTCATTGCAGCCAAGAGAGAAGAGATGGCCCCCAAGCCCGGCCAAAGCCCGCATGATTACACCATGCCTCCTATGGGGATGCCTCACTACTAGATAAAAAATTTGGAGGAGCTTATGGCAGATGAGGATGTGGAATCTGCACCGAAACCAAAGACCCCAGACGCGAATATTGAGGAGCTACGGCTACAGCTCTCCTCTGCTCAGAGCTTGGCGGAGGAGCGGCTCGATCTCTTGATGCGGTGTCGGGCAGACCTGGAAAACATTATGAAAAGATCGGTCCGCGAGAAGGAAGGCAATATAAGATACGCCTCTGAGAAGCTTGTCTCAAAGCTTCTTCCCGTGATCGATAGCCTGGATGCGGCGGCAAAGCACGACGAGGGCAGCAAAGCGCTCTACATGCAACTGCTCGACATATTATCGGGAGAGGGGCTCATGCCCATAGAAGCTAAAGGCATGAAGTTTGATCCCTACCGACATGAGGCTCTCTTTCAGGTCGAGACGGAAGAGCTGGAAGAAGGCGTAGTGGTAGAAGAGATACAAAAGGGCTATCTCTTCAATTCCCATGTCATTCGCTTCTCAAAAGTTGCGGTGGCGAAAAGATGAAATATTTACAAAGTTGTGGTAACTTTCAAATTTAGGAGATGAGATCTTGTCAAAAATTATCGGCATTGACCTTGGAACCAGCAATTCGGCGGCTGCAGTTCTAATCGGCGGCCGACCTACGATAATTCCCAGTGCAGAAGGGACAAGCATCGGCGGCAAGGCGTTTCCATCCTACGTGGCCTTCACCAAAGAAGGCCAGGTTCTGGTAGGAGAGCCGGCCAAAAGACAGTCAGTCACCAATCCGGATGGCACCATCACGGGCATCAAGCGCAAGATGGGCACAGACTACAAAGTGAAGGTTCATGGAAAGGAGTACAGCCCTGAGGATATATCCGCCCAGATCCTGCGAAAGATCAAAACGGATGCAGAAACATATCTGGCTGACAGCGTGGATAAAGCCGTAATAACCGTACCTGCCTACTTCAATGACAATCAGAGGCAGGCGACCAAGGATGCTGGAACCATCGCTGGCCTGGAGGTCGTTCGTATCATCAATGAACCCACGGCTGCAGCTCTGGCTTTTGGTCTGGATAAGGTGGGCGAGCATAAGATCATGGTCTTTGATCTGGGCGGCGGCACACTGGACGTCACTATCATGGAGATAGGCGAGGGCGTATTCGAGGTCAGGTCCACCTCCGGAGATACTCAACTGGGCGGCAGGGACATGGACGAAAGACTGACTAACTTCGTCCTGGGGAAGTTCAAGCAGGAGTCGGGCATCGACCTGAAGGGCGACACCATGGCCATGCAGCGCCTGAGGGAAGCGGTAGAAGTGGCCAAGATAGAGCTTTCCAGCGTGATGCAGACCAATCTTAATCTGCCCTATATTACAGCGAACGCCAGCGGCCCCAAGCACCTCTCCATGACGCTGGACCGCTCCAAGCTCGATGAACTCATCCAGGATGTCATTGAGCGCTGCCGTGGTCCCTTGACCCAGGCTCTGAGGGACTCCAAGCTGGAGAAATCCGATATAGGAAAGATCATATTAGTGGGCGGTCCCACCCGGATGCCTATCGTGCAGGAGTTCGTGAAGGGCTTTATGGGCAAGGACATAGAGCGAGGCGTGGATCCCATGGAATGCGTGGCTATGGGTGCTGCCATCCAAGCAGGCGTTTTGGGCGGCGAGGTCAAAGACCTCTTGCTACTAGACGTCACACCTCTATCACTGGGCATTGAAACTTTGGGCGCAGTCACCACCAAGCTCATTGAGAGGAATACCACAATTCCCACTCGAAAGAGCCAGATATTTACCACGGCTGCCGACAACCAGACCAGCGTGGAGGTCAATGTGCTGCAGGGCGAGAGGCCCCTGGCCAAAGATAACGTCTCCCTGGGAAGGTTTACACTGGTGGGAATCCCGCCGGCTCCCCGCGGCATTCCTCAGGTAGAAGTCACCTTCGACATTGACGCCAACGGCATCATTCATGTCTCTGCCAAAGATCTGGCCACCAAGAGAGAGCAGAATATGACCATCACCGCGCCTCATAAATTGAGCAAGGATGATATTGATGCCAAGATCAAAGACGCAGAACGTTTCGCTGCCGACGACCTGAAGAGAAAGGAAGAGATCGAGGTCAAGAATGCGGCTGACTCTCTGGTCTATGCCTCGGAGAAGATGCTCAAAGATGCTGGCGAAGTGGCAACGGCTGAACAGAAGGAGAAGATCGAAAAGGCCATTGCCGACCTGAAGAATGCCCAGACAGGTGGCGAGATCTCTGAGATCAAGGCCAAGACGGAAGCACTGCAAAGCTGCATCTACGAGCTGTCGGCAGCAATGTACCAGAAAGCGGCACAGGAGCAGCAGGCCCAACAGGGCCAAGGCGCAGGACAAGAGCAAACCTCTGGGCAAGGCCCTTCGGATCAGACTGTGGATGCCGACTATGAGGTAGTGAATGATAAGAAGTGAAGAAGTGAACTGCACTTAAGCAATGCCGTCTACAAGGAACTGAATAAAATATGCCGGAGAAGAAGGACTACTATGAGATCCTGGGGGTACCCAAGGATTCGAGCGAGAAGGATCTCAAGGGAGCTTACCGCAAGCTTGCCATGAAGTATCATCCCGACAGATCGGAAGAACCCGATGCTGAGGAAAAGTTCAAGGAGCTATCCGAAGCCTATGCAGTCCTTTCCGATCCGGAAAAGCGGCAGAAGTACGACCAGTTCGGCCACGCCGGAATCAATAGTCAGTACTCGCAAGAGGATCTGTTTCGCGGGGTGAACTTTGAGGATCTGCTGAGGGGTTTTGGCGGTGGCGGAGGAAGGGGTGGCGGCGAGAGCATTTTTGATATGTTCTTCGGGGGAGGCGGACGCGGCCGCCCCGCCCGTGGCCAGGATCTCCGCTACGACATAAACATCACATTGGAGCAGGCGGCCACCGGTCTGGAGCCAACTATTGAGGTGATGCGTACAGAAAACTGCACCACCTGCCATGGCAGTGGAGCTAAACCCGGTACCAGCCCCACCACCTGCAGCAACTGCCGGGGTACGGGCCAGATCACCAGAGCTCAGAACACTCCCTTCGGACAGATGGTTACATCTTCCGCCTGTCCCAAGTGCGGTGGCCGTGGGCAGATTATCGTCGCTCCTTGCGGAGATTGCTCCGGCTCGGGGAGGATGCGAAAGAACCGCAAGATAAACATCAAGATCCCGCCGGGCGTGGAGGACGGCCAGCACCTCAAGCTCCGTGGCCAGGGGGATGCGGCAGGACCGGGAATGGAGAGCGGAGACCTTTATGTGGTCATAAACGTCCGCCCCCATCCATTGTTCCAGCGTGTGGACAGCGATCTGCTTTTGGAGACGCCCATCAGCTTCACTCAGGCCGCACTGGGGACAGAGCTGGAAGTTTCCACACTGGGCGGGCGGGCCAAGATAAAGGTGCCGTCAGGAACGCAGACGGGAACCGTTTTCCGGCTGAGGGGAAAGGGCATGCCAAGGTTGCAGGGCCTAGGCTCTGGCGATCTGCATGTTAAGGTTAAGATAAAGACGCCTTCAGCCCTGACGGAGCGGCAAAAACAGCTCTTAGAGGCGCTGGCTGCGGAATTTGGCGAGAAGAAAAAGAAGCAGACAGAAAAAGAGAAGAGCCTTATCGACAAGATCGTGGATGAGGTCAAGAGCGCAGTGCAGTAGGGCGCTCTTTTTTGATTTGTTCTGTTATTTTTCATTTTCAGTAATTTTTTTTAAATCCTAATATCCATTTCAATATTCTATATCTGTAGAAAAATTTAAATACTAAACTAATACATTTTCCTTTGTGCAACGGACGAAATTTAGCCAATACTTAAGGCTTTTTATCATACTGGCACTGCTATGGTCATCCCTCATATTTTCGCAAGGATGCCCCTTCACAAAAAACGCGAGTTGTGCCTTATCAGGACCTGTATTCGATGCAGTACGATCGCTGCAATGGACGGGCGGTTGCGCCGGCATCCTGCCCTATTGGCCAGGGCCATTTATCTGTGCAAGAGTCCGTAATAATCCTCCCGAAATACCGATAATTCCTGTGGGATCAGCCATTGGTGTCCCTGGGGCATCGTAT
Organism: uncultured Methanotrichaceae archaeon; assembly: GCA_964506745.1. GTDB lineage: Archaea > Halobacteriota > Methanosarcinia > Methanotrichales > Methanotrichaceae > Methanothrix. Next base: position 17,817 of record CAZDLZ010000026.1, on the reverse strand, counting down.
CGCTATTCCACCTTTGCTGCAGATGCGGATGGAGACCGGGTGTTTTACACCTTTGATTGGGGAGATGAAACAGAATCAAACACGTCCCTTATCAATTCATCAGAAGCTACGAGCGCGAATCACACCTGGTGCAAAGCAGGTACATATGAGGTCCGCGTCATGGCCACAGATAGCAAAGGAGCCACATCCCGGTGGTCGGAGCCACTCTGCGTCACCTCAAATGCACCACCTGTTAAGCCTAACGCGCCCTCAGGACCGATTTCGAGCCGGCCGGGAGTCTCCCATAATTATACCGTATCCTCCAACGATCCTGATGAGGATCTGATGAGGTACACCTTTGATTGGGGCGACAAAACTGAATCGACCACAGGCTTTCTCCTCTCCGGTGCCACAGCAAGCGCGAATCATAGCTGGAGAAAAGCTGGAACATACCGGATCAGAGTAATTGCCATTGATGAAAGAGGGGGCGCTTCTGCATGGTCGGAGTCGCAAGATGTCACCATAAATTCTCCTCCCGATAATCCCTCAAAACCATCCGGACCCGGATCGGTCTATGCCTGGGCCGCAAATACTTACACATCGGTCACATCGGACCCTGACGGAGATGAAGCAGAGTACACCTTCGACTGGGGGGACGGAAATGCGTCCAGCACGGATTTTATCAGATCCGGATGCAATGCAAGCGCTGTGCACAGTTGGAGTGATGAAGGAGAACGCCGGATCAGAGTCATTGCCAGAGATCGGTTAGGGGCTACATCAAATGAGTCCCAGGATTTGATAGTTACCGTTATTGCAAACAACAGACCGAATGAACCAAAAGAACTGTTCGGACCGAGCTTTGGCTACATGGGGATATCTCATAGTTACTTTACAATGGCCAAAGATATCGATGGTGACAAAGTCGTGTACTCCTTCGACTGGGGAGATGGAGTAATCTCCACTACGGATATGGTCGATTCCGGCTCAGTTGAAAGTGCGCCTCATGCCTGGGTCAAAGCAGGAAGATACAAGATCAAAGCCGAAGCTACAGACAGCAAAGGTGCATCATCCGGGTGGGTGGATCTAATGAATGTGACTATTAACGACAATGATCCACCCCATTCGCCGGCCGTACCGGCGGGACCGACCATTGGACGGCGTCAGGCTACTTATCGATATGTTACATCTGCAAACGATCCAGATGGAGACAGAGTCAAGTATGTCTTCGACTGGGGAGACAAAACTACTTCCTGGACTGGGTTGGTCTTCATTGACTCTGGGAAAAGAGAAAGCGTATCTCACAAATGGAGTCAGGCAGGAATATACCAGGTCAAAGCCATGGCCCTGGATGAAAAAGGTGCAGCTTCTGGATGGTCGAATTCGCTGATGATAAATATATCCTCGGATTGAAACGCCCATCGCTATAGCATTACATTTGCTTATAATTAAAACAGTAACAGTGACCTTAGTGTTCGCATGTATTCAATCCTATGTATATGGAAACCAGGGCACCGATTATACATAGCAACCCCGCCAGCATCATTACTCTACTTATGGTTACAGAGATTAGTTCTGGCCCCGCTCCCATAAGGGTTCCATAGTATTCCGCCTGGGCGAGCTGTAGAGACACCAGAACACCTGAAAAGGATACCCCTAATGCCATTCCCAGGTTTCTGACAGTGGCTGTGAAGCTGGAGGCGATATTTAGCTTTGCTCTGGGCAGGGCCCTCATTATCTCTGTGTTGTTAGGGCTCTGAAAGAAAACTCCTCCTATGCCCATGAACACAAAGGTGAGCAGTAGCAACCTGGGATCACGGCCTACACTTCCAGCTAGATATCCCAGGAGCATCAGAGAAATTGCCATAACCGACATTCCCAAAGCAGCTAAGTACCGAAACTGGCGTTTATCGTATATCCAGCCAGTTAAAGGCGCACCAATAGCCATTATGGCAGGGACGATAAGGTAGATCAAACCTACTTGTGATGCCGAATAACCCATTACGCCCTCAAAATAAAATGGCCCCAGTACGGATATCATCAGGTTGGATACAAAGAACAGCATCATACTGATACAGGGCAGCACAAACATCTTGTAGCGGAATATGGAAAGGTCCAGAAGGGGAGACTTGTGCCTTGACTCATTTTTCATAAAAGCTGCCAGAGAGCCCAGAAAGATCAAAGATAGCGCAACAATCGCGGGCTGAAAGGTGAAGCTAATGGAGAGTTGGCCTAATATCGCCATCATAGAAACTATGAAAGTTATCAGGGTTACCGCGCCAATCCAGTCTGCATCAAAGCCGGAAGATCTGATATCCTCGATTTTCATGTACCGGGAAGAGAGCAGCAACTGCATAATGCCGATCGGCACATTAATGAGAAATATATACTTCCAGCCCAATAGGTCAACGATAAGACCGCCTAATGTGGGTCCCAACATACTGCCGATGGCGACCGTTGCTCCAATGTAACCCATAGCCCGGCCCTGCTCACCTCGAGGGAAAGCCTGGAAGATTATGGCCGAGCTTATGGAGAACATCATGGCAGCTCCCGTGGCCTGCATTATCCGGCAAAGCACAAGGAGATTTAAGCTTGTGGACAGGCCGCAGGCTAAAGAACTTATGGAAAAGAGGGCAATTCCCAGGAAGAAGAGCCTGGCCTTGCCCACATATTCTGCGACCTTGCCGAAGATAATGAGCAAGCTGGTGAGTGTGACAAGATAAGAGGTCATGATCATTTGTGACTGGGCGATGCTGACACGGAAATATTCCGTAATGGTGGGAAGGGCTATGCTGACCACAGATCCATCAACCACCGCCATCAAGACGCCTGTGAGAACAAGCAGCAAAACTATGTAGCGATTCTTGCTGCCCGATTCCAGTTCCAAATCCCTTTCCAAATCCCTTTCTTTCGCGTGCATTCCTAATTGAGCCTCATTCATTCTCCCTATTGAAAAAGTGCAACATCGACAGTTAAGGGCTAGAATCATTGATGCTAAAACCAGCGTTATGTGAATATTTATTTAAATATATTTCTTTTTCGCCTTCATCCCAACCATGGCACTTGCCAGCATTACCGGCCCGTCGAACCCGCCCCTGGCCCGGCTGGAGTCCACGAAGACCCGGTCCATAAGCACCGGCGCGCCAAAAGACTGCGCCCCGCATAGCAATAATAATGTGCGGAAGATGAGGTTCCCGGAAACCCCTTCCGGTGCAATGACAATGTCGTCGTCCCGGCAATTCTCGATCAATATTCCTTTGTGGCAGGCTTGCAGGCCAGCCTGCTGCGCCAGAGCGGCGATCAGCTCTCCTTCAGCCAGGCTTCGGTCCACGCGCTCGCAGCGGCCCATGTCCTCCATGCGGCCCCCGGAGAGCACGGCCGCCTTCGCCTCCTGGCCCATGGCTTGCAGGAATTTTGCACCACCTTGCAATAGCTCCAGCCGATCTTCCGCAGTCTCGCCTTCATCGATGCCCACCGGTCCTAAGAGAAAGGCCCAGCCTGAGACCTCCAGCATAGCCAGACGCCGCAAGCGGATCTGAAACTGCAGAGCCAGGGCACGCATGGTCCTTCCTGCGGGCAGGTTTCCCCTCACAGCGCCCTCTATCTCTCCTTCGGCCAGGAGGTGCACCAGCTCCTTCCAGGGCTCTTTGCTGGAAACGTAATCAAGAGAACAGTCGCATCCGGGATTGCCTACCAGAAGCAGGTCGGCATATTTGCTGGCCGATTGCAGGGAGGCGATAAGCTCTGGGTCTGCATTCCAGATGCCGATGCCGATACGAGCATGCCTGGATCTGGCCCTTTCCTGTAACGAGCGTATAAAGTTACTGTCCATATCAGTGAATTCCGGTTACGCTCTCCTTTTCCAGATCGAAAAGAACAGTCTCTTCTGCGCCCTGGCGAATGACGAGCTTTCTCTCCTCTGTAACCTGTCCAATCACCCTTGCCGTGAGGCCCCGCCTTTCAAATACCTCCAGGACCTTCTGGGCGTTTTCTGGTTTTGCGGTTACGACAAAGCCCATTCCCGGATACATCTTCAGCCAGCTTACCATTTCCAGCCCAGCAGGAACCTGGATTGCTTCTATATCCACCACTGCCCCCACCTGACTTGTCTCAAGCAGCATGCCAAGTGTCCCCAGCAGTCCAGGATTGCTGATATCCTTGCCCGCCTTGACGAGCCCCCTCTCGCCCAGCTCCTGCATACTGCCCAGTTGCGTAAGAAGGGTCTTGCCATCCTTGAAGCTGGTGGAGTCGAAGTTTATGGCGAACTGGGGATGCACTTTGCCATCCATATCGACCGCGGCTACCACCACCTCGCCGGCTTTTGCCGTGCTGCTCAGGATGACGCCGCTCTTCTTGGCTTTGCCCAGAATGGCAACGTCCAGAGCGCTGTAGGGCGTGTCGGGATGCAGGTGTCCGCCGATGATGGGCACATGAAACTTCTCAATTGCAGTCTTCATGCCTCGCAAAACTCTCTTTGCAATCTCGTCATTGCCTACGGAGAGCACATCCACCATGGCTACCGGCCAGCCGCCCATGGCAGCGATATCGTGCACATTGACCAGGACGGAACAGTAACCGGACCACTCCGGATCGACCTGCATTAGCTTGGACCAGATGCCGTCCGCAGCCAGGAGCATGACCTCCTCTCCATCATCAATCACGGCTGCATCCTCGCCAAAAGAGGCTATTATGCGCTCAGACTCTATAGGAAAGAATTGCAAGAGGCTACCTATCTGCTTTTTGCGAGTGATGCCTACAAATCCTCGCAGCTGGGATGCCAGAGACTCCAGATTCATTGCACAATCTTGTGGCTTTGATCAAAAATAGATGACGCTTTGATAGGGCGCAAGGTTCTTAAACTCAAGGCTATGATTGGGAACTCCCGTGCTCTGTGGGAAGATTCTCCTGGGGAGAGGTTCCAGTGGAAAAATGTCACAAAAAAATTTTCAAAGATTTTATAGCTATTGAAAATCTGAAACTGAATAAATAATAATAATAAACAAATCTAACTTTATTTTCTGAAAACGATATATGTTATGACATAGTCACATGCGAAGCGAGGGGGTTGAGTGGTAATATATTTTAAAAAGTTGGCCAGAAACGACATCAATCGGCCTATTATTGTCAATAAGATCCCGTTTAAATCTGATCCCAAAAAACTAGAAAAACCATTATTTACTTTTCCAGGATGCTGCTATAAGTGTCAGACCACCTCTTTCCTCGGCATGCTTGCCCTTCGAAAGCATTATGATCTCATGATGCAATGGGGAAAGACTGGAGACCAGGGTTAAATGATGATAGGGGATTTCAGGCAGGGTCGCACCATGTTAGCCAGGCTCGACCACGGTGCAGATATCATCAGCCAGATCACCAGTCTGGCAGATGAGAGTGGAATTGAGACGGGCACTTTGAGCGCTATCGGCGCTCTCTCTCGGGCGAAGCTTGGCTACTACGATCAGCTTTCTCACGAGTACGGCACATTTTCCCTGGAAGAGCCCATGGAATTGGCCTCTTGCTTGGGAAATATATCACTGCGGGATGAGCGACCCTTTGTGCATGCTCATGCCGTTCTATCGGACAGGACGGGAAGGACATGGGGCGGTCATCTGACCTCTGGTACCGTCTTTGCGGCCGAGGTTTATTTGCAGGAGCTTTCAGGTTTGCCTTTGAGGAGAGTCTATGATTCTATCACGGGCCTCAAGCTCTGGGGAAAAGAGTAATGAACGGAAAGGAAGTGGAAGATAAAGGGTCAAAATGAAAAATTCCGAATACTTCGAGCATTTACAGCAGGGCCTTAAGAACGCCATGGACATAGCCAAGGCGGCGCGTCGTCAGGGATTGGACCCCAGCACAGAGGTGGAGATACCGCTGGCTGTGGACCTGGCGGAAAGGGTCGAAAAGCTGATAGGCATTCCCGGCATTGCCGTGCGTATTCGGGAGCTGGAAGAGAAGGGCATGAGCCGGGAAGAAGCAGCTCTGGCCATTGGTATCGATTTTGCGGAAGGCCGTCTGGGAAAAGGCGCTTCCAAGATCCAGTCCGTGGAAAACGCCATTCGTACATCTGTTGCTTTGCTAACCGAGGGCGTGGTGGCAGCGCCCATTGAAGGAATCGCTCGCGTGGACCTGGGAAAAAATGATGATGGAACAGAATACCTCAAGGTCTACTACGCCGGTCCCATTCGTTCCGCAGGCGGAACCGCCCAGGCACTCTCCGTTCTCGTGGCCGATTATGTGAGAAGGGCGGTAGGCATTGCTCCCTGGAAACCAAGACCTGAAGAGGTAGAACGCTACGTCGAGGAGATCGGCCTTTACAAGCGCGTGGCTGGCCTGCAGTATTCTCCATCAGACGATGAGATTCGCACCATTGTGCGTAACTGCCCCATCTGCATCGAGGGCGAGCCCACCGAAGAAGAGGAGGTCTCAGGATACCGAGACCTTCCCAGGATCGAGACCAACCGTGTGCGAGGTGGCATTGCTCTGGTCTCGGCCGAGGGCATCGCCCTGAAGAGGCCCAAGCTCAAGAAGCATGTCACCAAATTGGGCATCACCGGCTGGGAATGGCTGGATTCGCTGGCCAGCGGCAAAAAAGATGGAGGAGACTCATCCCCCAAGTTCTTGCGAGACCTGATTGCGGGGCGGCCAGTCTTTTCCCATCCCTCCCGTGCAGGCGGCTTTCGGCTTCGTTATGGCCGGGCCAGAAATACGGGCCTTGCCGCCGCAGGCATCAATCCCGCCAGCATGCTGCTTTTAGGTCAGTTCATGGCTGCCGGAACCCAGATCAAGGTGGAGCAGCCGGGAAAAGCGGCGGCTGTGGCCCCGGTCAGCTCCATAGAGGGGCCGACGGTCAGGCTCTTAAACGGCGATGTGGTTCGCTTCGATTCCGATCAGGATATCCTGGGATGGATGCCCAGAAGCTGCAAAGATCCCAGGACTATTCATGCGGCTCTCAAGGCCCACGTCGCTAATATTTTAGACATCGGCGAAATTTTAATAAGTTACGGAGAGTTCCTGGAGAACAACCGGCCTTTGGCTGCCGCTTCTTATGTCTTTGAGTGGTGGGCAGAGGAGCTAATAAAAGCGGGGGGCGATCCGACCGGCAAAGAGAAGATCGGCGGGCAGGAAGCCATGTCTTTATCTCGAGAATACGGCGTGCCCCTGCATCCGGCTCATACCTATCTCTGGCATGATCTTTCCATGCAGGAGTTTGAGAGTCTTATCTCTCTGGTATTCTCAGAAGGCCGTCTTGAGTCTGGAAAGCTCCTGCTTCCCATGCCAGCTAAGGACGCGCTGGAGACGCTGCTGGTCCTGCATAAGGTAAGAGCAGGAAATATCATCATCGAAGATCCGCTGCCTCTCTTGCTCTGCCTGGGATTGGAGCCGGACGGCACTGCCCTGAAAAAGGTCGATGCCAAGAAGAAAGAATGTTTCGCGCTGGGCGCTGTTAACGAACTTTCCGGCCTCGTTGTTCGTGCCCGGGCTCCGACACGAATCGGTGCTCGCATGGGCCGACCCGAAAAATCGGATAAAAGACTGATGCGTCCACCCCCGCATGTACTCTTTCCAGCTGGAGAGGAAGGCGGCAAATCAAGATCCATTCAAGAGGCGGCCAAGCACTCCACAAGCAATACCACCGGCATCATCAATGTTGAGATCGAGCAGAGGGTATGCAAAGACTGCGGCAAGGTGGGCTTTTCCTTCCGCTGCCAATGCGGCGGCCACACGGAAAAGAAGAGGACCTGCCCCAAATGCAACATTCCCGCCCCGGATAAGTGCCCCAAATGCGGCAAAGAGACGACGGCCGTTGCCAAGATGCAGATCGATGTAAAGAAGCTATATCATCAGGCGCTGGAGCGTTTGGGCGAGAGGGAGCCGGATTCGCTCAAGGGCGTCCTCGGTCTCTCCTCGCGTGATAAGACTCCCGAGCCACTGGAGAAAGGCATACTGCGTGCCAAACACGGTGTGAACATCTTCAAAGACGGCACGGTGAGGTACGATTTAACCGATCTGCCTCTCACTCATTTCCGGCCGGATGAGATCGGCACGAGCCCGGAGATTCTGTGCAGTTTAGGCTACACTGAGGACATGCACGGCCTGCCGCTGACAACAGTCGATCAGGTCTGCGAGCTTCGCGTGCAGGACATCATTTTGGCCGGAGATGCGGGCGATTATCTGCTCAAAGTAGCCAGGTTCGTGGATGAACTTCTCGTCAAGTTCTACGGTCTTGCGCCCTACTACAATGCCAGTACCTCCGCTGACCTTATCGGCACTCTCATGGTGGGCCTGGCCCCCCACACCTCGGCAGGAGTGCTCTGCCGCCTCATAGGCTACAGTTCCGCTTCAGCAGGTTTTGGCCATCCCTTTTTTCATGCCGCTAAACGTCGCAACTGCGACGGCGATGAAGACTGCGTGATGCTGCTCATGGATGCACTGCTCAACTTTTCCATGTCTTATCTGCCTGCCAAGCGAGGGGGAAAGATGGACGCCTGCCTGGTCATGACCACCATTCTCAATCCTTCCGAGGTTGACAAAGAGGCTCATAACCTCGATCTGACGCGCGTCTACCCTCTGGAGTTTTATGAGGCCACCCTCCGAGGCGCTAGTCCCAAAGACCTGGAAGCTAGATTTGATCTGGTCTCCAAGCGGCTGGGCTCTGATGCCCAGTACGTGGGCTTCAATTTCAGCCACAGCACAACGGATATAGCCGCCGGCCCGAAGAACAGCGCCTACAAGACCCTGGAGACCATGGTGGACAAGATGGATGCCCAACTGGAGCTGGCGCGCATGATCCGGGCAGTGGATGAGCAGGATGTGGCAGAGCGAGTTATCAACTCTCACTTTCTGCCCGACTTGATCGGCAATCTGCATGCTTTCTCCAAGCAGAAGGTGAGGTGTGTTAAGTGCGGTGCTAAATTCCGGCGTCCGCCGCTGAAAGAGAGCTGTCCCAAGTGCGGCGGCAAGATAATCCTCACGGTGCATGAGGGCAGCGTTCGGAAATATCTGGAGGTATCCATAAAGGTGGCAGAGGAGTACGGCGTGAGCAGCTACACCAAGCAGAGGCTGCAGCTTTTAAAGATCGAGATCAACTCTCTCTTCAAGAATGAAAAGGCCAAACAGATGGGTCTGGCAGACTTCATGTAATCTGAAACTGAATCTATAAATTTAAATATGAATCGAATAGATAGATCATTGAAAATATGGGGATGACAGTTCATGCTTAGAAGGGGGATAATGCTTTTGCTGCTGGCGGTGTTTCTCGTCGGCAATGCGCTGTGTAATGTGCCGGGCAATGTGACCGCAATTCCTGCCCTGCAGGATGTTTACATCAGCATGGGGGAGAATAGAGTCTCCGTTTATAATCAAACCGATATGCTTTTGTGTGCCGTCGATGTGGCGGATGGCAACGATACCGGGATGATCAGCTATCCCGGCGCTCCTGTAGTTCAGTTTGATATTTCCGGCCTTAACATCACAGATAACGATGTTGCGATTCTGGTGCTCAAAGCCGCTTCGATCCAGACGCAAAATGATCCCGTCATGGTGGCATTGATGTCCATCGGTTCCGATTGGAATGAAAGCTCGGACTACACCACATTTCTGGTCAATATTCTTCCTGCCTGGAACATCATCAAGAAGAACGATGCTACTGCCATGAGCAGCAACACCGATGGCGACAGCATCTTTGCCTTTGATGTCTCCCAAAAGCTCAGAGATGCCGGGGCAAAGGGAGACAAAATATCCTTCCTCCTGGAGGCTATCAGCAACAGCAGCGCGGAAATATCTTTCCTGTCCAAAGAGAGCGGCCAGGGTCCGTGCCTCATGATCATGTCCTATCCGGAGACGCTATTGTCCGATCAAAATACACTTAACTCGAGCCTGCAGCTTGATCTGGCTCCAGAGCTCTCCGAAAACATGAGCGACATAGATCTGCAGAGAAATCTGGATGAGAAAGAAATTCTCGACATGGGCGGATTGCCGGTCAATTGACCTACAATCTAATTTTAATTATGTTCGAATAAATCGAAGATTTTGCCGCCATGCACAAGAGAAAAATAGTTCTGGATGCTATAGAATAGCTTAATGGACTTCTTCACCCACGCGCTGCTGCCATATCTGCTGGGCAGCTATCTCCGCCTTGATAAACGGCTCATTGCTGCCCTGGTGCTGGGTAGCATCGCCCCTGACCTGGATGTTCTCATTTCCTGGATCAATAGCGTCTATCCGACCACTCTTCTCCTGGTGCACAGAGGAGTCACGCATACTCTTTTCTTTGGCTTCTTCTTCGCTCTGCTTATCTTTTATCTCGCTTCTCGCGAGCAAATTAAGAGCTTCTTAGGCAGGTTCATCAAATACGATCTAAAATTTTCCGCAGAAAGTCTGTGCTTTGTCTATGCCGGTGTTCTCATTCACCTCTTTGTGGATTATACAACGACGAGAGGCGTTCCACTCTTTTATCCCTGGCTGGACGCCCGATATTCGGCCAACATCTTTTCCCAAATAGAGCCGCTTGCCCTGATCGCCAGCCTCCTGGTTTTGGCCGAGCTGATAAGAGAGCGGCATAGAATCATATTTAATAAAAATATATTAATTATATTTATGCTCTTTTTTGTGATCCTGGGTGGGATAAGAATTGAGGGGAAAGCATCTGCAGAGAGCTTTTTTGACGGCAGCAATGCAGAGATCTACCCGGATTCCAATCTCTTCTCGTGGGTCGTTTTGGAGAATGACGGCGATCAGTTCCAGGTTTATAAGTATGACTGCTTTGATGTAAAAGTCATCAACAGCTCGACCTTTGCCAGGCTGTTTGTGGCCTCCAGCATCACTGAGGCAAAAGCAGCCATAAGTGCAGCCGAAGAACTGCCCCAAGTAAAGCTCTTTCGCTGGAGAGCTTACGCCGTGGCCATAAACGCCACCTCGCAGCATAACGGTTCATGGATTATTGAGTACTACGATCCTCTGGTCAGGGCGCAGATGGCCAATTCCGGACCCACCTTCAGGCCGGCCCTGAAAGGCTACGGATCGGTGAGGGTGAGGGTGGAGAAAGGAGTAGCGAGGGTGGAGGATTGAGTGGATGGGAGAGCTTATAGATAATTGATCGACGCTCGGGAAACGATTCTGCAAAAGCTATATCTAGAAATTCGACATGTAATATCTGACATGGATCAACGCCGACGATTCTACATTATCACAATCGCGATTATCATTATTATAATTGCATTTGCCGTATAGGCAGTGTAGCTAATTTTCTGTAAATTGTTATTAAGGCCCTGTATCCATCATTACTATGGGATTAAGGAGGACATGGGGCCACAGCGATTTGAACGCCGATAAATCTTGCATCGCGTTGCAGTTGATTGGAGCATAACTACATCCACCGGCTTTGAGCCATCCCTGAAGAGATTCCGGCGATATTAAGAGGACCCCAGAATTACCACCAGCTTTTTTTCTTCGCCTCTTCCTGGCTTGGTGGCAAGCTTACTGCATGCCTAAGCGCTCTTTTATGGCTCTGATATCTGACTGTACCTGTCTAAGAGTCATTCCATACCCTGGTTGGATGTCTTCTCTCATGCCCTTGATCTCATCTAGGGTTGATTCTGTGGTCTTTCGCACTGCTTTCATATCGCCCTTCATCTCTTTCATATCGCCCTTCATCTCTTTCATATCGCCCTTCATCTCTTTCATATCATTTCTCATGTCCAGGAGTAGCGGAATTGCCTTGTTCAACTGGATTGCTGAGCAAATTTGAGCGCAGCTCTCAGTCTTCATAATATCGCCCACATAATCCTCAAAAGCAATGCTCGATACCTGGGAATGTTCGGGCTTTTGGGTTTCTATCAGCTTCTTAAAATCCGCAATTGTTTCTTCATCGCCTTCGACCAGAGCTATTACTTCCGGCTCCTTTTCACCCGTTCTATTGCGAGCATGGAAGCCTTTAAGCCCTATGTCTATGGCATTGCTCATCAAGAAGTATCTGTAGCCTACTTCATGGACTTTCGGACCTGTAATCTTTATCTTCAGCTTCATAGTCACCTTTGATATGTACCGGCAAGCTATTTGATTTTTTTCCCGATTGGTTGCCTCTTTTTTCTAACCCAAAGAACGAAGAAATCGATAAATCCTAAATCAGCATCAAAAGAGCACTTTTATGGGGCCACGGCGATTTGAACGCCGGTCACAGGACCCCCAGTCCTGTAGGATACCAGGCTACCCTATGGCCCCGCACAGCGAGCAGTAGGATGCAGAGGTGGCATATAAGCATTTCCCACGGCCTAAGGTCGGTGGACAAGACCTCGCTTTCTCCCTGACCATGAATGCTGCCGGGCCGAGAGCCGACGACTGCATCAACAGCGTTGAGGGGGCCCAAGTGGCGGGCCTCATCGCCCCAATTGGATGTGTTCGTGGCCTTTACCTTCGGGCCGGGCCAAAAGGAGCTGCGGCGAGGTTGTCATTGCTAAAAGCCGCGAGTTCTTACCTTCTCCTCAGCACTATCCTGTCACCCGTAGCAGCACTCTTGAATATCTCCAGTCCCTTTGTGACCCTTCCAATATGGTTCACAGACGAATAGGGCTGGGTCTTGCCGAAGAACACGCAAAATGCCGGGCCCGGCGACCAGTAGCAGACATCGCCCGCTGATGCGTTGGGCGAGGAATTCTCATTATCCATCCGCAAAGGCACATCGAAGTATACCTCTTCGCCCCAGAGGTTGACTATGCCCTCCATGGGCAGGGCCAGGAAGAATGCCTCCCGTATCCTGGGATTTCTTTCGTCCAGCTTTGCCAGGGCCGTTCCTTTCCCCATGATCTCGATCTCTATGATTCTCATGAATTTCTGCCTCCATTACTTTCGCCCCGCGCGGCGAATCTACTCATAACCGCTGGTTCTAATATGATTTAGACCGCCCGGCCCAAACTCTCTTTTGACTACTCCCGGCGGGCGGCTCCATCCCCTCAAGGATCAGAAATCTATCTATATACGACTATTTTATAAAGGTGCAGTGCTCTTTTGAAACAATAGTGGAGCAATTTTTCGAGCTCTGGTAAGCGAGGCTGGAGAAAATGGCAAAGCTGGAGGAAAAGGGAATTTTGGGAATCAAGGGAATTATATTCGACCTTTATAACACCTTGATTGACATCGATACCGATGAGCAGAGCATCAATACCTACGAGGCGGTCAGCAAGTGGCTGATCTATCAGGGCGTCAAAATCCCGGCTGAAGATCTTAAGAAGAAGTACAGGCAGATGGCCAAGGAGGGTATAGAGGCCAAATGGGAAAAGCATCCTGAGATCCGGGTGGATGAGATCTTCGCCTCAATCTGCAAGAGCCATGCCCTCTGGGATATCGATGAGGTGCGGCTGGGGGTCGAAACGGCACGCGCTTTTCGGGCCGGATCGCTGCGCCGGTTGCAGCTCTTTCCTCAAACATTGCACATATTGGCGGAGCTGAAAAGCTATCCCAAGGTCATTGTCTCCAACGGCCAGAAGTCGTTCTCAGAGCCAGAGATGAGATATTTCGGCCTTTACGAGCAGTTTACTCATGTGATCTTCTCCTCAGACTTCGGTCATAAAAAGCCCGATCCCAGGATCTTCCTGGAGGCAGCCAGACTGATGAGCATCGAGCCGGAAGAGATCATGTGCATCGGCGACAGCTTCGAGAATGATATAGCTGCATCCTCCCGATTGGGCATGAGAGCTATGCATATCGAAGAGGTCTGGAAACTGTTAGGCTGACGGGATCAGAGACAAAATGGCAAGAGAAAAGTATGTAGACACTTTGTCTCCTGGAAACGCCTTTCGGGAATGGCTGGTGGCGGTGCTGGGCGACAGGGTTGGCGATAGGAATGGCAAAGTCAATGTCTACAAATTTATGCCCGCCTCGCATACCGTCTGTCGCTATGAATTTCAGGATTCCGGATTAAGTGTGGTGGTCAAGTTCTACGGCGAGCATTTGAGCGGCATGAGGAGGTATGATCCCGTCCAGGCTATGGAAAACGAGTTTTACGCACTCAAGAAGATCGAGCCGCTGGTGGACATTCCCCGGCCCCTGGCCATGCATCGGGATTTCAACTGTGCCTTGCTCACGGAATATATTCATGGTCGATCTTTCTACAAATACCTGAAGAGGCATGACAGGCTGTACGACCGGCTCTCTGCCATCGCATCACTGCAAAGGAGGCTGCACGATCAAACAGGATGTGAATACAGGAAAGAAAAAGTATTCGCACGGTTTCATAAAACCTTAGATCAGCTTGGTCTGAACAATGTAGCCAGAACTAAATATAACCGCCTTCTCGGTGAATGGTGGCATAGCCCGGTTTTGGACAGGTCCCATGGCTGCCGGGTGCACGGCGACGCCAATCCCATGAATTACCTGTTTTGCAAAGGCAAGGTCTATATGCTGGACCTGGAAAGCTCCAGGGAGCACGCCAATCCTGTGTACGACCTGGGCATTGTTGCTGCCGAGCTCAAGAGCTATTTTGCCTCTCACCGGGGAAGTGACAGGAATGCAGAGCCTTATATCGGCCATTATATCTGGCAATACTGCCGCAATGAACCGGAGTTTCATGCAATTTGCCGCGTTCTGCCATTCTTCATGAGCCAGGGGCTGCTGAGGAGAGCAAGGCTGGGGCTGGGACCGGATGAAAAGGCCTTTATATTTCGTGAAGCTGAAGCGTGCTTAGAGAGCATTCGTCACTGAGATTTCATTTCTATCTTCTTTTCAGCCGGATATGCAGCCGGTCGGAATAATTAATGCTTAAACGTAGCGCCAAATCCCAGGCATCCCTGGCTCCCTGCATATTCTGGTCTGTGCCGTAGGCCATTATCCAGACCCTCTCCTTTTCCAGGGCGGGAACAATATCTTGCAGGAGTTTTGGGGTCCAGCACCATGCAGCTTTGCCCAGTACAAATTTGAGGTGAACATTCTCTTTGCCGGCCCAATAGTCGAGATGGAAATCCGATCCGCGCTTGGGGCTGACTACTGCATAGTGAATCTTTTCCAGGATCTCTTCAGGAATGGGATTGGTGCCATTACTCTCAATGTGAATCTCCTTTCCCTTGGCGTGTAGCAGAGATATCAATTCCGAAAGCTCCTCCATCTGCAAGGTTGGCTCTCCTCCCGTGATGACAACTCTTCTGCTCTGGACGCTCACCATCACTTGCGCAATGGATAATTCCCGACATAGCTTTTCCTCCGTGTCGCATCCCTCACAACGAAGGTTGCATCCGGCCAGCCGAACGAAGGTAGCCGGTCTTCCCATGGCCGGGCCTTCGCCCTGTATGGAATAAAATATCTCTATCAGGCGCATTTGACCCCACTCTCTTTGCAACTGAGATAAATATCCTCTTTCCTCAGTTGAAATCTAATTGCGGCCATAACAGCAAAATAGAAATCCGACGGCAAACGGAAAGCAATCGAAGAAAGCAAGGATGTCAACAAGATGATCATCAAAGATTTGGAAAAATGCCGATACTTTCGGGCCGCGGATAATACAATGATCTGCGAGCTTCTTCATCCTGAACGAGATGGGCTTGATCTTTCCTGCAGCATTGCCCATGCCATATTAGAGCCAGGCGCATCATCCCTTCCGCACCGCCTGAAAACCTCCGCAGAGGTCTACTTTATCATGGAAGGTGAAGGTGAGATGCAAATCGATTCCGAGAGTTCCCTGGTTCGGGCCGGCCAGGCCGTCTTAATTCCGCCCGGCTCCTGGCAATATATACGAAATACAAAAGACATTATTCTGAAAATGATTTGCATAGTCAGTCCCTTTTGGCGGGCAGAGGATGAAGAGATTGATGATACTGCCTAGGAGCTCACCATTTATGTGAAAAGTCTCAATCCCATCACCAGCGTAGCCCGCCTCTCCTCTTCCGACTTCACTATGGTCTTCACCTCCGGGATTACTCCCTTTGTCAGCCGGGAAACCTTTGGGCCCACAGAGAAGTTCATAAGCAACTTCGGCCCCCGCGTTCATCACGTTGCCTTCCATACCGAGAAAATTTATTCACCGGTATGGCGATTTTGACGGCTTTTTCACCAAATCTAATGTGACCAGTCTTACCGCCGCCACGGCCCGGCAGTGAACAGAAAAAATTATATCAAAAGAGGCTCATGAATAGAAAGATGGAGAGAGAAAGGCTTTATCCAGAAATTTGCCGCGCATAGAAATCCAAGGGATGAATGATGAATTTCGTAACTTCAAAAGAACTTGCAAGGCTCATCTTATGCATTGCTATTTGCCAGCTTGCCGGTGTCATCGGCTCGGTATTTACGGCAAGCTCAGTTACTACCTGGTATACGACCCTCGAAAAACCCTGGTTTACGCCGCAGGGGTCAGTCATCTCTGTCGCATGGATCACACTTTTTGCTCTTATGGGACTATCATTATTTCTGATCTGGCAAAAGGGGATTAACAGCACAAACGCCAAAACAGCCGTGGGTGTATTTGCTTTCCAGCTCCTGGTCAATATTCTCTGGTCCTATGCTTTTTTTGGTTTGCAGTCTCCCCTGGCTGCATTCATAGTAATTGTGGTCCTCTGGCTTCTCATACTGCAATGCATCATGCGGTTCTGGTCAATTCGCAAAGACGCTGCCCTGCTTTTAGTTCCTTACATACTCTGGGTGAGCTTTGCCGCCTTTCTTAATTACACCATCTGGAGGCTCAATCCCTGAAGTATTTATTATTATTATCAGCCATTATTTTAATTGCAACGGCAGGTGTCGCCGTCGCAGCTTCTCATGAACCCGTTTCTGAAGTTTTTCTCAAAGGCAATTCGTCTTACAACAATTCATCCATCACTTTCACTGGCGAGAACAGGATAAGCAGTGCTCCAGTGGACCTTACGCCGGGAAGCGGCTACTATTCATCCCATCCAATTGCCATTGGCACAGGAATTGGCAGCCGAACAGAGATTGCTAATGACAACCTAGCCAGTTCCATGAGCCACGAGATAGGCTTTGCCCAGGAAATTTCGGGAAAGAGCGAATATGCAGCCACTTCCAGCAGCATACAGAGCGAATACATGAACCAGAACTCCGCCACAACTCGGATGCAGATCGATGAAACCGTCACGAGCGGCAAGGTCCATATCGGTGTGCTTTCAGGAAGCAAAGGCAATGCATGGAAAAATCCAGCCATAGAGCTTGAAGAGGAATACATTGGCACCTACCATATATCCAAAAATTTTGCCATCAATAATAGCTACTCTAAAAAGAGCTTCGTAGATGGCTGGCTCAATTTCGGTGGCGCAATCTATGATTTTTATCCCCCAAAACCGGTGCTTTTCAGCGCAGATAATGTCTTCAACTGCTTGAGAATCAGACCTCGTTAATTAGATAAGTTATAAGCGCCTAACATAACGCAAAGTTCCTGATTTCCGGGCTGATGCAATCGGCTGCAGGCTGGAAAATTAGGTGA
>CAZDLZ010000026.1:0-418 GCA_964506745.1 uncultured Methanotrichaceae archaeon | reverse complement strand
GGAAAGGTTGGTCTCTACAGGCCTTGCTCATTACTCTTATCTGCTAGGTGACAGGAACCTGGCTCTGGTAATCGATCCCAGAAGAGATGTAGATGACTATATAAAAATGTCCTCAGAAGCGGGAATGAGGATTGCTTACGTCCTGGAAACGCACAGGAACGAGGATTATTTTGTAGGATCGATGGAGCTGGCCGCCCGGACGGGAGCTGAGGTCTGGCATGCCGACGGTCAATGGAACTACCAATATGGACAGCCCGTTACTGCCGGTCAGCGGTGGAGGGTAGGACGCCTGGAGATAGAGGCCCTGGCCACCCCCGGCCACACTCCGGGAAGCATGAGCTACCTGCTGCGTGATCCTGCCAGCATTCCCTGGATGCTCTTTAGTGGGGACACTCGCTTGGCCGGAGCCGTGGGCCGA
>CAZDLZ010000025.1:21565-35920 GCA_964506745.1 uncultured Methanotrichaceae archaeon | reverse complement strand
CCGCCGCCTTGAGAAGCTCATCGATATCGGCGCTGCCCATCTTCTGCACCACGATTCTTAGGCCATCAAAGGTCTCGGCCTCGGCTACCAGCGTCTTGAGCCGCGCCTTTGCCAGGTCCTCCTTCAGCCGCTCGATCTCCTTCTGCTGGCCCTTCCACTCCTCAAAGAAGCGCGAAGCAGTTTTGGGCAATTGCTCATTCGGCACGCGCAGCACATCTGCAGATGCAAAGAGCAGATCATCGCGCTCCTGCCCGGCCCGCACGGCCGCTTCTCCGGCGGCAAACTCGATCCTCTCCACGCCGTCCTGAATGCGCTCGGCGCGCAGGATCTTGATGGCCCCGATCATCCCCGTGTTGGTGACATGCGTTCCAGCGCAGGCCTCTATGTCGCTGCCCACACGAACAACGCGAATCATCTTTCCAGGCGGCACACCTCCCTGGTACAGCTCAAAGCCAAAGAGCTTCTCTGCCTCAGTGCGTGGCAGGAACTGGGTGTCCACCGGCTCCATCTCCATCACCCGCCGGTTGGCCTCCAACTCTATGGCCTTCAGCTCGTCATCGGTGATGCGCTTGTAGTGAGATATGTCCAGCCTGGCCCGATCCTCGCTCTTCTGGGCTCCGGCCTGCCAGACGTGCTTGCCCAAAACGCGCTTGGCCGAGTCGTGCACCAGGTGGGTGGCCGTGTGATGGCGGGCGTGCGCCAGCCTCCGGTGCATGTCCACCTTTCCTGTGACCCGGTGGCCTTTATGCGGCCCAGGCTTATCCAGCTTATGCAGCACCACATCTCCCGACTTTTGCACATCCACGACAGGGAAGAGCTGGCCTTCCATCTCCAAAGTGCCGTGATCGGCGGGCTGGCCTCCGCCCTCGGGGTAGAGGAGCGTCCTGTCCAGAATAACGCTGCCGTCCTCCGTAACATCCAGAACCAGGGCCTCGAAGACCTGTTCGAAGGGATGCTCGTAAAAGAGCAGATCCGTCTTGCCGGGAAATGTGGCCTTGACTGGACCTTCTGCCTCCGCTTTGATGCGCTTCTTGGCCACCAGTGAGTAGAAGTTGTCCGGCAGCTCCACAGTCGCCCCTATCTCCTCTGCCGACTCGCGGGCAATCTCAGGGGGAATGCCGTGCGTATCGTAAAGGGAGATCATCTCCGCCAGAGGAATGGGCTGGTTTTTCTTCAGGAAGAGCTCGGCAGTCTTCTTGACCAGACGCTTGCCCTTCTCCAGGGTATCGGCGTACTTTTGCTCCTCCTGGTCGAGGATCTCCTTGATGGTGACAAAACGCTCCTGCCAATCCGAATAGTCCAGTCGCGAGATCTGCATCTCCACCAATTCAGCGAGCGACAGAGATAGGCCCAGCTCCTTCATGAGACGCAGCGTGCGGCGGATGACCAGCCTGGATAGGTAACCGGCTTTGACATTGGAGGGAATGATGCCGTCACCAAGCATATAGGCCAGGCAGCGAGTGTGGTCCACCACGGCATAGATGCGCTCCATGGGCTCGATGGTCTTCTCCAGCTTCTCTGGCGAAATTCCGATGCTGTCCGCAATCTTCCTGCGCAGGTCTGCCATGCTGTACTCATCCAGATCCACCATGCCCGCCAGCCTGGCATTCTGGGCGAATATCTCGGCATACTCGGCATCCTGCAGGTTGTGCTCGACGCCCGCAAGGTCGGCCACCTTCCTGACAAGATCTGGGAAGATGGCATCGTAGATGGTGGGCGAGCCAGTGGAGGCCCAGACGAACCTCTCCAGACCGTAGCCTGTGTCCACGATGTAGTTGTTCATCTTCTCATAAGACTCGCCCTTGATCTGGATGGGACCATTTTGCACGGCTTTAAGGTCCATGAAGACCAACGTCGCCAGCTCCAGGCCGCCGACCATGACCTCGACGCTAGGTCCTGCGTTCCCGCCACCTGCCCAGGGATTCTCTTTGTAGGTCACTGCCAGAGGGTCCATGCCGAGGCCCACCAGCAGCTCATCGCATAATTGGACGGTTCGATCCTTCCAGTAGTGCTCCTTTTCCCGAGTGTTGAAGACGTGGTGGGCCATCATCTCGAAGGTGGTGAGATGCCGGCCGCTGCGCCCCACAGAATCGAGATCGTCCAGCCGGATGCAGGGCTGGCTAATGGTGAGCGGGTTGGCGGGCGGCGGCACCTGTCCGGAGGTCACAAAGGGCTGGAAGTCGGCGATGGAGGCGATGGTAAGGTAAATATCGTCTCGCCAGCGGGCCACAACCGGATACCTCTTGATGCGCGCGTGCCCTCGCGCCTCAAAGAAGCTGAGGTAGTGCTCGCGCATTTCGTCTATTGTGTGCTCGCGCTTGAATATGGGAGAGCCTATGAAGGTATAGGGATCGCAGGGCGGGTCCCCGCAGGTCTTCCTCTCGCCGTTCCTGGTCCAGAAGAACTTGCCGCATTTGTCGCACTTCTTGCGCTGGAATCCCTCATCCACGAAGAAGCCTAATCGATACTCATCCTCGGAGAACATAGTTGATCAGCTTGTGAACGGATGATATATGAGAGGCCGTTTTTGTCGGCCATCTTATCTAATTTACTCTTAACACTTTCAAGAGCGAGACCACGGGCACTCCAGCGATCTCGTCCGTGTCCCTCTTGTCGATTAGGACGGCGATGGCATTGATCTTGGCCCCGTGCTCGTCCAGGTACTCGACAGCTTCCTCTAGCGTCTGGCCGGATGTGATCACATCATCGATGATGACGCACTCCTTGTCCATAACACCGGCAAAGTTAGCACTCAGGTTGCCGCGCGCCTTGCCGCTCTCTTTGGTGAGCATTTGCTTGCTGGGTGTGTAGACCGCGAGCTCAGCCGCCACGCTATTGGCCACCATGCTGGCTAGAGGCAGGCCGCTTAAAGCTATGCCTACCACGACATCAACGCCGCAGTCGTTGTCGTCCAAAGATTCATAAATGATATCGGAGAGGGCTTCCGAGACGTGGCTCAGCCTATAGGCGCTCTTGCCGATCATGGACCAGTCCACGGATATATCCTTGGGCCCGGGCGATGTGCTCGTCTTCTCAGCATGAGTAAGCAGCCAGGTAACCGTCTCGCTGGAGACATTCAGCTCCTCTGAGATCTGGCCTTCCACCAGCCCTTCCGCCTTTAGTTCCGTTGCCTTTTTCATCAATGTTTCAATATTCTTCATCTTATGCACCTCTTTTTCTTTCGGGCAGGAGTTCCGCAATCTGCACAAGCTTCTCCCTCGAATCTGCTGCCGCAGCCCTGGCACGTTTGAACATGTTTTAGCAATCTCTTTATCCTGGGCTGCCCGACAGGTTCGATCTTCAGGCCGAGGTGAAGAGCAACGTTTTGCAGAGCGTAATCATCGGTAGCAAGAACAGCTCTGTACTCCAGGGCTTTTGCCAGGACATCCAAATCAGCAGAAGACAGTACTCTGAGGTCTCCGGTCTGTTTTGCTGCTTGCTCTGCTGCCTTTCGCGCCTGAGGAGAGGGACTTTCCACCCTGGCCTCGAAGATGTGAAGCAGGGATTTTGTCCTAATATCCTTCAGCTCCGCTTCAACTGCCGGGACGGTTATCAGCTCTCCGGCTGGCTTTTTGCCCCATATGAATACCGAGGCATCCGCTACTACATACACATGCAGAGCCTCTTGAAAGTTATAGTACTTGGACTTTTCCCGGACCAAAACGCTATTATCATATAATGAAATGCAAAGGTTGGATGGCCAAGAAAGAAAAAAAAGCTGGCAATAAGGAAGAGCAACGTCTCGCCACTACTCAGGAAAAACCGGGCGAAAAGGCAGCGAAATTGCCGCCAAAAGTCATGCCCAAGAGCGCAGCCGAACGCAGAAAGGACCGCATTGATGGAATAACCAAGACCGTTTATCCCTCCATCCTGGGAACCGCGGCGGGATTTGCTTGCTATTTTACAGGCGAAGCGATCGCTCCTTATCCCTGGCATTTCGTAATGCTGTCTGTAATACTGCTTACCTACATTATTCAAAAGTATACCTATACATTCCTGAATATAGATGCAGCAAGCTTCAAGACCAAAGATTGGTTCTATGTGGAATTCATGGTAGTCGATTTCTGGCTGGTTACCTGGACGCTTCTTCTCAACTGAGGTGAATCATGAGAATTGCCATCATCAATCGCGATCGATGCCAGCCCCGCAAGTGCTCCAAAGAGTGCGAGTACTTCTGCCCGCCTGTGCGCACTGGCGACGAGACCATAGTCTTTGTGGACGGCAAGCCCCTCATCACCGAGAACCTTTGCGTCGGCTGCGGCATTTGTGTGCGCAAATGTCCCTTTGGTGCGATTACCATCACCAATCTGCCGGAAGAGATGGAAGACCCGGTGCACAGGTACGGCCAGAACGGCTTTGCTCTTTATGGTCTACCAGTACCGGTTGAAGGAAGGGTCACCGGTCTCTTGGGTCCCAACGGCATAGGAAAGAGTACTGCCGTATCCATACTCTCCGGCATGCTGCGGCCTAATTTAGGAAAGAATGCCTCATGGGATGATATTTTCCAGAGGTTTGCCGGCAGCATCCTGGGAGATTACCTGAAAAAGGTAGCGGAGAAGGGCGTCAAGACGTCCTACAAGCCACAATATGTAGACCGCATCCCCAAGAGCTACTGCGGAGCTGTCAGCGGTCTCCTGGAAAAAACGGACGAACGCGGTGCCCTCGCCGCCCTGGTGGAAGGCCTCTCTCTCGACAAGCTCATGGACCGGGAGATATCGAGCCTCTCCGGCGGAGAGCTGCAGCGAGTGGCCATTGCGGCGACTGTCGCGCGCGACGCGGATTTCTATTTCTTCGATGAGATCAGTCCCTTCCTGGATATTTACCAGCGCATCAACGTGGCCCGCATCTTGCAAAGCCTTGCAAAGGATAAGGCAGTCATGGTAGTGGAACACGATCTGGCCCTGCTTGACCTTCTGGCAGAAAACGTCCATCTCATTTACGGTGTGCCTGGGGCATACGGCGTCATAACCCGGCCCAAAGGGGTAAGGGTGGGAATCAACCAATACCTGCGCGGCAACCTCCCAGAGGAAAATGTGCGCTTCCGGGATACATCCATTCGTTTTGATGTGCATGCTCCCCGGATCGAAAAGGAGATTCCTTCGCTCATCGCCTATGGGGCCTTTGAGGTGCAGTACTCCTCCTTCCGGTTGGAGGCAGAGCCCGGCATAATTCGTTGCGGCGAGGTGGTGGGCATTCTGGGTCCGAACGGCATCGGCAAAAGTACCTACATCAAGGTCCTGGCGGGCGTGGAAAAGCCGACATCCGGAAGCTTCGATAGCAAGCTTAAGGTCTCCTACAAGCCCCAGTACCTGAAAGCGGATTCAGATGTGACCGTGCAGGGGCTTTTACGCAGCGTGGCTCATGACTTTGACACCAGCTACTACCAGACGGAGATTTTAAAGCCCATGGGCCTGGAACCGCTTATGGATCAAACCTTAACTGAGCTATCCGGTGGCGAGCTGCAGCGAGTGGCCATTACCGCCTGCCTGAGCCGCCCGGCGGACCTCTATCTGCTGGATGAGCCCTCAGCCCATTTAGACGTTGAGCAAAGGATGCTGGCGGCCAAGGTCATGAGACGCTTCGCCGAGTCCTCGGAGAAGACGGTGCTGGTCGTGGACCACGATATCTACCTCATCGATCTGCTCGCGGAGAGATTGATGGTCTTTGAGGGCACGGCTGGGATTTTAGGTATTGCTCATACGCCATTGGAGATGCGCGAGGGCATGAACGCCTTTCTAAAAGCCATCAACATCACATTCCGGCGCGATGAGGAGACGCGGCGGCCGCGCGTCAACAAACCGGAGTCAAGGCTGGACAGAACGCAAAAGGAGCAGGGCGAGTACTACTATCCAGTTGAAGAAGCGTAGCGGGTAAAGACAAAAATTAGAAATAACAATGCAGTACATGATAATATGTGCTGCACTGTTTTTCGCATTATCTTATGGTGTCTGCTTTACGGTTACCTCGCAGGTCAATTGCACTGGATTTACGGCCAAAAAGAAATCTATTAGACCAAATATATCTGATGGAGGGTCCATAAAAGCATCCCAGCGAATCCGTGCCATTTCATTAAATGTATTCTGAGAATTCTTTTCTACAGGAATCTCAAATGTGGCTAATTTTGCTCTCTTAACATGGTCGTTAGGAACCGTCCAAATTGACACCTCAGCTATGCCATCAACATCTGCCAGGTTTTCTAATGTTGCCTGGAATTTTTCCGGAGGCACCCAATCAAGTGATAAGTCCCCCCATTCGGGAATTTTGATGGCATCATTGCTAAAATCAACTAGGAATATATGTGGTTGCCTTTCTTTACTGACCTTAGTCATCCACTTGGCAGCAGTCAAATTTGTCGGATCGATATCCAGCACTTCTTGGAAATACTTTTCTGCGTAATCGAATCTCCAAAGCTTAAAATTGCAGATTCCCAGCATAATCCAGGCACTAATATCTGAGTTATTCGTCTCAGTCAAATTCTGGAAATAATACATTGCATGGGAATAGTCACTTCTTCTAAGATTGAGCATATCACAGTACTCGTGATCTCCTCGATGCATGTATACGCATTCAATGGCCCATTCTATATCCTTTAAACCGATCTCAGGGTCCAATGGTGATGTAGATGACATTTTTTCCACAGCAATCAGATACTGTTCTATGGCATCGCCATGCTGATGCGTCGCATTCAATGCATTGGCATAAGTAAAACATGCCCGTGCGTAGTTTGCAGGAGGGACCATATCCTCGCGAATAGACTGCCCGGCATAAGTCAGAGAAGCATCATATTGTCCGTTCTGATACAATATGTGAGCCATTCTCTCCTTAGCAGGACCATTGCGCCGATCCATCCTCAAAACTTCCTCGTAAGTTTCCTGAGCTTGATTTGACCATCCTAAGCACAGTTGAGCATCGCCTCTGCCGATCCAAGCTTCCGTATTATTCCCTTCCAGGGCGATGGCGTTGTCGTATGCAGCCAGGGATTCATTGCATCTACCCAGCTTGCCTAGAGCAAGCCCCGTTCTCATCCATGCCACGGCATTATCGGGGGCCAGTTCTGTGAGATTGGTGAGTGTTTCCACAGCCTCATCATTTCTCTTGAGCAGTAACAGCATCATGCCTTTCTGGGAAAGTGCGTCCTCATTAGTGGGATCAAGATCCAAGACCTTTGTATAGCTCTTTACCCCTTCAGCATACAGCTTCAGAGCCTCAAGAGTCTGGCTGCGCCCCAGCCATGCATCCACATTTGATGAGTTGATATTGACGGATTGATTGTAAACCAAGATGGCATCCTCAAATCTCCCCAGCCTTTGCAGAGCATCAGCTTCCAGATACCAGCCTTCTGCATTATTAGGATCTAAATTAGTAGCTCTGTTAAAGCATTTTTGTGCGTCTTGCCACATTTTCATGCGCGAAAAGACCTTTCCGCACTCGATCCACAGCACGGGATTAGAAATGTTCTTCTCTACCGCATCTTCCATCATGCCACGAGCTTCATCGGTTCTATTTTGCGCGAGAAGGACTTCCGCCATAACTGCATAAGCCTGAGCATTTTCTTCGTCCATTACTATTGCCGCTTTGCAGCATTTTATGGCCTCCGAGAAATTGCCCATGCACGCTGATGCCCTGCCTTTGCCAACCCATGCATCAGAATCGGTCTGGTTGAATGTTATGGCGCTTTGCAGTGCATCGTAGGCTTCGCTGCAATTGCCCAGAGAAAGCAACTCCATACCTTGATTGTAGCAGTCATCAAAGTTTGAACACATGATCTTTGTAGAATTATTCTCATCAGATTGGCCGCAGGAAATAAAAACAACGGCAATCAAAAACGCGATTTCTGTCCAGTAGAGTCTCCTCATCCTACCATACCTCCTAATAAATCTAAAGTTTCTTTTACGATCGATAAATGGATATCATTGAAAAAAATTGGTTGAAGTTAAAGGAAGCCAATACCCAAGTTTTATAAATATATACTGTAATTTTATATAGTTCACCCGATCTTACAGATTTTTGTCGCTCATTGATCAGGAAATGTGACCTGCTAAGAAATACATTGCATCTTTGGATGTAAACAAAAATTGAGAATAGTTATAAGAATGCCATCAAGAGAAAATTTTAATTATTTATAACACCTGACAAACCAGCAGCCGGTTTGCACCAGCTGATTGCCTCTACTGATTCGCCAATTTCGATGCTTTCAGTGTTCAAATGCTTTTCGGCAGAGAAGAAGGCGATGATGATGAAGCTACTTAACCGCCACATGATGCGCAATCTGGAATCCACGAGCCTGCTGGAGATATTCTTTGTCACAGCCGTCCTTTCCGTTTTAGGCATCCGCTTCTTTTTGGCGTTGACCGGTTATCCATCCCTCCGCCAGGGCAATTTGCACATCGCTCATGTCCTTTTGGGCGGAGTGCTCATGATGATCGCCCTGGTCATTTCTCTCGCTTACATCAACAAATCCGCCTATTATCTGGTGGCCGTCATGGGAGGCCTTGGATTTGGGGCCTTCATAGACGAACTGGGCAAGTTCATCACCGGCGACAACGACTACTTCTACCGGCCCGCAGTGACCCTGATTTACCTGGTATTCGTTCTTATCTACCTGGCCATAGAGAACTTCGTCAAAAGACCCGAACTCACCGAACAGGAGAAGCTGATCAATGCCCTAGAGATCGCCAAAGAGGTGGTCCTGGAAGACCTGGATCACCGGGAGAGAAGACGGGCACTGGATCTGCTTAAAGAATGCCCACCCAACGATCCGGTGACAAAAGCCCTCCGAGCACTGCTTTATGCCACAGAGGCTGTGCCCGTACCAAAGCCCGATATCTACACTGCTGCCAAGTATCGGGGCAGAAAGCTTTACCGGAAGCTGGTGCAAAAACACTGGTTCGTAAATGCGGTGATTATGTTCTTCGTCCTGCAATCGCTCTTCGCCCTCGGTCTGGACTTCTTTTTGCTCTATGTTAAGCTGGAAATGATGGTAGATCTGCACACCATATTTCCCACGCTCTCTCTCTATGATCTGGCCGGTCTTCTCTCGGCCACACTGGCAGCAGCCATGGTGGCCGCAGCCGCAATAAAGATCAAACGCAATAGACTGCAATCCTATCAGCTCATCAAGAACGCTGTACTGGTGCAGATATTTCTGGTGCAGGTATTCCTCTTTTACAGGGCTCAGCTTCTTGCTCTCCTGGGATTGGCGGGCAACATCTGTGTCCTTTTCGTGCTTTACTATATGATCAGACAGGAGAATGCTGCCAATGACATCTGCGCCCCATAACCTAATTTCGAATATACTCATTACAGGGATGGAACAGCCCGTTGCGCCCATCGAGTCGAAACCTCTACATCACATAACCGTGATGCAAGTATTGGCGATGACGTGGGAAGCCACGCCCAACAGGGCACGGTAGTTCACTTTCTTTTATCTATATTCAAATCGTCGCGAGTAAAGAGCGCTTGCAGCGCAAATCCCCTTCCTTCAATGGCTTCTCTTCCACCTTCCTGACGGTCCAGTATGGTCAGTGCTTGCACTGGCCGGTAGCCTGCGGCCTCAATGCGATCGATGGCTCTGAGAAGAGATGCTCCCGAGGTGACCACATCTTCCACCACTGCGACCGTTGCACCTTTTTTCAGGGCCGGCCCCTCCACGTAGCTCATGGTGCCGTGCTTCTTAGGCTCTTTTCGCACAATTAGGCCCGCCAGGCCTCTCTTTTGAATGTAGCTTAGAACCGATATAGATGATACAATGGGGTCCGCGCCCAGGGTGAGACCAGCAACGGCTGATACCTCCGGTAGGATGATATCCAACATGAGCTTGCCAGTGAGGTAGGCACCCTCCGGACTTAAGGTAACGCGCTTGCAGTCCATGTAATAATCGCTGGTCTTGCCTGAGGATAGGGTTACCGGCCTCACCTCAAGGGATTTGTCCTTGAGCAACTCCAAAAGTCTCTCTTTATCATTCACTCTTTATCGCCCTCTATTGTTAGATTAGCATCCCGAGATGTGGTAATAGTCCTTGCGGCTTTGACGGGCTTTCTTTGCACTGATTTGATCTTTGTGAGGATGCCCAGATTCGTTCCATCCTGCAGATAGAGGCGCGCCTTCTCCCAGTCGGCCATGGCCAGGAGCGGGCCACGCATCTCCTCGACCGGCTCATTGAGGGGCAGTCCGCCGCAAAGAATGTTGAAGGCGGGAGCAATGATGATCTCGCCATCCCTGGCAAAACCGTAATGCTCCTGCACCGCCTGGCCCATAAGCCGCGTTCTTGCCCAGACAGGACGGGAAGGAGAGCGACCCAATGGGTCAGGGAGTCTTATTGTTGGATGCAGGTGACCTGCCACCAGGGCTTTTGCGCGCATAACCTTTTCATCAGGCCAGGTGTGGCCATGAAAATAGCCCACGCCGTCCAGCACAAAGCCGGAGGACGGACGTACCCGCACACCCTGAGGGGCCATGTCGGCAAGGTTGCTGTCATGATTTCCGGGAACAATCTCCACCAGGACCCGGGCGCAAAGCTCGCGCAAGAACTCGGGGATCTCCCGCTTCTCCTGCCAGCTAGTCCTCGGAACGTTGTGCTTTATGTCTCCTAAAAGCAGGAGCCTGTCAGGTTTGATCTTTGCCAGGAAGTCCAACAGCTCGGCTAGGATCTTCTCGGTTTGGCTGGGAATAGAGACACCCCCCTGCCACAGTTCATACTCCAAACCCAGGTGAAGGTCGGCAGCCACCAGGATGCGTTCCGCTCCTTCCACCAAGAGGAGGGGGGCGTTAAAAACTGGAGCGATCAATCTAAGAGCCTCTTAAGCTCTATTGCCAGCTCTTCCAGGCCGCCAGCCACGGCCAGGCAGGAGCACTCGATCATGAGGTTGACGCGAGAATTATCCGTCTCTCCGGCGCGGCGAAAGTCCGTTCTTAGCCCCAGGATTTTTTTGCCATGCATGAAGAAGTAGCCTATTTCCCATGCGGTGCCGTCGTCCACCTGGGGGCCGTCCAGCATGGCCACCATGAGGTCGCATTCGCCCAATGCCAGCAAATTGGCCTGGAAGATCTGCGTCGGCAATGCATGACAGGGGACAATCTCATGGGGCCAGATTACCTGGACCCCGTCCAGCCTGTCCTCTAAGAATCTCTTGACGCGCTCGCCCCAGGCAATCTCTCCTCGCGAGAAGAGCGGGCCGGACAGGTAGATCTTATGCCCCATGACATCCAGGCCTAAGCCTCTGCGGCTTGCATTAGCCGGCCTATCACGAAGCTTCTCTCCAGGCTGGCCAGGAACCAGCCCACCTTGGGGCCCTGCCGGTCTCCCAGGAATGCCAGATAGATGGCCTGGAAGAACTTCTTGGAATCGAGTCCCTGCTCCTTGGCCACAGCATAGACCAGTTCATGAATTTCGGCTGCTGTCTTCTCCTCTAACTGCTCGGCGAGAATGCCAAGCCCCCTCCTCTCCTCGGGCGTTAGGTTCTTGACTGCAGCAGGAAGCGTTTCCTGCACCTGGAACTTGACATAAGCCGGTGCATACTTGTTCAGCCACGTTTGCACATTTCTGGCCCGTCCCAGGATCTCCTCGCGCCTGGTGATTACATCGTAGCCGGATCTCTTCAGGGCCACGAAGAGACCATCCTCGTCGCCGCGAGCGATCTGCACTGCCGTGACCATGTGGCGGAAGGGTATCTCGAAGGGACCGCTCTTGGTTGGATTGGATAGATCGATGGCCCTCTCATCGCCCTTTCTCTGGTCGTACTCATCCACCAGGGAGAGCAGCGGCAGTCCCGGGTCAAACTCGATGTGCTTCTCAGGCTTGTTCCTGATGATCAGGTAGCGCAGAACCTCAGGTGGC
Source organism: uncultured Methanotrichaceae archaeon (assembly GCA_964506745.1). Classification (GTDB taxonomy): domain Archaea; phylum Halobacteriota; class Methanosarcinia; order Methanotrichales; family Methanotrichaceae; genus Methanothrix. The sequence continues at coordinate 24,084 of CAZDLZ010000025.1, read as the reverse complement.
ACCACGTCCAGCATCTCCTGGATGGTGACCACTATTCCCGTGGAGCTATGCATGGCACCCACGCCCTTGAGATGAATCCACTCGTAGACCATGGGGAAGGGGGCAGGGTAGCCATAGATCTCCTCGCTGATGCGCTTGCCTGTGTCGTAGGAGCCGCCTGATGTGGCATGGTCCTTGCCGAATGGCTCGACTGTCACCCGGAAGATGGGCCAGCGGGCGGGCCAGTCCACCCGCCAGACCAGCTTTCCTCCGCCGCTCATGGAAACGGTGCCCCGCGAGCCGCAGGAGCACTCGTAGTCCACCGTCTCACCCTCCAGATCAAAGCCCATGACGCGGGTGGTGTTGGTGCGGCCGCAGGCCGAGCAGATGGCATCAAAGGGGCTCCAGCCCGCCGGGACATCGCGACCCGAGACCTCTTTGAGAATGCGGGCGATGTCGTCCTTGCGCTGCAAGGCCGTCTTGATGGCCTCATTGTACCGGCCCTCTTTGTAGAGAACATCGGCGCGGTAGACCTGGGGGTTGATGCCCAGACGCTCCATGCTCTTCAAGAAGGGTTGTAAGAAATGATCGGCGTAGCTGGCGCAGCATCCCTTGGGGCAGGGAATCTCAGAGAGCGGCTTACCTATGTGCTCGGAAAAGCTCTCCGGCAGGAAGGGATATAGCCTGCGCAGGCGGTCGTAGGTGTCAGCGATGTAGATGAGCTTTGCTTCTACACCCCTGTCCAGGAGGGCGCGGTAGACGGCCTCTGCCGTCATGACCTCGCGCATGTTTCCGATATGAACCGGACCGGAGGGGGTTATGCCCGTGGCAATGGTGTGCGGGCCGCTCTTCTCGAGCTTCTCGGCGATGACGTCAGCCCAATGAATAGACATAACCTAAATTCGATGCAGGAAGGAGATATTAATCTTGTTGTTGCGGGCTTACGACGGTTTTCTCCTTCGGGATGCCCTCACTATCGTTCCACGGATGCCATTCTTTGCGGCTTCGCGTTGAATCCAGACGAAGGCGATTAATACTATTTTCCCCGATGGTGGCCATGATGAAGCTCGTAATTCTCTTAGGCGACGGCATGGCAGACCTGCCGCTGGCGGCGCTGCGGGGCAAGACGCCTCTGCAGGCGGCCAAAAAAACCAACATGGACCGTCTGGCCTTGCAAGGCCGCAGCGGTCTGGCCCAGACAGTTCCAGACGGTTTTCCACCGGGTAGCGATGTGGCCAATCTCTCCGTCATGGGCTATGCACCCGGCCAGCACTACACCGGTCGCGCACCACTGGAGGCGGCGGCCATGGACATTGCTCTGGGCAAAGCCGATATCGCCTTTCGCTGCAATTTTGTGACCATTGAGGGCGGCATTATGAAGGACTACAGCGCCGGACACATCACGACAAAAGAAGGCCGCGAGCTGATCGAGGCGCTGCAGCCATTGATGCCTGATAGAAGGCTTTACGCCGGTGTCAGCTACAGAAATCTCCTCGTCTTGAAGGCAGGAGCCAAAGCGCTCTGCACGCCTCCTCACGACATCAGCGATCAGAACGTTGCCGAGCACCTGCCCAGCGGCCCGGATAGCGCGCTACTGGTGCGGCTCATGGAGGTGGCAGGGCCCGTCCTGGCCAGCCATCCCGTAAACACAAGGCGCATTTCTGAGGGCAAGCACCCCGCTAACGCCATATGGCTGTGGGGTCAGGGCCCTGCGCCAACCATGCCCTCTTTTGACGAAAAGTACGGCCTCAAAGGAGCCATGATCAGCGCCGTGGACCTGCTCAAGGGCATCGGCAGGTACGCAGGACTTGAGGTCATTGACGTCCCTGGAGCCACGGGCAACATCGATACCAATTACGAGGGAAGGTGCAGGCCGCGCTGGAAGCATTGAAGCACCTGGATTTTGTCTATCTGCACGTCGAAGCCCCGGACGAGATGGGCCACGAGGGCAATACCAAGCTGAAGGTAAAAGCCATTGAGCTTTTCGATGAGTTGGTAGTCGGCCCGGTAGTGGAGGGACTGCAAAAAAGCGGAGAAGACTGGCGCGTGCTTCTCCTGCCGGATCATGCCACGCCCATCTCCATCAAGACGCACAGCCGCGACCCGGTGCCCTTCACCATCACAGGCACGGGAATTGAGGCGGATGGAGTTGAGTGCTTTGATGAGGATGCGGCGAAGCAGGGTGCATACGGGCTGGTGGAAGCGACGAAGCTCGTGGGAATGATGATGGAATAAAGCCGCCGATGGGATTCGAACCCATGAACTGCTGATTACGAATCAGCCGCTTTAACCGGGCTAAGCCACGGCGGCCCATAAAGCTGTTCAACCGGAAAGCCAGAGACCCATGTGAATTTAAGTTTTCCTATTCCTCGCACCGGATCTGTTCCGGCCCGTTCTTCTGCTTCTCGATCTCTTCAACGAGCCGGGGCAGGAATATGCCGATATCCGTGACGAGACCGATGGCCTGGGCCGAACCCCGGTCCATGAGCTTGGTCACGGTGGAGGGATTGATATCCACGCAGATGGTTTTGACGAAAGAA
>CAZDLZ010000025.1:0-21555 GCA_964506745.1 uncultured Methanotrichaceae archaeon | reverse complement strand
AAAGAAGGCAGCAAATTGCCGACCGCAATGGAGTGCAGCATGGTGCCAAGCATTATGGTCATGTCCACTCCACGAAGGGCCTTGTCCATGGCGTCCTTGGCCTTCACCGTGTCCGTGATGACCTCGGGCAGCGGCCCATCATCGCGAATGGAGCCGGCCAGAATGTAGGATATGCCTTTTTGGGTGGCTTCATACATGATGCCGCCCTTCAGCTTGCCTTCCGCTATGGCGTTCTTGATGGAACCGCTGGCCATGATCTCGCTGATGGCATAGAGATGATTTCGGTGCCCTCCGGAGATGGCATTTCCCGAGCAGTTCATGCCCAGGCTGGTGCCGAAGAGCTGACGCTCGATGTCATGGACAGCCACTGCGTTTCCGGCCAGGAGCACATCAACATAGCCTTCCCGGATAAGCCGGGCAAGGGAAGGCGCGGCCCCTGTGTGAACCAAGGCCGGACCGCAGACCACGGCAATCTTCCCGCCCGCTTTCTTGGTGCGCACGATCTCGCCGGCCAGTTGGCGTACCAGCTCACCGCTGGGCCGCTCTGAGCTGACCTCATTGGACATGAAGCCAAAGAAGGTCTTCTCGCGGGGACGCTCGGGCGGCACGACCTTGACACCGGAGGTGCCGATGACCACACGCTCGCCCTTCTTGATATGGCCGATGGGGGTACATAGAGCCCGGCCGTCCTGCAGAACGATGAGGCAGTCCATGTGGTTGTGCTCTACCTCCACCCAGGTGCCCTGATAGCGCACATAGGTGGGATGGTTGGTGGTGGAGTAAAATCCCCTGGGAACTACCATATCGGCTGGCGCGACTCCGGTCTTGGCGTCCTCCATCTCCACGAGGCGCGCCCCCAGGGCATGCAGCTCTAAGAGGATCCGGTCCAAATGGACTGCATCCTCGCCGGTGAGTGTGATCTGCACATAGCTGCTATCGTTCTTCTTCTGGCCTATCTGAAAGTTTTTGATCTCAAACTCGCCGCCCATGTCCATGATCTTGTCCAGGACCCGTGTCAACATCTGCGAGTCGATGAGATGGCCCTGCATCTCGATATCTGCAATTTCGCTCATAAGCTTTGGCCTTCTACCACATTTCACCATTCAGGAGCGCCTGGGTTTTATCGTTTGTGCTCATGACAAGCTTTGTAATTCTTACCAGATAGCCGTCACCATCCGGCTCGGGCGGCTCGAATATGGTGCGAATGCCGCTTCTCCTGAGGTGATACTCAAAATCTCTGGCCGTCTGCAGGCTTTTTACCCGAATCTGCACCTTCTGCACAATATTTTCGCCCTGCTGAGCTCTCGTTATTGTGTCGACCATAGGCAAAAGAATGCTCTCCCCCAAAGACCGGGCCCTCGCCCTTCTTTCCTCTTGCGACTCGTTCCATTCCACTGACTGATAGCCCTCTCGCACCGCCCGGGAGACAAAGAAGTCCAGAGCATAGTCGTTATAATAGCGAAAAGCCACCGCCAGGTCACTACAATTGGTAGTGGAGCTGGTGTACTTTAGTGGCGGCACAATATTCTCCGGGTCTTTCATGACCACGCCCTCCCGCCCCTGACGGCCAAGCCTGATCACAATCTGTTTTATCCTTTCTGCGGCACGATCCTTATGAAACTCGCCCAGGAAAGCCGCTGCCAACAGGCCATACTCCCGGGCCAGTTCGTGGGTTTTATGCACGCCAAGAGTGCCCTTGCAGTTCTTTTCGGCAATATCGAAGAGATAGAAGTCAATGCTGTCCGTAGGATAGACGTCCTTGGCTACATAGGGATTTTCCGGGCCCACCATCTCTCCGCACAAGACCCTGCGAGGGTGCTTTTCGAATACGTCCTCAGGTACCTTCAGGCGCGCCACTTCCGTGGAATAGGGACAGATAAACCCGCCCCTGGTGAGAGCCACAATCTCACCATTTATTGAGAGAATACGCACATTGTGGCCGTTCATCTTCTCCTCCACAGCCACATTATCAGAAAAATGCCGCTTTATTGCCGCAGCGAGCATGAGTGGGCGGCGGATCTTGGGATAGCCAAAAACGATCTCGCCGTTTTCAAAAACAACGGTCCCGGCCTCGATCCCCGAGGTCTCTTTTTCAAACCTGAGCAACAGGGGCTCGGGCCAGGCAGACTCTCTGATTACAGTCTCTTGCAGGCTTTGCAGCCTATCTTCAGTTATTCCCAGTCTCTGTGCAACTCTCGCCAGATTCATCCGGTCCTCACCAGATAATCCAAAACGGACCGCCTGGTGATCATGCCTACAACCTCTTCTCTACGATTGAGAACAGGCAGACCGCCTCTGTTCTCGGTAAGAATGATCTTCTTGACCTCATCCAGAGGCGTATCGGCATAGACGTACTTCACATCATGAGTCATCACATCGGAGACCAGGATGTTGTAGATGCGAGCATATTGTTTGCTGGCGGTGTCGTTCAGATCCCGGAAGGCACGTAAGGACTTGGCCACATCCCTTTCTGATATGATGCCTACCAGCCGGCCACCCTCCACCACAGGAAGCCTTCCTACGCCCCTATCCAGCATCATGCGCCGGGCGTGAACCAGCCGGTCGTTGGGGTTAGAAGTGAGGGGAAAACGCATGGCATCAGATGCCAATCCGCTTATGTTTACGGCGGCCAGTATCTCTCTGGGCCGAACCCAGCCCATGACCTTCTCGCCATCCATTGCCACCAGAACGCCGGTCTTCTGCAAGAGGACCATGGCATCCCGCACATCCATATCGGGAAGCACCTTGATTACAGAGTCCATGGTGGCAGACGCCACATGCAGAGAAGAGGCAGGCATTCCCAGTGATTTACGAGTCCCCAGAACGCGAGCAATCTGTCTCATGGTGATTATGCCGCCCATCTTGTCTTTGTTGGTGACCAGAAGCCTTCTCAGATCATTCTTCTCCATCAGATCCAGTGCATGGCCCAGTCTCTCTGATTTGTCGATGGTAACGGGCTCGCTTATGATGTCTCTTACCTGCATTACTTCCACCTCCCAACCTCTGCGATAATCTCATCGGCGGAGAAGTAACCCACCACTTCATTCTGGTCAGTCACCGGCATGCCGATAATGTTCTTCTCCACCAGGGTCTTGCCCGCCTGCACGGCCTTTGTATCCGAACCTATGGTAAAAATGGGCGAGGCCATGATATCTTCCGCCACAAAAGGCATTTGCTTTACATAGCGATACTGCTTTCTGCCGGCGGTGCTATCTTTTCGGGTCATCTTGATGTTCTTGGTCTCCATCTCATCCTTCGGCCCCATCATCCCGGAAAAGGTAAGACCGGAGCGGGTCACAATGCCTACCGGAGTCGTATTGTCCTCATAGACCAGGGCACGGCTCTGGCCCTGCACATTCATCTCTTCCAGTACGTGGCCGATGGTGTGGTGGCGGTGAACACGCAGTACATTCCGGCTCATCATGTCTCCTACGGTCGCTTTTAGATCCTGTTCGGAGAAGTACGTTATTATGTCCCGAGATGTAATCATGCCCACGATCTCGCCATCGCGTTCTACCGGCAGGCCGGAAATTTGGTTTTCTATGAGAAGCTGTGCAGCCTGGGGCATGGTGGCGTCGGGGAATATGGTGAGGGGGTTCTCAGTCATTACCACCTGGATTGGAACCTTGTCTATGGGTCTTCGGCGCCACTCGGGAGCAGCCTGGTTGAGCCGATTAGTGATGTCGTACTTGGTAACGATGCCCACCAGCTTGCCGGCATCCATTACAGGCAATCTGCCAACGGCATACTTGAACATCAGGTTCCTGGCTCTTTGGATGTTCTCATTTCGCTCAATGACGTAAATGGGAGCGCTCATGTAGTCTTTGACTTTCTTGATTATCATGCTAGAATTCCTCTGTTCTCGGCTAACGCCCTCACGTAGTCTCTCTCCGTCAGGATACCGGCTAAAGATCCCTTGTCCATAACAGGCAGAGACCCAATCTCATTGTCCATCATCTTCCTAGCCGCCTGGCCCAGGTCAGCTTTCTTTTCAGTGGCAAGCAAGCCCCTCTTGATCAGGCTTTTGATGGGCTGATTCATTACCTCTCCGATGTCGCCGGTAACCACCTTTTCAAAAGCATCTCCGCTACCCAGATATTTCATGATATCCGAAGCGGTAACCATGCCCATGAGAACTCCATCCTGCACCACCGGCATGCGACGGAAGCCCTTCTGGATGATCATCCTGGTCATCTTCTCGATAGTGGTCTGAGCCGGCGCCGTCACTACATGAGGACTCATGAAGTTCTCCACGGCAAGGCCAGTGTCCAGGCCCCGGCAAAAGCGCACAAAGTCCTCTTCGGTAATTATGGCCTTGATGCGTACATCCTCATCGCAGATGGGAAGGCCGCCCACGTTCTTCTCGTACATCAGCTTCAAAACGTCATTTAAAGAGGCTTTGTCACTGGCGTAGGTGAGGTTTGTGCTCATGATCTCTGTAATATCGGCATTTATGGCTGTAAAGATATTTCCGCCATACTTTTCCCGCAAGAGATTGTGTCGCAGCCCCCCGCCCAAAAAGTCCACCACGTCCACTGATGTTACAAAGCCAATCAGCCTCTTTGTGCCGGGATCGGCAACCGGAAGCCGAGAGAAGCCATAGAAGGTCATGGTCTTTATGGCGCTCATGATGGTAGTGGTAGGGGGAACGGTGACAACATCTGGCGAGGCTACACCCACCACGTCGCTCGCCCGCTTGGCTAGACGGGAGTCGAATTGTAAAGGTCCTCGATCACCCGATCCAGGAGCTACAGGCATACGATCGTTCTTTTGCGGAATCCTTGTTACTTCTTTTCCCGTTGTTGGCCCTTTGCTCATCTTATTCACCAAGGTAGCTTTTGATCAAGTCGTTTCTGTCCACAATTCCCACGAGCTGTGTGCCGTCCACCACGGACATCCTGCCCACATTGTGCTTGAGCATCAGCTCGATAGCAGCTCTCACGCTATCTTCCGGCTTCACGCTATACAGTGGCGAACTCATAAATTTCTCTACAGGCATCTGCATCGAGTCCGCAGGCCTTCTTTCACTCTCTTTGCCTATCCGGGCTGTGCCTTTGAGCATATCAAATCTGGTGATCATTCCTATGAGCTTGCCGTCCTTGACCACAGGAAGGCCTGTGAAGTCCTTCTCGACCATCATATCCCAGATCTTGGTTACAGGATCATCCGGACGTGTGGTTACTACTTTGCTGGTCATGACCTCTGATACCGGCTTATGCGGCACGTTATCCAAATCGATGCTCTTGAATACATCCAGGAGGCTAACAACACCGATTAGCTTGGGCTTCTCCTCAGACTCGACTACAGGAAGCAAAGTTATCTTTTCCTTGTGCATGAGCCGGGCGGCATCAAGAATATCCATCTGCCCCATAACCGTAGGAACAGGAACCACATAGCCCGATACAGTCACATTGGACCTGGTCGATGTCACGCGCAGCATATCCTGGTTGGTTACGATTCCAAGAACTATGCCTTTGCTATTCACAACCGGCAACCCGCGCACATGGTTGTCTCGGATCATCTGACGCGCTTTGGTCAGAAAAGTGGAATCCTCGACGTATAGAGGATCTCGGGATAAAATATCTTCTACCAGCATTGTTATTCCCCCGCTGTCCAGCAATAACGATATCCTACCTTTTTCCGTCCCTGCAGCTCCAACAGAGCAACTCTCCATCCACGCTCTCCAGGGTATCTGAGAGCTGGCCGCAAACCTCACAGATTCCTCGCACTACCCCTCGGGGCTGTTCGAAATGGATGCTCTCTTTGTGCATCTCCAATAGATCGCCTAAAATCTCATTCAAACCGAGGGAGGAACCAGAGACAAGATCCGTATCGGTAATTATACCCACAAGTGTTCCTTGGAATACCACTGGCAGCCGCTTTACACCAGAGCGAAGCATCAAGGCCGCAGCTTCGTGTAGACTGGCATCTGGTCCAATGAAAACTACGGGAGAACTCATGACCTCTGCCACCTTCAGACTCCGGGGATCTATCCCCAGAGCGACGACCTTCTTTACCAGATCCCTCTCGGTCAGAATGCCGGAAGGAATGTCGCCAGATACTATTATCAGACAGCCTACGTTGGCCGAGCCCATCTTTTTGGCAGCGCTTAAAATGTCCAGCTCGGCATCAGCTGTGATCACCGGGCGGGTCATGATATCTCGCACTGGAATTTCTGTCTCCATTGGCCAATCTTCTCCCTATAGCTCTATATCCTTACCAGAGTGCTAATGATATAAAAGGCTACTGCGGCCCAATAAGAAGCAATTCGATTAAAATTATTTTATCATATTATTCACGTATATGCCCAATAATATGCTCTATTTCTGCTAGAATGAGATCCATACCCAGACGCGCTGCGGCTGGCGAGCCCGGCAAACAGAAGACCGGCCTGCCATGGTAAACTCCAGCCGCGGCCCTGGTGAGCATGGCGCGAGTGCCAACCTCATCCAGGCTTTTGTAGCGGAAGATCTCACCAAAGCCGGGAAGTGTCTTTTCAAAGAGCGGCTCAATGGCCTCCAGGGTTAAGTCCAGATGAGTAAGACCGGTGCCGCCACAGATGACAATGGCATTTGCATCGCTTTTTTCTACAGCCTCGCGCAGCACTAAGCCGTCCGGCAAAAGAGCGTAGCGGGCGGCATGTTCTGCTGCTTTAATCTTCTCCAGGATCACCTTGCCGGATAGGTCTTCTGCCTCATCCGGAGAGCTCACCGACCCATACTTTTGAAAGCGGGATGTGCTCGCGACCACTACATCTATGATCATGCTATTTCCTTAACGGCCTGGGATAAAATTTTTCCCGTGGAGTATGGCCATGGCAAAATTAAGCCGCAAAGCTTTCGCCGGAAAAGCTCTGTGCAACGGAACATTAAAAAACAGTGGGGTCTTCGTTTCTCTTCCAGCAGAACGTTGCAGGGCGCTATTGCAGCATCACCGGGCAGGGATATGATGATCACGGGCGGTATAGGTCTGGTCAAGGCCTGGAAACGAAAAGAGGATTTATGGAGATAGGCAGAGGTGCAGAAGCGGTCATCACTCTTGAGAATGGAGTCGTCAAAAAGGAGCGGCATGCCAAGAGCTACCGGCAGCCAGCGCTCGACGAACGTATTCGACAAGAGAGAACACTAAGAGAAGCCAGGATAACATCTGATGCCCGCAGGCATGGGGTTCTAACACCCATTATTTGCGATGTATCTCGCTTTGAGATCAGAATGGAGAGAATAATGGGCCAGAAGCTGAAAGATGTGATCAACAAGGATATCTCCGAAATGGTGGGGGAAACGGTGGGAAAGCTGCATCAGGGTGGAATTGTGCATGGGGACCTGACCACATCCAATATGATACTCACACAGGGAAAGATATGCCTTATCGACTTCGGGCTGTCATTTTATGAAAAAACCGTAGAAGCGCAGGGAGTGGATGTGCATGTATACTTTCAGACCCTGGAGAGCACGCACGACCAGCCCCAAGAATTGATGGAGGCATTTGTGGCCGGATACACCCGCAGCTATTCCCAGGCGGATGCGGTTTTGCAAAGGGTCAAAGAGATCAAGGCGCGAGGCAGATACCTATGAATCCATCATCAGTAACTTTATGTAGGAAATAATTGAGATCACTCTTAGGCAAGTGAGACAATATATTGACAACCAATCTAGCAATCATATCCTCGGGTCGGGGAGAGAATCTGCGTTACATTCTGCAAGATGAGCGCAGCGGCAGGCTGCCCGCCCGTGTTGGAATAGTTCTCACAGATCAGCCGGATGCCGGGGCCCTCAAGATCGCAAAGGAGTTTGGCGTTCCTGCCCGTTTTATCGATCCCTCTAACCTGAGCCGCAAGGAATACGATGAATTGCTCATCGCCCACCTGGAGGCAGAGGGGGCTGAGCTAATAGTTCTCACCGGTTACATGAGGATTTTATCACCCTCATTCGTTCGCCATTACAAGGATCGGATCCTTAATATCCATCCCGCACTTCTGCCCTCATTCAGGGGCATGGATGCATTCTCCCAGGCCCTGGCCTACGGGGTAAAATGGACGGGAACGACCATCCATATCGTGGATGAGGATGTAGACCACGGCCCCATTGTCTACCAGAGGCCGGTGCCTGTTTTGGAGAATGATACCCACGATAGCCTCAAGGCCAGAATTCAGAGGGCTGAATACAAAGCCTACCCCAGGGCGATAAAGATGTTTATAGAAGGCAGGCCCAGAGTACAGGGAAGAAAGCTGGTCTGGCAAAGAGAGGAGAAATAACATGGAAAAATTATGGGCCCCCTGGAGAATCGATTACATTTTGAGCGAAAAGCCGAAGGGCTGCATATTCTGCGATAAGCCCGCCGAGAAGAAGGACGAAGACAACTACATTCTTTACCGGGGCAGGTATCATTTCATCATCCTGAATGCTTTTCCCTACAACAACGGCCACATGATGGTCGTACCCTACCGGCACACGGCATCTCTCTCTGCCTGGGCTCCGGAAGAGCAGCAGGAGATGATGCAGCTTGCCGATCTGTGCGTGGAGCTGCTCCGGAAGACCATGCACCCGGACGGCTTTAATCTGGGCATCAACATGGGCCTGGTGGGGGGAGCGGGCGTTGCCGATCACATTCATCTGCATATCGTGCCCCGCTGGAATGGCGACACCAATTTCATGCCTGTGCTATCCGATACCAGGGTGATATCGGAGGCGCTGCAAGCTACCTACGGGAAGCTGAAAGCGGCGCTTGATGGCTTTGGGAAAGACTGAAAACCTTCATCATCAGGGAAAAAGCACGCAGAGTACGAACTCTGAGGTTATTGTCTACCTTTGGGCCAAACCAGTGGGTTATGACTTTCACCACAAAGGCACAAAGGCACAAAGACTACTAAAAACTATATATATAATTTTCTTTGTGATGAGCGTGGTAGCAAGCACCGACTCCACTTTTCAGCTGAAATCCTGATTTGGATCAAATAATATATTAGTTTCGCTCCGCTCAGAATACATTTATCTCCGATGATGCTACTCTTGCATCTAACTTTGCCGGGGCGAAGAACTGCCGCGCAAAGCTTCCAGGGCGGAGGCCGGGCAATTGGTAAAAGATGTTTCTAAGATAGAAGAGCGTTTTTTGGAGTTCTTTAGAACAGCCACATTTGATGATAATAGTCATCAAGGGCATGATCCTTATCCTTTTCAGAAGAGGCTTGCCACAGATAAAGAGCTGCCAGAGCTGATCGACATTCCCACGGGCCTGGGCAAGACCGATGCAGTGGTCTTAGCCTGGCTGTGGCGCAGGCGCTTCGCGGACGAGGAGACACGCGCCGCCACGCCCCGCCGCCTGGTGTACTGCCTGCCGATGAGGACGCTGGTGGAGCAGACGGAGAAGAAAGCGAAGATGTGGCTGAAGAATCTGGACCTCCTTTCAGAAAAGCCCGGCGGGGCTGAGCTTGCGGATACGAACAAGTGGAAGTGGACAACAGAAACAGAAGAAACCGACCTGGATAAAACTCGCATAGCCGTCACTGTGCTCATGGGTGGCGAGGATAAAGATGATTGGGACCTTTACCCGGAGAGGGACGCCATCATCATCGGCACGCAGGACATGCTGCTCTCCCGGGCGCTCAACCGCGGCTACGGCATGAGCCGGTACAGATGGCCGGTGCACTTCGGGCTGCTCAACAACGACTGCCTCTGGGTGATGGACGAGGTGCAGTTGATGGGTGTGGGCGTGGAGACGTCGGCACAGATGCAAGCATTTTGCAGGTCTTTTGGAACCATAAATCCCGTCCAGTACATCTGGATGAGCGCCACTGTGGGGGATAAGCAGCTTGGAACCGTGGATCATCCCAGGCCTTTGAACGGCTGGCAACGGCTATCGCTCATCGAAGATGAAAAGGAAATGCCTGCGGTGCGAAATAAGTTTGAGGCGAAAAAGCCTTTGGAGAAAGCCGATCTGACACTCGCCAAAGACAATGAAAAGAAATCCTATGCGAAGGAACTGGCTGGTTTAATTAAATCGAAGCATAAGGAAGGAAAGCTCACCCTTGCAGTGGTCAATCGCGTTGATCGCGCTCAAGAGATCTACAAAGAGCTGCTTTCTCAGGGACGTACCGAGCTGAATTCTGCGGTTCTTCATTCTCGTTTCCGAGAAGGCGATCGAAAGGCACGGATGCAGCTTCTCGATGAGAAACAGGATAGAATTATTGTAGCCACTCAGGTCGTTGAGGCAGGAGTGGATATTTCGGCGCACACACTCATCACTGAGCTTGCTCCCTGGCCCTCTCTTGTTCAGAGATTTGGACGGTGTAACCGGAGAGGCGAATATGATGATGCAGAAATTATTTGGGTCGATATCGATTCAAGCGAGCAAGCAACCGGTCTTGTGTTGCCTTACGAATCTGAATCTCTTGAGATTGCCAGGAGTTTAATCAAGACGGTAATTGATGCGGGGCCGAAATCGCTGGCTGAGGTCTCGAAAGGCTACGTAGAGCCGGAGGCCATTCGGGCCGTTGTGCGCAGGAAAGATTTCATTGATCTCTTCGATACCACACCTGACCTCACAGGCAATGACCTGGATGTCTCCCGATTTATTCGAGAAGGGGAAGATAAGGATGTTCAGGTCTACTGGAGAGCTTTCCCAAAGGAAGGTCCGGATGGGTCGCTTGATGCGGCAAGGCGGGAAGAGCTTTGTTCGGTGTCCATCAGCAAGATGAAAGACTACCTCAAGATTAAGGAGCACAGCGGCTGGATTTGGGATCATCTGGAAGAGCGCTGGCGCGATGTAAAATCCTGCCGTCCTGGGCAGGTCTTGCTGCTACATCCGGAAAACGGCGGCTACTCGCCCATCCTGGGGTGGACGGGAGAGGCAGGCAAAACCGGTGCTTTGGTCGAGGTCATTTCTGCAAAAGAGAAATGCAAGAATAAAGATGATCCGTCAATGAACGGAGATCAGCAATCCAGGATCGGCAACTGGGTAACACTCAAAGATCATACCGATCATGTTTGCAGTGAGGTCCTCGCTCTATCGGATTGTCTCGATATTCCCCTAAATTACAGAGATATGCTCAAGAATGCTGCTTTCTGGCATGATGTTGGCAAGGCGCACCCCGCCTTCCAGAACATGCTCCTTGCAGGAAAATCAGAGTGCGAAAGCATGAGAGAGGGCGGACCTTGGGCGAAGTCGAAAGGAAATAGCGGCAAAGCGAGATACTGGGTCGAATCGAGCGACGGCAGAGTAATTGAAAGACCTTACTTCAGGCATGAGCTGGCCTCTGCCTTGGCATGGCTGCAAACGCAGGGGAGAGATGGAGAGAATGCAGACCTGGTAGCTTTTTTGATTGCGGCCCATCATGGCAAGATTCGTTTGTCGATACGATCTCTTGATCAAGAAAATCGGCCTGAGGACCCCAACCGGCTTTTTGCCAGAGGGATTTGGGATGGTGATCGTCTGGAACATGTAGACGGCATCTTGGAAGAGGATGTCCTCTTGGATCTCTCGATCATGCAAATGGGTGAAGGAAGCTGGTTGGAAAGGATAACCGGGCTTCGGGATAATTCCAGGATGGGTCCATTTAGGTTGTCATTACTGGAGAGCATTCTCCGCATTGCCGATTGGAGGGCTTCAAGGATGGAAGATACGGGAACGGTGGTCCGATGAGTGCAGAATCAAATGAATTGCATCTCAAAGGCTGTGCCCCTGTGCCGCTTGCTCACTACCTGAAGGCGTTAGGGATCTTCAGGCTTGTTGCCGAGCAAGTTGAACCGAGCATCAAAGGCTACTGGATCGGCGATTCTTTCCGGCTAAGAACTGAAATGGATCGCGAATCTCTAAAGACATTCTTCCTGGAAAAATATAGACCTACGCCTATCGTGGCCCCTTGGAATGGTGGCAGCGGATTTTACTTTCAAGAAGAGAAGCTCAGGGAAAAGGACCCATTGACCGGGAAAAAGAAGAAGACGGGACGCAGGAATCAGCCGAACGCAGCAACAAAATCGGTTCAAAATATTTTGGAGTCAACCGCAGAGAGACTTTCAGCTTATCGCATTTCTCTCCTGATAGTCAAGGGCCTGGTTAAAAAGATGGGACTTGAAGAAGCGCCGTCCAAGGAGAAGAAAGAGGAACTGATCCAGGCAGTTCGAAACAGTCTTCCGGACCCCGCAATTGAATGGCTTGATGCATCCGTGATTTTAACAAATGAGAATGCAAAATTTCCTTCGCTTCTTGGAACAGGCGGAAACGACGGGAATTTGGATTTCAGCAGCAATTTCATGCAACGACTCCAAGATGTCTTCGAATTTGGAGACGGAAATTCGAGTGCGCAATCGTCGACATGGCTCGACGGAGCGCTCTTTGCAGAAAACTCCGATGGCTTGGTCAATGGAATCTCTATCGGCCAATTCTATCCAGGTGCAGTGGGAGGTCCCAATTCTTCGCCGGGATTTGTCTCGGACTCGCCGGTAAATCCCTGGGACTACATACTCATGATTGAAGGTGCATTATTTTTTGCATCTGCCACAGCCAAGCGGCTTCAAGCAAATATGCCGGGCGTTCTAAGCTATCCGTTCAGCGTTCGCCCATCCGGGGTGGGATACGGCAGTGCTTCTGATAGCGATGAGAAGAGCGCAAGAGCTGAGATCTGGATGCCTCTCTGGGAGAATCCCACTGGATTGTCCGAACTAAAAGCCCTCATGAGTGAAGGACGTGCACAGGTAGGAACCAGGCCGGCCAGAAATGGTGTAGATTTTGCCAGGGCGGTTGCCTCCCTTGGAGTTGATCGGGGATTGAAATCATTCCAACGATATGGATTTTTGGAAAGAAATGGCAAAAACTTCTTCTCAGTCCCCCTTGAGCGAATCATTGTGAGCCGCCAGATCCAGGTGGAGCTGTTAAACGACGTAGATAGCTGGCTGGATTCATTCCACGGCCAAGCTCGATCAGAGAAAGCACCTGCTTCTGTTGGACGCGCTCTGCACGTTCTTGAGTCGTCCATTTTGGCTCTTTGCAAAGAGAGCAGCAATGATCAGGTCCAGGCATGGAGGGTGCAGGATGTATTGATAGCACTCGGAGGGTGCGAAAAAGCCATCGTCCGGAGTTCTCGCTGGGCAAAAGAGGCTTTTGTTAAGCCGGTGAGTTATCTTTCAAAGAATTGGCTGACTATGGCAAATGATCAATCCCCGGAATTCTTCCTGGCGGCAAGTCTTGCCTCTACCTTTGGCCGTTACAAAGACCAGGAAGGGCGCGAGTTTACCATGTGGCTGCGCTCTCAAATGGAGCCTATCAATCACTGGAATTCTAACTCATTTGATGAGACTTTAGAGAGAGATGTCGTCTGGTCTGAGGGCGATCCCATCTCCGTAATGAACGATATGATGGCGCGCCGGGTTATGATGGCGGTTCGCTCCGGGGCAGATAGAGATAGATATCCCGATGATTCCAAGATAAAGGCAGATCTTGGAGATATTGCAGCGTTTATTGAAGGTCAGGTCAATTTGAACCGAATGATGGATCTTCTCTGGGGTTTGATTTTAGTGGATTGGCGGTCTTCGTCAATTCCCAGAAATTTCATAAGAAGGCAATTTGAATCGGATCGCATACACCCATCGGCCAGCTATGCTCTTCTCAAGCTCTGCTTTGCAGGCGGAGATGTATGCAATGAGAGGGTCCCACTCGTGCCGCAGATACACAGGAGAGCCGCCATTGGAGATGGTTTTGGATCGTTGCAGTTAGCAGAGAGGCGTCTGAGGGGTAGCAATCTCCCTGTGGCCAAGATTGGCACTAATATTTCCTCTAATTTGACAAAAAGAATTGCAGCCGCACTGCTATTTTCCATTGAGGACAGTCAGATCGAGCATTTAGCAGGCAGTGTTCTTAGGCCAAGAGTCGTCCAGGAATAGAAGCTGAAAAAAAGTTGAATGTGGAGAGATAAAGATGGATCTAGATATTTTGAGAAATGAACCGCGCATGCTTGTCGAGGTAAACCTGAAGCCTTTACAGGGAACGAGATTTCAGCCCACCGGATTTCCGGACCTTGGGGCAGCAACCTATCAGGCAGCCGATTCAACCTCGATGCTCCTTGTCGAATCAGCACAGAGCATGGCCAACAGGATGGAAGCCGTCTGTTGGGATGAAGGAAATAACGACTGGAACAATGCTCTGAAGGGATTGCCGTTTATCCAGGTAGTTGACAACAGCGGAAGGCAACTGACCAATTCCATTCTTGAATCACATAGGATTAATAGTCCGTACATTCTTGAATCAAGAGACAAAGTCTTTTTTGACAAACTTAGCAAAGATTTAGGTATTATGGAAACAGGACGAGTGGATCTTCAACTTCTCGCAAAGATATTGTTGAAGTACGATATTAATTCCTTGCTGCACGGTGTTTTTCTGGCAAAGTCAAATCTGGCAGGTGGCCGTCTCAGGCTTCCCAGAGCCCTTTCCGGCTTTGTCGAAGCCAAAGATGCGAGTGTGGTTCCCAGTGGCGGGGTCAAGAAGGATGAAGTAAATCCAAAGGGCGATGCAAAAAAAGGTTTTGGTCATGTGCCCTTCCACAGAGACGAGTACACCGGCAAGATAACCGCTTTTTTCAACCTGGATCTGGCCCAGATACGCGGTTATCGTCTTGGAGAGGAGGTTGAGGACCTCCTTACAGTCCTGGCGATCTACAAGATCAGGAAACTTCTGAGAGAAGGGCTTCGTTTCAGGACGGCTTGTGATCTTGAAATTGAGGGTGAGATTTTGGTAAAGCGGCCTATGGGATTTAATCTTCCGGCTTTGCAAGAGGCTGAAGAGGCTTTGCCGAGCTTGATTGCAAGCTGCAAATCCAACTTTGCAGAACCGGCAGTTACTACTGTCAAGTATGAAGCGTGATGGAATGCTAGCCATCGAGATGAGGTTTCCAGCCGGAAGGTATCACGCCACGCCCTGGAACCGTCAGGTTAACGAAGGCGCAGTGGAATGGCCGCCATCGCCCTGGCGAATACAAAGAGCCCTGATTTCAACCTGGTACCACAAGCTTGAGACAGAGATAGATAAGAATACTATCCGAAAAATTATCGAGAAGCTGAGCGCCGCCCTGCCGCAATTTTCCCTGCCAAAAGCTTCTTTGGGACATACCAGGCATTACATGCCGCTTTACAGGGATGCCACTACGAAGATTATCGATGCATTTGCGGCGGTTGATATTGAAAGCCGACTTCTCATCGTATGGCCCGAGATTGATCTTTCAAGCGAAGAAGAGTCTGCACTATCGATGCTTCTCGATCGAATGGGTTATCTGGGTAGAGCAGAGTCGTGGGTTGAAGCAGGATTGGCAAAAGGCTCTCTGGATAAGGTCAACTGCGTTCCTTTGCAGGAGAACTCAGTTATCCCTGAGGGGTTTGAGGGCATTCAGACTCTTGCAGCAATGCCTTCCCAAGAATATTTGAACTGGAGGGTAGCCAAACTTGAAGAGCGAAAATCTCGAAGACTTGCCGAATTGCATGCATCCAAGCCCGATGGAAAAACTTCTGACACGGCTAAGCTGAAGAAAAAGGACCTTGAAAAGATAGAGCAAAGCCTTCCCGTTGATATTTTCGGCGCGCTTCATGTTGACATCGGCGATCTCAAAAAGGCGAGATGGAGTCAACCGCCAGGAAGCATGTGGGTCTCTTACGCCAGGCCAAGAGGCTCCTTTGAGGTAATGCCCCATGCTGGAAAGATGGAACATTCCATCAATAAGCAGACGGTAGCCCGCTTTGCCGTGGCCAGCCAAGTTCCACCAAGGCTTACCGATGCGATCAGTTTTGCTGAGAGAATCCATGCAACTCTGGTCTGCCGTTCTGATGGTTCATCGATGTTTACAGGTTGCGACGAATCCGGTAAACCCCTCGAAGGACACAGGCACGCGTTCATTCACTGTGAGTCTAACCTGGGCTTGGGCAACGGCCAGAGAGGCGAGATTACTCATGTCGTAGTCCACGCACCAAAGGGATTCGAACTTCGAGATCGGCAGGCTCTCGATGGCCTGGACCGTGTCTGGGGTCACGGAGGACATGATGTTCAGCTTATTCTCCTCGGAGTCGGTCAGCCGGAAGATTTCGCCGGGCTGGATACGACAAGAGGGGGCAGTCCCATACTTGCAGAGTCTCAAATTTGGGTCTCCAGGACGCCATTCGTATCGACCAGACATCCAAAAGCCACTAAGACAGGCGTTCCCAAGCTCGACGATAATGGTTTGCAGATCGGAAGTCCGGAACATGAACTTAGAAGGCTGTTGATGCTCGCAGGATTTCCGATTCCATCTTTGGTTGAAGCGGTTGCTTTCACAGATTTGGCCGGTCATGAGACCAGGTGGCTAGACTTCAGACGGCAAAGAAATAATGGAGAAGGAAAGCATGCTATCGGCAGTTTTGGTTACGGCTTCAGGGTTGAGTTTCCTGAAATCGTTCGTGGACCAATAGCGATTGGATATGGTGCTCACTTTGGACTTGGGCTATTTGTTCCGGAATGATTTAGCTGCAAAAGAATAAAGGATAGGTTTAAGTACTACTGAATACGACCATAAAGTGGATTATTCCAGGAGGGACATCACACGGAAAACAAGGAAGAACCGCCATAAAAAAAAGCTGCAGAGTTATGGTCTCTGCAAAGTACCACAATTAGAGGCCGCTGCATCCATTGTTGGGATTGGGCTTGAGATTGGTTCGCTTGCCAGAGCACCCGGATTCATGTTCCCTGAGCGGCTCCAATATTAACAATTGGTAGGGCGTTGTCCCTATTCATATTTTGTGGTCTGATCTCGTGGCCCCTTTGAAGCATGGTCGTATTAAGTTGAACTTAGGCGAAATTAAACAATTTCCGCGTATAATCCGCGGCCCCTAAAGCCTAAGCTTATATCCACGGGTCATTCCACAATCGTTTTCTAGCATTGATCGTAGACAGCCATTAGCATGCTAACGCAGGCCCGCTTGGCAGTTTTATCAACTTCTTTTGCACTTCCGAACTTCTATTTTTACTACATGAGAGCGGCTTTCACGATCGTCGCAAGACTGGCTCGACCCCCACCTGCCCGCCCAGGTGTCCAGACTCGCGTGCGCGTGTGCACGGAGAAATCCGCCAGGTTGGGTAGGTTAAGCTTCTGCAAAGCGTGATTCTTTATTGCAGAGAGGTGTTCACTTACCCACTGGATCTGAAACTTCTGCAATTTAAGCGAAAGATAATAATAGCGAGAGATCTTTTCGAGAGGTTATGTGGTTCCGGGGGGACCGGGGTGCGCTTGAAGCGCCTCTTAACCGCGAAAACTCCTGTGAAGACAGACGCACTTTGAAAGAAACACCACGGTAGTTGAAGAACATCTCAAAAACGGCCAAATTTTCGATATCTATAGAGGCCGAAAAATGGCCATTCCACGGCTGAAAAATCGTGGCCCCATTGAAGCGGCCTTGGCCTTTTCGTCCCCGAATCGCCTTAGCCCGCCCCCATCGCCGCCCTCGCCCGGATGCCTCTGGTACGTGCCCACCGTGTCCGGGCCAGCCTGCCCGCTCGCACGCCCGGGCCTCCGGGCCCAGCGCGCATGCCCATGAGGAAGCCATCGTTCTAGTCCGGAATCTTGAATAATCGTTAACCAATCGCAAATCAAGAAAAGCAATTGAATCATGAATCATACAAAAACCTTGAACGGAGAGGGAGCAATTCCTGTGATTGCTCATGTGCCTCATGCTTCGATTTTGATCCCTGAAGATGTTCGGCGCTCTATTGTATTGAGCGATATTGATCTAGAGAGAGAATTGCTCTTGATGACGGACTGGTACACGCCGGAGCTATTTCAAGGTATCATCGAGATTGGCGGTTTGTCTTTTGTGAACAACTATAGCAGATTGGTTGTTGATCCTGAGAGATTCGAAGATGACAAAGATGAAGTAATGTCTTCGCGCGGCATGGGCGCAGTCTACACAAGAGCGGCACACCAACAAGTGCTGAGAAAAGATCTAACCGAAATAGAAAAGGAAGCATTGCTCTCTGCTTATTTCAGACCGTATCATAAAAGACTGGAGTTCGAAGTGCAAAAATTGCGCGAACGATTCGGTCGATGCCTGATAATAGATTGCCACTCGTTCTCTTCAAAGGCGCTTCCCTATGAATTAGACCAATCCACGGTTAGGCCTGATATTTGTCTGGGAACTGATCCTTTCCACACGCCCAGCGAGTTGATCTCTTCAGCATGGTCATTCTCTGAGAGAAATGGACTGAATGCAGCCATTGACAAACCCTTTGCGGGAACTTATGTACCAATAAAATATCTCGGCAAAGAGAAAAGCATCTCCTCAATCATGGTTGAAGTAAACCGCAGTCGGTACATGGACGAGAGAACCGGAGATAAGTTAAGCAGTTTCTCAGAGGTAAAAAAGATGATCTATGGCCTAGTAGAAGAGCTAACAGCGTCATTCATCCTGTGAATTCTTTCCAATTTTATATAGCTCACTCTTGATGAAAAACTTGAGAGATGGTGGGACGCGAAATAATTTCAGAACTCCACACTCCTGCAATTTAAGCGAAAGATAGATTAATCGTGAGATCTCATTTCGAGAGGTTATGTGGTTCCGGGGGGACCGGGGAGCGCTCGAAGCGCCTCACAACAGCGAAAACTCCTGCGAAGACCGACGCACTTTGAAAAGAACTCCGCGAGAGTTGAGGAACCTCTCGAAAACGGCCAATTTTTCGATATCCACCGAGGCCAAAAAATGGCCGCGATTTCCACGGCTGAAAAGTCGTGGCCCCATTGAAGCCAAGAAAATCTCCCACGCCGCCGAAGGCATCCGCAACTATTTCCACGGCTGAAAAGTCGTGGCCCCATTGAAGCCGAGCGGGTTAGAGAGCCGGGCAGGAAGTGCCGGAAAGGATTTCCACGGCTGAAAAGTCGTGGCCCCATTGAAGCCCTGTCAGAATTGTACGGGACGTTTCCTACAGCTGATACATTTCCACGGCTGAAAAGTCGTGGCCCCATTGAAGCGATCTTGAAAGTATTCCCGATTGCGTGACCAAAACCACATTTCCACGGCTGAAAAGTCGTGGCCCCATTGAAGCTGAAGTAGGCCCGTCTTGCCGTTTTCTCCATGCACAAGATTTCCACGGCTGAAAAGTCGTGGCCCCATTGAAGCTTCATAGCCTCCAAGAACCCTTGATATTTCATGTTCTATTTCCACGGCTGAAAAGTCGTGGCCCCATTGAAGCGATGCGTCTTCAGCCGTGCCCGCAGACGCTACCGTGATTTCCACGGCTGAAAAGTCGTGGCCCCATTGAAGCAGGTGTCTTAAGAAGGGCTTAAGATAAGGGTAAAAGAATTTCCACGGCTGAAAAGTCGTGGCCCCATTGAAGCAGAGGATACGTGAGGATCATTTTGTAGCGGTTTTACAATTTCCACGGCTGAAAAGTCGTGGCCCCATTGAAGCTTCTGCCATTGCGACCACTGTGAACAGGAGGTAGAGATTTCCACGGCTGAAAAGTCGTGGCCCCATTGAAGCTGTTCGCTTGTAGATAGGATGTGTGGTTGCGATGATGATTTCCACGGCTGAAAAGTCGTGGCCCCATTGAAGCATATCCTCTGTGACGTAGGAAACTCGTTCAGCTTGCTATTTCCACGGCTGAAAAGTCGTGGCCCCATTGAAGCACTGTAGCTTAGGCTCCTAAGAGGAAAATAGACTCCATTTCCACGGCTGAAAAGTCGTGGCCCCATTGAAGCCTCTTAGCCCCTATGCCCGGCCCCGCCTGGCATATACATTTCCACGGCTGAAAAGTCGTGGCCCCATTGAAGCAAGTAATTAATGATAATGTGAAGATTATCATTTCATGGCATATTTCCACGGCTGAAAAGTCGTGGCCCCATTGAAGCCATTGCATCGGAGGGTTGCATGATTCCCTGAGCTGTACATTTCCACGGCTGAAAAGTCGTGGCCCCATTGAAGCCGTCCTCACAAATGCCGCCCGGTAAATCTCAACCCCGGATTTCCACGGCTGAAAAGTCGTGGCCCCATTGAAGCCACTCAACCCGCGCCGCCATCTTCGGACTTGCGAAACAAATTTCCACGGCTGAAAAGTCGTGGCCCCATTGAAGCAGGTCCCTGGGCATCGACACCAAAAACATTGATGCTAATTTCCACGGCTGAAAAGTCGTGGCCCCATTGAAGCACCGCCACCTTCTATGATTACATCTCCGAGTGGTATGACAATTTCCACGGCTGAAAAGTCGTGGCCCCATTGAAGCTAAGGAGATGCAACTCCTAGAGTTGTCCATTCGCAAAATTTCCACGGCTGAAAAGTCGTGGCCCCATTGAAGCCAATCTTAAGCGGCTCATGCAAGTAGCCTTTCTCGATTTCCACGGCTGAAAAGTCGTGGCCCCATTGAAGCGGGGCCTTCGAAAACGGGTTCGATTTCAGTATCCCAAATTTCCACGGCTGAAAAGTCGTGGCCCCATTGAAGCATGCGCTACCTGCAGGAATGCCGTGATAGAGGCCTGATTTCCACGGCTGAAAAGTCGTGGCCCCATTGAAGCCATACCATAACGGCCGTTTCTCACTCCTAGTCGAGATTTCCACGGCTGAAAAGTCGTGGCCCCATTGAAGCTCCCAGGAGCCTTGATGCCCCCTGGCCCGAAGTACCGATTTCCACGGCTGAAAAGTCGTGGCCCCATTGAAGCCGAAAAAGGCGCATTTGGCCGATTTCAGATGCGATGATTTCCACGGCTGAAAAGTCGTGGCCCCATTGAAGCACCATCTGGAAGATTTCCGATGCTGAAGCGAATGAAGTATTTCCACGGCTGAAAAGTCGTGGCCCCATTGAAGCCTTGCCTATCGAGACGAAAATAGGTTGCAATTCATATTTCCACGGCTGAAAAGTCGTGGCCCCATTGAAGCACTATCTGTTAATCGAGCAGCAACCAGAATATTGTGATTTCCACGGCTGAAAAGTCGTGGCCCCATTGAAGCTATGCAAGATAGATCTAATATTCAGAAGCCCTGGCGCGATTTCCACGGCTGAAAAGTCGTGGCCCCATTGAAGCTTGGATGAGAATGGGAATGTGAAGAAGTGCCCAAAGAAATTTCCACGGCTGAAAAGTCGTGGCCCCATTGAAGCTGTGATCGGGTATCGTCGAGATATGGAGGGAGCGGATCATTTCCACGGCTGAAAAGTCGTGGCCCCATTGAAGCAGTCCTGCCGCGGACCACCCTGACAACGGAGCCGGGAAAATTTCCACGGCTGAAAAGTCGTGGCCCCATTGAAGCTCCGATAGCCTCAAGGCGGGCTTTGGTGGCATCAGAATTTCCACGGCTGAAAAGTCGTGGCCCCATTGAAGCAATATATCTGGTCATATTGGAGGCGGCACTATTGCCAATTTCCACGGCTGAAAAGTCGTGGCCCCATTGAAGCGACTTCGAAATCGAATTTGTTGAGCACCACGCAACCGATGATTTCCACGGCTGAAAAGTCGTGGCCCCATTGAAGCTCTCTCGGCAGATATGATAGGCCGGGCACTCCTGGAATTTCCACGGCTGAAAAGTCGTGGCCCCATTGAAGCTCCTGTCATAGAGACCGACAAT
>CAZDLZ010000024.1:0-36826 GCA_964506745.1 uncultured Methanotrichaceae archaeon | reverse complement strand
CAACTGGAAAAACATAGTAACCTGAGGTTAGCAACTGGATGTAGCGAAGAGCCAATTTCAGAGTCTGCCAAAATGCAGGACCACATTTATATTTCAAATCGTCATTACTTATCTGCGAGTGAGTGAGGCGCAAGGATGAGATGGACGTTTTTCGCGATGCTGTTAGCGTTTGCTTTAATCGCTGCCAATATGGCTGCTGCAGGCGCAGATGATGCTGCCACGGTCGCATCAACAAAGGATCGGTTGGCTCAGAACTTCACTGAGCACTCCTGGATTTTTGTAAACGGCTACCTGGAAGAGTCGCGAATCCTGCAAACCCAGCTCGGCTTTAAAGGGCAAAAGATCGCCCTCACCACGAGTGGAAGCGGAATGGCCACCAGAACCATCGACTCTGAGGTCTACCGGGACTCGAATATGGATGAGGCGTCTCTCACTATCTCTGCCAATTATGATTATCGGCCCTACACCCCTCCACTCACGCAAAGCGACCTTAGAAATGCTCTCTGCGCCAAGAATTACGAGGTTGGGTCTGTATTTTCGGAGTCCTACAACATCGATAAGGATCTCATAAAGGATACGAAAATCTACCAGAATGACAGCTTCTCCGTTTATGAGATCAGCTCCGAGATCCAGGGAACTGCCAGGATAGGCCAGAGGGTGCAAAAGAATGCCAGGACAGTGCCTTCTCTCATAATGGGCGGAACATACATGGGCTACGCGCAGATAAGATCGGAAACGATTGTGGGGAATACCTCCGTCTTGACCTTGCCCTGTCCGTGAAGAGGAACGTTACCGAATGAAACCGCAGAGTCGCTAGAAGCGCACAGAGGACGAACGAACGGAGACGACTCTCATCCCGGATTGGGGACCATTATCTCGGCATCGGACCGTCTTCAAATCACGGCCGCACCGTGAGCCGTGGCTACTGCCTCTCGCATCTCTCCCAGGTCCGGGGAATAGTGCAGGTGGCTTATGCAGCGGCAATCCGTGCAGCCGAAGCGGGGCACGGGCATAAGCCGCTTTCCTATAGCCTGCGCGATGTGACACTCCTGATCCAGGCGGGTCTTGCTGATGAATACTTCCAGTAAGCTGGTGTGTGGCAATAGGTAGTCGATGTGCCAGCGTCGAGTTGTTTTGATGCCTTCTAATATCAGGATGTGGCGATCCACGCGCTTGAGGCCGCCGGGACCTCTCGCTGAACCGGTGTAAGAATAGAAGCCTTCGGCAAAGTCCATAACGCCCAGAGATCCGACCTTAATCTTTTGTGCTGATGGCAGAGAGAGTATGAGTGTATAAATTCCCGGCTCATTTTTTTGCGGCTGCATGCCAGTGCTCAGGATGGCGAATATTTGAGCCTGATGCTTTGTAGAGGAATCGTGGAGGAAATATACGAGGGACATATTAAAGGAAGTCTTTTCTAGGATGAAGGAGCAAATGGTATTTGGTGAATATTACATGAAGTTATTAATAGCAACAACCATAGTGTTGATGCTGTCCTCCATGGCAATTGCTATGCCGGATAGCCAACAGATCGGACCTTATGCAGTGTCATTTGATCTAAACGCCAATTATCAACCCCAACTTGCCCAGCCTGTTGAAACGGAGGCTGCCAACGCCTATCAGATGCGCTTGTTCGTTGACAACTCCACTTTCGCCGTAATCGGCATAACTGAGTATGCTGATCTGACTGATACTACTATGCAGGTCCATAAGAGCCTGATGCCAATGAACATGATTATCCGAGAGGGGCTCAATGCCACAAAGGTCGAAGATATGACAATTGATGGCAATGAAGGCTTCTTGGTTACAAGCATGCCTTTCGAGGCAATCGCTGGGGCTCCCGGCATGGTCTATCGTGCCATGTACTGGTTGGACAGCCAGGGATGTGAATGCGGACCGGTATCTGTGGGCCAGACCAGTGTCATCGTTACCTCCACGTTCCCGCTGGATGTAACTGAGGGCTTGCTTTCCAGTTTGCAAGTAGTTAAGGGCGAGGCTGCGGCACCCGCCATGGCTCAGGGCGGCCAAATTCTGCCACCAGCTTAAGCGATTGGATAAGTTGGAAAATACAACCGCGGAAAAAGAGGCCAGAAATTTGGCATTTTCCGTCTTTTTTCTTAATTCGGAGAAAGCTCATCTATTATTGCCGCGTCCTCCCTGGCTGTGTCCTCCGTTTGCCCCGGGCTGACAGCGGAGACCCAGGTATTCAATCGCTTTTGATATCTGCCCTATATGAAAAATAAAGCTTTATCTCTTTGCGATGTATTTGGTCCTGGATAAAGGTGAAAAAGATGAACAGAGTCCTGATATCGATCCTCTTCATCCTGTCTCTGATGGGGTGTGCAATTGCCGTGGATGTAAGCGGTGTAGAGCTGCGACCAGGAGAAGCGAGAGCTGAGAAGCTATTTGAGAGTGGCATTGGCCAGCCTTGGGTAGGTGGCAATCCGCCGTATTCCGGCGCATCTGATTCCTTCTATTCTCAATACTTCTGGTCTTACAAAGGATCAACACCAAAGAAGCATATTGATAGCCCAAAGAAGCATGTGATCGTGGACAGTACGCCCAGCACGGTTTATTTCAGCTATCAGATGCAAGCTGTGCCGTACTCTCAGTATAAGAGCAATGCCGCCTACACAGGAGGAAGCTCCTTGTGGATACTGGGCTCTTCCAGCTGGTCGCAGTATGCCAAAGTTCCTCAGTGGTCCGGTCTTTCTCTACTGGCGGCCTCTTCCCAAGGCGGCAACGGATATCTTTATGAGATAACCCCTGATGGAAAGCTGTCCAAGGAAAGTTTCTACTTCTTCCCGGGCAGCAGCCAGATGGACTTCTATGCGGATACTATTGGGCAGCATGTACTGCTCTTTATTATCGGCGGCCAGGTAAGCAATGCCATAGTCATAGATGTAACCGGCTACAATCAGCCAACATCTTCGCAGATGCCTCCAAGCTATCCGTCCACTCAGATTCTTCCGCCCATGACAACAGCTCCGTATGCTACTGGAGACACACCGGTGACTGTCGTCTCTCAGGGGATGAGTGGATATCAGGTATTTCTGGATGGCAATTACATAGGAACGGAGGGGACGGGGGGAGACGCACTTGATGGAAGGTTTAGCTTTCGTGTGGTTGGTGGTCGCAGCCATGATATCCGGGTCTACGATGGCCGGTTCAACTACCCGAAGACAATGTTCTTCACAAGAGGCGTCCAGAAGATAATCCTCGTGGAGCCGGGAACGGCAGTCTATGTTTAGGCTGCCATCTTTTTTTTCTTTTGCTATTATCCGCAAATTACTGGCGCAATAGGGGTTTGTAGCATCGGGAAAGTACTTATTCCAGAAGTATACATGCAGATGAAATGAAAGCGGGGTTAGCCAAGCCGGCCAAAGGCGCAGGACTTAAGATCCTGTCTCGCAGGAGTTCGCGGGTTCGAATCCCGTATCCCGCATACAAATCCACTATTAGGTGGTGATTTTTTGAAGAAATTTTTCCAAGTAATTCTCGCCTGGGCTATTATTGATGATTGATCGGACTGTATTTGACCGACAGGTATATAGTCCAAAGGCACTGTTGTTAAGAGGCTTCATTTGCATTGATTCAAAAGATTTGTTGAGATGTTTTTGCGAGCACCCAATCGATTCTTTGAAAATCGAGAATAGGTAGAATAAATGAGATTTGGAAATGGCAGAGACGGCTTGAATATTGATCCGGGAGAGACGACCGACGTGGCAAGCTCCTATTTGGAGCGAGATAACGTGTCACCTTTCTCTGAAAAATGGATCCAGGCCTGCATATTCCCAGGAATGCTTGCCAAAAGCACAGGCCAACGGCCTGCTAAGCAATCAAGGCGATATTAAAAGGATTTGATTATAATATTATTGTCATTTCGTTTTAACAAAGTAGCATTC
The DNA here is from genome assembly GCA_964506745.1 of uncultured Methanotrichaceae archaeon. Classification (GTDB taxonomy): domain Archaea; phylum Halobacteriota; class Methanosarcinia; order Methanotrichales; family Methanotrichaceae; genus Methanothrix. The sequence goes on along the minus strand of CAZDLZ010000024.1, from coordinate 32,921 downwards.
TTCCCCAAGTGCCTCTGCAGCCGGTTGAAGTATCTCTTTGCATTGAAGGACAACGGATACGATTCAACCAGTTTCTTTTCGGATCCGCATCAAAGGACTTCAACCAAATCGAAGATCAGCACTTAATATCATCTAGAGGCAAGAATGTCATTTGGAAATTTAAATATCATAGATCCGCTTTGCCGAGCACTGGCCAAAGAAGGATACACCGCACCGACTCCCATACAGACGCTGGCTATACCCCATCTTCTGAATGGAAAAGACCTGATGGGCATCGCACAGACAGGCACAGGCAAGACCGCAGCATTTGTGCTGCCCATATTGCAGAAGATATCTGAACAGCGCAAGGCCGCCCTTCCCGGAGTTCCGCGCGCTCTGGTTATCGCACCCACAAGAGAGCTGGCCGCACAGATCGACCAGAGCTTTGCCACATACGGCCAGTTTCTGCGCTTCCGCCATACTGTCATATTCGGCGGCGTGCGTCAAGGCCCGCAGGTCAAGATGCTTTCTCAAGGCGTCGATGTCCTGGTTGCCACACCCGGTCGTCTGCTCGACCTGATGAATCAGGGCTATATTATGCTTAAGGGCGTAGAGTTCTTCGTTCTGGATGAGATCGATCGGATGCTTGACATGGGGTTTGTCAAGGATATGCGCCGCATAGTCTCGGCGCTGCCGCAAAAGCATCAATCGCTTTTCTTCTCGGCCACATTGTCCCGGGAGACTGGCGAGTTTGCAGAGAAGCTTCTCATAGATCCAGTACGAATCGAGGCCACACCCCAGGCCAGCACTCTCGAGTGTATCAAGCAGAGCGTCTTCTTTGTGGATCAGAACAATAAGTTTCCGCTATTGCAAAAGCTCATCAAGGATGAAGAGATGGAACGCGTCTTGATCTTCTCTCGAACTAAGCACCGGGCGGATAAGATCGCTCAGGCGCTCACCAAGAGCAGGATCAACGCTGATGCCATTCACGGCAATAAGTCGCAAAACCAGCGTACAAAGGCCATGCATGATTTCAAATCGGGCCACTTGCGGGTGCTCGTGGCAACGGATATTGCCGCGAGAGGCATTGATGTTGATGATATCTCTCATGTGATCAACTTCGATCTGCCCAATGAGCCGGAGTGCTATGTCCATCGCATCGGTCGAACGGGGCGTGCCGGGGCAGATGGCAAAGCATATTCGTTTTGTGCTGCAGATGAACGCAATATCCTGCGCAGCATCGAGCGTCTGACACGGATCAAAGCAGGGGTCATGGATCACCAGTACCACTCCGAAACGGCAAAGATGGCCGTGGGGGCCGCCGCCGAGTCGCTCAATCCCTATAGATCGAGGGGCGCAGCGAGAGGTTCCAGACCGGAGAGCGCGCACAAATCCGGTCCCAGAAAGCCGTATCCAGTCAGACGACGCTAGTTGAAAAACTGGAGAAATCAGGATCGGCTATTTTATGCCAAAATAGCCAATATTTTTTGGTTCCTCGCTAAATCAAGTGGGTAGATTGAACTGCAATTTTCCAAGTCTAAGATATATAATTAGTATGAGATTCTTTGTTGTTCTGAAGCCTCTTGCACTGCTCTTTGCAGATTGGACCATGCTATTTATTCCTTCCAAAACGCCGTTTGATATTTTGGTTTCAGCATAATTTATTATACCATTCCAATGCGACTTTATGTGGGTAAGGTCCGGATTTGAATCCATTTTATCCCTTTTCGCTCTGTGCCTCCGTGCCTCTGTGGTTCAGAAACCAGCCGTATTAGATTCAATAAGGCCGACATCTTCACACAACCACAGAGGCACAGAGACGACAAAACATCAGATTCACCCATACGAGATAGCTAGGAGCCAAAAATATGAACATCTCAGAGCGCGGGAAAAGGTCACAGAACGCATTGGCTGCAGTCCTGGCTGCCACATTTGATGTTGGTAATTTTCCATTTCAGTGCCCAATGCTTCATATTCTTGATTATGTCAATGATCTCCAGGCCGCTTTGCGTGAGTGTGTACTCGCTCTTCACGGGAAAGGTGGTGCTGTCCACTCTGTTCTCCACCAGCCCTTCCCTCTCCAGCTCTCGCAGGCGCGCCGATAGTACCTTCTGAGTGATTCCGAAAAGGCAGCTTTTCAGCTCGGAAAAGCGTCTGGTATGCCCTTCACCCTTGTAAAGCTCCAGGAGAATGAGCAACGTCCATTTTCTGGCGATGTACTTGACGGTCAGGTTTACAGTGCATCCTTCCTGCATGGTATCTTTGCAGAAACGTTCTAGGCTAAATACTTTGGTATCCTCTGTATACCATAGAGCAGGAAGGGCAGGAAACGCCTGCATATAATCGAAACAGAGGATACAAAAATGGCTGCAATTGGGAAACCGGATATGTTCTGTTACCAGTGCTCCCAGACTGTCGGGGGCACAGGCTGCACCATCAAAGGAGTATGTGGCAAGGAAGCGATCGTGGCCCGTCTGCAGGATAACCTGCTCTTCGCCATAAATGGCATCAGCGCCTACCTTTACCACGCTCGGGAGCTGGGCTACACCGACCCAGAGGTAGATGCATTCATTGAAGAGGGCTTCTTTGCAACTCTTACCAATGTCAACTTCGACCCCCAGGATTTTCTGCGGCTCGCCGTGCGAGCGGGGAAGATGGACATCAAGACCATGGAGCTACTCAAGAAAGCGCACATAGAGACTTTTGGCGAGCCCACGCCCACCCAGGTTCGGACCGGCACGGTTAAGGGCCATGGCATCCTGGTAACTGGCCACGACCTGCATGCTCTTCACAAGCTCCTGGAGCAGGTAGAGGGCACAGACGTCTTTGTGTACACCCATTCCGAGATGCTGCCTGACCATAGCTATCCTGGCCTGAGAAGGTACAGGAACCTGGCCGGAAACCTTGGAAAAGCCTGGTTCGACCAGCGTAGGCTTTTTGCTCAGTATCCTATGGCCCTGCTGGGAACCTCCAACTGCTTCCTGATCCCCAAAGAGGAGTACAAGGGCCGTATGTTCACGGGCGGGCCGGTTCACCTGCCCGGGGTAAAGCACATCGAAGGATACGACTACTCCGAGGTGATTGCAATGGCCCGATCACTACCGAAGCTGCCGGATGCGCCTGGTGAGTACGTGCTCACCACCGGCTTTTCCACGACGGTTTTGCTGGGACATGCCGCCAAGATCAAGCAGCTTGTAGAGCAGGGAAAGATAAAGAGGTTCTTCCTGGTGGGCGGTTGCGACGCGCCTCTCCAGAAATCGGACTACTATCGCGAGTTCGTGCAAAAGCTACCCAAAGATACTGTTGTGCTCACCCTGGCCTGCGGCAAATTCCGCTTCAATGACCTGGATCTCGGTGACATCGAGGGCATTCCCCGGCTGATAGATCTCGGCCAGTGCAACGATGCCATCGTAGCCCTGGAGGTGGCCGGGGCGCTGGCTGGACTATTTGGCGTGGGCGTGAACGATCTGCCTCTCACAATGGTGGTAAGCTGGATGGAGCAAAAAGCAGTGGCCATTCTCTGGTCCTTGCTGGCGTTGGGCATCAAGGGAATTTACCTGGGCCCCATTATTCCCGGCTGGATCAATGCGGATATGCTCAAGATCCTGGTGGACAAATACGATATTAAACTGATCAGCACTCCAGGTGAGGATATCAAGATGATGATGGGCTAGATGTACTCGATAAAAATAGAATAATCTTATTTTTGCCTCAAATTTGTAATGTCTCTTTAATACGGCTTAGCCTAATAACTATATCGCCATCCGGGCAGGTTACTTCCGCATAACCCTCGCCCTTTTCCCAGGGCATTTTGTCGCTATATCGCATCGCAAAGGCTGAAGGAAAGATTGCATTGAATGCTCGTACACACATACCTTCTGGCGTTCTGGCTTCAAAAATGAAACTCTCGCCTTTTTTCATTTTTGCTGCACCGATGCACTTCTCTTTATCTCCACCAATGCTAATTACTTCACATTTTATTTTATATACTGCCAATTCCAACTCCTCCGCACAAGATGCTAGGGCCTAAATTGATGTTCGCTACTCGCAGGATCTGAGAATTAGTACAGATCTCTCATCACCACATCGCCTGTCATGTACATTAATCTGCAATGCTATTTAACTATTCCTTGAATTTGGATACATCCGGTTATCACAATCATCTATATACTCTAGGATCGGCAACTATTTACAGAGGTAAGGGCGATATTAGTGATAAGAGGTTAAGGCTGAATTGAGATATCGCCAGAGCTCTAACTTGTGATTCGATTCTTCTTAAAATATTCAAAAAATTTTAAAAGCATATTATTGCAATCAGGCAGACGTCGGGCGGGCGCTCTAATCCGCCCGCAGCGCCTCGATGGGATCAAGCTTGGCCGCTCTGTTAGCTGGATAGACTCCGGCGATAGTCGTGGTAACTACTCCGAAGAGCAGCCCCAAGATGAGAGATTGGGCGGTTATGGCTGATGGAAGAGATGCAAGCGATCCGATGAGATAAGAGACCGTTACCCCCATAGCAATGCCGATGATACTGGAGACCACCCCCAGCACTCCAGCTTCCAGGAGGTACTGCATGCGAATGTCCCTGGTTGTCGCACCCAGTGCTTTCATGACTCCTATCTCCCGGATCCTCTCTTTTACCGTGAGCATCATGACATTGGCAATGCCAATTCCCCCCACCAGGAGCGAGATAGCACCAATGCCCGCCAGTGCATACTTGATCATGGACAGGATGCTCATAAGTGAAGATAGCATATCGCGAGCTGTGGTGGCATCATAGGCCTCATTTTTGTGATACCTCTTTAGGTCATTCTTGATCTTCTCAATGATGCTTTCCACCTGTTCCGGATCGTAAACGGTTACCTGAAAGGTGCTATAGTAGTAGTTGTCCTCGCCCATCAGCTCCTTCATGGCCTTATGCGTGATGTACATCTGATTGTTCTCATTGCTGCCCGGACCGCCAAATGATGTCTGATCCGCTTCCTTTAGCACACCTACCACTTTGAAGTCCATGTAGCGGTCTTTATAGTAAAGCCTAATCTTGTTTCCAGGAGTGACCTTCATGCGGAAGAGGTCCTGTGAGACGCCGTTTCCAATGACTATTGACTTATAATCCGAGCCGGTGAGAAACCTGCCCTGCACCACATCGCCTTTGAGAGTCTCCTCCTTTTCCGGATCCACGCCTGCGAGGCTGGCTGAGGCATTGGTATTGCGAAAAGCGACCACCACACCGGCGGATTTCTGGGGTGCAACGTTTTTCACGCCCACCACATTCTCCAGAACCTTGGTGTCCTTCTCAGTGAACTTGGCCGGCTCAGCCGGATTTCTGTTCTGGTCAGCACCGGGACCGCCGAAATGGGCACTTCCTGGAATGACGCTAATCATATCCAGGTTGAGGGTAGAGAACTGAGAGGACACTCCGGAGTAAAGCCCCTCGCCAACAGAGAGCATGACCACTATGGCCATGACGCCTATGATTATGCCCAAAGACGACATGAGCGTCTTGAAGCGGTCAGCCCGAAAGCCGACGGCAATAAACTCCAGTATGTCAGGAAGATTCATCTGCAACCCACTTTAAGATGCCCCGTTTTCATTTTGGGATCTGCTATTGCTGCCGCCGCTGAGCTTGTTGTTGGCCTTGTTGGAGAGCTTTCGTTTGCGGTATAGATATCCGCCTAAAATGAGCACAATCAGAATTGCAGCGCCTGCTGGCAAGAGGTAGCTGCTCTGCGTGCTGTTAGCCTTGGGCGGATTGTATCTGGTGACGTAGGCCTGGGACATATGCCAGTTGTCTCCGTTCTTGAACTTGGCTGCAAAGCTCAGGTTGACCGGGCTAAGAAAAGTTTTTGTCACATCCTCCGACTGTATGCCAAAGCTGATGGTGAAGACCTCATCAGGATCCATGGTGCCGATATAATACTCATCCGGCGAGAAGACAATTCCTTTGGCTGAGGGAACAATGGTGACTGCATTTAGGGTGTTTTCTCTGGGATTGGCTACATTGAGGTTGAATGTTGATGCGGCAGTTTCAGCGCGGGCCAGGCCCACCGGCGTATCGTCCACCTTGACAGGAATCTCGCGGTTGATGGTGGTCATATCATATCCTCCCACAACCTGGAAATCCAGGAGATACGTTCCGCTGGATATGTTGTTCGCTGCTCGAATCTTATAATAGACCGTGACCTTATCGTTGGGGCCGATCACGCCCAAATCCCGGCTATCTTCCGTGAGCACCTCAAGTAGTGGCGTGCTCTTTAGATAGGTCCTGTTAAGGGGCGTGGAAAGAAGGGTGCCTTGGGCATAGCTGCCCGCTCCGGCGTCTTTGCCGGCTCCGTATGAAGCGGCTCCGTTGGCCAGCTCGATAGCCAGTACCGCCTCGTCGCCGGGCAGGAGCACGCCAGGAGTCATGGTTGACTGTATGTTCACAGGCATGTGATACTCATAAGCTGCTGCAAAGCCCGATGCCAGCAAGAGTATTAATAATATTAAAAACATTCTTTTCATGATACGTTCTCCATAATGCGTCCGTCTCTGAGCCTTATGACGCGACTGCAGTTCCCGGTGATCTCCGGGTTGTGGGTGACCATGATTATGGTTCTGCCCTCTTGGTTCAAATTGCTTAGAATTTTCATGACTTCATCACTGTTTTTCAGGTCCAGGTTTCCTGTGGGCTCGTCTGCTATTATTATCTTGGGATCATTGGCCAGGGCCCTGGCAACTGCCACCCTCTGTCGCTCCCCTCCTGAGATGTTCTGGGGGCTGAAATTGGAGCGATGGGCTATGCCGACATCCCGGAGAAGCTCTAATGCGCGCTCCTTTCGTTTCTGGCGCATAACACCGCTGAGCATCATGGGAACCTCTACGTTCTTTAGCACGCTGATACGATTGATGAGGTTAAAGGTCTGGAAGATGAATCCCAGCTCCACTCTTCTTAAGCGAGCCAGCTCATCATCTGAGGTCAAGCTGATGTCCTGGCCGAGCAGCAGGAAACGACCGCTTGTGGGCCGGTCCAGGCAGCCTATGATGTTCAGGAGGGTGGATTTGCCACTGCCTGAAGGTCCCATGAGGGCAATGAACTCGCCTTCTTCCACCTTTAGGTTAATGCCTTTGAGAACGGCAAACTCGCTCTCACCGATGCGAAATGTTTTTTGGATGTCGTTTAGCTCGATAACTTTTGAAATAATGTTCACCTTCAATGTCTAAGTCTTGTAGCCGGTTTATTAATTATTATAATATCCAATTCAACCTTGCGCTCCCATTTTGCTCATCGGGTCATCCTCCTCTCTCTTCCAGATCGTCAGACCATGATTGTTGCGGGTCAAGATGAATCCCAGATCTCTCAGCTCCAATCTGGCTTGCTGAGGGCTCAGTCCACAGGCTTGAGCTACACGTTTTAGCTCTCCGCGATCAAGGATCTGACCACGTAAACATGGTTTATGCTTCAGGTATTCTCTGAGTGCTAACATGCTGCAATCCCACCATCGTCGCCAAGTCATTTGCTGCAAACCTAAAGAGGCCAAGCCCTGTCATGCGTGGAACGATATGTAATCTCTGAACCGAACGAACGCCCAATTTTTCGAGGAGATTCTACCCGTAAAATCCTCGTAAATTGTTCCTTTTTGGCCAAAAATAGCTATAATCGTTCCAATTATCAGTATCTGCTCATTGTATCTCCTTTTTGACAGTCCTGTATGCTTGACCTTGCTGTCGGGGATGATCAGGATTGACGTATTCGATCTTTCCTTCCCTAATCATTGGGCGCAGATAGCTGGCGCGGACCCATCCTTTATTTCGATTCAATATTTTTGCGAGTTCTTCTGCCGCGAAGGGCCTTATGCTACATATATTAAAAATTACTGACTTTACGAACTCAGGTTGGCTATGTTTTCCAAGCCCATCGATTATCAGCCACAGGGATGCAGGAATTTCTGGAAACTCTTGTTCCAATGACTTTATGGCCGGTTCGATGGTAGGTACCAGTTTTTTGATGATAGGTTTGATGGTAGGTTTTATCTCTTCGATGGTTGGTAGTTCTGTTTGAATCGATTTTATTAAAGCCATACCTGTGGCATTCATTAGCCGTTCTGTGGGCGTATAAAATGTGGCAGATCCTCGATTATGCGACTGAATTAGACCTATGTCTCGCAGTCTGCGCAATCTTGAGCTGACCGTTAGGGTATCTAGTCCTGTAAGATCTCTTCCTTCTGCATTATTGATGGTTCCTTTCTCCCTTGAGAAGATCAATAGCTTGGCTTCATCGTCTGTTATGTTTGCATCCTTGAATTGGGCTAACCATCTCAAGTCCGATTCGTCCAGGAGGTGGTGGAATAATAACGTAACTACAAACTCATCTTTTTCTCGATCGGAATCAAAAGCAGGCGGAGTGAGGTTTGCCGACTTCATAAGTTCCCTCATTACTTTGATTCCACTGCCTTTTGTCTCCGCATACTTTGTATCGTGCAATACCGCGGCGATACTGGGGTTTCTTGTTTTAGAGCCGGGCTCACCTAATTTTTCCAACGGTTTTAGAGAATGGCCAGGATTACGGATCTCAATACGGTTGGAGTACCGAATGACTTGCATGGGTCCCGAAATCCGATAGTTTCTATGCATCAGTGCGTTGACTAATGATTCTCTTAGAACTCTTTCTGGAATGAGCGGTATTTCTTGTCTCTGAAACTGACCTTTTGGCAACGAGAATGCAACAGGTAGATCATCAAGTATGGCAGCTCTTGCTCTGCTTATTAATCGAATTAGTGGTGAGCGCATTTCAATGGTCTCAAAGGGGTGTTCCGGGTCAGCAATCCAATCTCTTCCGGGAACTCGGATGTAATCTACCCGTGTCATAGGCAATGATCGTCGCAAGGAACTTGTTTTTCCAAAGAGAACCAGTCCTGCTATGGTAAGTCTTAGCTTCGCATCGTGGATGGAAGCACAGCTCAGTGACTGTAGAAGATCAGAATCATTCCATCTTAGCTCTTCCGCGTCCGGATTAACTTCGCGTCGCGATCGACGATAGTCAGCTAATGCTTCCTGGCCGATATCATTAAGATCGCTTTCGGCTAATAGTGTGGAGTCAAAAGACCGGGAGTCTCTTTCGTTAAAGAAAATGAGTAAGTCATCCTCAGTACATCTTTGATTGTGCGAGCAATTCTGAGCAATCCATCTCGCTACTCATTCAACATCTCCGAAATTTCAGTCTCTATGTAGAGGAACACCCAATATTATTAACCGTTGCTTCTCCTGAGATTTGTCGAACTCTACCCAGGCGTCTTCCTTCTCCCAGAGACCCTCGATGTCCTGGTCACCCCTCTTGAAGGTGCTAACCAAAGCTAAGTGCTGCCATATCAAAGCCCCTCCGGGCGACGGTCACGCGCGCCTGCACGCCCGTACTCGCGCGGGACTCCCTTGTCGCAGCGCAAGCCTTCGCGCGAGAGGAACGGGGCGCGCAGCGTGTGCCTGGGACGCTGCAAAAGGCGAGGCGAAAGGAGGTGCTGGAGTGGGCGAAGCTCTGCGAGGCCAGGAGCGGGCGGTCAGCACCAGGGAGGAGGGGCCTGGAGATGGCCAAGGAGAAAATGGCGGAGGTCTTCGGTGCCAGGTCCGGTGAAGGTAGGGGGGTTGAAGGCCTTGGCCATCGCCAGTGACGCTTTCTTTATCCTTGAAGATGCTTGTAGAGCTTGTGCGCTTTGTCGATGGTCGTTATCTCCAGGATCTTGACCAGTTTGTCCTTCTCGCAGATCTGATAGATATGCCAGAGTTTTTCTGTTGATCACCACCATGAAGCTCAAGGGGGCAGCTCCACAAAATCACCTTCATCGGCAATCTGCTTCAGGTGTTGAATCAAACGAGCTTTCTTCTCTCTTTCAACCATTTCTGCCAGGAGCTGGTTGAATGTCTCTCCCGGTCTGCGAAGATCAGATAGCTCAACCCAAACTGGCTCGGTCACAGCCACGCGCTTTGTTGCAAGCATGAATATCTTGTAAAGATTGTAAAGGAAATATATCTTTCGGCAAGAAGGAAGAAGAGCATATGTGAGGCGGAAGGGGGCGCTGGAGGGGGCAAAGCTCTGCGAGGCCAGGCGGGCGGTCAGCGCAATGGACGAGCAGGAGCGAGAGGAAGGGCGGTAGCCGGCAATGTTCTGGCTGGGGGAGTAGCTATGGCAGATGTTTCAAGAACCGGGAGCTGGGCCTAATCATCAAAGAACTCAAAAGTGGATTCTCCATTGCCCGACTGAATTGCGCTCGGATTCCCGTAGTGAATTTCGATTTTTGTTGCACTATTTGCAGAAATAGCCGGCAATTTAACCTAAATTTTTGCTTCTTCATTTGTACCCCCCTATCCCATTTTTCAATCCAATAAGGTAATTCTACTCCGCCTAAAGTGAATCGTATATCTGAACCATCTGATTTAGCCTGATCAAAGTCGAAATTTGAAGAGTCTAATTTAATAAGAACTTGATAATCAGCAAGCATTTTGCCGGAATTTTCTTGTATATTTATTTCTTTACTGTATTCCCAGTTGGCACCTCCTGAATCAGACAATGCAGAAGCTGTGCCAAACATACCACACAAAATAATTATCAACACTATCCTATTGAATTCCATTTTCCTGGCCCTTAAACTTATCTAATTTATTTGTCATATTTAAACGTTAATTGTATCGCTGGCGGTCTGTAGTCCCAAAACCTTTTACTTTACATTGGTCATCGATTAAGGAAGACACAATTGCAGCAGAATACCAAAAGAGCCTCATCATTGCCTTCTTCGCGCCTTCTCGGCTTCACGCGGGATAATGGGGTATCACGCGAAGGCGCGAAATCCCGGTGGCAGCAAAAATCAAGCCTGCTGAGACCAGGTGAACTGTCACTCCCCAGAGTCTTGAAGCTAAACAGCTTGGAAGCCCTAAAAAACCTTGTGAATCCCGTTTACCTTTTCCTTCAGCCCTTGCAGCGTCATCTCCAGCTCCGCCGTGATCCTCTTCTTCGTCTCCGTTCCCACCCTGATCTCGATGTCCGGAAGCACCAGCGGCTCTCTTCCCACCAGGTTCATAAAAAACTCCACCCAGTAGGGCGGCAAATACTCAGGCAGCTTCTCTCCTCTCATGAGGTGAAGCACGCTGGCAAAGGCTACCGGCACCACTTCCATGTTGTAGCCGCCCCCGCCCAATGCCAGCAGCCTGCCGCCTGCGTGCCGCCCGGTCAGATCGATGATGCGCTGAACAAGGTAGGTGTAGCCGGCGAGGGTCATATTCAGAGTGGTAAGCGGATCTGAGTAGTGGGTGTCCACGCCGAGCTGTGCCACCACTGCCTGCGGCTTGAACCATTCAAAGAGCCGGGGCACAATCTCCTCAAAGGCGCGCCCGTATTCCCCGTCCCCGGCGTACATGGGCATGGGTATGTTCACGCTGTAGCCTAACCCCAGGCCTGAGCCGATCTCATCGATAAAGCCGGTGCCGGGAAATAGGTACAATCCCGATTCGTGCAGGGAGACGGTGAGCACGTGGGGGTCCTCATAAAAGATCTGCTGCACTCCATCACCATGGTGGCCGTCGATGTCTATGTAAAGGACCCGTTCAAAGCGCTCTTTCAGGACACAAATCGCCAGCGCCGGATCGTCAAATACACAAAAGCCCGATGCCAAGGAGGGCATGGCATGATGCAGTCCTCCGCCGATGTTAAAGGCGCTGCAGTCCTCGGCAATTATGCGCCGCGCCGCATCGATGCTGCCTCCTGCCAAAAGGCGCGAAGCAGCATAAATGCCCGGAAAGACGGGCGTGTCATCGCTGCCCAGGCCAAAAGCCAGATCCGGCAATTCCGACTGTACCGAGGCGATATACTCAGGAGTATGCACGCGCTCTAAATCCACTTCTGCAGCAGGCTGCGGTTCGACCTTGCAGGTGAGGTCGTCGATTAGGCCCTCTTCTTCCATTAGCCTGTATGCCAGCATCAAGCGAGCCGGATTGAATGGATGCTCCGGGCCGAAGTTGTAGGCCTGGAATTTGTCGCTGTAATAAAGGTAGATCATAATATCAGAAAGAACCCGGAGGATGGATCTGGGAATGAATCCAAGGGCAGTCTATGGACTGTTTATTTGTAGCCCTTCTCAACCAGGCCATCGCTCCAATAGTTGTCACATCTCTTGCAGTAGTAGATGGTCTCAATTACGATCTTCTTCCAGCTATTGGCATCAAGAGCCCGCCGGAGGTCTTTTTGCTCGCACTCGTTGCCGCATTTGGGACAAAAGGGTACATAATGTTCTAAAGCTCCCAGGTCCTCGTCAGCCATTTTTCCATTCCTCAATAATTCTGAAAGCCGGGCCGGGCAAAAAAGCTGTCGGTTTCAATGTACTCTACAGTATCAAAATGGTGCGATACCAGAGACGGCGCAGCCCACCAGGAATCCAAAAATCACCCCAAAATTGAGGAAGGGAAGTCCCGCCTGGGGGCGATCCCGCGAGGTGGTCATTAAAGCCAGGAAACCAAGATATGTGCCCAGCATGGCTCCTATCGCCGGAAGATTTACGCCGAAAAAGCCGCCGGAAGGAAGCGAAGTGTAGGCCGATACGACCAGAATGGTGGGAATGATGGCATCCCCCAGGCCCAGGAAGAAAGCGCCCCTCTTGGCGCCCGCCGGGTTCGCTTGATTGCCGCTGGTCTCTTCGCCTGCCTTCCCTCCTGGCGGAGTTGATACAGGGGCATTGTCTTTTCTGAAGCTGTAGCCGCGGCTCCTCGGCACCACAAAGAGCAGTGGGGCTTTTATCTTTATGACGCCCTCCGCCAAAGAGACCATATGGCGGGTCTTGTAGACGGAGAGGGCATCGTAGACTGCCAGGATGATTAATAGCAGGAGTGTGGGAAGAATTGTCATGCTCACTCCGAATAGCGAGCTGATCCCGGCGCAAACGGCAATGCCGAAGACGTCTATGACGTACCACTCCGGATAGTAGCGAAGCAGCAGAAGCACGGCGGCCGTCGGCAGCAGCGCCAGTAAGGGTGACATGAATGCTGCCATCAGATAATAGATGCTCGTGGCAATGGATATTTGTATAAATCCGCTGACCATCCAGCCTTTCTTCTTTTTAATGGCCAGGAGAAGAAGGGCGGTGAAGGCCAGGATGAGAAGCATATAGACAAAGGGATTAGAGGTTGAAGCAGGGTCCGCAAATACCCTGTTGTCGCTGGCAGAGATGGCCGGGGTGATGGCCAGAGCTAGAAGCTGAACGGCTATCACGAAGAGCAGCATCACCAATACCGGAACCTTTGAACTTTCTGACATTTTTCACACGTTGCTAGACGGGTCCCGGTTGTTCACATCATTTTCATCATTCTTTTTTTTCTCTTCGAGAAGCTCCAGGTAAGAGCTTCTAATCGATTCGCTTAGACCCAGTCTACTTAATATCGACAAAACCTTCTGCCTCTGTTCCTCATAGTCGCCAGCGCCTTCTGCTTCTACTTCTACAAAGCAGCCCAGTCCCTCCACCTCGTCTAATGCTAGAATAACGCCTTCATAGGAATACTTGCACCGTTGTTTTCTCACCTGGGCGGATCGCACAAACCCTAAGGCAGAGAGAATCTGCTCCATCTGCAAAGGATCATCGATTTTCACAGTTCTTTCCAGGCGCGACTTGGTGGTTTGGTCAAGCTTGGGCCCCTTGTAAGTCAGGCGCGCTCCCTCTTCCTTGATGCGGATACGAAGAGCCTCATCGCTGAATCTGAAGTCGCGCTGAGGGGAGTTGAAATAAAGGTCGTGGTGGTTTTCCACCGCCAAAAGAGCGGCTCCCAGGGCGGTGATCCTTTCCGCTATGTCCTCTGGGGCGCGGGCCTTAACCTCGACCTCGATCATCGTCGAACCAGCACTGTAGCCTTTGCCAGGCGCAGTATATCCACGGCCTCGCCAGCGGAAAGGTTCTCCACGACAATCTCTGCGGCCTCCGGTGGTACCATGATGATCTCGCCGTCCACTGGGACTTTTATAGATCCACTGGCCTTTTGGCCGGCAACCAGGGACGGGTCCATGCCGCCCAGGGCTTTTATGATCTCAGCGCTTTTATCCTTGAACCTGGGGCCTATTATCTTCATCTGCGGCTTGACGGCTACAGGCCTCATCTCGATCATGGGGCTTCCTGTGCGGCTATCCACCTGGGAGTTAGCCACGCCGACGAGATCAATGGTCTCCAGGGCCAGATCGGAGTATACTACTATGCCCAAAAGAGGTGAATTGAGGGCCATGCCTTTTTCGGCTTTGTAGCGGCGCAGACTGGCAGCAATTTCTCTTATGGCAAGTCCTGCCGGATCAATTGCGATCCCAGAAGGCTCTGGCCAGCTCTGCACATGCACGCTCTCTCCTGTAAGGGTATGATGGATCTCCTCGGAAATGAAGGGGGTAAAGGGCGCCATGAGTTGGGAGAGCGTCTTTAGAGCCGTGTAAAGGGTATTTTGGGCGGCTCTCTTCTCAGGCCCGTCCGGGCCGTAAAGACGGGCTTTGACCAGTTCGATATAATTATCCGCCAGAACCTCCCAGGCAAAAGCGCGAATGGCCTTCATGGTCTCATCAAACTGGAAAGCATCCATGGCAGTGGTTGCCTTGATGATGAGTGAATCCAGCTCTCCCAGGAGCCAGCGATCCACCTGACCGGGGACGGCATCAACTTTGGCAATGAGGGGCAGCGAGAAGCGATAGATTGACCAGAGCTTCTGCTGGAAACGGCTGGCAGCGGTGATCTCCTTCCACTGGAACATGATGTCGTTTCCTGGAGACCCGCCCATGGCCCCCCACTGGCGAAGCGCATCAGCGCCGTTGGTCAGGAAGACCTCCTCTGGGCGAATGAAGTTGTTTAAGGATTTGGACATCTTGTGCCCGTCCTCGCCCAGAGCCATGCCGTTGACGAGAATGGTATCCCAGGGCTTGACGCCCTCCAGGGATTTCGTGCGCAAAATGGTGTAAAAAGCCCAGGTGCGGATGATGTCATGCCCTTGTGGTCGCAGCTGCGTCGGCATGCGCAGATCTTTTCTATCCGGCCAGCCGGCAACCGCTAAGGCGGAGATGGAACTGTCCATCCAGGTGTCCAGGACATCCTGCTCCGGGATGAACTCATCGCTGCCGCACTTGCATTTCTCTGGCGGCTGAGTCTGATTGGGGTCGAGAGGGAGCCACTCTTCCCTGGCAACTTTTGTCTCCTGGCAATGGCTGCAGTACCAGACGGGTATGGGCGTGGCAAAGATCCTCTGCCTGGAGATGCACCAGTCCCATTCCATAGAGTCCGCCCAATTTTTGAGCCGGACCTGCATGTGGGGTGGCACCCAATCGATCTCCTCTGCCGTCTTCTTGATCTCTTCGGAATTGATTTTGACAAACCACTGCTGCTCCGATAATATCTCAATGGGGGTTTTGCACCGCCAGCAGAGGCCCACATTCTGCTCCAGCGGCTCCTGCTTGAATATTATCCCCCCATTTACCATATCCTGGGTGATCTTATTCTTGGCCTCGCTCACACTGAGGCCCGCGTAGGGCCCGGCGATGGCTGTCAGCAACCCACCGCGATCTATGGCCTGGCGCAGGGGAAGGTGGTGCTCCATCCACCATCTCACATCCTGCCTGTCTCCAAAGGTGCAAATCATGACGATTCCCGTGCCAAAGCTCTTATCCACCACGGGATCAGCCAGCACTGGGACTTCATAATTGAATATGGGGACTGTTACCTTCTTGCCGATAAATTTGCTGTAGCGCTCATCGTCGGGATTCACTGCCACGGCCACGCAGGCAGGCAGAAGCTCGGGCCTGGAGGTGGCGATCTGCATCTCTCCGTCCTCAGCGGAAAAGCGCATGTAGTTTAGAGTTGTAGTTCGTGAATCGTATTCCACTTCCGCAAAGGCGATGGCTGTGGCGCAGCGGGGACACCAGTTGACTGGATGGTTCGCCCGGTAGATCTGGCCGCTCTGGTACATGCGCACGAAGGAGGTTTGCGTCTTGCCATAGTACTCCGGCTTCATGGTTACGTACTCGTTGGACCAGTCTGTGGATAGGCCCAGGCGTCCCATGGACCGATGGAAACGTTCGATGGCCTCAAAAGTCAGCTTCTCGCACAGCCGCCGAAACTCTTCTCGAGGAACCTGGTTCTTGGTGATATGGTTTATCTGCTCTACCTTTACCTCGGTGGGAAGCCCGTGGCAATCCCAGCCCTGCGGGAACATGACATTATAGCCCCGCATGCGCTTGTAGCGTGCCACGTAGTCGATGTAGCACCAGTTAAGAGCGTTTCCGATGTGGAAGTCTCCTGTGGGGTAAGGGGGAGGTGTGTCAATAATATATTGCGGTTTTTTCGATTCCCAATCGAAGTGATAGATTGAACTGTCCCAGCTCTGCACCCATTTCTCTTCCACCGAACTAAAGTTGTACTCTTTGGAGACCTCGCTCATCAGAATGCTCCTGCTCTTTGGCTGTTAGTGCAGTTGAACACAATGTTAATAGGATTATCGGTAGACCAATAGCAATATGGAACTTGTGATCTATCATGCAAATCAATGTAGCCCCAGGAAATGCACGGGAAAAAAGCTGGCCCGCTTTGATTTGGTTCGCCTGACCCATCATATAAACCAGCTCCTTCCTTACCTGGTTTTGAGTCCATTTTCTCAAAAGGCCCTCTCCCCGGAGGACAAAGGGGCAAAGGGGCTGGCCGCCCTGGACTGCAGCTGGGCCCATGCCGAGGAGGTCTTCATGCGGCTTACGCTTAGGGAGAGGGCACTGCCGTTCCTGGTGGCCGCCAATCCTGTAAACTATGGAAAACCATTCAAGCTCTCCACGGTTGAGGCGCTGGCTGCGGGGCTGATAATATTGGGCGAGAGAGAACAGGCCGAATTGATACTCTCCAAATTCAACTGGGGCCACGTCTTTTTAAAACTCAACCATGAGCCTTTGCAGGAGTACGCCGCAGCTAAGGACTCGGCTGAGGTGGTGAGAATTCAGGAGGCATATCTATCCTAATAGATTTATCAGGGCGCGTCATCTTGGAGAAGGATGTGGTGCATCTTGTCCCTCTTCGTTTCCAGATATCTTCTATTAATATTATTAGGCTTTGTTTCCAGGGGAATGCGCTCTGCTATCTTCAGGCCGTAGCCCTCCAGGCCAATCACTTTGCGGGGATTGTTGGTCAGGAGCCGGATGTCCTTGATGCCCAGATCGACCAGGATCTGGGCCCCAATGCCGTAATCCCTGAGGTCGGCCGGGTAGCCTAATTCAATATTTGCTTCAACCGTATCCGATCCTGCGTCCTGTAGGGCATAAGCGCGCAGCTTATTGGCAAGTCCAATGCCTCTGCCTTCCTGGCGCATGTAAAGCAGGACTCCATTTCCGTTCTCGCTGATGAGGCGCAGAGCCATGCGAAGCTGCTCGCCGCAATCGCAACGCTGGGAGGAGAAGACATCGCCGGTGAGGCACTCCGAGTGCACCCGGACCAGAGCGTCGCATGCTTTGGGATCGCCGGACACGAAGGCAACGTGACACTGTCCGTCTAAAATGGACTCATATCCTATAGCCCTGAAATATCCGTACTCTGTGGGCATGCTGACATCCGAGACCTTGCGGATGAGCTTCTCGCGCTGCATGCGGTAGCTGATGAGGCTCTCTATGGTTACCATGCGAAGGCCGT
This sequence comes from uncultured Methanotrichaceae archaeon, assembly GCA_964506745.1. GTDB lineage: Archaea > Halobacteriota > Methanosarcinia > Methanotrichales > Methanotrichaceae > Methanothrix. The sequence continues at coordinate 15,300 of CAZDLZ010000024.1, read as the reverse complement.
GCTGCTCTGCGAAGACCTCGAGCTCGGGCAGTCTGGCCATGCTGCCGTCATCATTCATGATCTCACAGATGACGCCAGCCGGATAAAGGCCGGCCAGCCGGGCCAGGTCCACGCAGGCCTCGGTGTGGCCGGTGCGTCGCAGGACTCCACCTTCTTTGGCCTGCAAGGGAAAGAGATGTCCGGGAGTGACAATATCGCTTCGTCTCGTTTTGGGGTCGATAAGGGTCTGCACCGTTGTTGCTCGATCAAAAGCGGAGATGCCGGTGGTGGTGTTGGCCCTGGCATCTACGGATACCGTAAATGCCGTGCCCATAGACTCCGTATTCTGGGCAGTCATTGGCAGTATGGACAGATCACGCAGTCGTTCCGCTGTCATGGGCATGCAAATCAGGCCTCGAGCAAAGCGAGCCATGAAATTGATGGCGTCAGGCGTCACCTTTTCCGCGGCCATCATCAGGTCGCCTTCGTTCTCCCGGTTTTCGTCGTCCAGGATTATGATAAAGCGGCCTGACTGGATATCGGAGATCGCCTCTTCTACAGTGCAAAATGGCATATGAAACGAATGCACTACTGACTGATACTTAAGAGTTTTGCAAAAACAACAAAAAAAGTTACTTGCTGTATCTGCTTTATCCACATCGGAGATCTTAAGTTATGGCCGTTTCTTTGTGCGTCCTTAGTGACTTTGTGCCTTTGTGGTTCGTTTTTTGGGTAGGAATGTGGGATTACTGCTTACTATTACTACCATGCTCAACACAAAGACACAAAGGCACAAAGACGATCATTAATACATGTTCAATTACTTCCAGACACCTGCAAGCTTTGCATTGCATTTGCTGCAATGCCCATCGATTACGGAATTTCCCAGGACCTGATACCCCATGCGCTTGATGAGAACCTCTTTACAAACAGGGCAGAGCGTATTCTCACTCTCGCCGGGAATGTTGCCTGCGTATACGTACTTCAAGCCTGCCTTGCGGCCTGCTTGCAGTCCCCTGCGAAGCGTCTCTATTCCGGCCCTGGGGACCTCTTTCATCTTATACATGGGATAGAAGGCGGAGATGTGCCAGGGCATATCCGGACTCACGCCGGCCAAAAAGGCAGCCAGCTCCGCCAGCACCTCCTCTGAGTCGTTGTAGCCGGGAATGAGGAGGGTTGTTACCTCTATCCAGACACCCTTCTTCCAGAACCGCTCGATGTTCTGCTCTACAGGCTCCAGCTTTGCTCCGCAGATCTTGCGGTAGAATTGATCATCGCCCTTCAGATCGATGTTAATGCCGTCTAAAAGAGGAATGATCTTTTGCACGGCCTCTTCGTCCATGTAGCCGTTGCTGACAAAGACATTCTTAAGGCCTGCCTCGTGTGCCAGTGTGGCCACGTCAAAAGCATACTCAAAGAATATGGTGGGCTCGGTATAGGTGTAGGCGATGGACTGGCAGCCGAGAGCACAGGCACTGGCGACCACCTTCTCCGGGCTTACGAATTCTCCCGGTATCTGGCCGGTCTCCCTGGGCAGTTGAGAGATATCAGCATTCTGGCAGTGCAGGCAGCGGAAGTTGCAGCCTACAGTGGCTATGGAATAGCTGAGGCTGCCTGGCAGAAAATGATAGAAGGGCTTCTTCTCAATGGGGTCGGCATTGGCGGCCACCAGGCTTCCGTATACCAGGGTCATCAGCTTTTCGTTCTGGTTTTCCCGCACCCCGCATATTCCTCTCTTACCGGGCCGGATGCGGCATTGCTGATGGCAGAGACTGCATTTTGCGTCGCCATCCAGCTTTTCCCAGAACAGGGCTTCTCTAATAGTCTCGGATGCCATTAATTATTCACCACAATACTAATGGCGCTCATAATATGTATAGCAATGGTCTGCAAAATTCAATAAGATTCTTTAGAAGAAAAAATGATTGGGGGCTAAATTCCCTTTACTCTCTTCTGCCGAGAACGAGGCCTGCGATTGCCAGGAGGCCGGCTATGGCAAAGATGCCCTCAAATCCGGGGGCGGCTTTCTCAGCGGTCTTGGCGGCTTCAGTTGCGCTCTCTTTTGCTTCCTCAGCCTTTGCGGTTGCTTCCTCTGAGATGGCAACTGCGTCTTCCTTTACCTCTTCTGCAGCATGCTCTGTTTCATCGATCTTACTCTCTGCGGTCTTGGCAGCTTCGGAGACATCTTCTTTTGCCTCTTCTGCGGAATGCTCCGTGGCATTGATATCCTTCTCAATTGCCTCTTTGGCCTCGGACTCTTCCGCATTTACGACCATAGCTGCTGTGAACAGCATCATCAGCGCTACAAGCATAATTGATACGAGCTTCATTATTTGTTAGACCTCCTTCACTTTGCGTTTTCTAGATCATCCCTGAAAATATCTTTGAAGCAAAGATGATCGAGCAAGTGAGCATCGCAAAAGATCCTATATATCATTTTTGGTGAGAGATAAAGCTGATGCGTTAGTGAATAATTTAATGCAGAAAATAACAGCGAGATTGGCTAAAAAAGAAGTAGTTCTGGAGAGCCCGAGAGCACTCCAGCTATTAGATCTTACTCTCTCCTGCTAAGTACCAGGAAGGCAACTGCCAGGAGGCCGGTTATGGCGAGAATGCTCTCGAATCCGGGCTGCTCCTTAGCGGGCTCGGTTGCAGTTGCGTTTTCCTCGGCGGCTTCAGTGGCTGGTGCCTCTGTGGTCTCTTCTTTGACTTCAGGTGCGGCCTCAGCGGCTGGTGCCTCTTCTGTCTTGGGCTCGACAACAGGTGCAGCCTCAACAACGGGTGCGGCTTCAGCTACGGGTGCAGCTTCAGCGCCCTCGATGGTTACATCCTTGTAGATGTAGTATCTGAGCGGGTTTGCGTCATCGACTACATCCTGGTCGGCGGTCTTGATCTTGACGTCGCCCATCAGAGTGATGTCCTTGTTCTTGCTCAGGGTTACGGTGTTGTCCTTGTTGTCCATTGTGATGGTGTCAGCGGTGACGCTGGCAATTCTCATCTTGTCGTACTCGGTGTCAACCTTAACTTCAGTTGCGTCTTCGGATATCTGCCAGATGCCGTCGATGGTGGCCAGGTTCTGGTCAGAGCCGCGGAAGGCGTTCTTGAAGTGAGCTGCGATGATAACCAGGTCCTTGGAGTCACCGACGGTCTTCTTGTAGTAGTAGGTCTTGTCGGCCATGGTTGGGTTATCCTTGGACGGGGAAATGACCTTGCTGTCTACAACGGAGCCATCCTTGGAGAGCTCGAGGTAAACCTTGTTTCCGTCAATATCAATGGACCTGATAGCCAGCTCATAGCCCTCTCCTAGCTTGAGGGGTGTGCCGGATGTGACGGTCATCTCAGTGTCGTCATCCTTCAGGATGGCTTCGAGCTGCTCATCAGACAGGGAGTTCTCATCGGTGGATTCCTTGAATAGAACCTCATTGGCATCATCGACCTCTGGGTCGTTGATGTAGCCGGCGAAGTACTTGTTAGCCTGGAATCCGATAACGTTGTAGAATCCCCAATCGGCGAAGTCGAAGTCGTTCTTCTGGACGGTTGTGGTGTAGGCGATACCGTTGGGTTCCTGGAGCTTGCCATCCTCGATGGTGGTGGTGATCTTCTCAGTTCCCAGTGCGTCATCAATATCGTAGTAGAAGCCAGCGAAGTTCTGAGCGTTCCACTCGGTGTTGCCGGTAGCTACAGATCCCCTGACCTCGTAGGTGCCGGGTTCGGTTATTTCCTTGGAAATGTAGTATCTGAGCGGGTCGGCTTCAGTGGCATCCTGATCGGCGGTTGTGATCTTAACATTGCCCATCAGAGTGATGTCCTTGTTCTTGCTCAGGGTTACGGTGTTGTCCTTGTTGTCCATTGTGATGGTGTCAGCGGTGACGCTGGCAATTCTCATCTTGTCGTACTCGGTGTCAACCTTAACTTCAGTTGCGTCTTCGGATATCTGCCAGATGCCGTCGATGGTGGCCAGGTTCTGGTCAGAGCCGCGGAAGGCGTTCTTGAAGTGAGCTGCGATGATAACCAGGTCCTTGGAGTCACCGACGGTCTTCTTGTAGTAGTAGGTCTTGTCGGCCATGGTTGGGTTATCCTTGGACGGGGAAATGACCTTGCTGTCTACAACGGAGCCATCCTTGGAGAGCTCGAGGTAAACCTTGTTTCCGTCAATATCAATGGACCTGATAGCCAGCTCATAGCCCTCTCCTAGCTTGAGGGGTGTGCCGGATGTGACGGTCATCTCAGTGTCGTCATCCTTCAGGATGGCTTCGAGCTGCTCATCAGACAGGGAGTTCTCATCGGTGGATTCCTTGAATAGAACCTCATTGGCATCATCGACCTCTGGGTCGTTGATGTAGCCGGCGAAGTACTTGTTAGCCTGGAATCCGATAACGTTGTAGAATCCCCAATCGGCGAAGTCGAAGTCGTTCTTCTGGACGGTTGTGGTGTAGGCGATACCGTTGGGTTCCTGGAGCTTGCCATCCTCGATGGTGGTGGTGATCTTCTCAGTTCCCAGTGCATCGTCAATATCGTAATAGAAGCCCGCGAAATTCTGGGCATCCCAAACGAAATTGCCGGTAGCAACCTGGCCGCGGATCTCCACCGTATCCACTGCCCCAACTACCATCGCTGTTGCTAGTAACAGCATCATCGATGTAAGCGTAATTGCAGCCAATTTCTTCATCTTTTAACCTCCTATTTTCCCTTCACGATCACTTTCAGCAGCATACAGTCTGATTATTCTTAAAACTATTGCCTGAATAAAGTCCTCGATCGCCCTGCTACATATTGTGGCACGAGATTTCCTGCAATGCCACTGCCGCCTGGCGTCTCTCAGACATGTATATAGCTACGTCACCCTCCTCAAAATCCCATAAGGGATATAGGGTAGAGATAGAGTATTTCCCTATTATATCTTTTTTGGTCCTCTTCTCGCAGCTTGGTGCTGTTCTTCCTCTATCCAGAGTCGCAATCGATCAAAGAGCTTTACAAGGCTCTATGCTGCATTTGTGACTACCTATTTAAAGACTATTCTTAGCCGGGAAGGCAAAGAAGCCTGAAGGCACTGAGCAATCCAATTCAAAGATGAAAATACGAATTAAATCTGTGGATAAAAAGGAGCACTGATTCAGGCTCATCAATGGAGCTCGGAATCGCCGGGGAAAAAACGTTTTTGCGAATGGCGTCACAATATATCAAGCATGACAAGAACCTGCCTGATTTATCATCCCATCTATCTCCTGCACGGAGCGTATGACCATCTGGAGAGAATGGAACGCCTCACCGCGATCCTGGATAAAATTCAATCGGAAAAGCTTGATGTAGACCTGATTACACCCAAGAGCGCGACCGTAACCCAGGTTGCAGCCATACATGGACGAAGGTACATCGATCAGGTGGAGGCCATCAGTGAGCGTGGTGGCGGATACCTGGATGTCGATACAGTCCTTTCCCAAGACTCATATGATGCCGCCCTCATGGCTGCCGGCGGCGTGTTGACTGCTGTCGATGCCGTTCTAGGGGAGTACGACAGTGCATTTGCCCTGGTCCGGCCGCCCGGGCATCACGCATTGCCCAATCGCGGCATGGGATTTTGCGTCTTCAATAACATTGCAGTCGCCGCGAAGCATGCCCAGGCGCAAGGTGCAAAAAAAGTGCTCATAGTGGATTGGGATGTGCATCACGGCAACGGCACCAATGACATATTCTATTCCGATTCCAGCGTACTATATTTCTCTACCCACCAGTACCCACACTATCCTGGCACGGGAAGAGCAGATGAGGTGGGAGAGGATGGCGCAGAAGGTTTCACGGTGAATGTGCCCCTGCCCTCTGGTACTGGAGACGCTGGTTATCTCATGGCATACCGGGAGATCTTATTGCCCATAGCTCTGGAGTTTAAGCCCGACATAGTTCTTGTCTCGGCCGGCCAGGACCCGCATAAGGACGATCCTCTGGGCGGCATGCGTCTGACATCATCAGGCTTTGGCGCCATCGCCGGGCTGGTGAAAGAGATCGCCAATACTTGCTGCCGGGGAAGACTGGCAGCTTCTCTGGAAGGCGGATACAACCTACAGGCACAGGCTGAAGCGGTTGTAGCTGAGATCAGAGCTTTTGGCGGAGAGGCGGCAGAGGTAGAAGGCGCGGACCCTGGCGTTGCCGGAAGAATCGATGAGGTCAAAAAGATTCAAAGCAGCTACTGGAAATGCTTTTCCTGAGCCTTTATTTAGCCGATACGTAATTTGGCCAGGAAATAATGAGCCAGAAAGATGCGAAAGCCCTCATCCTTTATGGCCTGCAGCTCCAGGCCTGCATATATATTGTGCCCATCGCGAATGGACGCAGACAGATGCTTGCCCAAAGAGAGTTTTGCGCTCTCCTCAGACAGAAGATCACGAGCGGAGGTATACTGGCGCGCTTCCTCCACTACGACCTTGCCGTTGGCGATGTAAGGGCCGGAGAGAGGCTTTGGGTGGGCTGCCAGGAAGCGAGCCAGGTGCTCAGCTTCCCAAGCAGGCGGGCCTGTGCGCAGGCAGGCTTTGGAGAGCTGCCAGACCTGCATCTCAAAGAGAATCACGGCTCTGTCGCGATAGGTCGAAACGTCGCTACGTAGCATTGAAAAGCCGCTTTTCTCCAGGAGCGCCTTAATAGAGCCCTCTGCTTTCCGAAGCTGTGGATAAAGAACATCTTCCACCACATCGGGGGCGGCAAACTCAAGGAGGATGGGCATCGTCCCCCGCTCATTTATCTGTGCAATCAGCTCCTCATCGGTGAGTGGGGAGAGAGGTGGGGGGAAGAAGAAATCCAGCACCGGCTCAGCCAGAAAAGAGCGCGCCGCCCCGGTGAACTGGAGCATCCTGTCTAAAGTTAATGCGCCTGCCACATTTCTTCCCGGATCGACCGGATCGACCATGATCAAGGGTTCACCGTGCCTTCCTATGCCGTGCTTTTCCATGTCCAGGCGCAGGCCCGGGCGCCAGGAGGATGCTGCCTGGAGCACGGCTACAAAGGAGCCGTAGCAGAGCACGAGCAGCTCTGCCATGTAGCCGGAAAACCCGCCCACCTTCAGCTCCGAGCCATAGACATTTACGCCCTTCATGAACTGCTTAAGTAAAAGTACCTCGTCTTCTCGACCCGTGATCTTGTTGCTCACGTATTTTGTATGAAAGGGGGTACGATCGACTGCCGACAAAAGATGGGTGGCATCATCTACCAGATAGCAGGGAACCAGATCGACCTCAAAGCCGTCCATCCGGGCGTGTACGTAGGCGTGCTCTGCATATTTCTCCTCGTAATTTTGGGCGACGAGCCTGGCGATCTCCAGGGCCGCTCCCAGATCATCCTCCGGCGGCACACCCAGAAAGATGTCCAGATCATGATCCCCGGAGAGCCATGTGCCTCTGGCAGCAGAGCCCACCAGCATGGCATTGAGAGACAGGCCGCGCTCACTTGCCAGATTCTCGATACGGGCGATAATGGCGGATGCGGTCTCGATAATTCGCCTCCTGTCGGATAAACCGGGCCTGACCCGTCCGAGCACCACTTCCTGGATTTCAGAGAGGGAATCCTGCCAGGTCTTCGTAGATCGGTCCCCCTCTGGTGAGTGTGCTCTTTTTAAGATAAAATCGGTCCACTGTGAAGCTGCCCAGGTCAGTGGAAGAGAAGTCTGCGATTCTTTCACCAAGCCGACGATTCATCTCTTCATCTGGGCGAGCCACCCGGCCCAGGGTGACATGGGGTGAGAAGCCCCTCGCCTCGGGCGGAAATCCCATTGGCCTCAAAGCTTGCTCGACATTCTGATAAAGCTCCTGGAAATTTCCCGTGAGGCCCAGCCACACCACGCGCACCGTCCGGCCGGGAAAAGCGCCCATGCCCAAAACCCGGGCCGGGAAGGGGGCGGCTTTTACTCTTCCCAGCGCCTCGGTCACAGGCCCCACCTTTTCTTGCGGCACCTCTCCCAGGAACTTTATGGTGGCGTGCACCAGATCCGCCTTCACCAGCCGCAGGCCATCCGTCGCGATGCGACTTTGCAGGCGTCCAATTTCCTCGCGCATAGGCCGCGGAAGCTCTACGGCCACAAAGCATCTCATCTCAGGACACTGCCTTTGCTAGCGGAGGTGACCGAGTCTCTATATCGAGCCAGAATGCCGCTTTTGATCTTGGGCTCGGGGGGAATCCATGCTTTCTTTCTTATCTCCATTTCCGCGGGTTTGACCTGCAGATCGATCTTTCTGGCAGGGATGTCTATTGAGATCATATCCCCGTCCTTTACAAGGGCAATGGGCCCACCCACTGCTGCCTCGGGAGAGACGTGCCCGATGCATGGCCCCCGGGTCCCGCCGCTAAAGCGCCCGTCGGTGATCAGAGCCACAGATTCGGAGAGGCCGGCCCCCGCGATTGTGGAGGTAGGCGCGAGCATCTCTCTCATGCCCGGCCCGCCTTTGGGCCCTTCGTATCTTATTATCACGACATCGCCGGCCTTTACGCCGCCTTCAATGATTCCTGCCATGGACTCTTCCTCGGAGTCGTATACTTTGGCCGGGCCGGTATGCCTGAGTATGGATGCGGATACCGCCGTCTGCTTGACCACGGCTCCCTCCTGCGCCAGGTTGCCAAACATTATGGCAATGCCGCCCTGGGCATGCACAGGTGCATCCAGAGTGGCTATGACTGCCTTATTGGTCTGAGGATTGACGGGCCGGAAGGCATCCAGGTTCTCGCCCAGTTTTTTGCCGGTAACGGTGAGGGCGTCCAGAGAGATCCTTGAGGCGAGGCGGCTCATCACTGCTGGAATTCCGCCTGCCCGGTCCAGATCGAGAATATGATGGGGCCCTCCCGGTCGCAGGTTGACCAGATGGGGTGTCTCGCGACTTAATTGGTCAAAGCGGTCCAAATTCAATTCAAGGCCAAACTCCGCAGCTATGGCCATTATGTGCAAGACTGTATTGGTTGATCCACCGATGGCCATGTCCACGCGAATGGCATTGTCCAGCGATTGTCTCGTCACTATCTGCCGGGCTGTAATTCCCCGCTCTACCAGTTCCATGATCTTCATGCCCGAAAGCTTCGCCTGGCGGATCTTTCGCGCGTCTACGGCATGAGTGGTGGCGCAACCGGGCAGGGATAAGCCCATAGCTTCAGTGAGGCAGGCCATGGTATTGGCGGTAAATAGGCCGGCACATGACCCGGCACCGGGGCAGGCCGCATCCTCCAGGATGCTAAGCGTCTCGCCTCCTGCCTGCCAGCCCTCGAAGACGTTGATCAGATCCAGCTCTTTGTCACAGGCAAATCCTGGCATCATGGGCCCGCCCGTGACCATAATTGTGGGCAGGTTCAGTCTTCCCGCAGCCATGATATGGCCGGGCACGATCTTGTCGCAAGAGGGAATCATTACCAATCCGTCGAGCTGATGGGCCTGTGCCATGATCTCTATTGAATCTTCAATCAGCTCGCGACTGGGCAGACTGTATCTCATGCCTTTATGGCCCATGGCTATGCCGTCGCACACGCCGATGGTCTGGAACTCAAAGGGCACGCCTCCGGCGGCGAGTATGCCTGCTTTTACGGCCTCGCCCAGCTTATCGAGATGAATATGTCCGGGGACGAAATCATTAAAAGAGTTGACAACTCCAATGAAGGGACGACGGATCTCTTCATCGCATAGGCCTGTGGCCTTCAAGAGAGCCCTATGAGGCGCCCTTTCTCTGCCTGCTTTGGTGACATCGCTCCTCATTTAAAAACCTCAATCGCAGCCTTTGCTGCTTTTTCGTTTAAGTAGTTGCTTACGTGTGACCGGCATGCTGCCTGTCTTAAAAAACCGTGTCGTCCTACATGTTAAATACCACAAAATACTAGCCGCCAGAGGTGGACAATCTTTGGATGCTTATTCGTTATTTCTGGTATTCCTCGCCATCTACATTGCGGTATTGCTGAGCGTCGGCCTATATTTCTCCCGCCGGCAGAAGTCCGTAACCGACTTCTGGCTGGCAGGAAGGGAGCTGGGGCCTGTTATTATCGGATTTTCCGCAGCATCATCGTGGATCACGGCGAGTGCACTGCTTTTGGCTACAGGACTATTTCTGCTCATAGGCGTAGGATCGATTTGGATATGGGTCTTCCCCAATATCGCCGGACTGATCATAATTGCCGCGATCTCGGGGAGGATCAAGAACATTCCTGCCTTAACCCAACCTGAGCTCATGGAGATTAGATACGATCCCATGATCAGGGCCCCGGTGGCCGTGGCCGTCACTATAATGATGATACTCTTCTCGGTGACGGATTTCATCGGATTCAAGCTGGTGCTTGGCACATTTTTCGGCATCGACCCCTTCTATGCCGTGCTTCTCATGGCGGTCTCTGTTGCTCTTTATGTCAGTGTGGGCGGCTTTCGCACCGTGGTCTGGACCGATGTCCTGCAGTACATACTTCTGGCTGGCCTCGCTGTTTATGTGGCCGCACTGGCCCTAGATCTGACAGCCATCAAGGGAGTGACCTTGTCCGTCGCAGCGTCAGCTCTTGGCACTGAATGGTGGGATCCGCTCCTCCTGGGCGGTCTGATGGGGGCTCTGGTCTTTTTAGTTGCCCTCTTGCCCGGCTGGGTGGCGGAACAGGATCCCTGGCAGAAGATCTGGGCTGCGCGCGATGCGCCTTCTGCAAAGAGGGGCATGTTGCTGGGCAGCGCCCTGCTGGCCCTGGTATACCTCTGCTGCTTTATCACGGCTATCGGCCTTTCCGTGCTCTATCCCCGCCCGACTGGAGAAGTAGAGGCGGAGATGCTCTACCTCAAGCTCATCAGCGATAACGTTTCTCCGGTGTTTCTCGCATTGCTCTCTATTGGTTTTGCCGCGGCATCCATGTCCTGCACTGACACCTTTGCCACATCGGCAGCTTCCTGTATCTCTCGCGACCTGGTCCAGCGGCACCTGCGGCCGGCCGCCACCATGAAAGAGATGCTGGTTATCAACAGGATTCTGGTTATCTTCATGATCGCCGTCGCGGCGGCAATCGCCTTGAATGCGAACAGCATAGTGGATGCAGTGATAATCGCCACGGTGATCGGCACGACATCCTACTTTTTCCCCATCATCGGTGGATTGTACTGGAAGCGCGCCACCCGGTGGGGGGCCATGGCGGCGCTCATCGTAGGGGGTGGAACGCAAATCCTTCTCATATCTTACGAGCAATTCTGGCTGAAAGAGAAGCTGGACAGCATCTCGCCCTATCTAGCCGAGCATGGTGTGCTGGTCGGCCTGACTTTAAGCGCCCTATTCTTTGTCGGCGTCTCGTTGGCCACAAGGCCGCAGCCGGACATTCGCTTGGCAGTTTTCTTTCCCGACATCGCGGAAAAGGTCTTTAGCCGCGATCTACCCCGAGCCGACAGAAAGAGCGCGCGATACATGCAGGTCGCCTCACTCATAGAAGAGAAGATTGCAGGAGAGCGTTCTCACCTCAACCTGGCCGTCAGCCACTGCGCAGCCGACGAGGGGTGTCGTGAGGACGGAAAGGAGGAGCTGCCCTGGGAGCGTTTTGTAGTGGCGCTCAAGGAGAAGTATCCTCTCTGGTTTACGCCCACGGGAAGCCACATCGTCTACCGTCTCTCTCAGGCGGACATGCTGGCCTGCGTCAAGATGGTGCGCGGTGATAAGAGCCATATCTGGCTATCCGCAGAGCCGAGGCGCGAGCAGACTGAGCGGATGAAAGATGAGCTCTTTTTGGCGTATGGAGAGATAGAGGAGACGCTGGCGGATTTTGGATTGAAGGCAAGATGAACGAAGATATTATGGTAGCAGTTGTGGGGGCGGGGCCGGCGGGCAGCTCTGCGGCAGAGGCAGCCGCTGCTTTGGGTATGGAGGTTTTGCTAATTGACAAAAAGAATGAGATTGGCAGCCCCGTGCAATGCGGCGGATTTCTGCCGGAAGCCTTCGAGCTGGAGAAGCTCATGCCCTGCGCCCACCTGCCCCAGACGCTGAGGGAGATCCCCGAGCGGAATATCTTGCACCGCACCCGGTTGCAGCGCATCTATTCGCCATCGGGAAGCTACAAGCAGTTTGCCGTAGCCGGTCGGGTCCTGGACCGGCGGGCGTACGATCGTCACCTTGCCGCCCGGGCGGCAGACGCCGGTGCAAGAGTAATGCCCGCGACCCGCGCCTGCCTTGAGGAAGGCATGGTCCGGCTTTCCGGCCGCAACAAAATGAAAATCAGGCCGCAGATAATAATAGGAGCCGACGGCCCCCACTCGATAGTATCCCGGGCCATGGGCAATCCGATACAGGAGACGGGCATCTGCCTGGAATATGAGATGGCTGATGTAAATATCGATCCACTGGCTGCGGAGATGTACTTCTCGGCTCGCTATGCACCGGGAGGCTACGCCTGGATAATCCCGCTCGGCCAGGACATAGCCAATGTGGGTGTGGGAGTGCGGGTGTCTTATCTGGCCGGCCAGAAGATTCCCTTTATACTGGACCGGTTCATTCGCGAGCACCCAATTGCTGCAGAAAAGCTGGCAGGCGGAGAGATCCTGGCCGTTATGAAGGGTTTGGTGCCCGTGGGCGGGACCGTTGGTGCCATCCAAAAAGGCAACATGCTATTAGCGGGAGACGCAGCAGGACACGTCATGGCTACCAGCGGGGGTGGCATACCATTGGCCGTGGTGGCGGGAAGGATTGCGGGAGAGGTGGCAGTAGGACAATTGCAGGGTAAAATGCCTCTCACCAACTATCCGTCGCGCATTCGCGAAGAATTCGGAATACAGCTCTCGCGATCGGTTCAGATAAGGAAGATGGTGGATATGGCCATGAAGAGTGACCGGCTCATGAATGCCCTCTTTGCTGCTCTCAGCCCATCTCAAATGAAATCGGTAATGCGTGCTCAGATCCCGGTACCTCTCGCTTCTCGCGCCTGGGGTTTGGACTGATCGGACGCACTCGATTGATAACTTAGTAAAATTGATTAGCGACAACGAAAAAAAGGTTATAGCGGAAGGATGGACCGGCCATCCATCCGGATGATGCAAGTTATGCTTTCTCTTCTTTGGGTGTCTTGCCCAACAGCTCTTCTATGGCCTTGGCGCCGGCCTCCACGACCTTGACATTTATCTGGCCAACGTCTGGAGAAATATCCCTGCCATGAATGCTCATTCTCTTCTTTTTCCCATTGGCTACGGGATGATATCCGGTTCCCTTGGAGAGCAGGATTTTTCTGCGCTTTGTGCCGGGCAGATCTGCACGCATGGGAAATCCCTCGCGATCGCTGCCGCCCGTGACCTGCACCGAGTAGCCGGGCATGCCCAGGACATCTCCTTCAATCTTGTCGCCGATATGTTTTCCCAGAAGCTTGCCGGCTCCTGGATCCTTAAGCTCTACCTGATAGGCCTTACCGCTCTTCGGATCTGAGACTACGACTCTAAAATCCATCTTTCTTCCTCATCAAATGTAAACGTAACTATGGTGTCTAGAGATCGATGCTCTATAAAACCTTATCTTGCCCGGGGTGTCCAATCATTTCAGCTCAATGGTTTTAGAATAGTCCACCAGAATGGATAGGGGCGTCGTCTTGATCTTCACTCCCATCTCTTCTGCAGCCACCACACCATTGACTCCGGCATAAAAAGCTATGCCGATCTTGCCCGCGCCCACGGGGCAGCCCAGTACGGGCTCGGATGGCTTGCCCATTTTTATAAGCCCACCCAGGCCCGCGTTTCGAGCATCATCTAAAAGTGCGCTGACCAGTGTTGCCGCCGCAACGGGCACTTCTCTCACATTGGCCAGCACGGTTCCAGAACCTTTGAAGACCGCATCGGCAACACTTGTCACCCTGCGGCCCATAAAAACCTTGATAGGGTCAAGGGACGAGCCGGCATAGGCAATGAGGTCCGTGAAATCAACTGTCTGCCTTCCTTTGACCTCTGCCAGCCCCGCGAAGCTGGTGAGGACAGGAATTCCGCTTTTCATGAGCATGCCGTCCAGGGTGATGCTGCACAGAGTTACTATGCCCAGAGCCCCTTTTGGAATCTCGATAGTTGAGAGGCTCTCTTCTTCATCCAGTATGAGCGCGCGACGGCTTATGGTGTAGCCCGCATCAAAAGCGTGCCCCAGTACCTCCAAGACCTTTTCGGTATCTGCTTTGTCGATGATGCTGGCATTGGCTATTACGTCCCCGTGACCGGTCTTAGGATCGAAACTGGTCTTGAGCATATATTCTTCAATCCTGGTATTGACAAAACCGATACGGTCGTCGACCAGGGCATCGTCCAATTCCCTTGATCCCAACGGTGTGAGCACCCGGCCGCTGTAGCCCTTCTTCTTAGTGAACCCCAGCTCGTCCAGGATCTTGAGATTGTAGCGCACAGCTCTCTCTCCCAGGTCATAGCCGCGACTGCTAAGGCAATCCGAGATCGCTCTCGCTCCAATCGGGGTGTCCGTGTTTTCGATAACGCGCAGGATCTCAATTAGCCTTCTCTGGCTCATATGCGCCTTGGTGAGAAGCTTCATCTTCCTTGTTCCTCCGGGAAAGGCCATATATATCTTATGCGGATAACACTTGCCCGGCTTTAAGAGCCGGAAGAGATAAAGTCATAGTCCCGTGGGGTAGCGGTCAATCCTGAGGGCCTTTGGAGCCCGCGACGGCGGTTCGAATCCGCCCGGGACTACTTCCAACCTCAAAGCATTGGAAACGTAGATATATGCGTTCATATCTACCAGGTGAAGGCCAGAGCTATGATTCAGTCTGGCATCAAGACGGCAAAATTGCTCCGGTAGTGTAGCCCGGCCAATCATTTCGGCCTTTCAAGCCGAAGACTCGGGTTCAAATCCCGGCCGGAGCATTTTATAATAAATTTATGCGATATGATTTTTCGCGCGAAAACCATCCTGTACCAGTTTATGCGTCGTTTGCGCACCATTCGATTAATGGGCTTAATGATGTCGATTTGGCTCAAAACTCCCAACATATTTATATTCCTTTAGCCGGAAGATCGGAATTGCGCCTGAGCAAAATACTCAAATATTAGCGCAGAGGCATGAGAGTCAGGTACTCTACGCGACAAAGCGTCAATATGGTGGCTTTTGCATGTTTGTACGAGGCAAGGGCCGGCCAGTCTTTGTCGGCGTGGTGCCCGGGGATTTGGGCCAATTGCTGATGGCATGAATCCGGAATCATTGATGGTAATCTAAGGAGGTGGGAAAGAAATGAGAAAACTAATAGCTGTTTTGGTTATTATCGCCATGGCCGTAGTAGGCATGGCCGGTGCAGCCAACTACATGTACGAGAAGGCATCGGTCAAGGGCGTAGGATACAAGAACGTAGAGATGATCATTTCCACCCAGACTGGCT
>CAZDLZ010000023.1:0-36910 GCA_964506745.1 uncultured Methanotrichaceae archaeon | reverse complement strand
TCAAGGCCCGTGGACCACGCATGGATGCGGTCTTCTACTTGCTGGATGCCATGCGTCTGTTCTCCGGTAGGTCTATGGAATCGGCAAAAGAGATCTCTTTTTAGATTCGAATGGTAGTGCAGTATGGGGTGGAAATGATAAATCAAACCCCATGTCTCTCTACACACTGAGCTTTCTAAGAACTGCCACGTTTCCAAGTGAAAACGCCAGCAAAAAAAGCCACAAGGGACAAGAAAGACTCCCATGGGACGGACTGGCCGAGCGCAGCTGCCCTCAGGCATATGCTCGAACGAGTTAAGTAGAGGCCCTTCATAAAGCCCACAAACGAGGGCCGATGGTCGAGAAACATAACCCACCCCCTACCTTCATCTCGACCTGAGCCAGCCACATGATATAGAGCAGCTCTGCGGTTGCTCAAGGCTTAATATAAGCATTCAATCCGATGGTGATCGGCTTATCATTAACTTTAGCGGTAGTAACGATATTCCCATGTGTACTTGCAACAACAAGGGTTTTACCGGATGACGATGGGGTTGGTTCTTCCAGGTCGATTTCTATGAAGAGCTTGTTATCCTTGATTTCTACTTTCATAGTCATACGAGTTCTCCTATTGTCCATTTTTTCGACATGTTCATCTATTACCCTTTCCCTGAGAGATCCTCAGACATTTTTCGATGATTTTCGCGTTGCAACCATTTATTACTTTTCCTGTGGGTCTCCTAGCTTGATTACTTTTTTGTCCATCTTAATTAAAGGAGAACAAGCGCCTGACCTTCGACCTGATGGTTAGTCTGGCAGTTGAAAATCTCGAAGAAAAACCAGATGCCCTCAAGCATATCAAGTATCTTCTTGTAGACGAGTACCAGGATATAAACCGGTCCCTGGAGTGGCTAATCCAGCTCATAGGCAGAAACGCCGGCATATTCATAGTAGGCGACCCGAGGCAAACGATCTACAAGTGGCGCGGATCTGATGAGACATGCTTTGAGGACTTTGCAGAGATCTACCCAGATGCAGAAACCATCTCTCTAACGGAAAACAGGTGGAGCGGAAAAGATATCATCGACCTGGCGAACTCTTTCGCCGACAGCTTTGAGACAATCCAGTACGACCACATAGAGGGCTCTGTTGAGGACGAACGCAGGCTCTTCTATGTGGCAGCCACCCGGTCCAAGGACGTGCTCGTTTTCAACTCGTTTATTTATAGTATTGCATTACTCATGAACTTTCTGATGGACCCCAAGTTGTTGCTGCGGTCGGGCCTGCATGGCGGCGATAAGAGAGGCAATTTCGACTTTGAAATGAGGAGGAAGCTTTTCCACTTTTTTTTTGGATTTTTTCTGATATTCATTCTGATTCATTCCGGCCGAATGAACCTAATAATTTTTCTCAGCGTTTTTCTCGCCCTGGGCTGCATAATGATAGTCTTGATGCAAAAAGGCTGGAAGATTCCTGTTGCTGATTGGTTTGAGGAGACATTCGAAAGAGAGAATGTCAGGTTTCCCGGCTACGGAGCCTTCTGGTATGTGGTGGGTGCGCTGCTTTTGGCTCTTTTTCTGGGCAGCGCCGATGAGATCGCTGCTGCAATTGTGGCTCTGGCTGCAGGAGACTCTGTGGCCACGATTTTCGGCATCCGAGGTCGGCATCCGCTTCATCACAACCCGCGAAAAACACTGGAAGGTTCCATTGCATTTTTTGTCTTCACTCTGCCGGCCTGTCTGTTTGTAGGCTGGATTGGGGTCATGCTGGCGGCAATGGCCGCGATTGTGGAAAGCCTGGACACGCCGGTGGATGATAATCTCTTAATCCCCGTAACGGCAATATTATTTTTTATAATTATTTAAATCTTGCTAAGCACACCGCAGGGTATATTTCATTTGATTCCAATAGGCCTTTTGCAACGCTCAAAATTGCATGGGGCTAAAAAATATGGGTGGATCAACCACAAAGGTTGTTTTGTTATGCATATTCCTGTTCTTAGGAATTGTATTGCCGGGACTCTTGATGCAGCCCGAAGCATCTTTGCAGGCCTGGGATGTGTTAGAAGGCGACTTTCCCATCAATTCCAGCTCGACCGGGAAGCTGACCTTCCTGCTCAATTACGCAATACTGGCGCCCTCCAGTCATAACAGCCAACCCTGGAAGTTTAACGTCTCTGAGGGCGATATTCAGGTGTTCTCAGATAAATCCAGATGGCTCAAGGTTGCAGATGCCGATCGGAGGGAGCAATACCTGAGCCTCGGCGCTGCCCTCGAAAATCTGATTATTGCATCTGAGCATTTTGGCTACAACTGCAGTGTTTCCTATTTCCCCGGCCCGGACGATCTTGTGGCCACACTTTCACTGCGGGCAAACTCCAGTCGCCCCCCGGATTCCCGGCTCTTTTATGCCATAACAACCCGCCAGACTAACCGCAATCCTTACGAGCCGCAGGCTATCTCCGAAGCCGATCTGGAGACGCTCAAGAAGCTCAGCTTTGATCCAGATGTAGGGATCTTTATAACCCGCGACCCAGCCATCAAGAAGAGCTTCCTGGATCTCGTGGTCCAGGCAAACGGTATTCAATATTCCGATGTCAACTACAAGAGCGAGCTGGGCCGCTGGCTGGGCCTGGGCGTGATGGGGCCCACAGGCGTGCAGGCCAAGATAGCCCAACTGGCGGTTGTTTTCTTAGATATGGGACCCGAGCAAACCGAAAAGGACGCAAAGCTTATCAACAGCACACCGTACCTCGCCTTCATCAGCACCGCAAATAACGATCGCATATCATCCATCAAGGCGGGAAGGACCATGGAGCGTTTCTGGCTGGCTGCCACGGCTCTGGGCATAAGCGTGCATCCCATGAGCCAGGCCCTGGAGGTGGCGCAGACGAAGGCAAATCTAACCGATCTCTTGCCGGTCCAATCAGGAATGATGCAGGTGCAGCAGGCCTTCCGGCTGGGGTATGCCAAGCCAGTCATGGAGCATTCAACCAGAAGGCCGCTAAATGATGTGCTGTTAACTGATATCAACTTTCTTTTGTTCTCCTTTTCGCCTCTACCTGTACATAGCGTTCTTCGTCGGTCCGGCAAAGCCTTCCAGCTTCTCTAATATCGCCACTTCCTGCTCGAGTGTGCGATCTCCGATGGCCTGCGACTCCTTCTGGAAGTAATCCGAGAACCTGCCAAACAGCTCTGGATAGGGCCCTGATACAACAAGGGGCAAAGACTGCCGTTCCCACTCCCCCAGCTCTATCGGGATGATAATTCCATTGGCGAATGTCACGGACGGCACGATCTTCCTGCCCATGTCTGCCGCCTTTCTCTCATCGATCATCCAGTTCTTGAGCAGATCAGCATAGCGAGAGAGAAGCACGGCTTTTTTAATTCCGCTATTTTCATAGAAATCGGCTCCGGACTCTGCTATATTCACTTCAGATTCGTCGCTGTCCCTAACTCCATTTCGATCCTGATAGCTCACTTTAAGCCGCATGTTCCCCTGATTGGAGAGCTTCTTCAGCTTTACCAAAACCACTCCGCCTTTAACCTGGCCTTCCTCGGCTTTGGTGGGGAAGAGGGTATTGACCTTCATCAGCTCGCCGGTGGCCTGGTCCGCCTCAGGAGAGCCATAGACCTTTTCAATCTCGTAGCCCGGCGCATCCAGCTTGAGGCGCAGATCAAAGACCAGCGGCGTGACCATGAAATCGAATTCATCGTTCATGCGCGTCTCGAATTCGTCAGCAGAGTGAACCGAATAGTAGTTTGCCCCCTTGATCTTGGTGATGCTCTCTATCAACTGCGTGTTGAAGTCCACACCTATGCCGATGAATGTGGTGTAAATTCCCCTGTCGGCATTATCCTCCAGCATGCGAAAGAGCCCCAGGTCTCCAGTCTCGCCCATGTTAGGCATGGCGTCGGTCAAGAAGATAATCCTGTTCTCGTACTCTGATTTGTCGGCCTGCACGAACCGATCAAAGAGAGTCGTTCCTTCCTCCATTCCCGCCTCCATGTTGGTTCCGTATGTCTCCTTGATCTTGAGGATGCGGCTCTTGAGGCGATCCAGGTCTTTATCGTCCATGCTTGTGAGAGGATCGACCAGGAAGGCATCATCGCTGAATATTACCAGCCCGAAGCGATCTTCCGGCATAAGATGACCCAGGAGGGAGACCACCGACTCATCGGCAATCTGCATCTTGGTCTTGCTCATGCTGGATTCGTACCCCTTCTGTTCTATTTTATTACCGAAACGATCGTAGTAGTATTCATCAAAGGGACTGCCCATGGAACCGGAGAAGTCGAGCACGACCACAAGGTTTAGTTTCTTTCTCTGGAAATTTGTAATTCCAGAGTTCAGGCCCACGGTGAGATAGTATTCAGGCCGCAAAGAAAACGGATCTTTAGAGACAGCATAGCTGTAGGAAGGGCAAAAGAGCTTCATGCAATCCTTTGCCGCACCCGTATCAAAGTAGTAATCATAAAAGAGGCCCTCGTAGGTAACGTCGCTGGGCAGGGGCAAATAGTCTCGCATAATGTTCTCCCGGAAGTTGCTGATGTCCTTGGCGCCGCCCGCAGAAAAGCCTATGCTGGGGCTGGCTGCTGCCGCCGGAGAAGGCATGGCGTAGGACATGAGCGGAGCGCTGCCCACGGCTTTTGAGAGAATACCACCCCCCCTGGCGCCAGCCATGGGAGCGCCTTCCTCAGCATTCTGAGATTCCTGGACGAGGAGTTTTACGGAATTGCTCTTGGTTTCGTCTACAGTAAACCATAGCTCATAATCGCCTTCCAGGCCGGCCTGGTGCCATGCCGTGTAGCTCTTGCCCTTCTTCACGGACGAATTGAAGACTGTGGCAACTGAGCCTGTGGGGTAGAGGCAGAAGAGCTGCAATTCTCCGCTTGCCTCCGGCATTATCCGGAGTTTTGCCCAACTCTCGGCAGGCATCTGCAGAGAGGAGCAAGATTGCTTGCCAGTGGAATCGACTATCAAAAGGCTGCTCTTATCCGGCAGAGCGCTTATCGATTCATCCATCACAAGCCGGGCCGGGTCTTCAGGGGTATCATAAGCATACCAGCTGGATGCCTGATCCGATGCCGGAAATGACGGATCCGAAGCTGTGCCGGGATACAGGCAGATGATAGCAATTACTGCCAATGGTAATATGGTCCGATTGATTTTCATAACTCACCCATCCAGAACAATAGAATGATTACCAATACGCATTTTTTCTATTTAAGGTCATCTCGACACGGCAAAAATAGATAAAGAGATAATCTTGCAGCAGAGATGCCACGGGGCGCGCCGGCTGACGGATTTTAGGACGAAACTTTTACATCCTGGCCGGCAAAAGCTTCCTTGAGATGCTCTTCCTGCTCCTTGGAGAGAGATGTCTTCAATACCTTGACGTTCTTGAACTTATACTTTTTTTGCATCGTTACCTGGAAAAGTTGATTTCTCATGAGTTGAATCGTAAGAAGCGATGTGTCCCCATTCCGACCTTAATCTGCCCGCCGGCCTGGAAGGTCTGGCTGATCTGGCCCTGGATCTGCGCTGGACGGTGCGCCAGACCACAGATAATATCTGGGAGCTGCTCGATGCTGAGGCCTGGGAGAAGACTAAGAATCCCTACTTGATTTTGCAAAATGTCTCCCAGGAACGATTGCGTGAGGCAGCCAGAGATAAAGATCTGATTAATGAGATCTCATCCTGGCAGAAGAGAAGATCCCTGATGCTACAGAAGCCTGCCCCGGTCGGGCAGAATGATCCGGCATGCATTGCTTACTTTAGCATGGAGTTCGGCCTATCCGAGGCGCTGCCCATATACTCGGGGGGCTTAGGCATGCTGGCAGGAGATTATCTCAAAACTGCCAGCGATCTGGCTGTTCCCATCACAGGAATAGGGCTGTTCTATCAGCAGGGCTACTTTCGCCAGCTCCTGGCACAGGACGGCTCTCAGGTGGAAGCCTTTCCTTATAACGATCCGGACACCATGCCGCTGGTTCCGGCCCGGTATAAAGACGGATCAAGGTTACGAGTCAAGATCAACCTTCCGGGAAGATCTCTCATACTGCGCGTCTGGCAGGCCAATGTCTGCCGGGTGAATCTCTATCTGCTCGATTCCAATGATCCTATGAATAGCCCCTGGGATCGGGCCATTACCGCCAACCTCTATGCTCCCGGCCTGGAGCGAAGGCTGATCCAGGAGATAGTTCTGGGCATCGGTGGCTGGCAAGTTTTGGAGAGACTGGGGATCGAGCCGGAGGTCTGCCATTTAAATGAAGGGCATGCCGCCTTTGTGATCCTGGCCAGGGCCTTCAGCTTCATGAAGAAAGCAGGTTGTTCTCTAGCAGCGGCCCTCTGGGCTACCAGGGCGGGGAATGTCTTTACCACCCACACCCCGGTTGAAGCGGGCTTTGATCGTTTCGACCGGAACCTGGTGAACAAATATGCCCGATTTTATGCGGATCTTTTGGGTTTCTCCCGCCTTGATCTGATGGCTCTGGGCGCGCTGCGACCGGAAGATGAGAACGCTCCTTTCACCATGGCCCATTTGGCCCTGAAAGGGTGCAGTCATGTCAATGGTGTATCCCGCCTGCATGGCCGGGTTAGCCGCAAGATCTTTCAGCCCCATTTTGCCCGCTGGCCGGAGATTGAGGTACCGGTAGGATATGTGACCAATGGCGTTCATATCCCCACCTGGGACTCACCGGCAGCACAAAAGCTCTGGATGCGGGCATGTCCGGGAGACTGCGAGCTGGATGGCATTGACTACTCAAAGGAAGGCATCAGCCAGCTCAGCGATTCGGAGCTGTGGAGCTTTCGGGCTGAGGCTCGAATGGATCTGGTGGAATATGTTCGCAGGAGAAGTGCCCGGCAACTTCAAGAGATGGGGGCCGGGGCAGAGAGGCTCAAGCTCGCCCGGCACGCTTTGAATCCTAATGTTCTCACCCTGGGCTTTGCTCGAAGGGCAACGGCTTACAAGCGCACCGATCTGCTCCTCAAAAATCCGGAGAAGCTGATCGCCATTCTCACCGACAGGGCTCACCCTGTGCAGCTTATCATGGCGGCCAAGGCCCATCCTTCGGATAAGCAGGGAAAGGAGATGGTAAAGCAGATGGTCAACTTTGCCGCGCGGCCTGAAATTTCCGATCGGGTCGTATTCTTAGAGGACTACGATATCGACCTGGCCCAGCACCTTCAGCCGGGAGTCGATATCTGGATTAACACACCGCTGCGGCCCAACGAGGCCTGCGGCACGAGCGGCATGAAGGTTCTGGCCAACGGCGGCCTCAATATCTCTAACCTGGATGGCTGGTGGGATGAGGCCTATGACCCACAGGTGGGCTGGTGCCTGGGAGATGACCGGGAGCATAGCGAGCCGGGTAGAGACGGAGAGGATGCAAAGCAGCTCTACCGCCTGCTGGAGGAGCAGGTTGTGCCGCTATTTTATGAGCGAGACGAAGGGGGCATTCCGAAGGGCTGGATGGCTATGGTGAAGGCCAGCATGGTCCGCCTCACACCCCGCTTCAACAGCGCCAGGATGATGCAGGAGTATGTGGAAAAGATCTACAGGCCGTCTGCTATTGCTTACCGTAGGAGGTCGGCGAACGGGGCAAAGCTGGCGGAAGAGCTGGCGGTGTGGCAGGAGCGTCTGAAAGAGAACTGGAAGGACCTGCGGTTCGGCAGGCTTACGACATGCCAGGAGGATGGGTTCTGGAGCTTTTCCGTAGAGGCCTACTTGGGCGAGCTGCAGCCAGATGATGTGCAAATGGAGCTTTATGCCGATCCGCTGCCCGAAAAAGAGGCAGAAGCAAAAGCAAAAGAGGGGTTAAGCAGAGGAGAAGTCGGGCAAATTATGCAGAGCGCCCCGGAAAGGATCGTGATGGAGAGGCAAGAGCCGCTGGCAGGCGCAGTTAATGGATTTATTTACGGGGCTAGAGTGCCGGCAAGAAGGCCAGTGGGAGACTACACCCCGAGAATTGTGCCTCATCATGAGGAGGCGTTCATTCCATTGGAAGATGCACATATTCTCTGGATGCGCTAGATGTTATTAAGCCGAGCCAATTCAAGCTATTATTTTTTAAAAATTTTGGTTTGAAAATTAATCATTTCTTTAGGACGAAATCAGGGCTAATCCCCGCCTTTTCAAAGGCGGAAATCAGTCAACCATCTCTATGAACTGATTGCTAACAGGCGAGAGGATTTTGCTCAGCAACTCAGTCACATGCTTGTAAACTCTTATGGCATAATATGTTTCGAAGATTTGAATATAAACAACATGACTCAAAATCACAACCTTGCGAAAAGCATTCTGGATGCATCATGGAACAAGCTTGTACAATACACTTCATACAAAGCGGTAGAGGCTGGTAGGAAGGTTGTACTGGTCAATCCATTGAATACATCTCAGATGTGCTCTTGCTGTGGTCAAACAGTCAAAAAGGATCTATCCGTCAGAGTCCATAATTGTCCTTATTGTGGATTGTCGATGGACAGAGACCTTAATGCAGCCAAGAACATTCTCAGACTGGGGCTACAGTCTGTGGCGAATGCCTAGATGCCCGCCAATTCATTGGGGGAAGTAGTCACAGGATCATTATGCACATATACGATTGATATATTGACCCAAATGCCACAAGTTATAAAAAAGCGGAGTTTGGGTTAGAAACCGTTTTTTCATTGGTCTCATCTCCTCCCTCTCTGACCCTCATCTTTGAAACTGCAAATCTATTTCTGAGCATTATTCGGTGCATTCTTGTCAGCCCTAAATGACGTCCAAGGCTGGCTAGGCCTGTCTTTCAGATAGCCTTGTAAATGGCTCCATTGAATGTGTTTCGTCAGGAATTTAGTAGCGTTGAATGGCATGCCGGCAGAGTTGCCCCATATGGCCCAGAAGGCAAGATCCTTGGCCATGCTGCAGTCCATCACCTTTCCATCAACGGTTCCACGGGGCTGGAAGGGCAAAGGTCGTCCCGGCTGTGACATATACTCCCTGGCGTCTAACTCGTAGTGACCGTCTACCGTGCGAGAACAGGGATTGTCCTTGTGAAGATAAACGTCGTGATGGTCGGCCAATATGGTCTTCGCCAATTCAACGTCTAATCGTCCATGATGCTCGGCCATCAGCTCGGCTAGCCTCACCTGACGGGCTCCCTGGTGCCTTCTGATGTCGGCGTAGCCTGTGTTAGAGCATTCAAGGTTGCGAATCCTGGGGTCCAATGGAGCGTTGAAACCGATGAAGCTTCCATCCATCGTCCTGGTGACATTGTAGTATTTGAGCCCCAGCTCGTAACGCATGATCTCTCCTGTATGAACGTCTCCCAAAAGCCACGTGTTGGCGTAGCCACCATTATTATTCTTCTTCATAATCTCTACGAACTGATCCAATTCATCTGAATACTGCATGGCTTTCCGGACTCGGAAGAACTCTGGGGCTCCATTGGGGTCGTAGACGCTGAAACCGCCGATTGTGGTCTCGGTTCCCATCAGGCCGGCATCCGTTACGAAAAAGTCGGCAAAGCTGTGGATGTATCCGGGAACTGACTGCATAAATATCCTGTGTCCTTCCGACGGCACTATGTCCATTATCAAGTTTGAGAACTGGCCGGTCTCGAATTCGTTCCAAGAGTTGTGAGCCATCACAATTCTGCCGTCCTTGGTAGCGTTACCGGTAGCGATGAAAGCACTACAGTGATCTTTATTGTTCTTTTCTCCATAGGCGTATTTGCCCGATTTCTCGTTCGGCCACCAATAGTCAGTGAGCTCTTCGTAACCGTTCCAGGCGAGAATCTCCTGCCAGGATACGTCCACGCCTGCATCCTGTGCACCGTTAGCGATGCCACATATCTCATCCAAGTACTCCTGATCTATCCAAGGAACGAATTGCTGCTCAGAGGCATCCACAAAGAATTTCCACTTCTTTCCAGTATTCCAGTAGGTCAAATACTCTAGGCTCCTCTTAATATCCCCTATCTCCTGTGCTAGCAATCTTCCATGCTGAAATCCCCTCTCGTATGGTTTTCCCTCAATATGTAAGTATATCCAACCGTTCTCTTCATATCGATAACCTTTATTATAATCTACACAATAAGATTTTTTAGACTGAATATCCGTCCCTCCTGAATTTAGTTGCAGCTTCAGGTAGAACAATTAATGAAGAAGTAACTTTCGCTTCTGCTTACTCTTTTTTATTATCGCCATGTATCTCACAGGCACCGCTTCCGATCTCGCAGACCCGGCAGACCTCTCGCTCGTTGTCCAGATGGCGGGTGGCTGTGGCCAGCACACTGGCAGAGGCCAGGTTTCCTGCCAGAAATACGGCTGCTGCAATCTCGTCGTCAGGAATGCCCAGATTGGAGGCGATGCGAATGTGCAGTTTCAGGCAGTGGCTGCATCTCATGGCTGCGGACACGGCAACCGAGATCAGTTCGATGGTCCTGGCATCCAGGGTTGAGCTTCTCTGGATGGCGTTGTTGTGTAGCACCTTGGTTATGAGAATCTCGGGATTGTCCTGCATGAACTGAAAAACGTAGGGTACCTCGCCGTAAGTGCTTTCCACTGCTTTTAGGATATCTTCGGCTGCTTTTTCCTTTCCCTTGACCAAAATGGCGTCCAGATCATCCTCGAAACTCATGACCTCTCCTATTCCCGGGCTTAGAAGACAAACCCGGTCTCAGAAGCGGGCAGTATCCTCACCAGTATATAATCTTTCATGCGCGACGGCTTGACTGTGGCAATCTCGCCAAGCTTCACTCCTTCGTCAAAGGTTACAGCTTTTACTGCATCTTTGTAATCATTGTAGGGCAGCTTCACCCGCACGCCATTCAGATTGAGAGCTATGGGAAGTGGCGAATAGGAGAATTCCACATCAGGCACCTGCTCGCGTACGGCATCCATGACACGGGGGGGTGACGTGGTGAGCGGATCCTTGGCAATGGCGGACCTTGTCTTATCCAGGGCTCTGCCTACCGCATCGACGATCCCGTCTAAAGATCCAATCTCCGTTGCCTTTCTGGACCGGTGAGCCATCCGCCCGATGGATGGAACATAGTCAAAGGCATAGGGAAGTTCTTTGGCCTCGATCTGCGGTCCGCCTGTGACCACCACCGGCACGCTGATGTTTCGATATAAGCTCTCCTTCTTCTTGATGCAATCCTGGAAGTTGCCGAAGATGAATACTGCGGCATCATGCTCGTTTATCAGGGCGGTCTCATACTCATCGATCTGGGCGATTTCGCGACCGACGCCCCTGGCCAGTCCCAGCATGTTGGTCTTGCAGCCATGGCGGCGCAGGTACTCGGCTATGTCGCAGGCGACATGTGGCAGATGGTGAATGGCCAGTGTCGGTGTTATTACCGCCACCTCCGTTCCGGCCAGCGGCGCGCGCACCAATTCGCTTCTCAGCTCCTTGGCCAGTGCCTGCAATGCTGTCATATCTTCGCTGGGGACCAGTATCAAAAGGATGATCTCTGTTTGGGTGACATTTTTTTGCAGGACGTAGCCGCCCAGGTCCTCTACCAGCTCCACGACCAGGTCGTGCTTGTACAGGCCTCCCGTGAACATCACAGGCTCAAGCATTTTCCATCTCCCGGATCTTTCCTTCGATCTCAGATAAAATTTCAGGCGTCAAGCTCTCCTCAGCGGCGATGAAAAAAAAGCTGTCTTTAGTCATTATGTTGCGCCGATTGCGAAAGCCCTCCGGTACTATTCTAATCAGGGCATCGGTCAGATCCTGCAAGAACTCCGCCTCCAGGTCAGCCACCATTATCTCGGAAGGTGATGTATCCGAGGCTATGATCACAATGTCCCTCGACGGTTGCTCTACCCTCTCTCTTCCATAGTGCTCCCATAGCACCCGGAGTAGATTCGCCATATGCTCCTCGTCATTGATCTTGATCTGATAACCACCCTGCACTTTGAGCACATCGCCCACGTCCTTTACGGTGAGTGGCGGAATTCCGGAGCGAAGAAGCCCATACATTGCAAAGTACGGTTTTTGTATGTCCACGTAAACATACAGGCGGCCAATGGTCCGGATGAGGCCCAGGTCCTGCAAAATGTCCATGATGATTTCACGGTACTTTTTAGCTGCGTACTCTTCCTGGCCGGTGACCTCAATCCTGAAGACCTCCATTGGGTCCATCTCAGTCCTCCAGCAGCCCCGAAACGAGTAGCGCGCTACCTACTGCCCCAATGTACTGAGCATACCTGGGAACGGATACCTTAACCTGGAGAAGCTCTTCCATGGCTTTGGGCAGTCCTTCTATGAGAGAGGTTCCGCCCACCATGATCACAGGCTCCTTAACCTCCACCTCTTGCAGTTGCTGCTCGTAGACCTGCTCGGCCACAGAATGGCATGCTGCCATGGCTACATCCTCCGGTTTGCAGCCCATGGATAAGCTGTTGACCAGGCTTTGCGTGCCGAATACTATGCAGTAGCTGTTCATGGCTACATTCCGAAAGTCCCCCTTAAGTGCCAGCTTTCCCAGCTCTGTGATATCGACGCCCAGCCTGCGGGCTGTAAGCTCCAGGAACCTTCCCGATGCTCCCGCACATATTCCGCCCATTGTAAAGCCGCCCGGAATGCCGTCCTGCACTGATATGGCTTTGTTGTCCATGCCACCGATATCGATAACGGTTGCCGGCCCCTTCTGAGCATCAGCCAGGAAGACGGCTCCCTTGGAGTTGACGGTGATCTCTTCCTGGACCAGCCTGGCATTGATGTGCTTTCCCACCAGAAAACGGCCGTATCCTGTCACACCTATTGCCGAGATCTCTTCTTTTTGCACGCCCGCCATCTTAAGAGCGGCCTGTAGAGCATCCTCGGCGCTCTTCAAGACCTCGGTTGTGGGAACCCAGCCGGTGCCTATCACCTCGTTGTCCCTCATCACCACCGATTTAGTAGTCGTGGACCCGGAGTCGATTCCGGCAGTAAGGCCTTTCTGCTTCTCGCGAGCCAGGAGACCACGGTACTTGACGGTAGTAACCAGCGCTTCCATCCTGGTGAGCAGAGTCTCTGCCGTCGTCCTCTCCGTGAAGGAGTAGCTCAGGACAGGAATCTTGGAGTGCTCATGAATGTATTTTCTGATCTCCGATCGGATGATAGCAGCCTCAGCGCAGCGAAAGCAGGTCATGACAATTACGGCATCGGCGAGGTCCGGATTTTGCACGATGCGAACCGCACGGGCAATGGCTAAGTTGAGGTCGCCCGAGGAGACGGAAACGCCAAATGTATTCTCTACGTTGAGGATATCCTCCAAAGATACCTCAGGATAGACGATCTTAGCTCCTACTGTCTCGGCTGCGCGCTCAATCTCTTTTTGAATACCGCTATATTCCGAACCGCAGGAGAGTTGGGCAATGCGAATCACTTTAAGCCCTCCAAAAATTTTCTGATCTTCTGCACAAAGACCTTAGCTTCGGCGTCATTTGTGGGATAGGATAGGTCCAGCACAGGAATTCCTTTTGTCCTGATAAGCAACCTCACCAGCTCATTGGTTCTTGAGCAGCCCGCACAGCCCGTCAGCCATCCAGGGTCTTCTACTATGATCCCTGCTTCAGCCTCTTCTATGATGGGGCCGATCAGAGCCATTCGGCCACGCACGCCGGAAGGGACATCCACAGCCGCATAACGTAGACCCTTCTTGGGCTCTTCTGGTGTGACATTCAAAGGTGGCGAATCGATCTTATTTTCTGTAACGTGGCCACGCACTGATTCAGAAACCACAAGCGCCTTGTGACCCATCCTCTCCACAAGGTCGAAGAGTATCATGCTGGTGGGAGGATAAACGATAACTTTTGCCATTGATTTACCTCAGGGTTAACCCTCTTTTAATATCTCTTCCAGCCTCTTGAGAGGAAGAGGTTTCTTCTTTTCAGGAATGGCCGGGATATCGCCCTCCTGGGCCAGTGCCCTGGAGATCATGGGCAACATCTTGGACTCGGACTCGATCATATAAAAACCAGGTCTCGCTCCTCCACCTCTGCGACCCCGGCAGCGCCTGGGATCGCCCGGCGGAAAGCCCCGGTCTTTGATGAAGATGCCGGCGGGGTCAAGGGCCCGTATCTCTTTTATGAGCGCCTCTATTACTTCTTCTTCGCCATTTATGATGACTCCAAAGCAGGTCTCCTTGACGAGGACTTTGTATTTCGAACCGTAAATCTTCATGGCGATATCAGAGGGAAGGATATTCGACTCAGTGGATGTTACCACATATTTGGTGACCAACATCATCGCACCTCTTTAATGTAAATCGTCTCCCCTTCCGAGACATCTTTCAGCTTCTCAGGCTCAAGTATCCTGCCGATGATGTTCGTCGCCTCGAATTTCTCGCCCGAGGGACCGTAGCGTTTGTCATCCACGAGCTTCATTCCCACCAGGCCGATCTTCTTGGAAACCTGGTTGGAGACTGCGATCGACCCGGCCGGAACGGGGCCGGTAGGTTTGTTTTCGGGCAGCAGTTCCTTCAAGTTGACTGCATCAATCTCCGGCTTGAAGAGCAGAGTATTCTCATAGACAAAATAAACCGGTAAGGGGCCCACAGGCCTCTCCTTGAGACCGGTCACGTGCCGGAAGTAGTCCAGAGTTTTAGGTGCCAGATCATCGTAAAGCTGGACGGAGACCAGACGGGCGGCGGGAATGGAAAAAATGCGCACCTTTTTGTGCTTTAGAATCGACATCGTCTCTGCCGGCTCCTGCCTCACAACTACGGCATCTTCGCCCTCGTATCCTTCTACCTCTGCCTCGATGCAACGTTCTTGCATCTGCATCAGGGCATCTTTGAGGCTGCTGCCCATGATCATGATGCGTTCGGGCTGCACACTGAATGTTATCGACTGGCCTGGACCGGCCAGCTTTATCATATCCATTCCGGAGGTTATCCTTGCTACTGCAGAGTGGCCGGGATTCGAGGTTCGGTCCTGTTTGTAGATGAAGACCCTACCCAAACCCCGTCCGCTCGTCCTTACCGTTACCAACCCTTCCAGACGGGGCTCACGATGCTCGAAGACTATGGGCACGGTGAGAAGCTTATCGGATGAAATATACGAACTGGAGACGGAATCGACCTTTAAGGTGCCGTCCCGGGTCAGGGCCAGGAAAAATTCCGCACCGATTGGTGAATCTTCGATCAGTTCCGCCCCAACTTTTGTGAATATCTCCATTCCCTCTTCTATAGGCAAAACCAGATCTGTTGTGGCCTGTTTAGAAGTTATGTCCTGCCATTCCACAATAGGCTCTATGCCCTGTATTTCGTCTCCTGATTGCAGCCGATCCAGAGTATTTTTGCCGCCAACAATGTGGCCTACCACCCCACCATCCTTGGGTGTGCCGTAGGCTGCCGTATGCCTCTTCCTGACAAATATGATCTGAGTTTTATCTGCATCAAATCCGGCGGCGCCAAGTACAACCTCCCAGCGGTTGTATTCCTGAGCATCACGATTAAATGAGAGGGTGGAAGCAAATGGCCCGAAGGCCACGCCAACAGCCGAGCCCCATCTAACGGTTGATCCTGATATCTTGTCTATGCTCTCGTGCCAGATTCTTTGCATATCGTTATCTAATAGTTCTATCCTCAGTTTGCCTTTGGTGGTATTGAGCCAATAGGAGTTGGTCTGGCGACTCTTCTCGCCCCGGCCTCTGACCACACCTACTATTGCGCCGTTCGCTGGATAGGCGCTGGCTTTGTCCAGGGCATCTAGAAGCCGTGCTCCGGGCAGTAGCTCTATATCTTTGCCATCGACGATGACTCTCAAATTAACTCCCCAACAGCTCCTTCTCTTCCTCTTCCGTGATCTTGGCTAGGACTTCACCGGGAAGGCCGGTGAAAATTGCTTGCCCATCGCGCATAAGCATGGCACGATCGCAGATATTTTTCACGAAGTCCATGTCATGGCTGACAATGACGAATGTCTCTCCCAGCTCTTGACGGGCATTGAGGATCGACTTCGTAACCTCAATCTTGGTAATGGCATCCATAGTTCCCGTGGGTTCATCCAGGATTACTAATCTCGGCTCTTTTATCAATACCTGTGCCATGGCCACACGGTGCCTTTCTCCTTCAGAAAGCGCGTCCGGCATCTTGCCCAGGACCGATTCCGCCTGCTCCTCCGTGAAACCCACCGTCTCCAGGGTGTGAATGGCCTTTCTCTCCGCCAGCTCGAAGGGCAGGGAGAGGCCGATGGCCTCTGTCAGGTTCTCGATGACGCTTCGGGAGGGGTAAAGGGTATACTCCTGGTGGAGGATGCCGATGTATTTAGTTGCCCGCCCACGGCCATTAGATCCGAGTACGGTCATGTCCACCCAGTCATCTCCTACTCTCACGAATATGCTGCCGTCGGTAGGTGTGATAATGCCGCTTACCATCTTGGAAAGAGTGGTCTTGCCGCCTCCGGAAACGCCCACCAGGCCAAAGATCTCACCCTCTTTTACTTCCAGGCTGACACTGTCCACAGCCTTTACAACGCCCCGATCGATGCTGATATATCTCTTGGCCAGGTTGTTAGCTTTAATTATTGGCGCACCCACTTCAACGTCTTCACGCTTTCCAAGGGTTCCGGCCATGGCCAGGAATGTAGCCGCGATATCTTTGGGCTTGCCTTCCGCTTTAATCTCTCCGTTGTCCAGCAATATGGCTCTATCGGTCAGCTCGATCATGACATCTTCCCAGTGGCTGGTGATGATCAAGGTCATATTGAAGTTCTTCACGGCACGTTTGATGGATTCGTGAACAACTTTGGCCGTAGCTGGATCGAGTGTTCCTGTCGGCTCATCTGCCAGGAGTACCATGGGCGACTTGGCGAGCTGACGGGCCAAAACGACGCGCTGCTTTTCTCCACCGGATAGCTCTCTGGCCACATGCATCAGTCTGTGGGAGAGGTTTACCTCATCCAAAAGGTCTGCGGCGCGATGAACACTCATGGTGTCTCCTTTCTCTTCAACGGCTCGCATGACGTTTGTTATCACACGTTCATCGCCGTAAAGGGCAAAGGTCCTCTGCAACATGATGGCGATTCTGTTCACAATGTCACGCCGGAGTGGATCGTTTGTGTCCAGTGTCACAAAATCTGCATCAATTGGCGTGAGAACCCCGCCGCACTTGCACTTTTCGCCGGCACGGCCAGGCAACTCTACGTGACGGCATTTCTTGCATCTGGCCACATGAAATATCACGCTCCCACTAATGCCGGGAAATGACTCCACCCCGCGCAAGACATGCATCAGAACGCTCTTGCCGCAGCCGCTTCTTCCTAATATCCCTACCGATTCGCCCTCTTCTATAACAAGATTTATATTATGAAGGGCTACAACATCACCGAATCGGACTGTAAGATCCCGTATCTCGATAAAAGGTGCCAAATCTATCATGCCCCATAAGCTCACTGTAATGTAAGTTTGATTCGCCACCAATCTTGGCATAATGCTACTTAAGTTTATCCGAAGCTTTGAATGTGTTTTACCGATAACGATTGTTAAAGATTTCCTTCTAAAAAAGATCAAAAATGTAATGCCGGTCTCCCGCGTGATCAGGAATTCATCGCATGATCTCTGTCCCTACCTTCAATTCCTCAAGATCTCTTCGCATATCTGCGCTCATCCTAGCCCCCTCAAGATCAGATGCCGCAATGAATGGAAGGGTTATCCTGTCATATTTGATTCCCAGGAGATTGGCTCTTCTTAAATCGACTCCAATAAGGGCCGTCGTGTTCAGGTCAGCATTTCTCAGATCCGCACCGGAAAGGTTCACGTCAGTCATAAAGACTGCATGAAATTTGCTATTCCTTAAATCAGCCTCACTAAGGTCAGCTTCCTCAAAGGACAGCATCTTCAAATCCGCTGATCTCAACTTAGTCCGGTGCATGACGATCCGCTCCACGTTCATGGACTCGAGGGCAGTCCTCTCGAGATTTGCGCCGGATAGGTCTGCGTCGTTGAGATTCGTTCCCTTAAGTTTGGCCTGGCAAAAAGAGGTTTCAGATAGGTTTGCGCCATTGAGATCTGCGCTTTCAAATTTTGTTTTTTCCAGATTTGATCGGGACAGGTTGGCCCTCATCAAATAGGACCTGGTGAAGTCGGAGTTGGTGAGGTCACAATTGCTCAGGTCGGCTCCAAATAGTTCAGCTCTCGATAACTGGCAATTTTTGAGTATGCTACCGCCTAGATTCGCCCAATTTAGCCTGGCCCCTAACAAGTTGGCGCCGCTCAGATGCGTGCCTTTCAGCACGGCGAGACTCAGATCCGTTCTCACGAGCCTGGCCCCGTCCAATTTTGCGTCAGTCAGGTTAGCTCCATTGAGTGAGGCACCGGTTAGATCAGCCTTTTCAAGCCGGGAATTAGAGAGATCGGAGTCCTCCAGATGCCCACCCGCGAGGTTGGCTCCAACAAGATTGGCTGCAGAAAGTACTGCATGATCCATTAAGGCATTTTTGAGGTTTGCGCCGGATAAATTTGCTCTTGTGAAATCGCAATCATCCAGACCAGCAGCTACAAGAAATGAGCCGGAGAGATTGGCCAAGCTGAAGTTTGCATTGGTCAGGTTGGCAAATCCGAATTTCGAATTGACCAGCTTTGAGCCCGAGAAATTTGCACCTTTGCAGCGTGACTCAGAGAGATCCGCGCCAGAGAGGTCCGCATTGATGATAGCGGCATTGATCAGGTCTGCGCCAACCAGGCTGGCTCCTGTCAGATTAGCACCATTCAATTGGGATCCCTGCAATGTGGCACGGTTCATGAATGCTCTCACGAGACTTGCCCCGGCCAGGTTTGCATCGCTAATTTTCACGGCCCACAGGCTGGCGCCATTGAGCTTGGCACCAACCAGTCTTAAGTTAGTCATCATGGCTTGGTCCATATTGGAGCCTGATAGATCGGACCCTGTCATATTTGAGTCTGCCAGATAGCAAATCGGCAAATAGGCACCCCTGAGATTCGAGCCGGATAGGTCGGACCCATGAAGATCGACGGCGGGCATGAATGCGCCACTGAGATTTGCCCCAATTAGGTTGGCATCGGAGATGATAGCCTGAATCAGGAAAGATCCGCTCAGATTCGTCCCTCGCAGATCAGATCCCTGCATCTCGGATTGATTCAAGTTGCTCTCTGACAGGTCCATACCGCTCAGGTTCATGCCGATGAGTTGGGCATGAGGCAAAAAAGGCGTGCCAGGGGGTATGTCACTGATCCTTCCACTGGCTGGTAGAATTTGCTGGTGCGAGTTTTCTTCGGCTGCCAAAGACTGGGAAATTAAAATTATAATAGCGAAAAGCAAATACGTTCCAAAGGCCAATCGTATTAATGAAAAAGCCATAATAGTACAGTCTTATGCTAATATAAAATATTGTTGGAAATCGTTGCAGGGTAGTAGCTTGCCGCCACAATCTTTAATTTGATCAAATACCGCCCCGAATCAACCTCTCTTCTTCCTCTTGCTTTTGAAATGCTCTTTTTCTTCGGCTGTAAGTAACAAAGGAAATTACGGCTGCAATCGCGATGGAGCCGAAGAGAGCCGCCAGGGAGATCACTATTGACGAGAATAAGCCTTCAACCACCCCCTTTCCTATAGCCAGTACGACCTCTGGTCCTGCTCTTCCTGAATACGATGTATTGAACTGATAGATACCGGCCCGCTCAATATTAAAGGCCAATATGGACCTGCCGCTGCGACTGCCCAGGCTGTAGGTAAAACTGGTATTTGCCGGATAAGTGGCCAGATCAAGTCCGGTGGCTTTTTCCCGAACGTGGATCTCCAGGCCCGATATTTGCTCGCCCGTACTGTAGAACTTGCCGCCCATGTAGCTGTTGTTCTCGTAGAAGATCATGTACTCGCCCGGCCCCTGGAGAAACAGGTCCGCACCTCCCGGTGCTAACATCTGCAATAGGCCGCTTTCTGCGTCAGTTATGCCGGAGTAGATTGATCCGGTAAAAGCTGCAAATCCTAATACTATTATCAGCACGGCCAGGCCGTAATACCAAATGCCTGGCTGAACATTATTGCTATTATTCATGAGAGAGACACCATTTGTTTATGTAAGCCTGCACATCAAACTTCCTCTTTGTGCCGGTATAGTTCATGTAGCGCACCTTGCCGAAGATTGCCCTTTCCTTCCAGGCTCGATCGTGAAGGCCGCCCAAACTCCAGGCAATTCCCGTATATCCGTTTGCATCCCGTCCATCCAGCTCGTACCTATCATTAAGGTAAATGGCTGCGGCCTGGGCCACAGCGGGAGACTCCGTCCACTCCAGTATCTTTTTGGCCCAGTACATCCTCATGTATCCATGCATCTTTCCCGTTTGCATCATCTCCTGCGAGGCTGCATTCCAAAGGTCGTCGTGGGTTTGGGCATTCTCCAGCTCTTGCAGAGTATAAAGGTATTCTCTCCTGTCTCTTTCGTGCTCACCAAGACTCGTTTTTGCCCAGGCAGGAAAGCCCTGCATATCATCGTAATGCTGGTTGTAGTAGCAGTAGTTGTCCGACAATTCTTTTCGCACTATCATCTCTTCTAAGAATGCTCCAGCGTCCTTGAGGCTCCTTAAAACCTCCTGGGCGATACGTTGAGCCGAGATCTGGCCGAAGTGTAGATAAGGAGAAAGGCCGGACTGGCCGTCTTTATTGGGGTCGTTTCTATTGCTTTCATAGCCAGCCAGCTTATGCTCCAGGAAATAGACCATTTGCTTTATGGCCGCCTCCTCTCCCGGCATGATCGAGTTTACCTGCTGTGCAGCATCTGAGGCATCTGCTCTGACGCTTTCTCTTGCGGCATCCCAATCATTCTCGACCGGGCTGTTTCCCAAAGGATAATTCCCCTGTCCAATCTTTTGCAGAGCTGGGAATTCATCGAGAAATTCAAAGAGGAGACGGTGCACTTTGGGACGGAAGCTGTAGGCAGACCACTCCTGTTTTGGAGAAGCAAACCAGCAAGGAATGATGTTGTGGGCATCTACCTCGTAAAAGGGTATCTCTACCTCGCTTGCAAGAACGCTCTTCCATTCCTGGCTCTCCCGCAGTGGGGAAAAATCGCATACCAAAGCACCGGCGTTCATTTCTCCAAGCAAGCGCGTTATCTCTTTATGGGGATCTCCCAGGAGAAGGAAAAAGGGAATATTCAGGGCTTGTAGGTTCTTTTCCACCTCTTTAAGCCCTTGCAGCATAAAAAGATACTTTCTGCAGGTCGCACCTAAAAACCGGGGAACCAAACAGAAGGCCACAGCCAGATTTGAGTCATGTTCTATTGCCAGTTGCTTTGCATACAGCAGAGCCCAGTTGTCGCCGACACGCTGGTCGCGGCTCATCCAATAGATCACAGGGCCTTTCGCTTTGCTCTCTATCGTCAAGGCCATTACCCTTTTGGGATTGACGCGCATGATATCTCTTGCTATTCTTATTACTATTTATAGATATATTGATGAACAATGTCAAAAAATCCAAAGAAAAAATTGACTTATAGGATCCAGAGAGCCAAGAGATCATGAAAATGTCTTGCGAAAGATCTATAAGGCCGCTTAAGAGAGCAAGCCTCCAGTCGGAACTAGGTAGTCTGGATGATATACGATATCTTATGGCACTACGATGTTGATTCTAAGGCCCGGAACATTGGCAGCTATATCTCGCCGGTTGCGGACAAAATGCTGGGCTTGCCGGAAGGTACTATCGGAAACAGCTTCGAAAAATACTGTTCTTATGTCCATCCCCATGACCTGCCAGCTATGCAAAAAATGTTTTATGACGCACAAAGCGCGTTTGAAGTAGACATAACCGCAGAATACCGTATGTTAAAAGCCGAAGGCTCGATTGTTTCGGTCCGTTCCAGGAGTTCGGCCCATCCCCAGCCCGACGGCAGGATAACCGTTTTTGGCACAACAATAGAGATCAATGCCGGCATGCCGCCCATCGGGGAAACGCTCGACGAATCAACGCGACATCTTACCAGGATCATCGATATTCTGCCCGATGCCACCTTTGCCATAGACCTGGATGGAAAGGTTCTCGCCTGGAATCATGCCATTGAGGCTATGACAGGCATACCAAAAGAGGAGATGATGGGCAAGAGCGGCTATGCCTACGGCGTCCCTTTCTTTGGTGAACCCCGACCGATCCTCATCGATTTCATCTTTCAGGAGATGCCGGAATTCGAAAACAGGTATCTCTCCATCACCAGAAAAGGAGATCAAATAATTGCCGAGGCCTTTGTGCCCATGCTTAACCTGGGGAAGGGCGCCTATCTCTGGGGCATCGCCTCTCCTCTTTACGATAGCTCTGGCACAATTGTGGGCGCCATCCAGTCTATTCGAGACATCACAAAAGGCAAGCTTGCAGAGAAGGCTATGATGGAGAGAGAGGAGAGGTTTCGCACTCTTTTCGAAAGCTCTCAGGACGCTTTGATCACCCTCGCCCCTCCTTTTTGGAGAATCACCTCAGGCAACCCGTCGGCAACCAGGATATTTGGAATAAAAGACCTGACTGACCTTACATCATTTCGTCCCTGTGACCTCTCTCCGGAGATACAGCCGGATGGGCGGCTTTCCACCGAAAAATTCCTGGAAAATATTGAGACTGCCCTGCAAAAGGGCTCCCACCACTTAGAATGGACGCATAAGCGGCTAAATGGCGAGCAGTTTGCAGCAACAGTCCAGCTCACAAGCATGCTGCTGCAAGATGAGAATGAGATCCTGATCCATGCCAACGTGCGTGATATCTCCGACCAAAAAAGGGCAGAATCGGCACTGAAGGGGAGCGAGAAGCGTCTCATGCGAGCCGAGGAGATAGCCCGTTTCGGTCACTGGGAGATCTCTTTAGACGGGAAAATGATGCGTGCCTCAGAGGGGGCGAAGCGCATCTATGGATTGGAGGGCGAGTATTGGCCACTCTCTGATGTGCAAAAAATTCCCTTGCCGGAGTACCGCACTCGCCTCGACAGGGAGCTCTCAGAATTGGTTTTGAATGCAAAGCCGTATGATGTGGAATTCAAAATTCAGAGGCCATCAGATGGACAGATCCTTGATATTCATTCACTGGCAGAATATGATCCCGCAAAAAGAATGGTGTTTGGCGTCATAAATGATGTCACGCAGCGCAAAAAGGCAGAGGAGGCATTGCGGGAGAGTGAACTAAGACTGAGGACCATCTTCGAGACATCCACTGCGGGAATAATTATAGTTGATGCCGATGGGCGAATCATACAGGCCAACCAGAGGATGGCCGAACTGTTTTCCTGTCCGCTGGAGACAATGATAGGCACTACGTATCCCTCCTTTATTCATCCTGATGAACGCTCGGAGGGGGAAAATTGCATGCAGGCATTGATAGAAAAGAGGATCGACACCATCTATACAGAGCGGCATTATCTGCGGAGGGACGGAGGCGACTTGTGGGGGTTTTTAAGTAGCCGACGGATGGTTGGATCGAATGGAGAGTTCATTGGCCTGCTGGGTATTATTCTTGATATAACCGATCGCAGGCAGGCGCAGTTGGCGCTCAGAGCATCGGAACAGGAGAAAGCGGCAATATTGAGTGGCTTGAAGCATGTTGCTGTGGAGTACCTGGATCCTAGCATGCGTATCATCTGGGTTAACGAGGCAGTGCAGTTGTCCCTCGGATTATCGATAAACGAACTGAAAGGAAAGTACTGTTTCGAGATCCTCCAGGGCCTCAAGGGGCCATGTCCCGGATGCACGGCATTTAAGGCTGCAAAGACAGGGCATTTCCAGGAAGGTGAGGTTGTGACTCCGGACGGCAAGACCTGGCTGTCCAGAAGCTCTATCATCAAGGGTGCAAATGGTTGTGTTCAGGGTGTAGTCCATGTGGCCTTGAATATCACCGAGCGCAAGCGAACTGAGGAAGAGATCAAGTCAAATCTTGAGGAGCTGAAGAGATCCAAAGCACTGATTCAAAAATCAAATTCGCTGCTTGCGGCAATCATGGCCAGCCCCAATAATATTGTCGTTTTCGCATTGGACAAAGACTACCGGTATCTGGCATTTAATCAAAATCATAAGCATACCATGTCGGCCATCTGGGGCGTTGACATCGAAATTGGAGCAAGTATGCTTGATTACATTACAGATCCTTCTGACCGTAACAAAGCAAAGATGAGCTTTGATCGAGCCCTGTCAGGTGAGCACCTGGTTATCGTTGAGGCATATGGAGACTGCGGTCTGCAGCGCCGCTATTATGAGGACCATTATGGTCCCATCAGGGGAGAAGACGCATCGGTCATCGGACTGACAGTATTTCTGTTCGATATTACCGATCGCAGGCGCATGGAGGAAGAGCTGCAACAAACCAACCTAGATCTGGAGATTGCCATTGAAAAGTCCAATGAATTGGCAAAGCAAGCCAGGCAGGCTAATGCTGCTAAGAGCGAATTTCTGGCCAATATGAGCCATGAGATTCGCACTCCTTTGAACGGCGTCATCGGTATGACCGGACTGCTGAAGGATATGGATTTGGATGCCGAGCCACGGGAATATGCAAAAATTGCTCATACCAGTGGCGAGATGCTTCTCTCTCTCATCAACGACATCCTGGATTTCTCCAAAATTGAAGCCCATAAACTGGAAATGGAAACGCTTGACTTCGATCTGCGTTCTATTTTGAAAAATGCTGCAAATCTCCTGGAAATCGGTGCTCGCGAGAAAGGGCTGGTTTTAGTTTGCACAGTGGGGCCGCAAGTTCCGTCGTTTCTGCGTGGGGACCCTGGAAGGCTGCGCCAGGTTCTGATCAACCTGGGAAGCAATGCCGTGAAGTTTACGAAGGAGGGCGAGATAGCGATTCGCGCCATCCTGGAGAACGAAGACGAA
Source organism: uncultured Methanotrichaceae archaeon (assembly GCA_964506745.1). Taxonomy (GTDB): domain Archaea; phylum Halobacteriota; class Methanosarcinia; order Methanotrichales; family Methanotrichaceae; genus Methanothrix. The sequence goes on along the minus strand of CAZDLZ010000023.1, from coordinate 12,144 downwards.
AAAAATGCCACAATTCGCTTCTCTGTCAGAGATACGGGCATCGGCATCCCGGCAAATCGGCAAGATATTCTCTTCTCACCTTTCACTCAGGTGGATGGCTCGACTACACGCAAATACGGTGGGACCGGTCTGGGGCTGGCCATATCCAAACAGCTTGTAGAATTGATGGGAGGCACGATCGGCGTACAAAGCGAGGATGGAAAGGGCGCAACCTTCTGGTATACGGCTGTGTTCGAGAAACAAACGGCAAGGTCTGAATCGGTAGATAAGGTGACTTTCGAAATCAAGAGAGAAGGAGCTATAGACTGCATCGAGACCGATCCCGGATTTTTCCGATCGTTCAAACGCAAAATTCGCATTCTGGTGGCGGAGGATAATCCCGTTAACCAGAAAGTGGCACAGGCCATACTGAGAAATATGGGTTTTTCATCAGATGTTGCAGCCAATGGTCGGGAGGCAGTTGATGCGCTCTGCTCCATTTCCTATGACCTGGTGCTGATGGACTGCCAGATGCCTGAGATGGACGGTTACGAGGCTACGAGCTTAATTCGAAAAAATGGATTAAAGGCACTAAATCCATACGTCCCCATCATAGCCATGACTGCTCTCGCTATGCAAGGCGATCGGGAGAAGTGCATACAGGCTGGAATGAACGATTTTATTGCCAAACCGGTCCAGCAAAAAGAACTGGCCGCGGTGCTGGCCAGGTGGCTGGATTCAAAAATTAGCAACAGCTATGCTGTGTGATTGGGATTTTTATAGAGTCATAACGATTAAATATTTTTTTGGGGAAAAATCTTCCAACAGATCTATCAATCAGAACTCTTCATTAGTGATAATCATGGGCAATGACATCCCAGACCGCATGAATGTTGAGGAAGCTATGCGAGCAGCCAAGCAAGCTATGAAAGAGCGCAAGATTTTGTACGAGCAGGTCGTCTCAATGATATCCGATATCGTCTGGCGCTATGATGTCAATGCCAAGAGAAAGCACATTGGTTCTTATATATCCCCGGTTGCGGACAGGATGCTGGGTTTGCCGGACGGCACCATAGGAGACAGCTTCGCAAAATACTTTTCCTATGTCCATCCAGATGACTTGCCGGCCCTGCAAGAGATCTTTTTCGAGATGATACGAACGCTGGGAAAGGACAGGACCGCTGAATATCGCATGCGAAAGGCTGACGGTACCACGCTTTGGGTTCTTTCCAAGTTTTCCGCTTATTCCCAGCCGGACGGTCGAATAACCGCCTTTGGCACTACAGTTGATATAACCAAACGTAAGAAGGCAGAGGAAGAAATTGCCCTCTCAGAATCCCTCCTCAATGCTACTCTTGACTCCATACCTGATATCATCGGAATACAAAATCCTGACCATACGATAGTTCGCTTCAATCGTGCCGGTTACAAATTTTCGAACATTTCACCTGAAGAGATTAACGGGCGGCGATGCTATGAGCTGCTGGGGCGGGACGTTGCTTGCGAAGAATGTGCAGCCGAAAAGGCTCTGAAGACAAAGAGATTGGAGCAGACAGAGATGTATCTGCCCGAATACGGAATTTACCTGGAGTGTCGGTCTAATCCCGTATTGAATGAATATGGGGATGTAGTCTTCATTGTTGAGCTGGCACGAGACATCACCGAGCGCAAGCGGACCGAGGGGGCGCTTTTGGAGAGCGAAGCACGATACAAAAGAATAGTCGAAACTGCCAATGAGGGCATCATGATCATGGATGATCAATTCCGCTATGCTTTCGTGAACCAAAAGCTTGCTGACATGCTGGGTTATCAACCAGAAGAGATGATCGGCCAGCCGGTAACCGCTTTCATTTTCGAAGAGGACCTCCCTGATCACCAATCCAAAATGAGAACGCGTGTGTCCGCAGAAGGGGCGCAATATGAGCGCAGGCACCGTCGCAAAGATGGAAGCTGCTGTTGGACCATTGTATCGGCAAAAGCACTCGAAGATGAAGCCGGCCGGTTTGCCGGGTCCTTTGCCATGCTCACCGACATCACCAAGCGAAAGCAGGTCGAGTTAAATCGAGAGTGTTCCCTGGTGCGTCAAAAGCAGTTGAACCTGCTTCAACAAACTCTGCTAAGGCCCGACAAATTGGAGCAAAAGCTCAAGAAGATCACCGACAGCGTGTTGGATATCTTCGGTGCCGACTTCTGCCGCATTTGGATCACCGGCCCCGGAGACCTCTGCGATGCGGGGTGCATACATGCGAAGGTGACCGATGAACCTCACGTCTGCCGTTATCGAGATCGATGTCTCCGGCTCCTTGCCAGTTCGGGACGGTATACCCACACGGACGGAGAGATTCATGGACGCATGCCTTTTGGTTGCTACCAGATAGGGCGCATCGCATCAGAGGAAGACAGATTCCTCACCAACAATGTGCAAAACGATGCCTGGGTTTGCAACCGCGAATGGGCAAAGGAGCTTCAACTCGTCTCATTTGCCGGCTATCAGCTCCGTCTGCCGGGTGGGGATCCCCTGGGCGTCCTGGCATTTTTCAGCAAACAGCCTATCACCAACGAGGAAGATGCACAGCTAAACATCCTCAGTAATACGGTCACCCAGGTCATTCAGACTGCTCGTGCTGATGAGGATATGCTCGATACTTTGAACGAAGCGACCAGGCTTAACAAGTATCTCAATGAACAGACCGCCCGAGCCAATGAATTGGCCGATCTGGCCAGAAAAGCCAATGCTGCCAAGAGTGAATTTCTGGCCAGCATGAGTCACGAGATTCGTACTCCTTTGAACGGCATTATCGGAATGATCGGATTGCTGCTGGATATGGATCTGAATGCCGAGCAGAGCGAATACGCAAAAATCGCAAGTATCAGCGGCGAAATCCTGTTATCTCTTATAAATGACATCCTGGACTTCTCCAAGATCGAAGCCCACAAACTGGAAATGGAAACTCTGGACTTTGATCTGCGCTCTACTCTCGACGATACGACCGATCTGCTGGCGGCAGGTGCTCATGAGAAAGGGCTGAATCTAGTCTGCGTTGTGGAGTCTTGTGTTCCATCGCGGCTGAAAGGTGATCCAGGAAGGCTGCGCCAGATTCTAATCAACCTGGGAAGCAATGCCGTGAAGTTTACAAAGGAGGGCGAGATACTGATTCGCGCCAGCCTGGAGAACGAAGACGAAAAAAATGCCACAATTCGCTTCTCCGTCAGCGATACGGGCATCGGCATCCCGGCAGATCGGCAAGATATTCTCTTTTCACCTTTCACTCAGGTGGATGGCTCGACTACACGCAAATACGGTGGGACCGGTCTGGGGCTGGCCATATCCAAACAGCTTGTAGAATTGATGGGAGGCACGATCGGCGTACAAAGCGAGGATGGAAAGGGCGCAACCTTCTGGTATACGGCTGTGTTCGAGAAACAAACGGCAAGGTCTGAATCGGTAGATAAGGTGACTTTCGAAATCAAGAGAGAAGGAGCTATAGACTGCATCGAGACCGATCCCGGATTTTTCCGATCGTTCAAACGCAAAATTCGCATTCTGGTGGCGGAGGATAATCCCGTTAACCAGAAAGTGGCACAGGCATTGCTCAGAAAGATGGGGCTTTCATCAGACGTTGTGGCCAATGGCCTGGAGGCCGTCAGTGCGCTTCAAACCATTCCCTACGACCTGGTGCTGATGGACTGCCAGATGCCAGAGATGGATGGTTACGAGGCCACAAGCTTAATTAGAAGAAATGGATCAAAGACGCTAAATCCGTGCATTCCCATCATTGCCATGACCGCTCTCGCCATGCAAGGCGATCGGGAGAGGTGTATTCAGGCCGGAATGAACGATTTTATTGCCAAACCGGTCTTGAGAAGAGAACTGGAGAAAAAGCTCGCCAGGTGGCTGGCAATAATGTGAATGACTTAAGCGAGATTGACGGGCCGCAGAAAAGAAAGTTGCTCGACTTAGCATCGGGCATGGATCGAATCATACTGCTACTTCTCTTTGAGACCGGTCTTGATATTGAATACCTTAACAATCTTCGCGTCTCTGACCTGGACTTAGAGAACGGACTGCTCCGAGTTACGCCGGACAGAAACATCTGTCTATCCAGTGCAGCGCTTTCCGAGATCGGGCAATTTCTGAAATCCCGTCCCGGGCAGGTCTATCTCTTGGAGGGAAGGTGCGCAAAGCCGGTAACCAGCAAGTGGAAGCGATGCGTGCTGGAAAATCTGCTGCTGAAAGCCGGGCAAGGATAATAATGGAAAATATTAAGAATGGATAAGCAAGAAACCGTTTTCCATGCAATATTCAGAGGGCAGTTTGGGCAGGGTCTTCGTTCTGAGGATGGATCATGGTGAAGATCTGATTGAATCACTGCAAAAGTTCCTGCATGTGAAGAATATCGAGTCTTGCACGGCCCTTTTCATGGGGGCGCTGCGAGATGGTCGGGCAGTGACCGGTCCTAAACTGCCGGTTGTTCCTCCCACTCCTAATTTTGAAGCCTATGAGAGTGCCTGGGAGGTCTTCGGCATGGCTACAGTTTACCCGTCAATTGAGGGGCCGAAGCTGCACATACATTCCGCACTGGGACGGGGCCAGAAGTCCATTTTGGGCTGCATTCGAGACAAAGCCGAAGTCTACCTGATTGTGGAAGCAATCTTATTCGAAATATGCGGCCTTGCTGCAAAAAGAGCCTGGGACGAAAATATGCAGCTTTATCTGCTTACCTTAAAGAATCGGCTTTAGACTCGCGATTTTTCCAGGACCATTCCTGCATATATTGTTGAGAGTACTCCAGAAATAACAAAAGCTATTAATAAGACTACTTTAAGCTTACCTTTCATATATTGGGGGGAAAAACGGAATGCCTCACGATGTTGTATCTCTCGCTATTGCTGGAGATGTATATATTCTATAGTATCTTATTCATATGTCATTTTTGTCAAATTTAGTATCTAAAACGGCCAGTGGATTTTTTTTGTAAACATGTGTGCAGCCGATAGACATTGTTCTGTACACATCTGTCCACCTGAAGTGTCTATTAATACTAGGGAATATTCTTTAGCCAATAGGAGAATCAAATGAGACTTAGAGTAGTTAGCTCAAAAAATGAGATTCCAAATCTCAATCCAAATGAGAAGATGGTTCACCTGGCATTTCGCGCCAGCAATGTAGACTTCCTCAGCTTGATGCAAAGATGCCCCAGGCTGCGAATGATTCAGGTGCCCCCATCCTACCACAAGACCATGTCCAATGCCATCCAGGTATTTCTGGATATGCAGGGCATTGAGCTATTGGAAGGAGATGTTTGGGGCCACAGAAAGGATCTGGACGAGTACTTCACAGTGGAAGATGCCACATTGGAGGAGATCAGCTCCCTGGTCGCCAGCGGCGCTGCCATGGAGGATCTGGCCAGCCAGGTTCAAAAGAAGGCTAGACTTGGCCCGGACCTCATCAAATACATCGCCAAGAGCAAGATTACTGCCTAAAGCCCAGGCATTTTAGAGCCGGTTAGGATAGTCCGGCTCTCTCTTTTTCCGCAGGATCATAGATCTAACCGCATACCGTACACTTCTATTTTTTAGCCGATGAACTTCCTGCCTTCACTAATCCCGTACTGGAGACTGTCAGGGCCGAGCTCTTCTCCGTTTGGGAAACGCCCCTATCGCTACCTGCACTCCCAAAGGCCTCTAAGGCAGCGACTATTGCTTCAGCAAATTCCGTTGATGCATCAGGACCATTTGCAGTGATAATGTTTCCATCCCGCACGACTGCCTCGTCCAAGACAACTGCGCCTTTGGATTTAATATGATCAGTTTCCGATGCGGTGGCTCTCTTGCCATTGAGAAGCCCCGCATCTGCCAGGATCCAGGGAGCAAGACATATGGCACCCATTAGTTTCTTTTGCGCACTCGTTGACTTTGCCAGTGCTATGTAATCTGGATCTTCGTTTAGCTTGAGGGAATAGATTCCTTCGCCCCCAACGAAGACTACAGCAACGTAGTCTGATAACTGTACTTCCTTCAGATCCAGATCCAACTGGACGCTCTCACCATCCATTCCCGTAGCAGTCTTGACTCCTTTGGAGGCCAGATCGACAGAGTAGCCCCTGCTTATAAAGTAATCACGAGGCACATTCAGCTCTTCTTCCTGATACTGCTCTGGAGAGAGTACCATCAGGATCTTTGCTTTGCGAGAGGGAGTGTCGAGATTCAATTCCAAATCCGTGCTTTGTGTTTTCGCAGATCCATTCACTATTTCTTGAATTCCCTTTTCTTCCCCATTTTCAATATCGTTTTCTTCTTGCGGCGGGTTATATTCCGGTTTGGTGTATCCGGATGTATCGGCTGTGTCGGATGTGCTATATTCTAAAGCTGTTTGACAGGATACCGGCAAAAAGTTGCCCGCATATGCTGAATAGCAAACAGGGCAGGGCGTATAGGCGTTGATGCTTGCCGCCTGTTCAGGAGTCAGGCTGACGACGTATCCGCAGACAGGACACTGCCAGCAAGTGTAGCCTGCATTTGTTCCCGAATCATACTGAGCAAAGACGGGAAAGACTCCAGCCAAGAACAGGAGAATTATTAATTTCTGGAATAACGACTTCATGGTCAAGAAAATAGTAGGTCAATGAATAAATAGATCACGAATCTTGCTTATTAATTAAGAGCTGATATTTCACACTTACAACCTTCTTCATGGTTCCTGTGAACTTGAACGGGCTCTTGTAGCTCTCCGTTACTGGCGTTAGACGGTCTGTGCCGATCTCAAGTCCCTCCTCCCTGGAGTAGATGTTGGGTACCGTCGGATCGATTGTGCCTTTGCCTACCGTTTCGCCGTTTATGGAGAGTACCAATCCCGGTGGCACCGGTGTGATTGAGGAAATCAGCGTTGGCTGTTTTATCGAAGCTGAAGCCGAGAGTGGAATTTACGGCCTGCTGATCAAGCCGACCAACTTCAATACCTCTCAAAAGTATCCGAACAGGAACCAAGATCTCAGCTACGACCGCTTACTATCTGCACCGCCTCTTCGGTTACTTGGATGAGGACCTGAAAAAAAACATTATCAGCATTGATGGGCAGATTTGTCCTCTTTTTTATCTGCTGCAAAGATCCAATCGTCTCGATTCCTGGATAAGTATTTATATCGATTATCAAATCACTGAGTGATGCGACTCCAAAGAGTGCTAAGGTGAAAAATTGCCATTAATCGATCTTCAATGGGCTTTATCTGTCATAAATGAAAGGACATTAGAGCAGGCGGGAATAGTAGCAAACTTCTTTGCGGGCATCCTTTTGGCAATTGAATATTTTGTATTAAAAGACAGAATTGACCAGATAAACGATCTCTTGGAGCGTTACATATCGAAAGCCTACAATAAGTCCTTGAAATTTGTTAAGGTTTATACAAAATGGAATAGATGGATAATTATTACTATCATTACCGTGATTGTTTTTATTGCTATTTATCAAACTTTATCTTACCATAATGCTCTGGTCAGGGACTACGTCATATACTACTACAGCCTGGTAAAACCAATTCTCATACCTCTGCGCAGGATACTTCTGGTATCTTTGACAGTGATATCTATTATGTTCGTTATTTTATTTATAACTCATTCCACCCCAAAGAAAACCCTTGGTGCTTTGGGAATATTGCTCTATATCGTAGGTAATTTATTGCTGTTTCTTCACACCCTTTTATAGAGTACTGGCGTCGGAAATTTGACTAACCCGGGGGGCTTTCCTTTTCTCTTTTCATCCAGCCTTGCCGTGGCACTTTTTGTACTTGCGTCCGCTGCCGCAGGGACAGGGATCGTTTCTGCCAGGTTTCATGACCATATGCGAGATCTGGCCATTTTTCATATAGTTCATAATATTAGCAGGTGCCCGGCCCTGGCGAAGCTCCTGGGCCATAAACCGCATAGGTCCATCGATGTGTCTGAAGAAGATCCTGTAGCCCGCACAGAGATAATTAAGACCATTTTCACCTTCAGGCGTTTTAATGAACCGGTTCTTGGGACACTCTCCGTTGCAGACGAAGAGGACCTCACACCGGCGGCAGTATGCGGGCAGGGTATCGAACTTATCTAGGCCGAACTTGCGCTGCTTCCGGGAGCCGGCTAACTGGGCCATGCTCCTATCATTAATGTTGCCCAGCAGGTGCCGGGGTTCCACAAAGTGATCGCAGGAGTACATATCGCCATTGTGCTCCATGGCCATGGCGGTTCCGCAGGTCGGCGAGAAGGCACAGATGCCAGGAAGAACGCCTGACCAGGCAGCCAGAGCCAAATCAAAAATCTGCACAAAGACCCGTCCTACATCCTTGCGCACCCATTCATCAAAGATGGAGATCAGGAAACGGCCATACTGCTCGGCCTTGACGGAACGGTCCGTGACGGTGTCGCCCTCCTGATAGCCGGTATCATTATCCCTCTCCACTATGGGTATGAACTGGATGAAATTCGTCTTGACCTCATCTCTGAGAAAGCGGTAAACCTCCAGAGGATGATCTGCATTGGCGGCATGAACTGTGGTCAGGATATTGTAGTCTACCTTGTGCTTTCGCAGCAGCCGGGCTGCTTTCATTACTCGATCAAATGTAGGCTTGCCGGATTTATCTACCCGGTAGGCATCGTGAAGATCTCTTGGTCCATCCAGACTCAGGCCGATGAGGAAGTTGTTCTCATGGAAGAATTCGCACCATTCGTCGTCAAGAAGGGTCCCATTGGTCTGCATGGTGTTCTGAATGGTCATATTCGGGCGTTTATATTTCTGCTCTAATTGGATCGATCTCCGGAAAAAATCAAGACCCATCAGCGTCGGCTCGCCACCCTGCCAGGAAATGGTGGCTTGGGGAATCTTCTGAGCTTCAATGTACTGGCGGATATAGGTTTCGAGAAGCTCATCCGACATTCTGAAATTGCTGTTGGGATAGAGATTCTTCTTGGATAGGAAAAAGCAGTACTTGCATCCCAGATTGCACAGCGCACCCGTGGGCTTGGCCAGAAGATGAAAGCCGGGCAGAGAGTCCTTCTTGCTCATTGATGGATATTATCCCTTAGGCATTCATTAATCTTCTCATTTAAAAAGCTTTATCTATATGCAAATATCTCTCTTGTGGAGGAGGGAAATTGAGCTGTGCATAATATCAGTTGAATTCTGCGTAGCGTCATTATGTGCGGGAGAAATAGACAGGAAGCTCAGTTTTTCTTTTAATGCAACAGTAGGCAATGTTTTGATATCATCGTATTTTTGCGGGGCGAACTGATGCCGATCAGACCTACTGTAGCCCGCTTTGCTGTGGCGAGCAAGAATGCTCCGCAACTTACCGATACCATCATCCTGGCGGATCGAGTCCATGCAGCTCTGGTCAGCCTCTCCAACGGCTCACGCATCTTTACGGGATGTGACGATCAGGGAAATCCTTTGCAGGGCAACCGGCATGCATATGTCTTCTGCGAATCCAATAACGTTGATATCACCCACATTATCATTTATGCTCCCGCGGGATTTGAATCTGAGGATCAGGGGGCTTTGGCAGAGCTGAATAGGATCTGGAGAGGAGATGATCTTGAGGTCCGGGTGACTTTGCAGGGGTTCGGCCAGCCGCAGGACTATGGCGGCACGGACCCTGAGTGCGGCCGGTGCAAGCTGCTGGCCCGCTCCCGCGCCTGGGTCTCACGCACGCCCTTCATTCCCACGCGCCATCCCAAGGTCACGCGGGCAGGCGCACTCAAGCGGGACGCGAGCGGCCTGCAGATCGGCAGCCCAAAGCACGATCTCCTGCGGCTTTTGGAGCAGGCGGGCTTTCCCAGGCCGGTGAAGGTGGAGCCTGTGGCCGGGACGAGCCTGGGCGGGCGGAGCATCCCGTGGCATGCGTTCCAGCGCCGCAGAGAGACTGGCAGGGGAAGGCCGGCGGGGAATGGTGCTGGGTACGGGTTTCGGATCGAGTTTGCGGAGCAGGTGCAGGGTCCGGTGGCGGTGGGGTACGCGAGCCACTTTGGGATGGGGGGATTTGTGGAAGATGGACCCAAGTAAATGGCTCTTCGCTACATCCAGTTGCTAACCTCAGGTTACTATGTTTTTCCAGTTGTTAGTTAGTCGCTCTGTGCGTTCTCTGTGAACTCTGTGCCTCTGTGGTGATGACGTCGTTAGCCACTGGTTATAACCAATGGTTTACGGACTACCACCACAGAGACACAGAGCGCACGGAGGACTCACAGAGGACTCGATTATTCTATTACCCACACGAAATAGCGAGGAACCAAGTAAATTAACCCTTGAGAAAATCTTATCACCAAGAAGGATAAACGAGCTAATGGGGCCATGGGATGGATAGGAATAAAGCCAAAGAGTCTATTCGTTTTATCCTGAACGGGTTCGAGGAGATCGACCTGGCATACGTCTTTGGATCTTTTCTAAAGCGAGATGACTTTCATGACATTGATATTGCCATCCATCTTTGCAAAGAGCAATTACCGTATCAAAGGTTCAAGCTGGCTTCAAAGGTGGCCGGGAGTCTTGAAAAGGGAATCCAGCCCAGGGTTGATTTCGATGTCAGAATCCTCAATTATGCTCCTGCCTATTTTCAATATGAGGTTATCAGCAAAGGGATAGTGGTATTGGAGAGAGATCGAGAGAGAAGAGTTGACTATGAAGCCGATCTCATATCTGAATACCTGGATTTGAAGTATATGTATGATCTCTTCGATCAAGCCTTCCTGGCAAGAGCCTGAAATGATCGGCTCTCCGCTCAGGTAAATCCCGCTTAGCAAGATAGGTCGAGGGCTTGGGTCTCCCGCGCGCCCCCTCCCGTCCGGGCGCCTGCGCAAGAGCACGCGAGCGGGCGAGGCCAGGCGCGAGGGGCAGCAGATCAGGAGTGCAGAGCACGATCTTCTGCGGCTGCTGGAGGAAGCGGGCTTCCCCAGGCCGGTGAAGGTGGAGAGCGTGGCCGACACGAGCCTGGGCGGGCGGCAGGTGCCCTGGCACGCCTTCCTGCGCCGGAGGGAAACGGGCAGGGGAAGGCCGGCGGCGAATGGTGCGGGGTATGGATTTCACATCGAGTTTCCCGAGGCGGCGTGGGGGCCGGTGGCGGTGGGGTATGCGAGCCACTTTGGGATGGGGGGATTTGAGGCAGGAGATAAATACCAAGAGCAACGTTTTTAGGGTTGTAGCACCTTTATTAGGAGATAATATGGAGATCATCGACCTCATCAAAAGCCACGCCAATGATATCAAGACCCTTTTTTGCGTCAGGCGAATCGGCATCTTCGGATCTTTCGCCCGTGGTGAGCAGAAGGATTCAAGCGATGTTGACATACTGGTGGAGTTCGAGAAGCCCACATTCAAGAACTTTATGAACCTTTCATTCTATTTGGAGGATCTCTTGGGAAGGGAGGTAGACCTTGTCACTGTAAAAGGACTTCATCCGCGCATTCTGCCTTACGTGGAGAAGGATGTGGTTTGGTCTGAATAAAGATGTGGAGCTACTGGGACACATCCTTGAAGAGCTGGACTTCATTGCAAAGTATTGCGCCGTCGTTGGGATAGAGACGTTGATGGCAGATGAAGTTCTCCGCAGAGCCTGCGTGAAATCCTTGGAGATCATTGGAGAGGCATCCAGGAATATCTCGGATGATTTGAAAAAGGCGCACCCTGAGATACCATGGAGACTGATGATTGGCATGAGAAACAAGCTGGTCCACCATTACTTTGGGGTGGACTGGGAGATCATAGATGATGCCATTAAAAATGAGCTTCCAGATATAAAATTAAAACTGACAAAAATATTAATATAGATTCTACCTGAATCCGGGTCCGATCGAGCCTCCTGCTCCCCTTGATCCCGCCAGGGCAGTCCAGCCCATCTTGGCAACACTGCCATAATCCAGCACGGACCTGCCCACAGGCAACGGCCCACGAGCGCAGCCCGCTTCTCAGGGCAACCACAGTCGAGAAGCTACCTGTTGCTGTCGCCACCAGACCCACAAGGATGATGATGCTGGAGACTGCCTCATATCTCTTTGCGCGTCCTAATTCTAAATAGCGTGGAGCCGATCTTTTCAATCAAGAGGGCTTTCCCAGGCAGGTGAAGGTGGAGAGCGTGGCCGACACGAGCCTGGGCGGGCGGCAGGTGCCCTGGCACGCCTTCCTGCGCCGGAGGGAAA
>CAZDLZ010000022.1:849-37863 GCA_964506745.1 uncultured Methanotrichaceae archaeon | reverse complement strand
GGTCTTTGAGAAGCCGATTATAGAGCCATCTACAAGCATCCAAATTCTCTGCTAACTTCCATTGAGTGATATTAGTGGGGAAGATGGGATACTTGTAGCTGATCATCATACGAATACAGGTATGCATAGCTAATATTTATATCAGTTAAGAGCGGCGTGAAAGTAATCATGGCAAAGGACTTTTGCTTTCATCCGTTGCGACTGGCGTCGCAACTCCCGCAAACTCTGCAAAGTTAGCGAGATCACCCTGAAGGATGGAGACTTACCGATGTTTCGACTTCGCGGTCGAAACTCTCGCTGACCTGCTGTCAGCGAAATTCGTCCTTCGCAATCCTACAAGTTAAACTTTTTCTTCCTACATGCCTATTTTAAGGCTATATCGAATTAATTGCTTCAGCTCTTCACTATTATGTTTCTCTTTACCGGAAGAGATATATATCATTATTAAAGGAATATAACAAATCTCAATGTGTTGATGTCTCGATTTAAGGAGAAAAATACTGCGATATTTGATTGAATGAGATATATATTTTGCCTCTCGCTTGAGGGCAAAATGGTGCACTAACTCGGAGCGAGCGCCTGGGCAATGAAACTCCCCGAAATAGCGGGCTAGTCGTATTTTCTAAGAAAATTTGTCAAATAGATCTAACCCATAGTAAACGAAGTTGGCGAGCCGTTAGATGGCCATAAATTTACATTATATTAATATATATTTAACTCCACATGTGGCTATTCAATGATATTATTTGAAACTTAATTATATGTTTTTATTCCCATAACACGATTTAGATTATAAGATTTCAATAATTAGACTAAGGAGTGAGGTCGTATGAAAAAAAGTAAAACAAGGTTTAGAAAAACGGGTGGAGTGATCGGGCTTCCGGCATTTGAACGCCTGATTCATATTGTTGAGAAAACAAGAGAATTTCCTTGCCTTGGAAATTGCCCCTAATTAAAGAGATGATAATTGCATGCCAGCTTCTTTAACTTATCCTGGAGTCTATGTGGAAGAGATATCCAGTGGAGTGCGCACCATCGCAGGAGTGGCCACGTCTATTACTGCCTTCGTAGGCAGAACTGACAGGGGACCTGTCGATGAGCCTACGACTATCCATAGCTTTGCCGATTTTGAACGCATATTTGGCGGCCTGTCGTATGAAAGCACCTTAAGTTATGCAGTCCGAGATTTCTATCTCAACGGCGGGCAGGAGGCGATCATATTGCGGCTTTATAGCCCTCTCTTTGATGAAAAGGAGCGAAGCGAAGAGGAGAAAAAGGCGGAAACCGAAGCCACGGATGCGGCCAACAAAATCAATAATCAAGTCCAATCGATTCAGTCTGGCAACTCCGGAAAGGACGCGGCTGATGTAGCGGAGACCTACGCCAATGGGATTCCGGCTGACCCAAAGAACGGAAAAGATGCTGCCAATTTTGTTGCATCAGCAGCCAGGAATGCGGTCACACTGCCAGCTTTAGTTGCCGATAAGGCGAAAGAAGCGGCCGATAACGTCTTTGCGACAAAGATCAATGCTTACCCGGCTGCAGTCGCTGTGGCAAACGCCGCTACGAGTTACATCAAAAGCCATCTAGATTGCACTGCAGAACAGGTTGCCTCCGCAATAACTACCGAAGCAACAAATCAAACGAAAATAGCTGATGCTGCGTTGCCCACCAATCCTTCTGCAGCAGATGCACAAAAATGTACCGACATAAAGGATAAAGTTAAGGCTGTAGCCGATGCGGCGAATGGTGTTGTTTCCACTTTAGATAAAATCAAAATCATCGTCAGCGAGGCAGTAAATAGAGCCGTTTCTGCCGCAAAAGCCTCAGCTGCCCCCAGGTCCTATGCCCAAATCACTTATGATAGCCTTGTATTCCAAGCTACAAATCCAGGCAGCTGGGGGAACAAGCTTCGCGTCCGGGTTGATAACGATGGTATTGAGGATGAGGGGCTACCTGATCTGGGTCTGAAAAAGAGTGATCTATTTAACCTCACAGTCAGAGATACTCAGAGAGGAACTACGGAGCACTTTATCAATGTCACAACGAAGATCCTTCCTGATACTTCCCGGCGGCTAGATAAAGTACTGGAAAGCGGATCCAGCCTGATCAGCCTCGTGACCGCACTTCCCGCGGCAACACCGCAAAATCACGGAGATCCTGATCCTGGAAAAAACATATGGACGGATGATAAATCATCTGCCGGAGTTTCAAATGACCTGAGTGCTGCAGATAGCAAACCTCTGATATCAAAAGATTATCTGGCGGATCCAAGAGGCATCTATTCTCTCAGAAAAGTTGATCAGTTCAACCTTCTTTGCATACCGCCTGATAGAAGACCGCCTGATAGAAGAGGAGTGAGCTCTTCCGATGAGGACACACAGGGCGCGGACACCCCAATTAATGTTCTCAGCGAGGCTATGAAGCTCTGCGTCGATAGCCGGGCGATGTTAATTGTGGACCCACCTTACCAATGGGGAGCAAAAAAGGATGAGGCAGCCAAGAATGCTGCTAATGGATTATCTGGTCTCGGGCTGAACGGCATCGAAGCTCGCAATGCCATTCTATATTTCCCTAGAGTAATTCAGTCGGACCCTTTGCGCGAAGGGCAGCTTGATACCTTCGCTCCCTGCGGATTGATTGCAGGTGTGATAGCCAGAACCGATATGCAAAGAGGAATATGGAAGGCCCCTGCAGGAGTCGATGCCTCTATGAATGGCATTATCGGCTTGAAGGTGACTCTAAATGATGCTGAAAACGGCATGCTCAATCCATTGGGCATCAATTGCCTTCGCACCTTCCCGCTCTACGGAAGCATTGTATGGGGAGCAAGAACGCTGCGCGGGGCGAACCAGATGGCGGATGAATACAAATACGTACCTGTGCGAAGGGTTGCCCTCTTTATTGAAGAGAGCCTTTACAGAGGCTTGAAGTGGGTGGTATTCGAGCCCAATGATGAGCCCTTATGGTCGCAGGTCCGCCTGAACGTGGGCGCATTCATGCACAATCTCTTCCGCCAGGGGGCTTTCCAGGGCAAATCACCTCGTGAGGCATACTTCGTTAAATGTGACAAAGAGACCACCACCCAGAGCGATATCGACCAGGGAATAGTCAATGTGGTGGTAGGCTTTGCTCCCCTCAAGCCTGCGGAATTCGTTGTGATAAAGATCCAGCAGATGGCAGGTCAGATTCAAACATAGGAGGTAGTGAAAAATGGCACAGTTCAGCGTAAATGTTCAGCCGCAGCGCTTTGATCCCTACAAAAATTTTAAATTCAGAGTGAAGTGGGATGGTCGGTATGTGGCTGGTGTCAGCAAGGTTGGCTCACTGAAGCGGACTACAGAGGTTGTAAAGCACAGGGAGGGCGGAGACCCCAGCAGCTCGAGAAAATCGCCCGGCAAGACTGAATATGAAGCGATTACTCTTGAGCGGGGCGTCACCCATGATGATGAGTTTGAGAAGTGGGCCAGCAAAGTCTGGAGCCAGGGCGCTGGCCTTGGATCTGAGGTCTCCCTGAAGGATTTTAGAAAGGACATAACCATTGAGGTCTACAACGAGGCTGGCCAGAAGGCCATAGCTTACAACATCCACAGGTGCTGGGTATCTGAGTATCAGGCCATGCCAGATCTTGATGCTAATGCCAATGCAGTAGCCATCCAGCACATAAAGCTGGAGAACGAGGGCTGGGAGAGAGACCTAAGCGTGACGGAGCCAACGGAGCCAACTCTGCCTCAGTAGGCGCTTAATCCAACAATGATAGCATGAGAGAACTATCAGCCTATGAGCTGTTGGACATCTGGGATCGGGGATTGAAAGCGCCTCCGACAGAAAAGGCGCAACTCCTTCTTTCCGGCGCAAACCCCGACAGGACACCTGAAGAGCTATCAAGGCTATGCATCGGCAACAGGGATGCTCTTCTCCTGGAGATGCTGGAGAAATACTTTGCCATCAACATTGCAGCCAGATCAGTTTGCCCGGGCTGCAAGATGGACCTTGAACTCAACTTATGCTTGCAGGATCTGAAGGCTCAAAGCTCCACTCAGGCTGAGCTTTCTGGAATTCTAAATATTGAAGGATATGAGGTTGAATTCCGGCTTCCCGATAGCCTTGATCTTTATGCCGCCTCGCAGTGCAGCGACCTGGAATCCGCTCGCAGGATGCTTATCGATCGATGCGTGTCCAGGGTCTGCAATTATGGAGAGCCTTGCGGTGCCGCAGATCTTCCGCCCCTTATTCAGGAGGCCATCTCCGTCAGAATGGGTGAGTTGGATCCGCAGGCCAATATAGTGATCAACCTTACCTGCCCTTCATGCCGGCGGAAGTGGACCAGCAGTTTTGATGTAGTCTTATTCCTATGGTCGCAGGTCGATGCCTGGGCACGACGCACTCTATGGGAGGTTCATCTTCTGGCGGCCAGTTATGGCTGGAGTGAAGCGGATATCCTGGCCATGAGCCAGCTACGAAGACAGGCCTATATGGAGATGATCCAGTCATGAGCGACTACATCAGCGGCCTGGCATCCCGGGCATTGGGGCTCTCTGGGGGGATAAGGCCCAAAGTCCCTTCCCTATTCGAGCCTGTGGAGAACCATTCCGTGATCTTTAATCAGAAGATTGCAGGAGATCGAACCGCTCAAAAGAGCAGGACGTGGCAAGAGCATTCCCGCTCTATCAATAGTCGGCAAAGTTTCGAGAAAAGCCTGGATCCTGAATCAGCAAACCATTTGACCATGACCATTTCTTCCGGAAAAGCCTCGGTCGGGATGCTGGATGATGTAGAATATCCATCTGATCCGAATTCCGGGAAAATGCAAAGAGATCTTAAGAATTTTTCCGGATACGTGATTGATCCAGTCGAGACTGGATCTCGGGAAAGGCTCTCTACCTCCAGCAAAGATCGGATAGGTGAGGGCCCGTCTTTCCACGAGAACGGGTCTTCGTGGGCAGATTCACCTGGTGTTGGCAGCGTTGCCGCCGAGAATCTGACGCCTTCCAGAGAGCGTGGTTTTTCTCAGAATTCAAGGGATGATGCAACCAGGGGAAAGGAGCTGCCCCTGAAAGATCTCAATAAACCAATTATAAGCAATACTGATGTTCTAATTCAATCTCCTCTTACTGAGCATTCAGCAGAAGCAGTTGATCAAAAACTCTCGCCTCAATCCGCTTCTAAATTGCCGGAATTTCACGAAACATATTCATCTATAAATTTTCATGCGAAATTATTCCCCTCAAATGACGGCAAGGCTGTAGAATCGCCTAAACCTTCACTCGAAGAGCCTCAATTGCAAAATTCGCAGGCAGGATCTTCAGGAGAGGTTCGGCCCCTGAAAGATCTCAATAATCCAATTACCGTCGATACTGAAGTGCTAATTCAATCTCCTCTCACTAGGCATTCAGTAGATGCAATTGATCAAAAATTCTTGTCTCAATCATCAGCCAAATTGCCGGAATTTCAAGAAGCATATTCATCCATAAACCCGTATGCTAAATTATTCCTGCCAAATGATGGCAGGGCTGTAGAATCTACTAAACCTTCACTCGAAGAGCCTCGATTGCGGGATGCACTAGCTGAATCTTCGGCGAACCAACCTATTGCATCGCCTCATTTGTGGTATGGTCAGAGGACCTATTCCTTGATCGATCGATCAAAGCCCATCGATCCGTCTGCTGGGCGCATGCAGGCCGGTGACTGGCAGATGAAACGCACTCCACCAATTAATCGAGAAGCTTCAACAACCTCAGAGGAGACGCCGGTCCCGCCTACTATCAAAGTGACCATAGGCAGGATCGAGGTAAAGGCCGTATCAAGTTCTGCGAAAAAGGCCCCAAGTCCAGCTCCTCGGTCCCAATCCATATCATTAGATGAATATCTTTTATCCCTAAAGAGGTATCATTAGATGAGCAATGCGCTAGCGATTGCGTCGGTAACGGCCGTAATAAAAGATCTGCTGGATAATGCAGTCATAGATAATCTGGTGAACACTGCTGTAGGTGGATCAGTCACGGTCACCGCTCTATCACCCAGCAGGGTAACCATTGGTACTGGTGAAGTGCCTCAGCTCAATGTATTTCTTTATCATGTAGCACCTAATGCGGGATGGAGAAATTACGGCCTACCATCGATAGGAGAGAGAGGCGAGAGGTTATCGAATCAACCATTAGCTCTCGATCTATTTTATCTCATAACGGCCTACGGAAAAGAGAGCTTTGAGGCCGAGATCCTCTTGGGCTATGCTATGCAGCTAATGCATGAAAATCCTGTACTCAATAGGGATTCTATTCGAAAAGCCTTGCAGAGCAATCAGAGCAATCCCTCGCCGATAGATACAAAGATACTGCCGCCGTCGTTGGAGGCCCTGAGAGCCTCTGATCTGGCTGACCAGATCGAACAAATAAAGATCACTCCACTGGTTTTGAGCACGGAAGAGATATCTAGACTCTGGTCTGCATTTATGGCCAGCTACCGGCCTTCAGTCGCTTATCAAATTTCCGTTGTCCTCATAGAGATCTCTAAGCAGGTCAATTCGCCGCTGCCTGTGCTGACCATCGGCTTAAATGATGCGGGAGTCGCGTGCCAGACCAATTTGATTCCTCCCTATCCTCAGCTCAGTCAGGTAGTGGCTGGGGGAGGGCAAATGAGCATCAAACTCGGAGATGCTGTGACCATAAAAGGCTATAATTTCATTCCAGGGCCTGTGAAGTTGCTGTTTCGCTATTCGCACCTGAACATCTCCAGGACCATAGAGGCTCAGTCCAGCAGATCTGAGATATCGATCATAATGCCAAAGGATCCCGTTGTGCCGGATCCAGACAATCCGCCACCATCTACACAGTGGCCCGCCGGTCTCTATGCCCTATCGGCCTCGTTTGAATCTGGAAAAGAGCCTGTGACCACAAACGCTCTGCCGGTGGTGCTGTCACCCATCCTATCCAATGTAGATGTTTCTAAGAAAGCAAAGGTTAAGGCTTTCGTCACACCCGAAATCAGAGCCGATCAGAAGGTTTCGCTATTCCTGGGCAACTATGAGATCAGCTCCATGCCAATCACCAGCGCCACATATGAGCCCATTTTTGACGCCAGGGATATACCTGCAGGGAGATATCTGGCACGCATCAGAGTTGACGGGGTAGACAATCAGTTCATAAACCTGGCATCCGAGCCTCCCAGATTTCAGGGATTGATGGTTGACCTGCCATGAGCACCTCAAAGAGCTGGCATGAGGCCAACCAGGAATATTTATCTCTTGCCCTGGTTGGGATCAGGCAGAGACTCGAACAGCTCAGAGATGTAAAAAGTGAGGATAGAAAAATTAAAGGTCTAAATAGAACGGAAGACGGGAAAACTGATTTTGAAATATCCGACTTTTGCCTGGGGCTCCATGAGATATCGAAATCTATGTCAGGACCTCCAGCATTGGAGATCCTCTGCCGGCACTTCGAGCTTTCCACTTTCGAGAGAGACGTACTGCTTCTATGCGCCGGGATTGAGCTGGAATCGAGCTTCTCGGCACTGGTGGCATCAGTTCAGTCTGGAAAACAGCACAGTCTTCCTTCCTTCAGCCTGGCTTTAGCCGCTCTGGAAAATCCGCATTGGAGTGCCCTGTCACCTGCTTCGCCCCTCCGTCGCTGGCATCTTATTGAGGTTGAGCCGGAAGGCTCACTGACGACAAGCCCGCTACGCATTGATGAGAAAGTTCTCCATTATCTGGCAGGGATCGTGAACCAGGATGAGAGGCTCTCCGGAATGATAGAGCCCGTGGTGCTTGATTCGCACCTAATACCCACTCATGCCGTCCTGGCAAAGAAGATTGCTGATACCTGGATAAGAGCAGAGGAAAAAACCAGGCTTCCGGCCATACAGCTCCTGGGCGAGGATCTCCTGGCAAAGAAGGTCGTCGCCGCTGCCGCTTGCAATGCTGTGGGGATGAATCTTCATGCATTATCTGCCAGGATGATACCTTCATCACCAAATGAACTGGAAATGCTCATCAGGCTTTGGGAGAGAGATTCAGTGCTCGGTGCATCGGCGCTCCTATTGATCTGCGATGATATAGATACGCCGGACGCAGGCCTTCAGGTGATGCATTTCGCCTCCCATGCTGGATTTCCTCTCATAGTATCCTCTCGATTCCGAAGGCGAGAGATTCAAGATATCGCAATAACGATGGATGTGGGAAAGCCGACCGGGACCGAGCAAAGGCAATTATGGTCAAGAGTGGCAGAAGGAACCGTTCTAAACCTCAATGGCCAGTTGGATGCTATCGTCTCTGAGTTCGATTTCAGCGCAAAGGAGATTCAAAATGCCTGGATTCAGGCCTCCAATGACTTAGAGATGGCCGACTCCAGCATATCATTTGCCGCCCTCTGGAGATCATGCCGCCAACAGTCCCGACCTCATCTGGATAGCCTGGCCACCAGAGTCCAGCCGGCTGCATCCTGGGACGACCTCGTCCTACCCCCCGGCCAAAAGAGCATCTTGAGAGATATAGCCGCTCATGTCAGGAATAGGGCAAAGGTGTACAACGACTGGGGCTTTAAAAGTAAGATCTCCCATGGACTGGGTATAACCGTTCTCTTCTCGGGCGCGAGCGGCACAGGCAAGACCATGGCTGCAGAGGCGCTGGCATGCGAGCTTGGCCTGGACCTTTATCGAATCGACCTCTCATCGGTGGTGAGCAAGTACATAGGCGAGACAGAGAAGAACCTGAAGAGGGTCTTCGATGCTGCCGAGCAGGGGGGCTCCATTCTGCTTTTTGATGAGGCGGATGCTCTATTCGGCAAGAGAAGCGAGGTTAAAGATAGTCATGATCGGTATGCCAACATAGAGGTCAGTTACCTTCTCCAGCGCATGGAGGAATACCGCGGCCTGGCCATACTGACCACAAATATGAAGAGCTCTCTTGATCCGGCCTTCATGAGGCGCATACGATTCGCAGTTCAGTTTCCATTTCCTGATTCCGCCCAGCGAGCGGAAATCTGGATGAGCGTCTTTCCGGAAAGCGCTCCTACAGACGGCCTGGATATGGATAAGCTCTCCCGGCTCAGCGTGGCTGGAGGCAACATAAGAAATATCGCCCTCTATGCAGCTTTTCTTGCAGCCGATGAGGGGCGGGCCATTAATATGATTCATCTGCGGCGGGCGGCGCAGGTCGAGTATTCCAAGCTCGAGAAACCCTTGACCGAAGCGGAGGTGGGTGAGTGGACATGAGGCCGAGGTTGGAGCTGCATATAGAAGAGCTGGTGTTGGAGGGCTTTTCTCCAGGGGACAGGTTTCGGATAGGCGAGGCGCTGCAAATGGAGCTGACAAGGCTTCTGGAGGAGCGTGGGGTGCCGGGATCATTCGCATCAGGAGGAGAAATAGATAAGATCAACGGCGGGTCTTTCGAGGTGGCTCCTGGTTCGAGGGCTGAAAAAATAGGAGCTAAGGTGGCCAGGGCTGTGTATGGAGGGCTGAAGCGGTGAGTACGACGGCTCATGCAAGAGAGGCGCTGAAACCATCTGCTGCTGTCAGGACGAACCTACTTCAGCGCAAGTGCGACCTCTGCATCAGGAAACGGCGGTTACAACGGAGCCCACCTAATAATCAGTCAACACCTGGAACGGTTCCACCTTTAGTGCATGATGTGCTACGGTCGCTTGGTCAGCCTTTGGATAGGAAAACTCAAGCTTTCATGGAACCTCGCTTTGGGCATGATTTCAGCCAGGTTAAGGTGCACGCTGACGCAAATGCAGCAGAATCTGCTAAAAATCTTAATGCTTTGGCGTATACGGTCGGTCGCAATGTGGTTTTTGGCTATGGGCGATATTCACCTGAAACAGTCGAAGGACAGAAGCTGATTGCACATGAGCTGACGCATGTCATTCAGCAACGATCGGACAATATCCGGATAGAACCCGGAGATCACAGCCATGAAAGGGAGGCAGATTATATGGCCGATGCCATTTTCTCAGATCGGCATCATCCGGTGAGTCATATGATTGATACTGGAAGAATCCTTGCAAAGAAGGACGAATCAGATGACGGGCCACCCAGGTCTGGGTCGGAACCTGTAAATGTCATGGGCTTTATCCCGCGCGCCGACGCTTATGCGGAAAAGGAAGTAGATCAGCCGCAAGATGGAGTTTTTTATAACGGCAAGATGCTTATCATAAGGAGAAATGGAGAACTCATGAAAGCAGTGTCGGCAGTCTCAGGTAATCCGAGTTCCAAGGAATATGAGGCCGGAGTTGGGCCGATACCAGATAAATCCTATTCCATAAGCCCTCATATCACCAATCCAACCGTTAACAGGCTTCAGGGTGGAGTCTGTGGAGCCAATGCCATAAACTCTGGCTTCCAGGAGCTTACGAGTAACGATCCATCACCATGCAGCGATCCTTCAAATCATTACTGCACCACTAGCTGTCCTACGGATACAGATGCCAATCGGCGATGCTTTACACCAGTTGACTGCTGGGGGAGATGCCGTATTAAGATCCAGGGCTCAGCAAGCCCCAAGAAACCGGGTGGTGGGACTGTTACCCGGAGCGGCTTCTACATACATGGCGGCAATCACGGTGTGACTGTAACTAGTGGCTGCATCAAGGTCTTCGATGATTCAGTCTTTTCAGTGCTGAGAGAGTTCAAGAGGACTGTGCCCCTGGCAGTGAAGAAGGTGTAGAGTTCTCTGGAAGGTTATGATGATGACCGATAAATTGCATGTCCAAGCCAAATCTTCAAAGTGGCCATCTTTCATGCCAATGAGCGCAAAAACTCTGCAGCGTAAGTGCTCAAGTTGTCCAAAGAAACGCAGGCTCCTGCAGCGCCAGGCGGGGAGCAGGGATGACTCAAAACCGGCCCTGAAAATGGTGGAGGAAGTGCTTCGTTCTCCTGGCCAGCCCCTCGATCCAAAGACCCGTGCCTTCTTCGAGCCGCGCTTTACTCATGATTTTAGCAGGGTCAGAGTTCATACAGATCTAGGCTGATATCGCTGCATATTTACTCAATTGTTGAATTTGATAGAGAGAGTTCCATGAATCAAACACGAGATACGAAGTCTAAAGACCGACCTGATGGATTGTTGGTTGTTCAATCAAAGAATAAACTGCAGCGAAATTGCGGCAAATGCCTGAGCAGGCAGCTCTTGCTAAGAAGATATACAAAACAGGCAAATCCAAATCATATACCTCCTATTGTTGGTGAGGTATTGCGTTCAACAGGAAAACCATTAAATAGGGAGGATAGATCTTTTTTTGAGTCCCGATTTGGGCACGATTTTAGCAAGGTTAGTGTGCATGTGGGCTCAAAAGAAGCTGAATCTGCAGTTGCGGTAAATGCACTCGCCTATACAGTTGGAAATGACGTTGTCTTTGGGAGGCATCAATTTGCCCCTGAAACGAATGCAGGCCGTAAATTGCTTGCACACGAACTGGCACATACAATTCAACAACGCTCAGATGCAGGCCGATCGGAGGCAGATCACCTAACCATTGATCCGGAAAACAGCGAATTGGAGGTGGAAGCCGAGTCTATCGTGCCCGATATAGTCCATAATTCCAGGCCCTCTTCTTTGAGTTTTGCTGAATCGAACAGATCTATTCCAATGGCATTTGCTCCCCTTATATTGCAGCGACGTACTATAAGAAGAGAATACTCTACAGCCACGCAAGAGACTGGTCCTTTATGGGATGTCCTATTGATCATCAATAACGCGCCGGAGAGCGAATCGGAAGCTCTCACGGACTTCATAAATTCGGCAAAGGACGGAATTTGGAGCTCCATTGACTCTCTAGGCAGTGGCAAAAATATTAAAAGCCGTATAATCCGTGTGACGATTGCATATCAGCGCGGTCGTAGTAGTGCATCAATATCTCAAGAAGCATATACAGCAGCAAGGCGCTCCGTTCTCGGTGCATCTGCAACTCAAGAGAAAAGTCCTACCCCCAGCGTGCAAGAGGCAAAGCCTACACCACAAGCGGCAGCAAATCAAGCTACAACTGTTCCAGTTCGACCGGCAGCTGCTCCGCCCGCCACCTCTATGAGCGATCCAAATTCATTAATTCCTATTGCAGATTTTATTCGTTATGTAGAGTCTGTAGAGAAGGGATATCCTAATGATAGACCATCAGATACGGTAACTCGCATTCGTGTATCATATTATACAGACATAAAATTTAGACGACTAATTCCTAATGCAAACAATACTGAACTCGGATATGGAATAGGAAGGGGTGGCAGCTTAACGTTACGTAATGTTGATCGAGAACTCAGACGCGGTGAAATAGATGAAGAGGCATATAGACATCTCACCGCCCATGCTGATGAGAATGCTAAGGCCGACAATCCCTCCCCATATATTCAGCTCGCCAGCGGGGAACGCATCGATGTAGGCCATATGCTGCTGGGCTTGGATGCCCTCCTTCATCCGGTGACATCTGCACCTTTTACCGTTTTCGGGGTTCCAAATATTGATCCATCATCGTTTGTGGCAGATTTGGGAAGTGCCTCGGTATGGATGACCAAACACGAAGAATCAGGGTCTGCCCCATCTGATGCCCCTATAAAACACTCTAATCCCGATCTTAATGAGTACTATCGAATGTCAGCACCAGAAGAAGACCTTCTTGGCGATGTCGACACTTTTGGAGTTCATGACCAATGGAATGCTAGTCCGGGTCAGAGACTCTCTCAAATTATGCGGACCTATTACCTTGGTCAGTCCGGAGGCGCTGCTGGAATAAAGACGAGATATCGAAAATTCTGTGCTAAGAATGGATTCGCATATAACACGGTGGGAAATCAAGTGTTCTGGTATCCGGACGTTAAAACCTCCATAATCGATAAAGTCGATAAATTCAGCGACCTATTTGCCGCAGGTATTATGGGCTCAGCGTGGGCTACTGTATTATCACCAGTAACTCCTCCAAGCAGACGCAAATGGCCTCACACCTCGGAAGTAGTTGATAAATTCCTTAATTGGCTAAAAGCAAAACTTGAAGCAGAGCTTGCATCGTCCAGTCCATGAGTTATTGATTATTCGAGTGATTCGCACAAAACTTCTGGAAATCAAGATAATACAGAAATAAATTGATATTTGAGGATCTTATGACCACATTTCCCATTTCCCCGCGGCTCATGAAGGGCGCAATAATTGGCATCGACCCGTTCAATCCACTGGCCAGCGTCGTCATCTTCCAGTACAACCCCGAAACTCTGACCCGCACCATCACTCCCCAGACCACGGGAGGCGATGCTGATATGGGAGAGGCCCTGCGCCTCAAAGGCCCTCCACTGGAGAACATCCGGCTCGATGTGGAGATAGACGCCACAGACCAACTGGAGCAGGATAAAGCACTGGCCAAGGCCACTGGAATCTACCCCACACTGGCGTCTTTGGAGATGCTTCTCTATCCCAAATCGGCTCTCGTCATGATCAATGAGGCTCTGCTGCTGGCAGGCGTGGTGGAGGTCATACCGCCGGAAGCGCCCCTGACCTTTTTCGTCTGGGGGATAAAGCGCATACTTCCGGTGAGGTTAACTGAAATGACCATCACCGAAGAAGCCTTCGATCAGGACCTCAATCCCATAAGGGCCAGGGTCGGACTGGGCCTGAAAGTCCTGAATTACCAGGACCTTGGGATTATGAGCATTGGAGGAGCGCTCTTCATGGTCAACCAGGTTGCAAAAGAGGTCATGGCCAGCATCAATGGAGTAGGCAGCATATCCGGATCCGCCTCATTCTCCTTCGATATGAGCCTAGGCTAATATTATTATATAATTAATTTGTCAGGAGTAGATTCTCGATGTTCGATCGGACAAGCCGTTATTACAGCCTTCCTACGGGAACATTATCTTTGTTTGAGGGCGGCGTTTCCAGAGATATCAAGTACGTGCAAAGGCGTTTCATACCTACGACGGAGGGCATGATCACTGCTGTTGAGCACCTTGTGGTCCAGGGAGACCGGCTCGACAATATCGCAGCCCGCTATATTGGAGATCCCACCCACTTCTGGAAAATCTGCGACGCCAATGAAGCCATGGTGCCCGAGGAGCTGACCGATAGGATCGGGCGCAGGATCAGGATTGCCGTGCCCAGGTTTTGAGGTTTCTCCTTATGCTTTCCAGCATTTTGGGCATCAGATTGGTACTCTGGATGGGCAAGACCATTCCCAGTCCAGCGCCAATGGAGGTGCTGAGCGCCCTAGCCAGTGTGGAGGTGCAAAACGACTCCGAGAAAGGAGACGGCTTCAAGATCACCTTTTCCCTGGGCAAGGATAAAACCGGAGACTTCACACTCCTCAATAACGGTGCTCTTGATCCATTCAACAGGGTGATAATAGGCGTGCTCCTGGGAGTGACTCCGGAGGTGCTCATCGACGGCATTATCACCCACCACCAGATAGAGCCCAGCAATGAGCCGGGCATGTCAACCTTAACCGTAATAGGCACAGATCTCAGCGTGATGCTGGACCTCGAAGAGCAGAATGAAAAGTTCGAGAACCAGCCCGACTTTATAATTGCCACCAGGCTCCTGTCCAAGTATGCCAAGTACGGAATAATGCCAAGCCCCACTCCCACATCGGACATTCCAATAATGCTGCAAAGAATCCCGCGGCAGTGCGGCACCGATTCCAGATTCCTTAAAAAAATGGCTGATCGAAACGGCTTCGTCTTCTACATCGAGCCGGTGACCTTCGGAGTCAGCAAAGCCTATTGGGGGCCTGAGAACAGGCTTGGTCTGCCTCAACCGGCTCTCTCCATCAATCTCGGCGAGTTCACAAATGTGAAGTCGCTGCACTTTTCCAATGACAGTCTTGCAGGTGTCGAATCTGAGGGCAGCTTCATCGAGCCTATGACCAAAATGAGCTTACCCATACCCAGGCTCCCTTCGCTGAAGATTCCGCCGTTGTCGAGGTCGCCTGTTGAGGCCAGGCGCAAGATCAAAGAGCGTCACTCCGCCAACAGAAATCCTTCCCAGGCTGCGACCTCTGCCATGGCAGCGGCAACCAATGCCCCGGATCCCGTAAAAGGCGAAGGCGTGCTGGATACTGTCAAATATGGCCACGTTCTTCGAGCCAGGGGGCTGGTAGCAGTCAGGGGAGCCGGCCTCTCCTACAACGGCGACTATATTGTCAAGAGCGTAACTCATACGATCAAAAAAGGCGAGTATACACAGAGCTTTTCTCTAAGCAGGGATGGAATAGGCGCTATTTTCCCCGTGGTGATGCAATGAGAGATGAATCCTGTACATTTTACGGCAAGTATAGAGGCATAGTCTCAAGCAACAAGGATCCCCTCATGATGGGGAGGATCAGGGCCAGAGTGCCGGATGCATTGGGTGATCAGGAGAGCGGCTGGGCTATGCCCTGCGCACTTTTCGGAGGCAGCAAAATGGGTTTCTTTGCATTGCCAGATGAGGGCGCAGGAGTCTGGATCGAGTTTGAGCATGGAGATCTTGATTATCCGCTATGGTCAGGATGCTGGTGGGGCTCCATGGTAGATATGCCCTCAGAGATGATCGTTCCGCCGCTTATGGCCTCAAAAAAAGTCATGATAAAGACCAGCGGTGGAAGCAGCGTCCTGATCGACGACACCCCGGGCCTCGGAGGCATCACTCTTAAGACCTCCACCGGACAGAAGATCGTCATGAATTCGCTTGGCATCACCATCGAATACTGCATGGGACGCAGCATTAAACTGGAGTCTACAGGTGTGTCCATCAACGACGGCGCTCTGGAGGTTATCTGATGCCCGGATTTTTGCTCCATGTAGGTGCCAAGGTCTTCTGCATGCATGCCGGCCAGGCCCAGCCGACAGCTCCTTTTCCGCGGGTAATGCTCGACAAACAGCCTGTCGTTACCATATCCTGTCCCTATTCAGTGGCCGGATGCTCCATGCCGCCTCCTCCGGCAGGCAACGGCCCTTGCGTCACCGGTCTGTTCACGACTTCTGCTACCAGGGTTCTCGCCGGGGGGTCTCCCGTACTGCTTCTGGACAGCCGGTCAGTCTGCATTCCAACCGGTACCGGACTCATGCCTATGGTAACTCAGGTAAAGGTTAGAGGGATTTGATGCAGTCCGGCTTTCCGCTCCATTATGACGGTCTGGGCAGAACCGTCTCCTGCAGCGAAGAAAAGCATATCCGGGATCTGATAGAGCAGGTCCTCTTCACTTCTCCCTGGGAAAGGGTCAACAGGCCTACCTTCGGAAGCGGCATTCTCAAGCTCCTCTTCTCCCCGAACAGCGATACTCTGGCAGCAGCTACCAACCTGACTGTTCAGGGAGCACTCCAGCAGTGGCTGGGAGACCTGATCTCTGTGGAGTCTGTGGAGATACGGGGTGAAGATGCAGTCCTTAAAGTTGCGGTCCAGTATACCATCCGACGAAGCCAGCAAAGACAGGTGGTTCTGTTCTCTCGAGGTGGCCAATGAGTACGAGGTACGCATGCTGTGATGAGATTCGCCGCAGCGTGCTGGCTGATCCGTCTGTGAATATCAACGGCATAGACTATCTCGATGTCCAAGACGATCCGAACTCTTCAAAGGATAGGAGCAGGACCATCCTCAGAGTTCGCTTCTTCAAGCCCCTGAAAGGCACTCTCCTGCAAAGCGGCTCTGAGGCCCTGGAACACCTGAGGATCTCAGGCGGAGAGAAGATCCGCGATATAGTCGTTCAGAGCTTCCAGATCTTGCCTGGCGATGGTCTCACTGCAAGGCTTATCTTGAGCTCTGAGGGAGATCAATCCCAATACAGCCTAGCCATCGTAAAAGGCCCAGATGGCGCTAACGATCATGATGGGCCTATGCCTGGATTTGATCCGGTCCTCTACAGGATCGAATTCAGATTCCGGCCAGAGTGTATGAACGCCATCTGCGGCGAGGCGATCGCCTGCCCCTCTGAGATTGCAGAGGAACCTGAGATAGACTACCTGGCCAAGGACTATGCCAGTTTTCGCACTTTGATGCTGGAAAGGATCTCGTTGATTCATCCTCAGTGGAAGGAGAGAAACCCTGCCGATCCTGGAGTAGCCCTGGTGGAGCTTCTGGCCTATGTTGGTGACTACCTCAGCTACCAGCAAGATGCCGTGGCCACTGAGGCTTACATCGGCACAGCTCGCAGACGCGTATCGGTCCGCCGCCATGCACGTCTGGTGGACTATTTTATGCACGACGGGTGCAACGCCAGGGTCCTGGTACAGGTGAAGGTTGATGGTGATATTTACGGCACCCTGGAAGATCCGGCTCTCCCTGAACATTCCCAGCTCCTATCCAGGATAGAAGGCTTGCCTGGAAGGCTTCCCATAGGATCTCAGGCAGTAGACAGCGCCCAGGCAGTCTTCGAGACCATGCATCCTCTTTTCAGCCTGCACAAGAGTCAAAATGAGATGGAGTTCTACACATGGGGCAAAAAAGAGTGCTGCCTGCCCAAAGGAGCAACATCCGCCACCCTGAAGGGAGATCAAACAGCTCTTGAAGAGCATTCGATCCTGGTCTTCCAGGAGGTACTTGGACCTGGAACCGGCAGCCCTGAAGATGCTGATCTGAGCCACAGGCATGCGGTCAGGCTCATAAGAAAGCCGGTGCTCACCTTTGATCCTATCGGCAATATGCTTAAGAAAAGAAATACTGCCCGCGGAAACAATATTCCTCTTGCCGTAACCGAGATAGAGTGGAGCCAAGATGATGCTCTGCCTTTCCCAATTTGTATATCTTCCATCTCAGACGGGGATCACGGCCAGAAGGAGCTGGACAGGGTCAGTATTGCTCTGGGCAATATAGTAGCGGCGGATCATGGGAGAACAGCGATCCCGGACCGGAAGCTGGCACCGACCTTAGAGGAGAGAAAATCAGAAACGCTCAGGCCTTTGCTCCACAAGCACGGTTTCACAGTCGAAAGCTGCGAGTCGCTCGGCACTGTGCCACAGTCCAGGCTTCGCAGGTATCCAGAAGAGCCCTGGCCGCATTGCCAGAAGAAGGCTCCCTTGACCGTCCCGCCCAGATTCAATCCGGGCCTCGATCAAATGCCTCTGACCCAGATGGCATCAATGGATGAGGGCCCGGCCTCAAAGCTAACCCAATACCATCCCCTGGAATCCAAACCGTCTCTGCTGCTCGTTCAGGCCATTTGCGATCCCGAGAATGGGTCCATTCTAAGCTGCGAAGAGTGGAATTGGAGGCGAGACCTGATATCCTGCAAGAAGTCGGATAGGGTTTTTACAGTCGAAGTTGACAATGAAGGCCGCGCATTTATTCGATTCGGCGATGGAGTTCATGGCATGGCTCCCAATATCGGCTCGAAGTTCTTTGCAGTCTATCGCACAGGCAATGGCGCCTCGGGAAATATTGGTGCGGAGTCCATAGGGCATATATTGAGCGACAATCCGGCAGTGCGGGAGGCCTGGAACCCACTTCCGGCAGGAGGCGGCACCGAGCCCGAGAGTATTGATATGGTAAGGATCAAAGCTCCCATGGCGTTCAGGACCCAGGAGAGGGCAGTCACGCCTGAGGACTACGCGGAAATCGCTCTTCGTCGCACCGATATCCAGAAGGTAGTGGCGAAAGCACGCTGGACCGGAAGCTGGAATACGATATTCTTAGCCGTTGACCGCGTAGGCGGCCTTGAGGTGGACGATCAGTTCAAAGAGGACCTGGCCGGAT
Organism: uncultured Methanotrichaceae archaeon; assembly: GCA_964506745.1. GTDB lineage: Archaea > Halobacteriota > Methanosarcinia > Methanotrichales > Methanotrichaceae > Methanothrix. The sequence goes on along the minus strand of CAZDLZ010000022.1, from coordinate 19,229 downwards.
ACCTGGAGGATTTCAGGATGGCCGGGCAGGATCTGGTGATCGAAGGAGCAGAATACGTCTCCCTGGACCTCAATCTCCAGGTCTGCGTCAAGCAGGACTATTTTGAAGACCAAATAAGGGACGCTCTGAATCAGCTCTTGAGCAACCGCACGCTATCCGACGGCAGACGGGGAGTATTTCACCCTGACAACTTCACATTCGGCCAGCCGGTATACCTGAGCACCATTTATGATGCGGCTCTGAGCATTGAGGGCATCGAATCCGTGGACATCAAATGGCTCAAGCGCGTGGATTCGAATGAGACGACGGACATAAAGAAAGACGGAATGCTGGCTCTGGGAAATCTGGAGATAGCCAGGTTGGACAATGACCCCAGCCTTCCTGAGAAGGGCATTCTGAGACTCGATATCGATTGAGGGTGGTAGAGGTGACAGAAAGTTCTCAAGATGACTGCGGCTGCTGCGAGGGCCGGTCTGCCAGGACTCCCATCCTGGTCTACAACCCGCCCGGTCTCAGCTCAATTAAGTACAGAACGGGCACTCACTCCAGATTCAAACAGAGCATGCTTTCGGGCCTATCCGATCCGTCGAGGCCCGAGCTTCGGGGTTTGAAGACCAGGGAGGACGGTGATTTATCCATCGCATTACTGGATGCCTGGGCGATGGTAGCCGATGTCCTGACCTTTTACCAGGAGAGAATCGCTAATGAGTCATACATTCGGACGGCCAGTGAAATGCAATCCGTCTACCAATTGGCAGGGCTCATTGGATATAGGCCCCGTCCGGGCCTCGCTTCGAGCACGAATCTAGCATTTTTCCTTGAGAGTGCAGAGGGCGCGCCCGATAAGGTCATCATAAAAGAGGGAACAAAGGTTCAGAGCATTCCAGGACCTGGTCAGTTGCCCAGGATCTTCGAGACTGTGCAGGAGATTGAGGCTTTTCCGGGCCATAATGAGCTTCGTCCCAGGCTCACCCAAACGCAGAAAATAACGTCGGAATCGGATGAGGTCGTCCTCGAGGGCATATCTCTGGGCCTCAGACCTGGAGACGGGCTGCTCTTTAATATCGAAAACCAGAGGTTCTTCTGCCGAGTGGAATCGGTCAAGCTCATTGCAGAAAAGAACCAGACGACGATCGGCTTTTCGAAGCAGTTTGCAGTCAAAGGTTTGAGCGAATCTGCTCGAAACCGAGGATATGGGGTACCAGATAACGCAAGCGTGGATTTTGACCGGACCGAAGATGTCCTGGATTATGGCAAAAAGTCCAAAACCCCTGGCAAAAAGATGCCGCGAAGGCAGTCGATTACCGGGAAAGGGGCAAAGGCCTCGAATAATGGTTATGCCGTCCAACAGAAGCCATCCTCTTTCAGTTACACGACGACTGGATCTGTAACCAAGGCCCAATTAGACCAATATGGAGCTGCAATCGATGCCCAATTAGCTGAACTGCTACTGGCTCTTTTTGATCCATATGAATCCTGCAATGAAAAGAACGAGCTGAAACCTGTTTCAAAGCCAAGCACAGAGAGAGTGGACCTGCCTTCCGGCGTGACCGTATTCAGAGCCAGAGCCCAGATCTTTGGACATAATGCACCGAAATTCGACTCATTACCCAACAGCTTGAGGAATGGGGACTATGTGATAGCACCTGATCCAACTGATTCGAAAAAGCCTCTATACAAAAAAATTCCAGGTCCCTACAACTGCAGAGACTGCAGCTGGGTGGACACGACTTTGAACTGCTTCCCGAGTCAAGGCACGAATTTGGAAGGCATCAACCTCTTCCTGGATAGCATATATCCAATTGCCATAGACAGTCTGATTATTTTGTTTGATGGGCATGACTGTGAGCCCTACATGGTCGAAGACAGCATTGAGACGTCCTTATCAGACTTCACCCTGACGGCAAAGGTTAGCGCTCTCAAGCTGAAGGGAAATCCTGCAGCCTTTGACAAATTCGAGATCCGTCAGACCATAGTTTTTGGCCAGGGAGAGGAGCTCACTTTGGCGAAGGTGGATCATCAGGACAAAAACGTCTCCAGTGATACCATTGAGGTAGATGGATACCAGAAATTGCTCAAAAGCGGGCCGATAATCGTCTGTGGAAATCTCAACAAAGATGATGATGGCGACCCCAAAACTTGCGAGCTTGTCAATATATCGGACGTTATTCCGTTGATGGATGGTGAGGATCGCTTCAGCGTCATAAAACTTCAAAAAGGCTTAAACGAAGTCTACAAGAAGGAGACCGTCATCATTTATGCCAATTTAGCTCCGGCTACGGAGGGTGAGAGTAAAGAGGAGATAATCGGGAGCGGAAATGCATCAGAGCCTTTCCAGAGCTTCAGCCTATTCCAGGCACCTTTGACCTTTGTCCCGGATGTGTCCACGGAAGGGTTCTCCTCAACCCTCAAAGTCTATGTCAATGATGTCAAATGGCATGAGGTCAGGTCTCTGCATATGAGCGGTCCCAAAGACAGGGTTTATACAGTTCTGCTCAACAATGACGGCAAGGCCACAATAAAGTTTGGCGACGGCGTCAACGGCGCCAGGCTCCCTACAGGCCGGGAAAACGTCAGGGCCGTATACAGAACGGGACTGGGAAGAGAAGGAGATGTCGATGCCGGTAAGCTCAGCCTCCTCATGACTATGCCACTGGGCGTAAAAGGGGTGAAAAATCCAATGGCTACCAGCGGAGGAACCGATGCAGAAGAACTGGAGAGTGCCAGGATCAATGCATCGCTCGACCTTTTCACCCTTGGGAGGCTGGTATCTCTACAGGACTACAGCGACTATGCACGAGCCTATCCGGGGATTGGCAAAGCACTTGCAGCCTGGACCTGGAGCAACCAGGTCAGAGGGATCCTGGTGACCGTCTGCGGCCAAGAAGGACAAGATCTCGATGAGAATAGCCTGCAATGCATTGCTCTGCTGGGAGCGATGCACAAGTTCGGAGATCCCTCCATACCAATTTTGATCAAGAAGCATAGCAAGGCCTTCTTCAGAGTCTCTGCAAGCGTCAAAATTAGCTCAGACTACATCTCAGATCAGGTGCTCTCAGCAGTAAGAAGCACCGTGATGGAAAGGTTCTCTGGCAAAGCCCGAAACCTCGGCCAGTCGGTAGGAGTTGGAGAAGTTATGGCTGCAATTCAGTCCGTACCGGGAGTTGAGGCGGCTATGGTCAGCAGGCTTTACCGGATTCCTCCCGTTCCTCCCATTGTAGAAGAGTTCAGCACAATTATCTATGCATCAGCGCCAAAAGGAGGAGAAAATACAGATTCGGTCCAGGCTGCCGAGCTTCTGACCATCGATCCAAACCTTCCCTCTGGTTCTCTGGGGTTGATGACATGAGCTATGATCTTGAAAGCCTTTACAGTCTCCTTCCAGAGATATACAGGATTAGAGACAGGGAGCAAGGAGGCCAGCTCAAGGCCTTGTTATCCGTTATCGCAGACCAGGTGGCGGTGTTCGAAGAGGATCTGGCCCAGCTCTATGATGATCAGTTCATTGAGACCTGTGCAAAATGGGCTATGCCATACATCGGAGATTTGATCGGCTTTCGGGGTCTAAAGACTCCAACAGGTACGACAGTAAGCCAGAGGGCGGAGGTTGCCAATTGCCTGTCTTCTCGGAAGAGGAAGGGCACATTCTCGAACATAAAGCAGATTGTAGCAGATACGGCTGGCTGGAACTGCGAGGTCGTCGAATACTTTCGACTCCTGGCCATGACCCAGAATATGAAACATCTGCGTCAAAAAAATGTGTCCCTGATAGACCTGCGGCCGTGGCAGGATCTTCTGGATGTCAATATGCATTTGGGCAGGACCGGAGCCTACGACAAAATCCCTCACAACCTGGACATCAGAAGCATTGACCGCCAAAAGGGTTTGTACAACATTCACAACATAGGGATCTTCATCTGGAGGCTAGAGGCACAGAGGCTCAGCGACTCGCCTGCATTCAAGGTGGACGATCAACGATATACATTCAGCCCTCTCGGAAATGATGTCCAGCTCTTTCGCTCGCCCAAAGAATCAGTGCCCATGCCCCTTACAAGATCGATTCTCCTCTCGATTCTGCAAGAACCATCTGTTGTCCCGGATCTGTCTCTGAAGGTAAACGGGATAGAGATCTATCCGCAGGGAGTTGTTGGTCAAGCCCAACTGAAGGTTGAGGCATGCGATCTATCTGATATGCAATCCGGTACGGGAGTGGGTATTGCCTGGTCGAATACTCCCGTTCCTGAAGGAATTGTGGCTATAGATCCGGTACTGGGAAGAATTGCATTTTCGCAATCATTTGCACCAGAGTCGATCAGAACAACATTCTACTATGGATTCAGTGCCGATATGGGCGGAGGGGAGTATTTCACAGAAGAGATCCCAGAGGGTGTAAAAAAAATAGATGTCTCAAAGAAAAACCCTCAACTGACTCTAAACGATGCTATCCTGGCTCTGGGGAGCGCAGGTGGGGTGGTTGTCATCAGAGACAATGAGAGGTATGAGATCGGCAATCTCGCCATTGATGCCTCAAACGGCAAGAGGATTGAGATCAGGGCGGAGGAAGGGTGCAGGCCCATCCTTGATCTGTTGGAGGAGATGATAATTGATGGGTACAATGGGGAGGTATACCTGCGTGGATTGATCATCTCCGGAAGCACAATTCGAGCAGCCACAGGCCTGAAAAGTCTCACGATCAGCCATTGCACACTTGTTCCCGGCTTGAGGCCAGGCCGGAGGATCACTGATTTGCCCAGCCTGCTGGTATTTGATGACGGCTCAGGCTTCGGTATCGAGGTAGAGATCGCAAAAAGCATAGTGGGACCTCTCAGGTTGCCTGCCTTTGGGGCGGATCTGGTCATAACAGACAGCATAATCGACTCGCCGACCAGAGGCAGAGGGGCCAGAATATGTCCTGCCCTTGTGTCAGGCAATAAGGACTATCAATTGGCAGATGCCATTGTTCTACGCCGTCTCAGTCTGTCCTTTGAGATCACCATTGCCGGCCAGGGACCTTACAAAGTGTCACTTTTGAAGCGGCCGAAAGATCTGAAAGAAGCGAGGGTAATGCTGGAAAGAGCCATACGAATCGCGTACGACAGCCCAGGATTCATGGGAGCCAGGGTCATAGCCGTCAATGACGCTCTGGCAATAGTGCCCGGTGTTCCCGGAGAAGTGTTAATTGCATCATCAAGAAATGATCTGGCATCCTGGCTCATGCTCGGTTCAGCGTCTGCAAAGAGGACAGTAGCTCTGGTTGGAGGGACCATAACAATTCCGATCAAACTCAGTTCGAATGATCCGGCGCTGACAGTTTCACTGGATGGGCATAAGTGGTACCATCTGAAGATCGGATCTCTGTCGAGCCTTGAAGAGATGGCGAATGGGCTGCAAAGCTCTCTGTCGGCCTATAAGCAATTGAAAGGCCTCACCGTCTGCAGTCATGAGGATAGGCTCATCGTTTTATCCTCAAATGAGGAGCTTACGCCGTCTTTTGGGCCGTCAGAGCCCAATAGCTCTTCCGGGGATTATACTACCTACAAGGAGCTGGGACTGCAGATGGACGTGCCGGCTATATCTGATGCAGAGGCAGCCAACGGGCCGGAGCTGACTATTGAGAGATCTACAGTCCAAGGGATAGTCAGAACCAGGAAGCTGTCGCTTGCATCTGAATGCATATTTGCAGATCTGCTGCTGGTGGACCAGAGACAGGAGGGCTGTCTTCGCTTCAGCTACGTCCCGCGCGGGTCCAAGACTCATCGAAGATATGAGTGTCTTGAGGATAACTGGCCGGAGGGGCTCATATTCACCTCAACAGTATACGGCAATCCTGGTTATTTCCAGCTCAGCCAGCTATGTTCTGCAGAGATTCGTCAGGGAAACGAAGGCGGTGAGTTGGGTGCATTTCATGACCTCTACCAGCCGCAGCGCGAGACGAATATGAAATTGCGTCTTCTGGAGAATATGCGGTTTTGTCTGGATTATGGGATATTTTATTCCACATAGCAGCAACGCAAATTCAAGTTATGATAAGGAGATAAATCATGAGGGGAGACTTCAGCCGTTATACTTTCGATCCTAAAAAGAGATACAGTGGCGTCTGGATGCAGCAAGGGCGCGTGCAAATAGATGCTGACTGGAATGAGCAGCAGGAGATAAACAGGAACAGAATAGAGACAGAATGCAGGGATGTCGTGGGGCGGTCTGGAGCGCCATCTACAGATCCTGGATTCGAGATAACTGTGAGTAACGACGGCAGCGGCATTCTCATCGGCAAGGGCAGGTACTATGTAGACGGAATTCTCTGCGAGAACGACGATGGAGATGCTAAAACTAAATCTATAAGCTACTATGGCCAGCCCGATCTCAAGGGCGCTCCCAATATAGAGTCACAGTTTTCGGATAAAAAGCATGCCATTGTCTATCTGGATGTCTGGCAGAGGGGCATCACATCCATAGATGATCCGATGATCAAGGAGAAAGCATTGGGAGGCGCCGATACAACGATCCGCACCAAAACCGTCTGGCAGGTCAAGGTGCTGCCTTTAGCTCCCGATGCAGGAGACTGCAGCCGAAGCCACTTGTCGGAGAGGAAGGTGCTTATGAATGCAAGGACCCGGGAACCGAAGCCGTCCGAAAATCCTTGTATACTCAAAGCCAGTGGCGGCTACCATCGGCTGGAAAACCAGCTTTATCGAGTTGAGATTTACAAGAGTGGAAACCTCAAATCGGCGAGATTCAAGTGGGCTGCTGACAATGGATGCTTGGAAATCCCTGTGGAGAAAATCAGCGGCAGTACCGTCACAGTCCCGATCACCAGCATCGGCTTATTAGACAGCTTCAAAACGGGGACATTTGTAGAGGTTGCGGACGACTATTCTGAACTGGCCCCTTCCATGCTTACGAGGCCGCTAACCAAGGTGATAAGAGACCCCGCCAACCAGGAAAACCAAATAAACCTCGAACAGGCCATAGAACTCGATCCGAAGCCCGTTGATGATAATGAAATAATTGGCAGGCACTTCCGACTGAGGAGATGGGACGGAGAGAATGGGCTTGAAGCGCCGAAAATTAATGAATGGATACCTCTGGGGAATGAGGGAATTGAGGTCGAGTTCTCCACCGACGGCAATCAATGGGATGAGTTTCATGCCGGGGATTTCTGGCTCGTACCTGCTAGAGTTGCTACAAGAGAGCTGGAGTGGCCTCCCTATGAAATTCCCAATAAGAACCCAGAACCTCAGCCCCCATTGGGTATAACGCATCACTATGCCACTCTTGCCGAGATAAAAATAACTCCCAATTCGAGAAAGCTCGAACGGATCAAAGACTGTCGTATCGTATTCCCTTCCTTGGCAAAGCTTGATGCACGATGCAGGAGCCGGGAAAGCGGCTGCATGATAACCCCATCCCCCCCAAAGCCGGGAGATAGATGGGAAGCCGAACTGGACAAGATAGGAGATGCAAATGATGTTCGGATCTGCTTTCAGGTGGGGGATTATCCAACTAAAAAAACAGTCATCTTTAAGAACAAAGGGCATATCACAATCAGTGGAGCAGGTCCAGGCACGAGGATATTCGCCAATAGCGCAGAATCGGTCTTCCGATTTGAGTCCTGCACCAGCGTGACTGTCAAAAATCTTCGCGCAGAGAGCCTGGTTTCCGGCTTTGACGATGTCTCCGGCATGAACCATTTGAATGGAACTCTCACCTTTTGTGGCTGCAACAAAGTAAGCGTTGAGCATGTGGCACTTAGATGCGCATCAGATGCAGAGAGAACGGCTGCCTGTATTGCGGTCAGAGATACAGCATTTGATGATTCTGCCGTCCCCGTCTCTGCGGAGATGGTGCGCATACATAATTGCGATCTTGAGGTAGGGCACCAGCAGTCGGGAATCATTCTCATCAACGTTAAGCGCTGCCAGGTTACAGGCAACTTGATTAGCGCGGCATCAGCGCCTGGTGACAAGACCGTCGAGACTCTTCTGCAAAATCCGAGGTACCGATCTTCTGTGAGAGGATTGATGATTCATGATGCGAAATTGATAGGACAGGCAGCAACTAAAGCAGCAGCAAAGGCCAATAAAGTGGCGAAGCCGAATGAAATAAAGAAGATCGACCTCGTAACCCTTTCGATTTCCAATCGCTCGATCACCTTCAATACAGATCCTGCGCTTGCTGCAGTCTGGAAGTCATGGTTTGAACTGGATTCGCCCCTAGGGGTCCAGAGCAGCAAGGATCTCCTCTTTCATATGATTAGAATTGCAGATAAGGTGCTCTTAAACCAAGGGAGCATAAAGAAGAAAAATATTCCTTTTGAAGGATTCAAGACCTGGTATGACGATCTCAAGGCAGCGGACGGAGCTTCTGCAAGGCAAGGAATCGTTGTCGGGGGCATTTTTGCCGACGAGGTAACCATTAAGGATAACAGCATCAATGATATTCACCAGGGGATTCACATCGGCTTTGGTCAGGGCGTAGCCATTGCCAGAGATCAATCAAAGGGCGGAATTATTCGAATATCTGGCAATAACATAAGGGTCTTGCTCTCGCCTACCTCGCGAGAGCGCGAGGGAATCTTTGTGGGCAGCTTCAGCAGTTTGGTTATAGAGAACAATTATATCGAAATTAAAAAATTCAAAATCACAGAACGTCTGCTTACAGATGGAATCAAGGTGCGAGCCAATTTGGGAAAGATGGCTATAGTGAGAGGCAACCATATCGTAGAAGCCAGTACCCCTATAAGGTTCATTAAACCGATAAATATTGACGGAAAACCACTGTATATCATTGAGGAAAATTGGCCGGATGTGCAATTCGTTGATCATGCCTGAGTGCGATTTAGGATATACGGTGCTGAAAGTCTCTGGGTCTCCATAGCTAAAAGTAATTAAGGGAAAGAGTTATCTACCATAAATGCAGATAAAAAATTGCAAGGTCCGGCGCAGAGCCAGGTGTAAAAGCTGAGGTCGTTTGGCTGCAAAGCTGATCGCGTAAGTCTATAGCCGCGAGAATGGAATAAATCACATCAGTGCGAGAGATGGGTAGTTTCGACTGCTTGTTGGGCCTCCTGAGAGGGTTCGAGTCCTCAGACCGAGCAGGGGCGGTAGGTTTATCGCCCCTTGAAGTATTCATTTCTATTCAGCATTATGGAATTTTTCTCAGATCTCGTTGAGTATGATTGTTAATTTACAGTTGTCATCGGTGGGTCATTTCTTAGGCAGGCAAGGGATTGAATCAAAGACGGACCAATGTCGATGTCGAGATTACCCAGCGAGAGTTTGGGAGGAGGATGAATGTCTGAATTTACTCAAAAAGAGCGAGCTGCTCAGAGCAGACCCAAGAACGGTCCTATGGGCAATAGGCCAGAGAGATCTTATCCCACTCACTCTGGCTTTGTCTCTGGGGCAGAGAATGATCACTACTCTTTTCGCGAGCTTCCTGATCAGCATGCCAGCCCTCTTCCGGGCATGCATCTCGGCCATGATTTCAGCAAGATCAGAGTGGTGGATGCGAGCCGCGAAACGATGCTGCCAGCAATAGTGCCGCCTATTTGGCCGGTCCAGGCAAAGCTTGCCATCAGCCAGCCTGGCGACGCCTTCGAGCAGGAGGCTGACCGTATTGCTGAGAAGGTGATACGCATGCCTGAGCCCGGGATCACCAAAAGATCTGAACAGTCACAGCCACCCCTTGTGCAGCGGTCCTGCTCAAGATGCAAGAAAAAAATGAGAAAGCAACATGATGAGGAAGAGCGGTTACAGATGGCGCCTTCTTCTGGAGCAAGCGTGAGCAGTTCCACCAAGGCTATGCCATCTTCTGCACCGCCCATCGTCCACGAGGTTCTGCGCTCGCCCGGGGTACCACTTGATGAGGCGACGAGGGCGTTCATGGAGCCGCGATTTGGGCACGACTTTAGTAAGGTGAGAGTGCACGCTGATCCAAAGGCAGCAGAATCGGCGCTGGCAGTAAATGCCCTAGCCTATACAGTCGGACCAGACATAGTGTTTGCAAATGGAGGATATGCTCCACGAACTACAAAAGGTACACATTTGCTGGCCCATGAGCTAACTCACGTAATGCAACAGAGATCTTCGTATTCAAGAGGAGCTTTGGCTATTGATCCATCAGCCGTGGCCGAAGCGGATGCTAATGACTTCGCATCGAGAATAGCCGATGTAACGTCGGTACCGCGTGTTTCCAGACAGATCTGGTCTTCACTGTCACGTGCGCTACAAAGAACAAAAGACCAGTGCAGTGGCAGCAGGGCAACGTGCTCGGCAAGTGATCGCTGCGCGGCCCCTGATCCTGGTAAAGAGGGACGGCAGGAACAAAGCGACCGATGGGAACTTGAGGTAAACATAGACATTGAGAGCAGTTCCTGGGAGTGGGCGCTTCGCAACAAAGAATTCGGGCATACTTATGTAAGATTCTTGAGTAGTAATGGAAGGGAATACACTTATGGCTTTTATCCTGCCTCTGAATCACCTAATGAGAATCAAAGATCGGTCGCGGGATGCGTCCATCACCCGGACACAACTCACGATGCATGCATCGATGATATTGCACCCTATTCTCTAACAAAGGAACAATACGAAGCAGGCCTGGCACGAGCGCAAGAGATTTGCCGAAACGGCCATAGTTACGGTGCTACCTATACTTGTACAACCTATGCCGAGGAAATTGTCCGTGCAAGCAGCAAGACATTACCTTCGTCACGGAGCCAGCCGACCACAGTCTTCTACCAGCAGATTCCTGGTATAGATAATCCGAATACGTTGATAGAGAACGTCCAATCTGCTCGCAGTAACCTGGACAGTGATAGTGAGATACGAGATTGGGTAAGTAGGAATAATTCGAGTACCATTGGCCAGCTACCCACTCGAGAAATAATTCGCATGATCAATCGGCTCATGGACGGCTTCGTGACGGATGATGATATTAATGCCATCAAAAGCATTTGCAGAAGTGTTACCAACGCGGCTCAGATGGCAAGAATTCAAATGGCGATTCTTCCTCGTGTATCCGATCTAATGAACGAAACACAGCGCGCTCACGTACGAATGGCACTTGGCTATTAGTTCAGTATCGCAGCCCAATGTAAACTTTTGCTTTCATCCGTTGCGACTGTGTCGCAACTCCCGCAAACTCTGCAAAGTTAGCGAGATCACCCTGAAGGATGGAGACTTACCGATGTTTCGACTTCGCGGTCGAAACTCTCGCTGGCCTGCTGTCAGCGAAATTCGTCCTTCGCGATCCTACAAGTTAAAATTGATATCAATCAGTTAATGCGCCTACTCAATTCAGGAAGTTGGGTTATTAGCATTGATCCGGAGAAAAAAAATCAGCTCGAAAATTAGAGTAAATTGATTCTGAGGTTATCTTACGTAATAATGTTTTTAAGGAAAGAAGCCCTTTAAGGTGAATAAACCGCGGGAATAATATTTCATGAACCTGGCCAGGCAGGAGGCAAGCGCACGTGCTGTAAAATTACGGGCTGCCTTTTGGATCTTAGAAATCCTAACAATTTGTCAAGCTGGAGAGGAGAGTCGTTATCATGAAGAGAACGATACTATGCGAGTGCGGCGAGTTCGTCCATGGTCACACATTCAAGGATTATATTCCTACCACTATCGGCCCATCCACATCCACCTTCGGTCACTCGGGCTGCGGGCTGATCTTCAACCTCGTTAATGGAGAGCTTCCCAAGAGCTTTTCGACTCGCGTACGGCTCAAGGGCATAGCCATGAGATTTGCAGAGATGAACAATATGGAAGAGGAGTCATTGGGCTTTTTCCTGCTTGAGGTGGATCGTTTGAAATCTCGGGGCGACATCTGCGACATAGACATCCTCATTTCAGCCCACAAGACGATCCAAGGTAGGACCTCTTCGATTGTGGTGAGTAATATTAAGGAAAATGGGCGTCGTGAAATCCAATGAGATTGAAAAAAGGTGAGTCTAAATGATAGTAGTCGTCTCGGATGTCCACCTCGGCAGCGACGTGGGCAGGAAATGCAAGGGAACAGGCCGTGCAAGTGATGACCTGGAGCTTGATCCGCTTTTTCAGGCCTTCATGGGGTACATTGGCAAAGAGTACCTACACACCAAGGAGGACAGGCTCATCTTCCTGGGCGATATCTTCGACTTTTGGAGAAAAGACGCTGCACAGGTCCTGATAGAGAACCAGGAAGCCGTCTTTAAGATGAAAGAGATCGCGAGGAGGTCCGTCATAAACTACGTTGTCGGAAATCACGATTACTCCATGCGGGAAATGTGGAGAGTAGCCGACACGAAGAACCTGTTTAGCACCATGGACAAGAGCCTGGACCTGGATATAGATGGCGTTGCCTTCACATTTATACACGGCCACCAGCTCGAGGTGCTGGCAAATCCCTATGACAAGAGCCAAAAGATTTACGACTCGATATCTGCCCTGCTCTGCAGTACTGCCGGAGTAACAGGCTCGGCTGCAAGCACTCTGTGGTCCTTAGTAGATCCCGGCGTTCACGGAGACTACATGAAATCAATGAAAAAGTCCACATCTGAAAGGCTTAATGGCAAACATAACGCCCTAGACACAATAGAAAAGCTGGCCCAGTCCAAGTCCAGGCCCATCTACACCGGTGCAGACGGCTGGCTGGTTTACGGCCACACCCATCGCGGCTATGTGGATGAGGAAAGCCGAACTGCCAATACGGGCTCATGGGGAAGAGACGGTGATGACTGCGGCCTTGATTACATGATCATAGAAGAGGGAAAGCCGAAGCTATGCGCCTATGAAATCTAATCTTCAAACCCCTCAATAAAGCTCTTTATGCACCACCTCAAATCAGGATGGTATCCGCCTTCCAGCACGGCAAACCTGTGCCCGCCGCACCTCTTTGCCCCCTCTCGAATGGCTTTGCCGATCTTCCAGAAGTCCTCTTTTTTCAGCAGCCCACCCCAATCCTCCAGATAGGTGTCAAAACCGGCAGAAACGCCAACAATATCGTAATCACATCCCTGGAATGCTTCCTTCACCTGGCCTAAATAGCGGCTCTCATCCATGTTCAGATACTCGAAGTTCTCATCAACCGACCAGGGGTTGACAATCTTTACATTCTGATCTCCACGGAAAATGCTGACTGTGCCGTCTCCAAAGTGCAGGTCGATATCGATGATTAGAGCTTTCTTCGCCCTGGGCCTGATATTTTTTATGGCAATGGCCATGTTATTGAAGTAGCACATTCCCCAGGCTCGGTTGGCTGCGGCATGGTGCCCGGGCGGACGCACCAGGGCGAAAGCGGGCTCATCCTGCATGGCCAGCTCTGCGGCGCAGATGGCACCGCCGGATGCAAGCGATGCCGCTTCAAAGTGACCGCAAAGTATTACGCGATCGATGTGCTCCTTGCCGTGAACTTTGCTGATTTGAGCCAGGCTGGCGGGCTTCGGATCATTGAATACATAACCAAGATTTTGCAGCTCAACGGCCGGCAGTCGCACACGATCCGGACCTTCCACTGGGTTTGCAGGATATCTATTCTCATATTTTCGGCTGTATACTATCTTCACTATTGCTATTGATAATCACAAGGACTATATGACAGGTCCTACCAAGACCATAATGATGCCGAATTTCAATGTCCTCCTGGAAGGTGCCTGGCTGGTAAGAGATGTCAAGACCGAAGATGACGCCATCGGTGTGGCCATCTCTGAAGCCGGCAAGCGATTGAATCAGAGAAAGATGGACTTCGTCGAGGTGGAGATGGGTCAATGGGACTGTCCGGAGTGCAGCGAGCCTTTGCCCGGCGTATTTCTCGTCGCCGGCACAGCCCTGGTAGCGTTGCTCTTTGAGATTAAGATATTCAATGCAGAAAGTGAAGAGCATGCCGGGCGCATAGCCAAATCCTCAATTGGAAAAGCCCTGGGAGCCATACCCCTGAACGTGCTGGAGACGGCTCAGATAGATTAGCTTTTCTTTCAAGAATACTTAATTTTTCTTTCCGGAGCTTTTTGGGCCGGGCTTTGCGGCATTTTTTGTTGCAGATTTGCTCGTCCCAAGCCCCAGCGACCTGGCCAGCTCCCTGAGATCTCTTTTGCCCTGCTTTGCCGCTTTTGCTCTGCCGGGCATTTGCGCCGCCTCATGATTTGTCTTATTCTGGGGCGGTTTGTCCATCTTCCACTTTATGATCTTTTCTAAAATTATTTCTCTGCCCTCTTTTGCATCTACCAATATCAAATCCTCTCTCACCCAACCGGGCAAAAATACATTGACTCCGCCCAGGCTATCATCCCCAAATCTGCGATCGCAAAACAAGATAACGCCCCGTTCTGATTCAGCGCGAATGACTCTTCCAGCCGCTTGCAGTCCCCGGTTGACTGCCGGCAGAGTATAGGCGATGAGCATTCCCTTGGCCCGGCCATACTTTCTGGTATAGTAGCCGTTGATCTCTTTTTGAATCTCGTCGTATGCAGCCAGGGGCAGGCCCACCACGGCCACCCCGTTTAAAGCCTCACCCTTGTAATCAATTCCCTCCGCCAGCTTTCCGCCGCATACACCCGTCAAAACACCTCCTCCCCTCCCGGCCAGGCCGAAGAAGTCCTGCAAGATGGAGGGTACGTCATCACTACTTCGAGGCTCAACGCACAGCTTCTTTCCCGCCTTCTGGCAGGAGGTGAGACATACTTCCCTGTAATTGTTCATCATCGGGTAGGAAGTAAAGAAGATGGCCACACTGCCGGGAACGCATTCTATTATCGATCTTATGTGCCCGGATATCTCCTCCCGGTTGTCAGCATCTTCTCTGATATCTAGCTGCGTCGTTGCTTTTTTTGCAGCCATGAGCAAGCGGTTTTCTTTGGGAAAAGGATTGGGCAGACAAAGCTTTTGTGCCCTGTCCTCTTCTCCCAGACAGTACAGCTCATAGGCCTCCAGGGGCGAGAATGTGCCGGAGAGCATAATAGTAGCATTGATGTTGTCGGTGATGCGCCGGATATTGGCGGCGGGATCGATGTTGTTTACCTCCAGACGTGCAAATTTTCTGCCGCCAGAAGATGTTACTGCAATCTTTCTCTGATAGGATGAATCTTTTTCAGCGCTCTCCACATCCCTCAGGTAAAGGAGCACCATTGCAAGACTGGGCTGAATATCACCCTGCAGGTTCTCGCGATCGCCTTCCGCCAGATTCAGGTCGGCCACAGCCACAGCAACATCGGAAAAATTGGATAGCGCTTCATCAATATCTTCGATGCCGTCGTAAAGAAAGGAGCGGAACAAATCTGCGTCCAGGAGAGCCTCTCCTTCCGCCATCCTCTCTTGCTTGCTTAGCAAGAATCTCTTCAGCCTGGGAAGAAGATAGCGGATTACTCTGATTCCCTCCCGTCTCCATGAAGCCTTTTCTCGTGTCTCTTCCAGCCTGGCCTGGCCAAGTGATCCTTCAAACCTCTCTACCTCTTTTTCCGCCAGGTCTATCATTCGCATGGAAAGGAGGCGCGAGTTCATGGCCCGCACGCCGTCTCCCAGGTTATGCGCCTCATCAATGATCAGAGTAACCTTTTCTGATTCCATCTCCAGCCATTGAAAGATGATATCTTGAAAGTCCGGGGAGAAGAGATGAGAATAGTTCATTATCACAATGTCGCAATTCTTGGCATAGAGGCTCATGATCTCGTAAGGACAGATTCCCTGACAGGACTCCGAAAGTCGGGATGGCGGTGTGATGGTCTTCTTCAAGCCCTCCACTACATCCAGAGCACGACTTGAACGCCGGAAATGGACCTTTCCATTCAGCTCGAAGCCCTCTCTGCTTCTCAGGTAGTAAGGACAGAAGGTCCTGTAGCCAGGCTCCTCCTCAGGAATGCTGTCTGAGGTCGGGTCATAGATGCTTGCGTTGCTCTTGCTGATCCTTGCAGATACATAATTTTTAGTCCATTCTCTTAGCCGGGAGCAGCCTGCATAAACGCTCTCCCCGCGAAATTCATCTTCCAGCGGACAGATCTTCTGCTTGCCTACCATATAGGCTATTTCCGGCTTATGACGGGTCTTTGACCAGATCTTGCTTATCTCGTCGATGTAGATATCGATCTGCGATACAGTTCGTACGGCAACTACAGTCTTTCCAGTAGCTGCTGCCAAAACGGAGCAAATGCAGCTAGTCTTTCCCGTGCCGGTGGGCGCGTCTATCATCAGCACACCATGATCGCCTTTGCTCACAACATCATAAACTGCGTCCAACATCCTATCCTGGTAGGGCCGGAGGGACTCGTAAGGGAAATAGTCCAGGTACACGAAAGAAGGATGATACTAGGAAGAGATAAATGCTATCCACAGGGCGAAATTGAAATTTGTTATAGAAAAGTTAAAATTGTATTGGAGACTTAATTTATCAAGGTAGCAAACTTAGGTGGGGATTATGAAGAGGATCATAATTATTTTACTTATGCTCTTAGTCGCGGCAGATCTGCTATCGGCAGAAGCTTCTTTTGATAAATCCGATTCTACAACCATCCCCGGTCCGGATGGCACAGCTCTCTTTACACCCGGAACGGATACCAAAAAGGTCCAGGAAAAATTAGCAGATGCTTTGGTCAAGCTTGATTCCTGGAAGAATGCCCGGACGAAAGAAAAGATAGAACCGCTTAATTCAACACAAAACAATATCAGCAGCAATTGCTCAATGAATAATTCGTCCCTACTCAATTCCTCTGCACCTACAGTCACTGATGTCGCTGATGCCAATGAAGATGGACAAAATGTCGGGTCCAGCTCCAGGGGGAGATTTAGCGGCTACTACGGCATGACCGCTTCCCGGCATGAGATAGGAAAAAGCGGCATAGATTCCCACATGTTTTTGAGCGGGACCTTTGAGATGGATAAAACCGTCAAGTTCCAGGACAGGGGCGTCTAGATTAAATCTCGGGGCTTCGTCATGAAATACATCAGCGTTCCTAAATCCCATATCTGGGTTGCACTTATTCTTGTTTTCCTTGTCCTGCCCGTGTGCTTTTCGGCTCTGGCGAGCGGGCCTGAGGAAGAGTGGAATTTAACCTTTGGGGGGCGGTACACAGATGGGGCCTGGTGTATGCAGGAGACCGCAGATGGCGGCAATATCCTGGCTGGGATTTCGGCGTCCAGAGGAGAGGGAAGCGATCTGCTTTTGATTAAAACCGATGCAATAGGAAAATGCACATGGAGCAGGGTTTGGGGAGGATCGGGGGAGGATGCGGGATACTTCGTGCAAGAGACGAAAGATGGCGGATTTATTGCTACGGGAAGCACAAAATCCTTCGCCATGGGTGAGGAGCTATTATGGCTTGTCAAGACTGATGGCAATGGCAGCCTCAGTTGGGATAAAACCTTTGGCGGATTTGTCTCCTCTTCCGGGGATGGTGGATGGTCTGTGAACGAAACATATGACGGTGGCTTCATCATTACCGGATACACCCAATCACAGGGAAGCGGTAGAAAGGATCTCTGGCTGCTGAAGACCGATGAGCAGGGCACCAGGGCCTGGGATAAAACCTTTGGTGGAAGTGAAGATGATGTGGGCATGTCCGTCCTGCAAAGCCGGAATGGCGGATATATTGTGGCAGGACGGACGGCATCCTTCGGCAAAGGAGGAGACGACATCTGGCTCCTCAAAACCGATTCACGGGGAAAAGAGCAATGGAATGCAACCTTTGGCGGCAAAAATGATGACGCCGGTTTCCAGGTTGTAGAGCTTGCAGACGGCTATGCTCTGGTAGGCAGGACTGAATCGGGCCAGGATAAGATGAAGATCATTCTCATTAGGGTGGACACCAGCGGCCAGAAACTGTGGGAGAGGACTTACCTGGGAAGTTCGGCTTCTTCCCTGCAATCGACTGGTGATGGAGGCTATATCATTGCAGGAAGAATAGACAATAAAAAGACCGGTAGAGATGCGCTCATCATCAAGACAAATTCCAATGGTAGCGAGGATTGGTCGATGGTTCTGGGAGGTAGCAGTGACGATATCGGCACCTTCGCAATTCAGAGAAGAGATGGCTCCTATATGCTGGCAGGCATTACAGGCTCTTATGGGCAGGGAAGGGAGGATGCCTGGCTGGTCAAAATTGTAGAGCAACCTTTGAGCCAAATAAATGAGACCCAGGTGAAAAGCTTATAAAGGAGAAGGTTAGACAGAGGTCTCGTTGTAGGCAAATGACGAAAAGCCTATCGCCAAAAAGCTGAAACATATTGGAGGCATATTATTGAACAAGAAAAACACGGTCCTTTCTCTTATGTTTGTATTCCTCTTTTGCGCAGTTCTGTCTCAGGGACAGCCTGCCAACAATTCGAGTACAATGGAGAATAATGCAAACGAAAGTGCACTTCTCAATGAAACGGCTGCCAATGCTACACTGGCCAGTACCGTGACCAATTTCA
>CAZDLZ010000022.1:0-839 GCA_964506745.1 uncultured Methanotrichaceae archaeon | reverse complement strand
TTCACTGGCATCTGGTCTCTCACAGATATAGAGGCAGACCGCATTATCATGGCCCTCACTCAGGAAGGAAGCGAGTTGTACGGCCAGGCCAGGTATGAGCCGGAAGGTGGAAAAGCCTGGAATGCAGACGTCGTGGGTTCCGTCACAGAAAACAGGGTGGATCTGACATTGACCGCTCAGAAGGACAAAGAGAGCATCACTACCAGGATGATCGGCACAATTATTGATGAGATCATCACCGGCAACTTCACCCAGATAAGCGGCGGAAAGAAGATAGGTAGCGGCACTTTCAGCGCCATGTGGATCAGCCCGGACGTCTCCAGCTTTGCTCCGGCCATCATCGAAGAGACAAAAGTTGAGACACCGGCGCCTGCCACTGTTGACAGCACGGATGCCTCGAACGCATCTGCAGAGAAGGCAAATCCGGCCTCAAGGTTCGTTGACATTCACGAGTACGCGGATAAGATCCAGACGGGAGTTGGGGATATCAGCGGTATACCCATCTAAATTGAGCGATGGCCTGTAAATTAGGAAGATTTTTGGCGCCGGGATTTTCGGCGTAGTATCCTTTTTTCTTCTCACTTCCATTAAGATTGAAATGCCTAATTGCGGATACGCTCAGAGCGTTTTTATAGTCAAATGACGAATACCATGTCGTTGAAAGTGCGAAATGCTGGCAAAAAAATGGAGGCACAAATTGATGAAGAGACCCATGATAATTTCCCTGATGCTCATAATCATCTTTACAGTCTGCCCGTCTCCGGGGCAGTCTTTGAATGATTCGAGGTACATGCTCAATAGGTTATCAATTACTCGGCTTTAGCGAGCAAATCTGCCAA
>CAZDLZ010000021.1:22669-40244 GCA_964506745.1 uncultured Methanotrichaceae archaeon | reverse complement strand
CTGTGTCTCTGTGGTGGTAGTCCGTAGCCGTTTGGTTATAACCAGTGGCTAACGATGTTTCAACCACAGAGCTCACAGAGTACGCACAGAGACGAACTAACAACTGGAAATAGCGAAGAGCCAAATGCTTCTGGGCCGGTTCGATGTCGCCGGTCAAGCGGCGAAGGCGAGGCCGTACACAGTCTGCGGGTCCTGGGGATCGCACTTGTTGGAGCGGCGCAGATAGTAGAGAGCTCGCAGGCTGCCCTTCTCCTTGCCGAGGATGGCGCCCAGGTTCTTGAGGGCCACGGGATTCCTGGGATCGGCGGCAAGAGCCTGCATGGTGTACTCTTTGGCCTGCGGGAGGTCGCCCGCCCGCTGGTAGCCGAGCGCCAGGGCTACGCGGTACGGGGAGCGAGCTCTAGGCAGCGGTGCAGGAGCTCTCGCCCTTTATCGAGCTGGCTGGAGGCGAGGAGCTGGTGGGCGCGGGAGAGGTGGTCGGTCATTGCGGACGTAGATGAGCGGGCAATATTATTAGTGTTGTCCTAAAGGTTATTTAATTTTAAGAGCGATCTTAGAAATTTTTTTGTGCATATAATAGGAGAAATCTCTATTAAGAGGGGAATTTATATGCAAGTTACAGTTGAGATAAGTCAGCATCTGGAGGGATAAATATAAGCTTCTTAAGGCTAGACCTGGACGAATTACGGAGCAGTAATCCAAATTACAAAGCGAAAAATCCTTTTCCACATCAAAGTGAAGCCTTTGAGATCCTATCAAAAAGCTTTACATTTCCTATTGATAAGTATGCTGGTGGCTTGCTTGTGCTTCCGACAGGAGGCGGTAAGACTTTTACAGCTGTTAATTGGATTTGTCGAAATGTTCTTTCCAGAAAAATTAAGGTATTATGGTTGGCTCAATCATCCTATTTGCTAAATCAGGCATTTGGGTCATTTTGCGATAATTCTCTCGAAATACTAAATCGAAATGCTATAAATATCAGAGTAGTATCTAGCAGTTCTGAGCACTCCAAAGCTTCAACCATAAGTCAGACGGACGATGTTTTGATAATCACGACTCAAACGGCAATTTCGAATTTCAATACAGAATCACGAGATATAAATGGAAATATTTTGGAAACAGAATTTAAAAAATTTATTAAATCTAGTGCCGGATCTGGTATTTTTGTTGTATTAGATGAAGCACATCACGCACCTGCCTACGGATTCCGTAGTCTCTGGAAAGGCATGAGTGATTTAATCTCAGGATTTTATATATTAGGATTAACCGCCACGCCGACACATAATGATAAGAAAATAGGTGGTTGGCTCTTCAAGATTTTTGATAAAGAAATCCTTTATGATGCAGACCAGAATGAACTAATTCACCAAAAAATACTTGCTGTACCCAAATATATCGAGAAACCTACCGGAAAAGATTTGGTTGTGGACGACGCTCTATATGACAGGCTAGTAAGAGAGCACAAAGAATTGCCCGAAAATATTATTCAAATATTAGCCGATGATTCTGCAAGGAACGATTACATTGTAGATGATTATGTAAGAAATAAAGATCAGTATGGTAAGACTATCATTTTTGCTGATAGATGGCCTCAATGTATATATATAAAAGAAAAATTAGTCGAGAGAGGCATCAAAGCGGATGCTGTTTTTTCAAAAATCCATGATGATTCAAACCTAAGATCCTTGAAGAATGATATATATGATAATGAACAAATCATTCGGAATTTCAAAGGAGCCAAGGATGGTGTACTTGTCAATATTCGAATGCTAACTGAAGGCGTAGACATCCCAGATGTCAAAACGGCATTGTTGACGAGGCAGACTACAAGCTCAATTCTCATGACCCAAATGGTAGGTCGTGCCATGAGAGGAGAAAAAGCAGGTGGTGGGCCTGGAAAGGATACAGCAAATATTGTTCTCTTCATTGATAATTGGAAAGGACTAATTGATGTCTGGGCACATCCGGGGAGTGGTATAGGAGAAGACTACGTCGTTCGTGGTCATCGGCCCTATGAAATAGTATCTATACACCTTGTTGAGCTTCTCTCCAGGCAAATTGAAAGTGGAAAAGTCCCAGATATGCCATATTCTTGTTACATCCCTATCGGATGGTATAGAACGGACATAACGGTGAGCGTAGAAAGTGATCCATCATCTCCGAAAGAGGAAATGCAAAATTTCATCGAGTATGTAACAGTCTATGAACACACAAAAGATAAATTTGAAAAATTCATAAAAGAAAAATTTGAAGAAATTCCAGAATCATGGTCTGATGAAAAACTCGATGAAAAGTCGATAGAGCCAAAAGCAACTGACTGGATGAACACATATTTTGACATAACACAAGATCATGTTACTGGAGATCTGCTCAGGGATTTAATTAAAGTCAGCAGACATATTGCTAAGAACGGCACCGTTCCTGAATTTCATCCCTTTACAGAACGTGATTGTTATGATTTGGATAATCTTGTAATGGAGTTGGCGGCAAAACGGGACGATGAACGTTACCGTGAACTGATGATGATCTTTGATAAACAGGGCACTCTTTGGAAACTATTCTATAAAGATTTCAGCAAATTTTTAATGGCATTTGAATTAGCCAAAATGAGAAAAATCCTTATAAACATCAGTGGAATGGAGCCAAGAGAATTAATTCCTCCGATTCAGCGGCCCCCACAAGATAATATTCTTACTATTGAGGAACGCGAACAGATCAAGAAGCGAGATGGTTACACCTGTCAGTGTTGTTTTAGATCTGGAAAAGGAATTCGATTAGAGATAGATCACATAATCCCAGTTTTCCAAGGAGGCCCAGCCAATGTGGAGAATTCACAGACACTCTGTAGGGAATGCAACTCCAAAAAAGGGACAAACGCTATTAACTTTAAATCTCATATACCTCCGAGCATATTCAAATTTGTGGAGCCCATTAACTTTTTAGGGGCTGGGAGAGAACATCCCATAAATACACTGAGTAGGATAATTAATTTCTTTTACTACTGTCAAGCAGTCTGTGATATGCGCTGGAGCGATAGAAGGAACGGGAAATTTTATTCAACATGGGAAGTAGAATTATATCAAGGGAATGACCCTGAAATGTTAGAAAAATATAAACCAGAACTCATTGAGCACTTAAGAAAAAATTTGGGGTGCAATCAGTTAGAAGATATTAAGATAATTACCGCACGAAAATGAAGCCAAGGCGACTATCCTGCTCTACGCGCCGGCGCTGGACAATCTACCTGCAGAAGATTACAGAGCCGTCCGACCGGGTGTTCTGCATCGTTCCACTCCAAATCCAACCAGGCCAATACCAGAGAACATGACAGATCGATATAGAGAGTCGAGACCCGTGATAAGTTTCCCATGGGAAACTGAATTTTGAAGTCGATAGATCTTGTTTCCCATCCATCGCGTTTGAGCCTCTGCCTGGGGCACATGGTCATTTCGATCGGGCATATACAAAGCGGTTGTCACCTCAAGAGTCCTGGATGAGGGCATAGATATGCCTGATGTCAACGTTTGCGTTATTCTAAGCGGAAAGAAAAGCGAGAGAGCATTTGTCCAGAGACTGAGCAGGATTCTCAGAAAGAAAGAGAGAAAACAGGCTGTACTTTATCAGATCATATCGGCTGAGACATGCGAGGTCAACACGGCCAGGCGACGGTAAAGGCATTTCGGTGGCCTTCAGCCGCCTAGGATATTCTCTATACAAATCAAGGCAAACAAAAAAAGTTAATGAAAAAGGAGATTGCCAAGCCATCAATATGGCTCCATATGGCGTCAAGCAAGAAGATTTTATTCAAGCACCTATAATAGTACAATGTGAACAATATAGCTAAATCTGCGGAAAATGCCAATGAAGAATCCATGGTCAGAATCAAGATGCTTACGGGTCCGGATAAACTGCTTGGCCTTCAGCGAGACTTAGCCATAGCACTTAACTCTATTACCGATTTAAACGAGGCACTGGCACTTGTATTGGATGCTGCTCTTAAGGTAGATGGCATCAATGCGGGTGCCGTTTACATCGTAGATGAGTCCACTGGCGACGTGAATATGCTATTACATAAGGGATTATCTGAAAAGTTTGTTGAAGGCTGCTCACATTGTGATTCAAATTCACCCCGGGCACGCATAGTCTCGGTAGGTGAAATAGTCTACAGAGATTCTGAGTACATTTCTCAGTCTCCTTTCTCGGATCTACGAGAAGAAGGCTTGAAATCAGTTGCTGACCTTCCAGTGATGTATAAAGAAAAAGCAATAGCTGCACTTATTCTTGCTTCTCGCATATATAATGAGATTCCATTAGGCACTCGCAATTCGCTCGAGACTCTGGCAGCCGATATGGCAGGAATCATAATCAGAATTAAAAATGGAGAAGAACTTAGGAAATCTAGAGAATACCTCAATAAAATAATAAACGCGATTGGTGACCCTATATTTGTTAAAGATCGAGATCATCAACTAATAATGGTTAATGATGCGCAGTGCCGTTTGGCAGGCCGAACGCGCGAAGAACTTCTGGGGAGAACCGATTATGATTTTTTCCCCAAAGAGCAGGTGGGCATTTTCTGGGAAAGAGATGAATTAGTATTCGAGACAGAGAAAGAGGACGTAAATGAAGAGCAAATTACCGATGCTCTGGGAAATATTTGCACTATTGTGACCAAGAGGACCTTGCTCACTAACAATGATGGAAAGAAGTTCATAGTTGGTGTGATTAGGGATATAACCAAACGCAAGCAAGAAGAAGAAGAACTTCATAAGAAAGATATTCTACTTGGTGGGGCCGCCATTGCCGCAAATATTCTTCTGGCAGATAACGATCTGGATCATGCAATAAATCATACTCTTGAGATTTTAGGAGCTGCTACACACTCCGACCGAATCTATATCTTTGAAAACGAAAATCGAGAGAATGGTATACATCTAGCTAGTCTGCGTTATGAGTGGTCATGGGACCCTGCAGTTTCCCTTAAAAATAATCCAGATTTCTATTGTCTTACATATTATCCGATTTTATCCCGATGGTATGATGCGCTTTCAAAAGGGCAACCAATAAAAGGCTTAGTTCGAGAGCTTCCTGAACTAGAAAGAGCATTTTTGAGGCATCTAAACACCAAGTCGCTTCTCATTATGCCAATGATGATTGAAAACCAATTCTGGGGATTTATCGGCTTTGATGATTGCCAATCCGAACGTATCTGGATCGGTATTGAAGGATCTATCATTCAGGTAGCGTCTGCTTCCATAGGTCAGGCCATCGTCCGCAAACAGGCTGAGAATGCTCTCGTCAAGGCTAAAGAAATTGCAGAATCCGCAGCTCGAGCCAAATCCGAGTTCTTGGCCAATATGTCCCATGAGATAAGGACTCCCATGAATGCGGTCATAGGATTGACCGATCTTCTGGAAGGAACAAATCTGGACAAAGAACAACGAAATTATGTGGAGACCATTCGAAGCAGTGGCGATTCCCTACTATCAATTATAAACGATATTCTGGACTTTTCAAAGATAGATAGCCACAAGGTGGAGTTGAAGTCTCATATATTTAATTTAAAAGATTGCATTGAAGCTTCCCTGGATGTTGTAACCACAGAGGCGTCGAAGAAGGGGCTCTACCTAAGCTATAGTATCGATTCCAATGCCCCAGAGAGAATTGTGGGAGACTCTGCACGGCTGCGCCAGATCTTGATCAATCTTCTCAACAATGCAGTCAAGTTCTCTGAAAAAGGCACAGTAAAGGTAGAAGTATCTGGCAGGAAGCTTGATGCCTCAAATCATGAAATCCGCTTCTCAGTGAATGATTCGGGAGTGGGAATTCCCGAAAATAGGATGAACCTTTTATTTCAACCATTCACCCAAATTGACTCATCGACTACGCGCAAGTATGGTGGAACAGGGCTTGGTCTTGCCATTTGCAGGAATCTTGCAGAAATTATGGGCGGAACGATTTGGGTTGACAGTCAATTGGGCAAGGGTTCAACATTCTATTTTACAATTGTGGCACAGTCCGCAACCAAGATGCAAGCCACTTCCATGGTTAAGGACGATAATCCAATGATATGTCCCATGCATGGCAAACCTCGCACCATGCGCATTCTGCTGGCTGAGGATAACCCTATCAACCAAATGATGATGTTGAAAATGCTAAATAAGCTAGGCTATAATGCTGATATTGCAGATAACGGGCTTGAGGTTTTAAAATCACTTGAAATCCAACCATATGATTTGATTCTGATGGATATACAGATGCCAGAAATGGATGGTTTTCAAGCTACCAGAGAAATTTGGAAGCGCTGGGCATCTGAAGATCGGCCGAAGATTATCGCCATCACTGCCTATGCACTCGAAGGTGATCGAGAGCGGTGTTTGGCAGCCGGAATGGATGATTATATTAGCAAACCTTTGAGGTTGGATAAATTACGGGCTGTCCTAGAACCTTATGGTTAGCTTATGATCGAGGAATAAAATTTAGTTTTACTCGTAAACTCGTGCGGGGTTCCCGTCTCCCTCAATTTCTTTTTGAATTGGACTACATACCGGTAATTTGTACCCCGCCCTAAAAGATGGGGGCTGTGCGCTGCTACGAAGATGAAGGGCTATGTACCCTGCGAGGTTTGCCACCCAGTGTGACAGTGTGATTTAGGGTTATGCTAGCGAATGGCAAATCCTTAATTATCAGGCCGATAAGGAACAAGCGGTGAAAAACATGTCAAGAAGCCACAAGCTTGTGCTCTTATTCCTTGCAGTATCGATTCTCTCGATCTCGGCTCTGGCAGAGAGCAATTACACTGTGAACCTCACGACGAATAAGTTTCTGGGAGACTATCTGGTAAATCAGAGCGGCTATGCTCTCTATTACTTCTCGGATGACGGTGGCGCAAATGGTGCCAGCACCTGTTATAACGACTGCGCCCACAACTGGCCACCTTTCTATGCCGGGACCATAATAGTGCCGGACAGCCTGAGGACGGTCGATTTTGCCACCATAACCAGAACCGATGGATCAAAGCAGACTACATTCAGGGGCTGGCCTCTCTACTTCTCATCCAGGGACCAGGCTGCAGGAGATGTCTTTGGAAACGGACGGGAAGATAATCGCTGGCATATAGTCAACCCCCAGGATCAGCCTCAGCTATTCTAAGTGAGGAGGAGGCCCAGTACTTCCAGGACCATGCAAAACAAGAAAGCTGCATCAAACGCACCGGCAAGATTCGTTGAAGAGATCACGTGAGCCGAGACCTCAGCAAGTTTTGGTCCCGCGGCAGCCGTTGCAACAAGCATCACGAAGGCAACCCCAAGCGATGACCCGATCTACATTAATAAGAAATGATGATATGGGCCAGAGTAATCTCCCAGGGATTGCCCAAGATGTTTGTACCGAGCAGGCCTCCTACCACCACAGTAAACTGCGAAAGATCTGCTTTCGTCGCATGATGATAACGCATTATATTTATATCAAATGAATGCAGAGGTATTTTCTATATGGTAAAAGTCCAGGGCAACATGGGCAAAGTGAAGAGAAAGCCCGTTGTGCCTCGCGAAAACTCGCGAATAAGCGGTGACGACCTGATAGATCTGAAGCTTCATGCCGCCCAGGAGATTCTGGCTGAAGTCTTCGGCATTACAGTTGTAGATGCAGAAGAGATGATAAAACAGAGAAGCAAAGAAAGAATGCTCTGGCCGGAGAGATTTCAAACCGATAGATAATAATATATCCGTGCAAGCAATGATAAGTTCTGATGGGAATGCTGACAAAGTTGATAAAAACCGTTATTGGTGCCGCTCTGGTCAACAAAGCGTTCAGGAATGCCTTCCTGGTGGCACTGATTAAATCGGTGAACTGGATCCTCCAGCCATCGACGAGATCAGGAATAATGGCATTTTTCAGCAAACTGGCAAAGTCAGCGCCAGGCGGCAATAGCTCTAATCTTCTTGCTATTCTTTTCAAGGGTGCCGCAGAATTATTGCTGCTTCGGTTTGCAAAACGAAGCGGTTTTCTCGGGACGGCGGCATTCTCCGCCCTCGCTGCACTCCTGCTGGGCACATTGAGAGGAAGGGAAGAAAATTCGGGCGCGAGCAGCAAGAAGCAGAAGGATCAGATCATTGACCATGATGATTACACCATCCTGGATGACAGACATTGAAGGATTGAAGAATCATATAAATAGCAATCCGTTTATTCTCTTTTCATGACCTTCAAAGCCGTGGAAATGGTAGCTGAGCTTATGGCCCTCTCGGCACGCACCGCGCCCAAAGGCCGGGGCCAGGACTCCGTAGTAATAAGAGTTGTGACCGGCAAAGAGCTGGTGCAACTCTCTCAGGAGCTACGCCGTCTGGGCGAAGCACGGGGCATAAAATTCTTTTTGCGGGACGCCGGCAACCTGGAAAGGAGCGAGGCGTGCCTTCTCTTGGGCAGCAAGGCCGCCGACAGCGTAGGCCTGGACTGCGGAGGATGCGGCTATGCCACCTGCAAAAAGATGCAGGAGGCACAAAAGCCGTTCCTGGAGAATGTTTCGGAAAAACCCTTCCACGGCCCCAATTGCGTCATCAAGATGGCCGACCTTGGCATTGCTTTGGGATCGGCTGCCAAGACAGCCAGCCTGCACAACGTCGATAACCGCGTCATGTTCACCGCGGGAGTGGCGGCGCTCTCCCTGAATTGGCTGGAGGGTTGCAGCGTGGCCTATGGATTGCCACTCAAAGCCTCGGGAAAGAGCATCTTTTTCGATAGACCGGTCTGATAATGGGTGTGTATTCTTGGCTAAAATGAAGATTAGAGGCGGGGATCTGGATCTGGTTGAGTACGATTTCCAGCCCTTTCAACCAGGAGAGTGCATCCATACGCTCCACACACTGGGAATTGCTGAGGACTACACTCTTACGCCCCATTCCGGGATAGTTAAGGTGACAGCACCCGGGCGCATTCATCTCACAGTGCTGGACATGAACCGCTTTGCCCCCAACAGGCCGGGAGGCGGAGGCGTGGGCTTTGCCCTGCAAATCTACTGCTCAGCGAAGGTAGAGTGCACCGCCTCCGGCCTTGAGATCGATTACTCACGCGAGCCCATCATCCGTCATTTCGCAGAGGTCTTCAGGAAGACTGTGTACTACGAGGGCGGCTTCAAGATTGCGATCTCTGACCACGAAAAGAAGCACGTCGGCCTGGGCTCGACCGGATCGGTGCTCCTGGCCCTGGGTCATGCCATGAATGCGGCTCTGGGCTCTCCCCTCAATGCAGAGCAGATTCGCCTGCTTTTGGGTCACAACTATGTGGAGGAGACTGAGGACGGGAGAGTGACCAACGGCTTTGAGACGGGCGTGGGGCCTGCGGCTGCCACCTACGGGGGCATGGTCATCACCGGCGACGAGTTGGCTCTGGCCTACCGCCACCGCTTTGCAGAAGACAAAAACGTCTTTGTCACAATCCCCCCCACAGTCGTCTCCTCAGCAGGAAGAGCTGAGTTCGACCTGCTTATGAACCGGGCCAGAAACCTGGATTATCAGGACCGTGAACTCAAGGCCTATCTTCTGCTCATGGATCTCATCCCGGCTCTGGAGAGGGGCGATCTGAAGAAGATAGGAGATATCATCTGGGAGATCGAGTTTCGCGGCTCGAAGAGGGCAGAGGTAGAGCATCACGGCTTTGAGATCTACCGGCACATGAGCGTGCTGCGCGAGGCGGGCCTGGAATTCGTGGGCATGAGCTCAGTAGGTCCTTCCATCGCCATTGTAACCGACAGGGACCGGGATGAGGTGGCAGGACTGATCGAGCCTTTGGGGCTGAAGATTGCCATTGAGACAAAAGTGGATAACGAGGGACTGAAGATAGAATATAAATAAATCAAAAGGTCGAAATACTTAAATAGAATAATTTTTATACCATCCTTATTGGTTATTAGTAGGGAAATATAGTAAACATGTGGTGAGCGAATTAAATGGACAAAATCATATCCTCTTTGATGGCGATAATCTTTTTAGCATCCGTCATTAGCGTCATGGGCGCAGAATTTTCTCTGGGATCTGGAAATGACGACTGGTGGACGGCTTATCCCGACCAGTCTCCGGACGCCGGCGGCGATGTCAATCATCCATCCTGGGTTTTGGATGCCCTGAAAAAAAGCCCGGTGCTAATCTATGTGCAAAAGTCGGACAGTACCTGTTTGCCTCAGACAGAGGCCATACATAATATTATTGATGAATTCAAGGGCAAGATCACATTTCTTGAGATAAGTGCTGATGGCAGCGATTCCAGGTCTGAGGAAGCCCTGCAGGCCTATGATCCCAATGGCGACGCCATGCCAGTGCCTTTGACCGTTTTGCTAACTTTGGCTCCTAACTATGAAAGCGAGGTTGTGCCGGTCTGGCATAGCACAGATGAGGTGACGGGCGATGCCTGGATCGAGAATTATGTATCGGATGCCATAAACCAGTACGATGAGTTCTCATCGGATTGGAATTATTGAGTGCAAAAAGGAGGAGTATCTTATAAAGCAGGGAAAAGATCTGCAAAAAAAGTTCAGCATACCGCAATATTTGCCTTACCCCACCTTCATCTCCCTCTCCAGCCTGCGCGCCGTATCGCGGAGCGAAATCGCCCTCTCAAACTCCAGCCGCTCCGCAGCAGCGCGCATCTCCGCCTCCAGCTCGATGATCACATTGGGAATGTCGGATTTGGGAATATGCCTGGTGTCGGTGATCTCCACCACCTTCTCTCTGATGGGCTTCTTGATGGTGCGGGGCACTATTCCATGCTCCTGGTTGTAGGCCA
Organism: uncultured Methanotrichaceae archaeon; assembly: GCA_964506745.1. Classification (GTDB taxonomy): domain Archaea; phylum Halobacteriota; class Methanosarcinia; order Methanotrichales; family Methanotrichaceae; genus Methanothrix. Next base: position 29,465 of record CAZDLZ010000021.1, on the reverse strand, counting down.
TCTGCAGCGCCCGGCGCTGCTCCGTCTTTTCCATTGCCGCTTGAATGGAGCCGGTCATCCTGTCCGCATAAAGGACCACGCGGGAGTTGGCATTTCGCGATGCTCTTCCTATAGTCTGGATGAGGCTCTTCTCATCTCGCAAAAAGCCTTCTTTGTCGGCATCCAGAATGCCGATGAAGCCCACCTCAGGGATGTCCAGCCCCTCTCGCAGCAGGTTGATGCCGACCAAAACATCAAATTTTCCCAGCCGCAGCTCGCGGATGATCTCCGTCCTCTCTAAGGTGTCGATGTCGGAGTGCAGGTAGCGTGCCTTGATCTCGTTTTGAGCCAGAAAGTCCGTGAGCTCCTCGGCCAGGCGCTTGGTAAGCGTCGTCACCAGTGCCCGATCGCCCTTCTCCACCACAAGATGGATCTCTGTCATCACATCCCTTACCTGCCCCTCGATGGGCCGGATCTCCACCAGAGGATCGAGCAGGCCAGTGGGCCGGATGATCTGCTCCACTGGCCGGGGGCATCGCTCCAGTTCGTAGTCGCCGGGCGTCGCAGACACGAAGATCACATTTTTCATGTGCCTCTCGAACTCCTCGAAGCGCAGGGGCCGGTTGTCGTAGGCGCTTTCCAGCCGAAAGCCATAGTCCACCAGGCTCCTTTTTCGGGATCGATCCCCGTTGTACATGGCCCGCAGCTGGGGCAGGGTCTGGTGGCTCTCATCGATTACCAGCAGGAAATCGTCAGGAAAATAGTCAATGAGACAGTAGGGCGCTTCGCCAGGCTGGCGGCGGTCGAAATGGCGGGAGTAATTCTCGATGCCTTTGCAGCTACCCGTCTCGGATATCATCTCCATATCGTGCAGCGTGCGCTGCCGGAGGCGGTGAGCCTCGATCATGTCGAGCTGTGGCAACCGCTCCTCCAGCTCCGCCAGGATGGTCTCTATGGCCGCCTTCTGCTCTTCTTCGGGGATCACATAATGACGTGCCGGATAAATGAAGAAATAGCTCATATCCTCTACGAGAAGGCCCGTCTGCCGGTCAACCTCACAGATCCTCTCCACCTCATCCCCGAACAGCTCGATCCGAATGATGTTGTTGAAGTATCCGGGGACCAAATCTATGGTGTCGCCCTTCGACCGGAAGCGACCGGGAGAAAGGTCCAGGTCGTTTCTCTCAAAGAGAATGTCCACCAGCTTTCCCAGGATCTCCCTCCTGGAGATTTGCTCACCCACAAATACCTCAAAGCCCATCTTCTGGAAGTTCTCGGGGTTACCCAGGCCATAGATGCAGGACACTGAGGCCACGACAATGACGTCGCTTCGCGACAGCAGGGAAGCGGTTGCCGCCAGCCTCATCTGCTCGATCTTGGGGTTGATATGAGAGTCCTTCTCGATGTACTGGTCCTTGGATGGAATGTAGGACTCCGGCTGATAGTAGTCATAGTAAGAGACGAAATACTCCACCCGATTTTCCGGGAAGAACTCCCGAAACTCGTTATAAAGCTGGGCAGCCAGAGTCTTGTTGTGGGCAATGACCAGTGTGGGCCGCTGCACTTTCTCGATGACATTGGCTACGGTATAGGTCTTGCCCGAACCAGTGACGCCCAGGAGGGTCTGGAAATTTTTGCCTGTGCCTGCCGGCCCGCATGTCTGCTCTTCCGACTGCAGACCGGATATGAGCCTTTCTATGGCCTGCGGCTGGGAGCCGGTGGGCGCAAAGGCAGAGACCAGATGAAACTGCTGTCCAAATGAACCAGGGTGGGAAGATGAGAGTCGCGTCATGTGAAGTGATAACAGCTAGAATGCACGAAGGTATTAGCCTTTTGCTTATCACAAAGCCCTAATATTCCGTGAGAAGAGAAAGGATGATGGACCAACCAGCAGAGAATTTTTCCCTCAGCGTTGAGGAGCTGATGCAGCAATACAATTCTGTAAAGCCGCAAATCGAGGCCAGACTCATGGATTTCCGGCACATCTGGGAGACTGCCACCGATGAAGAGCTCTTCTTGGAGCTGGTCTTCTGCCTGCTCACGCCTCAGTCCAAGGCCAAGACCTGCTGGAAGGCGGTCGAGCGGCTGGATAAAAAGTGCATGATAGCCGAGGCCGCGCCAGCTCAAATTTCCCAGGAGCTGGGGGGCGTCAGGTTCCACCAGCGAAAGGGGGAGTATATCTTCCTGGCCAGAAATATTTTCAGCTCCAGGTCACTGAGAGCCACGCTGGCAGGCTTCTCCGATCCAGCGGCTGCCCGGCAATGGCTGGTGGAAAATGTCAAGGGTCTCGGATACAAGGAAGCGAGCCATTTCTTGAGAAACATTGGTCTTGGCGAGGATCTGGCCATCTTGGACCGGCATATTCTCAAGAATTTAGACCTTTTAGGCGTGATAAAAGAAGTTCCCACATCTCTCACCAAAAGGGCCTACCTGGAGATCGAGAGAAAGATGACCACCTTTTCTCAAGAGGCAAATATCCCCATGGGTCACCTTGACCTTCTTCTCTGGTATAAAGAAGCAGGAGAGGTGTTCAAATAGGCATGTCTGATAGGAACGATCATGATCAATTTGTAGCTTTATTTGCACACATGAGACGCAATCGTCTATTAATATAGCCAGAGACATTTTCCTTTTGGAGATTCATTCGATGGCAATGTCTTGCGATAGTGTGGAAGGAAAAGCCGCTTTCAAGAAAGCATTGCGTTTATTGTCCACGGAAGGAGTCGACGGCGCCTTGATGGTAGTTGAACGGGAACTGGAAAACGATCCAAAGAACTGGGAAGCATGGTCTGCAAAGGCAGAAATTCTCTACTTTCAAAAGAGCCACGATATAAGTATGCAGTGCTGCGAGAGGTCCATTAGGCTAAATCCGGATAATGCACTTGCATTCAATATAAAAGGTAATATTTTATATAAACAGGGTAGATATGAAGAGGCTATAGAATGCTACAATAAGGCGATAGAAATTGAGCCGCTATTTGTAAGGGCCTGGTACAATAAAAAAATGGCATCTGAACTTCAGCTCAAGAAATCGAGACTCAGTGTCCGTTATCTGTCACCACGCGAATCTCACCAAGAGAAACGTTAGTGATGTTTAATATATCGGTCCAAGAATGTTAATCCCATTATCCCCTATGGTAAGCTGATGCTTTTCCATAGCGTGTTTGGCGGCTCTCATCTTCAGTATTTGGATATATCTTTTCACGCCGCCTTGTCCCTCAATCATGCCGAGCTCAATTGTTCCGTCCGCCAGGAAGTGCTCTATTTGATGGGACTGGGAGAATTGTCCTGAGATTCTCGACTGGGCAGACTCCATAATCAAAAAGGAGGTAAGCCCTTCATCTCTGAGATGCGAAAAGAAATTATAGATTTTATTTCTCATATTGTCATGCTCAGAGATCGAATAGAGGGCATTAAGAGAATCGAGCGCAAATAGCGTGAGGTTATCATGCTTCTCTTTGTAAGAATCTATTACTTCCTCAGTCGTCTTGATGAGATCGAGATCGCTGTCCATCCATTCCAGGCGCATATCCCGGTAATCGAATATATGCAAACCAGCCTCTTTTCTAATCCCCAGACTATTCATATTAAGAAGATGGCTCTCAGCGTTCTGCTCTAAGGTTACATAAAGGCCATGCTCGTCATTGGCCGCTACATAATTCGTCATCATGCTGAATACCAGCCCAGATTTCAGAGTGCCTTCTGCGCCGGTCACAAGGATCACCGAACCCTTCGGGATTTCGTCAAAAAGAATTTTATCCAGGCCGTTGATGGTATTCTTCAGCATCAAACTCATCTCTTGAGCAATAGAGATACCTGCTCCAGGGCTTTGGCAAAATCCTCAACATCTTTTTCAGCGATTTTTCGGCCACTTGGTGTAAGGCTATACATTTTGCTCCTCATATCACCCTTGCTGTATTCGGCGTGAAGCAACCCTTCACTCTCTAGAGTATATAAAACGGGATACACCGTTCCTTGACTGAGAAAAACATCGCACCTTGAGAAAATTTCCTTTATGAGGTCGTAACCGCACATTTGTTTCTCTAGAAGGGAAGACATCATAAAAACTTCTCGATTTGTCTTGACGACTCTATCAACAAACTTTTTGCAATTAGCCTGCTGCATTTCACAGAGGTCCGCAAGATTATCGACCGGCATCTTCATGACCACTAATTACTCCATTGATGTTTAACCACACAAACTATAAGAATATTTTCGTCCACTCGCATATTGACTTCAGTCCTCATCGGAATTTTGTCGAATCTCGTTCATGTTTCGTTCCATCAATGCCAGTTCTTTCTTCTCTATAGCCTCAGGATTTACAGGCACGATTAGAATGGACCGCTGCAATATTATCCATTCTTGTATATCTCTCAGAAGTCTCAATACGGGCGCTGAGCCGTTTTCGAATATCAAATGCTCTATTCCGTCAAGAAGAATTACCGGATTTTTGCTCTGCTTTAGAAACTTGATAGTAATATCAGCTATTACCTCAAGGTTGATTGGGTTGATGCTCTTGGGCCCATGATTGCTTATCCAAAAAATGGGCGTTGTTTGCAAAGCGTACTTCAGACGGATATCCTGAGGCGAGTGCATAGTAAAACATAATCCCTGGGCCCTGGAATGTTTACATACTTTGCAGGTGCAGGGCAACTTGCATTTTTCACAACCGATGCTCTCACAGGGGAAGGAATCGAGATATTCACATTCATTGCATCTTCCTTTTACTAGAGAAACAAAGAGCTCGAAGCTAAACTCAGCCTTCGGCTCCTTGACCAGATAGCTGGAGCCTTTCGTCAAATTGAGGCTTACATGGCTATTTAGTGGTTCAGTCGTCGGCACAACAGCAGGCACTATCTTTAGCCTGGCGAGAATATTTTTAATCATGATTTTTTGGGCAATGTGAAAATGAATGTGCTTCCCATGCCAACCTCGCTTGCCACCCAGATGCGACCTTCATGGGCCTCAATTATTCCCTTGGCTATGGCCAGGCCAAGGCCCATACGACCTGATTCCCTGGTCAACGATCCGCCGCTGCCAGTATAGAATTTCTCAAAGATCCTATGTTGATCCTTCTTGGCAACCCCAATGCCATTATCAATTATCGATACACAGATATCCTCCCGCTCGTCGGTAATTATTACGTTTATTTTTCCTTTTTTGGGAGTATATTTGATGGCATTGGTGAGAAGGTTATTGAAGACCTGCTTGATCCTCCGGCCATCGCCCTCCACCTCTGTGAGTGTGCCTTCTACGGTCAAAGACACGGACTGCTCTTTTAACCCAGCCAGACGGCTCAGGTCATCGAGAGCCTTTCTGGCAATATCATCGACACTGATACTATATTTATTAATCTTGAGAGCCTTTGACTCCAATCGAGATACATCGAGCATATCTTCGACCAGTCTAATCATATGCTCTATCTGCGAACTGATGATCGCCACCTTTTCCCGCTGAATGCTGCTCAGTTCGCCGAGCATTCCACCCTCAAACATCTCAACATAGCTGTTGATCACAGTTATTGGAGTTCGGAGCTCATGAGAGGCGGTGGAGATGAACTCCGATTTAATTTCGTCATTCTCTTTCAGCTCGGCAAAAGCATTCTCCAGCTTGACATAAGACTCCCGAAGCTCCTCTTCCAGCCGGGTAAGCTCAGTGATATTCTCCATGAAGATTACAACCTTGCTGATGCACTCCTCATCCTCTTTTAAGGGATAGATCTTATAAAAATAAAACATGCCACCCGGATATCTGATCTGATCTCCATCAAAGGGAACTCCTGTGAGGAACACCTCTCGAATTTTATCTATAATTCCGGTTTTTTCTATTAGCATGGACGGAATTACTCGGGATAGTCTCTCTCCTAAGACATCCCTCTCTCGCTTCGCGATGGATTTGGCATAATAATTCTTATTGGCATAGAGCACTTCCAGGTTCCTATTTACGACAATAATGGTGCTCGGGATAGACTCAATTATTTCTTCCTGATAGCCTCTTACGGATTCAATTCCTTTCATTTTGCCACCAGTGAGTTGATCGACTTTAATAGCTCATTTATCTTAAATGGTTTTATAATAAATTTTTTTGCACCAGCCAGCAGGCATTCATGATCCAAGCCGCTCTTTCCCACTGCAGATATGACAATTATCTTCGCGGATGGATCCATTTCCAGTATTTTCTTGGTGGCACTGATGCCGTCAAGCTTCGGCATCAGTATATCCATTAGAACGACGTCCGGCATAACCTCTGCGTATCTGGCCAGGCCTTCTTCACCGTTTTCCGCCACGTGCACCTCGCATCCATAGGCCTCCAGTATGTCCCCGAACGCCTTAAGCATCTCCGGAGCGTCATCAATGATAAGTAGTTTCATAAATCACCTCTGGACCATGACATCCGATTAAGCCAGTTGATCTCATGATACCGGTGATGATCCTTTATTTTTCTAAAGCTTATAACTTGTTAACTCTCAATTTTTGAAACAAATTCAGAATAACATTTGAGACAAAGAAAAGAAGATGAAAGACTATTTAGGCCCAACCGTACTCTCTATGGTATTGTACGGATGCATGAGAGAAAATTCGTATAGATAAACTCAGCCAAAGGAAATGTCAGACACAGAGGACAGGAAGGAAGGATAGAGAAGGCCTCCTCTTATTCACCCCCTGTCCTTTGCATAAATAATTACAAACAAATAATAATCCTCGAGATTACTCAGGATAAATCAGATCGGAGAAGAGAAAAATGGTAACCGCTACACCGGACGCATCAAGTCTTGCCGAGGTTCTGGATAGGATTCTCGACAAGGGTATCGTAGTCG
>CAZDLZ010000021.1:0-22569 GCA_964506745.1 uncultured Methanotrichaceae archaeon | reverse complement strand
TGCATTATTCTGAAGAGATGGCTAAGATCGAACAGGCTGCCATCGGCGCAAGCCCCAAGGTCCCGGCTTAAAACTGCTATTGCACTATTAAAAGGAGTGGAAAAAAATGGTAACTGCAACACCTGATGCATCAAGTCTTGCCGAGGTTCTGGATAGGATTCTCGACAAGGGTATCGTAGTCGATGTTTGGGCCAGGATCAGCCTGGTGGGTATCGAGATTCTTACCGTCGAGGCGCGCGTTGTCGTGGCATCGGTGGACACCTACCTGCATTATTCTGAAGAGATGGCTAAGATCGAACAGGCTGCCATCGGCGCAAGCCCTGGGGTTCCTGCATAGGAATTGATCTTTCCTAATTTATTTTTGGAGGAAGAGCCATGGAAGAATATGTCAGCAATAAAACAGAGACCTTCGACGAGCTGGTAACCAAGCACACTCGGCGAGATCTGGAAGAACTGGCTCTGAAGTATGGTTTGGAGAATTTGGGTGGAACAAAGTCCCAGTTGGCTGAATTCATCCTGGAGGCTATGAAGAAACAGAAAGAGCCATCCAAGCCCGTACCACATGTGAGTCCCAAAGAGGCTTCAATGATAGAAAAACCGAAAAGTGCAGCAAAACCGGCCGGCTTCGGCAAAAAAGGCGTTCTGGCCAAGGCCAATGCAATAGAAAACAAAGCCTCAGACCTCAAGAAAGCAGGCAAGGAGATCCGTGATGAAGGCATCAGAGAAATGACCAAGGCGGTAAAAGAGTTCCAGGCAGCCGGCAACACGCTGTCGAGAAATATGCACTCAGAAGCCCATAAAATGATGGAAGACGGCCAGAAGAGGTTCAATCAGGGCCAGGTGCAGTTCAGGCGGTCAATTGATGCTCAGATCAAGGAGAATTCAGACGCTACCGCAAAACTAAACTCCGGGGCAATGGCGATTCGGTCCTCTCAAGAAAAGATGTCTCGCGAGTTTCAGAAAGCTGGAAAGAGCATCAGAGATGAAGGCTGCAGAAATTTGCAGAATGGTCTGGCAAAGTTCCAAAGCAATCTCAACTCACAGATCAAAGTGAACCGCGAAGCTGTCTCCAGGCTACATTCTGGTGCAAGAGAGCTTCAGGGAAGAGCTGCGTCTTTCCAAAATGAGATCCACAAATATCAAGAGCAGGATCTCAAGAACTATGTCCGCGATTTCTACTATGGGTAAATCCTTAGTAGAACTTTTTATTATTATGATAACTCCATGAAGGTGCTAACCGATGCAGTATATTGAGTCACATCCCAGGAGGGTGAGGGGAGAAGCTGTTCACATGACTGCTTCTGAGAAAAAGGCTAGCGAGATGGCTCACAATTCCGAGACGGGATCAAATAATCCCAGCATTCAGGTGAGAATCAGGTCTCCGGCAAATATGGACTGCAGCTACGAACTGATATCCGAAGAAGCCAAGCACAAAGCTATCGAAGAGGCTTTCCTCACGCCTGAGGCAAATCACTTCATCAGCACCCCGGAGGTAATGGAGATGGAAAGCAGGCTCTCTCTCTGGCTTCAAGCAGGCTATCCCGTGCATCTGATTGGGCCTACGGGTTGCGGCAAAACCAGTATGGCCGTCCATGTGGCCAAGGGCCTGGGTCGGCCTGTGGTCTGGATCAACGGAGATGAAGCCATAACGACATCTGATTTAATTGGCGGCTATTCTCAGATGCAGAGCGAAAGCGTGCGAGACAACTATGTCCACAATGTCTTCAAGACCAGAGATACCATGAAGATCGAGTGGGTTGACAATCCCCTCTCCCTGGCCTGCAAATATGGCTACACTCTCATCTACAACGAGTTCTCCAGAACCAAGCCGGCATCAAATAACGTTCTACTGTCTGTCTTTGAGGAAGGCATCCTGGAATTGCCAACTAAATTCGGAGAAGAAAGATACATAAGAGTTCATCCGGATTTCAAGGCCATCCTTACCAGCAACTCCATTGAATACGCAGGAATTCACAGGCCGCAAGACGCACTGCTCGATCGCATGGTAGGCATATATGCCGACTACTATGGCTACGAGACTGAGGTTCGCATCGTGATGGAGCATACGGGAATCTCACAGGATAAGGCCGAAAAAATCGTGCAGGTAATAAGATCTATAAGAGAAAAGCTTCCTGATGCACAAAAGCCCGGCACCAGAGCTGGCATCATGATCGCCAAAGCAATGCAGACCCTAAAGGGACGCGATGATTTAGACATAGATTTCAAGCAACTGTGCATCGATGTCATAGCTAACAAGACCTGCTCTCCCAGGGACATGGAAGAGAAGAAGAGACTGGTCAGGGAGTCGGTAACTTGAGTTGGGCCCAAGGATTGTTATGAAACCGATAACTGCCGTAGTCGAAGAGGCTGAAGTCTATAAAATAAGCCAGCTCTTCAACAGGAAGCCACCTGGACTGGCATTCAATGACACCGATGCGCTGGTCATCAAAGCCAGGATGCAGGACGGTAGACAGATAGGAGCCACCTTTTATTTCTGCATGAAACCGGATGGAACTTTTGAGGAAGAAGCCTTAGGCAGAGATGCCGTCAAAGCCAGGAGGCATAAGCTTGCATCGTTTCTTCGCTACTATGGATTGGCTGAAGAAGTAGATAAATATAAATTGAAAGAGAGAATTCATGAATTCAAGGGAGGGAGCGTGGAAGTAATCCCTATCCACGGAAATCTCTTTATCTACACTCCTTAGGAGACCATACATGACCGGTAAGCCAAAGATCCAGGAAATTCTTGGGATAGCAATCCAAGCCGCAGAAACCATGTTAAAGAAGAAACTTGACGCCATTATCAGCTTGAACAAGGATGCAGAAGGCTGGGTGGCGGAGGTAGAAGTGCTGGAAAGAAAATCCGTGCCCGACACACAGGATATTCTGGGAAGGTACGAGATGAAATTCGATCCTGATGGAGAGCTTCTCGGCTACAGGCGGATAATGCTGCGCAGAAGAGCGGACATGGAGATGGTCGAGGAAGAGGTGTAGCTTCTTGGTAAGGAGGATTCTCAAAGCTGATAAGACTGTCTCGGATTCTCTGGGAAAGTATGTTTATTGCGTCATACCTTTTCCCACCAAGGAGAGGATGAGCTTTGGAAATATCGGTTTTGATGCCAGTGAGGTCTATACTTTTGACTACAGGGACTTAAGCCCCGTCGTGAGCGACGTAACCTATAGGGATTACGCTGTGGATGAAAAGGAAGTGGAGATCCACAGGAATGTAGTGGAACAGGTAATGCAGGAGCACAGCGTAATCCCCGTGGCCTATGGCATGGCATTCAAGAGCACAAAGCTGCTGCAAATTGCCATGAGCGCCGGCTATCAGGCCATGCAAAAGGCACTGCCGATTGTAGACGGTAAGGTGGAACTGGGCATCAAGGTCTTTCTTCCAAAAGATCTCGGACCCATGGACAGCGCCCGGCGAGAGGAATGCAGCGCTGATTTTCTGAGCAGCCTCTTGGCAGTTTCTTCTAATAACAAAAAGCTCAAGCTCTTTTCTGATCGCTTGATTTTGAACAGCACCTTTTTGGTAGAAAAGTCCGGCATGGATGAATTCTCTTTGCAAGTAGGCAGGCTCAAAGAGAAATATCATGATATGAAGGTGCAGTATTCCGGTCCCTGGCCAGCCTATAACTTCGTAGACATTCATATCCTGGGAGGCAAGCGAAGGGGGTTTCGATAGAACGTTCATCATAGATGATATTCTGCTGCGATCCATTGGAATATCCCTTCCCGGGCTTGATATGATTTGGACGCTGGAGCAGATTCAAAAGTATGCCTTAAAAGGATACTACAATCCGGAAAGGATCAAGGACCAGATAAAAGAGACCCGTCTGCTCTATGAATTCGGAGAGCTTGACCGCCAGGAATACGAGCTTAAGAACTCAGAGCTCATGCATAAGCTGGACTTAGCTCAAAAGGTTTTAGAGATGGACATCGGTTCAAAGATGGACATCCTGGGATAAGAAAATGGCCAGAAAGGTTGAAAATTCGGAAATTTGTCCGGAAAAAAATGGGGGGAAATTCTGGCAGATTCTCGGGGAGATGGAAGAAAACGATGAACATAAGCGGTTGTTTTCGGGATCTCTGGAATGTAGTGGCTTCTTTCGGGCAATTTATCGGGGCAGAGTACAGATGGGGTTTGAGGATAAAAATAAATAATCTTGGGGAGATACTAGACTATGGTCCTTCTAAGCCAAAAGGTACTGGACAACAGGAGACGTCAGCACGCTGTGGTAACTGCTCATAAGAGGAGAATAAGAGATGAGGTTCTGCCTGCACTTATGCAGACAAAAAGATCCTGGTACGAAAGTTCTCGGGAAAGTAATAGGAAGATCAAAGAGAGATGGCATGCTCAAAGGACAAAGGTCAGAGATATCCAGCGGACGCAAAGGCTCATTCATAAGGCCAAGATACTGGCTCATAGGAGACGAATCCGAAGCGAGATGGCCAACCGAAGGTAAGCGGGGGTATATATGAATTCTTTGGCGCCGACAAAAAGCCAGAATCTTGCCGATATTGTAGAAAGAATCCTTGACAAGGGACTGGTGATCAATGCAGATATAGCTGTATCTCTGGCAGGCACGGAGCTTTTGGGCATCAAGATTCGAGCCGTTTTAGCCTCTTTTGAGACGGCAGCAAAGTACGGCCTGGAGATGCCCGCGGGCACCAATCTGAAGGCACCTGGGTGGAAAGATGCTCTCAAACCCAAGGCCTGCTGCCCAGAATGCGGAAACAAAAGAGATGAAGATGAGCTGATCCGGGAGGGCTGCCACATCTGCGGTTGGTCCAGCCCAGCACCCCTGCCCATCATCCGGGGGAGCCTTGGAAATTACGAATGATCTTTGGAGGTATAGCGAAATGGTCGAGGACTCAAATGATAAGGATGCAATCAAAGATGCGGATAAGATAGCACGCCTGGAAAAGAGGATAGAAGAACTGGAAAAAGGATCCCATGAGCAAAATGAGGATATTCAAATGGGTGGGATAGTGCATAACGTGGTAAGCCAGTTCATCCCCGGTCTGGGGGGCATAATCAAGTCCCTGGAAGAGTCCTCACCCGAATTTAGGAAGAGGATTGCAGATACCGACGCGGAGATTAAACACCGGATCGACGTAGGCTGGTCGAGTAAACCTGTCGTCGATTATCACGTTTCTACCAGGCCGCTTGGTCACGGGCCCGGCCATGCAGCGAGGAGAGCGGCCCCCCGAACAGAAAGCGTCAAGATGCCAGCGTCCGCGCCCCATAGAGAGCCGATAGTGGATGTGATGGAGGGAAAGGACGGAATCATGATCATTGCCGAACTGCCTGGAGTCTCTGAAGAGGATTTGCGGATGAATCTGGAGGGAGATACTCTGGAGATAACCGCCGGCCAGTTCAGCAAAAAAATAGCAATGCCAAGAACTGCAAAATCCATTATTGAGAAGAGCTTCAAGAACGGCATACTCCATATCAAGCTGGACTAAGGCGGAAAAATGGCAGTCAACCTGGATGAAGGAAACCTGAAAGATGGCCTCTTGGGCCTGGTGGTGGCCCTGGTGGAGATCATCCAGGAGCTTTTGGAACGACAGGCTTTGAGGAGAATGGAGAGCGGAAGTCTCAGCGACTGCGAGATAGAGCGACTGGGAGAAGCCCTCTCTGAATTAACCGAGGCCCTTGATAAGATAAAGTCGGACAACAACATTGAAGATGCCGTGCAATTGGTTCGCAGTGACCTGGATCTGGCCGCGGAAGACCTGATAGATAAGTTCCTAAATCCCGTAAGCTGGAATGAAGAAAGCCAAAGAGAGGAGTCCTGAGATAATGTGTAAAGAGGCCAGGTATCTTTACTCAGTCGCCATGACTTGGCAGGATGCTTCGTTGGGCAGCATAGGCATACAGCAGAATAACGTCTACATAGTACCCTACAAAGATATCGCTGCGATAGTTCACGCCTGCGAGGCGAAGCCGTACCAGACGGAGGACAAAAAGCTGGCAGAGGGTTGGGTCCTGGAGCATAGTTATGTGATAGACCAGGCCACGAAGATGTTCGGAACCGTGCTTCCTTTTTCCTTCGATGTCATCATCAAGGGAGATGACGATGCAGTCAAAGACTGGCTATGCCGGGACTACGAACATCTCGCAGGAGAGCTACGCCGCATGCAAAGAGCTGCAGAGTATTCAATCCAGATCTATTGTGATCATGCGTATTTGGAAACCCTGGTTTTGGCTAAGAATCAAGAGCTGGGGGATATGAAGAACCGCATCGAAAAAGAGCCGAAAGGAAAGGCCTATCTCCAGAGGCGCAATCTGGAACTGAAGCTGAAGAATTTAACCTACGCTGAGGCCGGCGAGCTGGCAAAACAGTTCTGTTCAGAAATCAAGCCATTGGTAAAAGAGCTGAAGGTTGCCGGCAAAGCATCCTGGACTCCTGAGAAATATATAGGAAAGAAGCTTCTGGCTACTTACATCTGCCTGGTCCCGGATGAGGCAGTGAAAAAGCTGGGCGAGGTCCTTGAGGAGATCAACGGCAAAGATGGGTACTTTGTAAGGTTCACCGGCCCCTGGGCTCCCTTCAGCTTTGTATGTCTCTCGGGGGCAGGATGAATCCGGAAAGAGAGAGCTGCCTGGTCGAAGTATTGGACCGGCTCCTCAACAAAGGAGCAGTTCTTAATGCCGATCTGATCATCTCCGTGGCCGGCGTTCCGCTGATAGGCGTGACCCTGAAGGCCATGATTGCTGGCATGGAGACCATGCTGGAGTACGGCATAATGGAAGATTGGGATAAGAGCAGCCGGGAATTGTACGCAAAACAAGAGACACATCTCCCGCTTTTCCCGGGCGAGCAGATCCTTTACAAAACCTTTGGATATCTGCGAGAGGAGGAAGGCCTGATCAAATGCTGGGTGCCAGGCATCTGGAACATCACCAGCCAAAGAGTCATCTTGTGGATTAAGACTCCTGGCAAGGTTCTCTTTGAAGCGTCGCTGGAGAGCCTTCATCTATTGAGAGTGCCTGCATCTCATGAGGTAAGAAAAGAGCTGGAATTGATTTATCCCGAGGGCCGGGCACGCATATCCCTTTCGGAAAGAAATGAGTTCGAGGAGGCCCTGGCAACAGCAGCGGAAGCGATTAGTCCAATGCAAGTGCAAATCCAGTAACTATTCTTCGCTCCCATAATTATACCACACCCTTGCACAGCTCCCCGCTTGCCAGATCTTCCTGGAAGAAGTCGCGCGCCGTCCTCCTCCCCAGAGCCAGGTCCAGCTTGCGTTTGGCGTAAAATGGCCCCAGCCTTCGCATTTCGCCTGCAAACCATTTGGGATAGATGCGCTTGACTTTGTTGTAGCGCAGCCACTTCAGATCGTAGTAGCGGGCGTTCATCTGCCAGGTGATGTACGCCACCTCTTCCTCGCTCAGGTGTTTGGTCTTCAAGTTGGCATGCAGCCCATCGTATCTGGTGAAGTCGTTATTGGTGACGAGCCCCATCTCCTCCAGCTCGGCGCGCATCTGCGTCTTGGGGTAGGGCGTGGAGATGTAGAAGATGGGAAAGTCCACTTTCAGGCGCCTTGCAAGGCGAAAGTTCTCCCACATATCCTCCTCATCGTCATCGGGATTGCCGCCAATCAGGCCCGTGGACACGATTATATTATTATCATGAAGGTACTGCACCGCTTTTTCCGCATCATTGGACATCTTGCCCTTGCCCAGAAACTCCAGGTTCCTTTTATTGATGCTTTCCACTCCCAAAAAGACGCCATCAAAGCCCGCTTCGCCCATTTTGTCCACCAACTGCTTGCTCGAAGCAATGCCCGAAGCCGATGCCTGCGTCTTGTAGCGCAGATGGGTGAGACCATTATCGATGATGGCCTGGCAAAGCCGCTCCAGCCGCTTTGTATCGAGTGTGATGTTGTCGTCCGGGAAGAAGATGGAACCTGCTCCATGCGCCTGTGCATCTCGTATGTCCTCGATCACCCTCTCGATGGAAAAGCGCCGGAAGCGGCGGCCGTACATGAGGTTGATGGAGCAGAACTTGCAGCCCTGCGTGCAGCCCCGGCTGGTTTCTACCGAGTCGATGGGTACATCAAAGCTGTAAAATCCTCTGGTGATGAGACGAGCGTCCCTTTTCGGCATGCGGATATCTTCCACATTGAGCAGCGGTCTGGGGGGATTATGAACCATTCCTTTCCCTTTTCCCTCGTGGTAGGAGAGGCCCAGAATGCCCCCGGGGCTTTTTCCAGCCAGCTTTGACTCTACAAGCTCCCGGAAGGTGGCTTCGCCCTCGCCGCGCACAATGTAGTCTATGAGCGCCGCGTCCGGGCTATTGCCAATCTCTTCTGCCGCCAGCGTGGGATGATATCCGCCGAAAACTGTCTCCGCTCCTGCCTCTTTGGCGAACGCTGCCAGGGCCAGAGCCTCCCTGTACTGAAAGCTCATGGCGGTCAGGCCCACCAGATCGTAGCCGTTTACGATTCTTTTCACATACTCCCGGTGGTCTTTCAGGCCGTGAATGTCCGCCACATGAACCGTGCATAGATCGTCCACATGCGCAGCGAGCGATGCCAGCCCCAGATTGGGCAGGCGGGCGATGCGGTCAAAATCAAGCTGGACCACTGGAGATGATAGTAGTAATATTTTCATCTGCACATTACCTACGTCTCTGATTTCCGATCTAGCTCTCGCTCACTTTGAGCAGCCTGGGCCCTGCATTCCAGTCGAATTTATTTGCCCGGCTGATGTAGGCGAAAACCTCTTTCACCCCGCTCCAGCCACCGTAGTGATAGGCATTTCCCCAAACCCGAGCCGAGGTGCGTAGAGGCGTGCTCCAGGGATAGACCTGCTTAAGCGACCAGTCTAAGACGCCGGCGAACTCTTCCGGCTTGATGTGAGGATGATTCCATACCATGTGCTTGCCGTCGTAATGATGGTAATCCTGATCCCATATGCCGAACTTCTCCTCAATCTCAGTCCACATGGGCGTTTGGGGCAGAGGAGTTATGACGCAGATCTGGGTTATGTCCAGCTTCAGGGCCGCCAGATCCTTTATGTCTTTACGCAGCGATTCTTTGGTGTCTTCCTCAAAGCCGATCATGTAATAGCCTACTGTGCCAAGACCCCTGGCTTGCAGCATGCGTAGAGTCTCTAATATGTCTTCGGTGCCTTCCTTCTTTTTGATATCGTCCAGGCGCTCTTGATGCAGATTCTCGATGCCGATAGCCGCACCGCCAAAGCCGGCCACCTTTCTGCCGTTTTTCTGCCTCATATCCGCCCAGTCATCAATCTTCGTCCTCAGATAATCGGCCCGCGCCATGCATCCCCAGACCATCTGATACTTGTCCAGGAGCTCTACCACCGCATCGGCATGGCGGCGGTTGCAGCCGAAGTTCTCATCCTCAATCAAGACCACATTGATGTCGTGCTCTTTGTAGTAGGCCAGAACTCTCTCGATGCTCTGCAAAGAGATGATATTGGGCTTGCTACAAAAGACCGGCGTCTGGCAGAACTTGCAGCCCACCGGGCAGCCGCGCGTGGTAAACAGCACTCCGTAAATATTCAGCTTGATGTTGAAGGGAGTGTTGAGATACTCAATAAGCGGTGGGTGGATTATATCCTTGATCTGCCGTCCGAAATAGGGCGCAAGCTCCCTCTCCGAATAGCCCACGAAGATCTTGTCGAACCTGTCCTGGACTGCGGTGGTCAAAGCTCCGTAGTTTCCCGCCCAAACCTCGCCGACTCCAGCAGACCGCGCCGCATCCACCATCTCTATGGCTTCATGGGTCTCGCTTAAATAAAACGAGAGACCCACCACATCCCATCCCTCTTGCAGCTTCTTCTGGTACTCATCCCAGGTGGGAAACTCCAGGATCTCCAGCTCGGGGATGTTCTGCTTGAGAAATCTCAGGCCAAAGGATTGAACCCGCGGCCAGTAGAATCTGAACCAAGACCTGGTATTGGCTCCGATGTAGTCGTAAGGCTCAGAGCCTTTTCTATAAACGGTTGCGAACAGAACCCTGGGAGTCATAAATCCCCTGTCCTTTCCCCATGGAAGATTAAGCTTACGATTCCGTACGCTCGCAAATGCGCGTCTCTTCCTTTCCGCGGGCTAGAAGGTTTTGGTAGGCAGCAGTTGCCAGCTCGCTGACATCGATGCCCATCTCTCTGGCGATCAGCAGCACCACGCCATCCAGTTCCACCAGTTTTTTTAGGGAATCCTGTTTCTCATTGGCCAGAGCTATGACCTCTTTTCGGCTCATGCCCGTATGAGATGTGATGAGTCTTATTCCCTGATCCAGTATGCCTTCTTGCGTTGATGGCTTGAATCCCAGGGGTACCTCCACTGCCGCAGCGTCAAAGATGGAATTTACCATATCGCCTTCCATCTTGACCATGCCTTCAGCTTCCGCTTCCCTGAGGAGGGCGCGCACCTTCTCCGGAGGCCCCCATTTCAGGTCGAGGGAGAGAGCGAAGATAAAGTCGCTGATCTTCAGGCTCGTCTTGCCGCGCTTCTTGAATGGCGTGGCCACAAGATAGGCTTTTTCAGGGTCCAAGGAAAACACCGGCCTGTTGGTTTGATGCATAACAGATATAAACTAGCCCATCGAGAAGAGATGCTTATTTATTCCTTTGAGAGAGAACTTATAAAGGGAAAAAGTAGTTGGATACTAACTATAGTAAAATCCGGCGTATGCCATCGTGTGGTGTTAGATGAGGCAGATATACCTGATTGTTATTCTATTCCTGCTGACTGCCGCCAGCTCCGCTCAGCTTGCAGCAGATAAGGAAAGATTCGATGTTGTGCTCCATTCCGGTGACCTGGAGGAGAGAACGCTTAAGGTAACCAATACTGGAGATGCGACAATCTACAAGATATCAAAAACCGAGATGAGCGGAACTGCCAGAGAATACATCTTTCTGGACATGCCCAAAGAAAAACCGCTTATGCCTCAGGATAAAGCAGAGATTAAGATCTACTTTGCCCTGCCTCCTGAGACGCGACCGGGATCTTACACCGGATTTATCTACTTGCTGGATAGTGCTCCACCCTCGCTGCCCATGAGAATAGACTTCGACCTGACAGTCGTCGGCCAGGAGAGCTATGGCATTGGCATGACCATAGATGATGCCAAGTCTGCGACTCTTTCTGCCAATGCAGATGATATCGCTCAGTTCGATCTGGCTGTCAAAAACCTGGGCGCTTTTAGAGATGTGGCCTCTATCGACGCCGGGCCGCAGCCGGATGGTTGGAGAGTGAGCTTGATGGATGGAGAAACAAAGCTTGACCTTCCCTACGATTTGCCTTTGGACGCGGGCACAACCCATACCATGAAGCTGCAGGTGCAGACAAACAAACCCGGCAAAAAAGGCAATCTTGCAATCATAGCCACATCTTTAGGCAACCGGTCAAAAAATTCTTCTGTTGAGGCTGTGGTTGATTTTGCCGCAGAAGTTCGGGGCTACAACGTGAAAATCAATATCCCTGAAAAAATTGTAACCAATAAGACCTACAAAGGCTCTTTTGCCATCATGCTGGATGTCAAGGAAAAGGTAATGGTGGGAATTGTAACACCCCCCGAACTCATGGTTATACCTTTAGCTCAGACAGTTGAGGTCAGACCGCAAAGCCCCGGTGTTGCCAATTTCACTCTGCTGGCATCGAAGGATGGCGACTATCCTCTTATCTTCCGGCTCATGGACTCTCAGGGCATTCCCATGCCTGAAGAGGTAGCATCCGTCAAAGTGGTCTTACCGCAAGGTATGGTCATTCTGACAGGAGACGACTACCTCTACGGCAGCATTGCATCCGTAAGCCACCTTGGCAACGGAACTGCTGATTATGACCTGATTACCGTTCCCCCTGGAAAAATAAGTAAAACCGATCAGGAGAAGCTGCAGGACTATTCCATGATTTTGATCCTGGGCAACCAATCCATAGTCTCTAAAGACGTCGAAGAGACAATGCAAGGTGTGAAAATCAGGCGCATTGAAGCAAGCAGCCTTTACGAAGATTGCTGGCTTTTTGCAGCAGAAATCTGGCGGAATGGGACTACTGAGGTGGTTTTGTCCAGCTCCAGTCCTGCTGATATCTTCAGGGCCTACCAGAAGGCCAAGATGGCCGGCACGCCGATTGTGATATGCGAGGGTGATATAACCGAGAACGCCAATGCCGCTATTGCGGAAATGACCAAACGAAATGCTGCCCTCTCCCGGGTGTTCCTTGTAGGCGAGATTGGTGCGGATTACATAAAGCCGCTGCAAGATGCAGGTGTTAAAACCGAAGAGGTGAATGCGTGAGGCTGCTATATCTATTATTATTCATAACAATCGTGTCTAATTGCTTAGCAGAGGACACGCCCCTGGAAAGAGGTGTTAAGGGCGACCTCGAAGATGTGATTTTAGTCGGGGCAGACGATTGGCATGCAGCTATTGCAGCTACGCCACTGGCCATTTGGTCTGAGGAAAATCAGACAAGAGTATTGCCCATGTTGATTCTTCCCAAAGCGGTATCCTCCGGGGATAGAAACGGCTGGGTGGAAGAGAGCGATCTGCAGAGATATGGCGTCTCTGCCATTCTGAACACATTTAAGGCGGCAAATATCAGCGCCATAACCATCCACGGCACGGGAGATCAGGTAAAAGCTCTGGTTGAAGCCGCCCACAAAGACGGTCTGAAAGCCTATATTACAGCAACTCTTGAGATTCCCGTTATCTCCGAGACACAGGTGGCCGGAGATATAGGGGAATTGCCAGAGGCCCAGAAAACCATGCTTACAGAGGCAGGACTCGACAAGCCTGTGGCTGACGATTCCAAGATCGACAAAAGCTTGCTCCAGGTGGCAAATCCCGACATAGGTGGCAATGCCACGCTATTTTGCCCTGCAAACCAGGAGGCAAGAGATAATCTCTATAACCTTATCGAAACGCTGATAGATGACTACAAGGCAGATGGCATTGTGCTTTATAATTTCGGCTTCCAGGATGAGAATTATTGCTATTGCAATGTATGTAAGGAGAAGTTCTATCAGGATACCGGTATAGATCTCAGCAAGGTCAATATCAATAGCTACAACCAGGAGAGATGGACACTGTGGAAGCAGGATCAGCTTATGGAGATCGTAAATTATGCCCGAAATATAACATTGGATTTGGGTCCTGTGAAGCTTGGCGTGGCTTTCGACAATCCCTTCGATCGCAGCCGTGGCTACAACTTCGCAAAGATCTCAAAAGTGGCTGACTTCTGCTTGATATCCCCTCTCTCCGCCCAGGATGTGGGACAGGCCTGCCTTATTTGCGAAAAACCGGTTTATGTCCGTTTAAGCGACGATTATCTTGGATACGTTCTATCCACTCAAAATGTTGAGGGCGCAGTCAAGTACATCGAGGACCTCATAAAATCCGGTGCATCAGGAGTTGCTTTCGAGTATAGCGTCGTTCATACACCAGTTTGGTCGGAGCTGGAGCCACCATCATTGGCAGCTCACTGGCTACTGGGTCAGTTGGGCGGAAAGACCCTCGCCATCGGAGATGTCTCCTGGAATTGCGATGCAAGATTGCAGGCAAATAACAGCTTTGATTTGGCAGAAAAGATAAGCCGTTACTGGAAAAGCTCGCCGGGAGCTGTAATTGTAGGCGAAAACTACAGCGCGGCTCTCAGTGGCGCACCAATCGCCTCGTATCTCAATTGGCCGCTTCTCTTTGTGGGCAGCGTGCTGCCCGATGAGACGGCCAGCGCATTATCACGGCTGGGCGTCAAAGAGGCTGTGGTAGTAGGTCCCATATCGCCGGTCGTGAGAGAAAACCTGAGCCAAATGAATATTACCCTGCAAGAAGGAAGCTGTGAATTTCTCACCTCGCAGATGAGCAGAAGAGGGGAAAAACCGAACATGGTGGTCTTTACCAACTCTCATGACCTATCGCTCTTGCCGCCTGTACCAAATCCCGTAGTGGAGCGGACGCTTTTGGACGATCTGTTGATAAGAACGGAAATAAGCCCAAGCCAGGTACCGGCAGAGGAGCTGGGAGAGATTGTAAGGCTCAACATAACCATGAGCAATACCGGCAAAGAAGTATTGAAGGATGCGCGACTGCTGGATATCTTCCCTATGGGCAGGTTCATAAAATGGCCACGCACGCAAATAGGTGAGGCAAATGTCACCGATCCCTACAGCGGCCGACCATCGAATGCCATAAATGCATTCCTCAACGGGTCCATGCTCCGCTGGAATATAAACAGGCTTGAGCCAGGCAAGTCTGCCAGCCTGAATGTAGAAGTAGAGCTACTCTACCCCATGGATTCCGGCTGGAAAGAGCGACTGGACACCGGGGCTACGGCTGCATATGAGGGATTTTCTTACAACCATACCCTGCAGAATTTGGATAGCCCGCCGGCAGTAAATCTGACGTATCCCACCTGGATCTACTCAGGGAGGACTAATATATCCTGGAGCCTTGGCCGGGATGCAAGTTACACCGCCCTAAACCTCTACAGCCCGGATAAACGGAACGCAAGCATCAAGATCACAGATGTCAAGCCTGATAAGCTCTATGAAGTGCGAGTGCAGATGCTAACGCCAGGCAAATGGATTTTCAATATTGAGGCGGGCAACGGTTATGCCCAGAGAACGTCCAACTATACCATTGATGTTCGCTCCAATATCGAGGCTTTGAATATTACAGCATTCAGCCATACCAAAGTTCCCAGGCTGTCTTTGGTTTCGGCTTATGCAGCAGCTGCTCGCCGGGCAATTCTGCTGGACGTGGCCAAAGACCCCCAGCAAATTGATCCTTTGATTGAGGAGCAGGCACTAAGGCAGAAGGTCGATGATCTCATGCTCTCGCCCCATTATCTGATGGTTGTGGGCGATCCGGGGTCGCTGCCCTTCATATCTACAGGCCTGATTCAGAAGCTCTCGGATATCGTGGAGTACGAGGTTCACAGGGACTATCAATTGCCCATAAATGATGAGAATTACAGCACCGTAGCCGTGGGCCGAATCATGGGGCTTTCCGTATACGATGCCTCTCAGCTTCTGGCTCGTACTCTGGCCTATGATCGACTGAATGGATCCTGGAAGAATGATGCCCTGATCATATCTTCGCCGCCACTCTCTTTCCCGCAAGCTCCAATTGCTATGAGAATCAGAGACTATTTGGGGGAGGCAGGGCTGCAAGTCAAGGATCTGCGCTACGAGGAAGCTAACTATCAGCAAGTCATTTCGCAGATGAATAACGGTCAGAATATTGTGCACTTCGATCATCACGGCAACGAAAACGCATGGCAGTTGTCGGATTGGTCGGTGATGGATTCCTCGCTTACCGGAGCGCATGTAAAGGAGCTGACTCTTTCACCCCAGACAACCACATCCGTAGCCTGTGTTACTGCAAACCTCAAGGGGTATTATCTCAATGTGACCGGCACCAGGATGTACATCCCCCGGAATCTGGAGGACTCCATTGCCCTGTCCTTTATAAGAGCAGGTGCTGTGAATTATATTGGGGAGTCTGCTTTATCATGGATCTTCGTTTCGGATGATTTCTTAAAGAAGTTTTATCAATCCCTGGTCTTTGAGAATGCCACCGTGGGAGAGGCCGCTATTGATGCAAATAACCTCTACCGTCTGAAGTTTCATGGTGCAGATACCATCAAAGCGATATCTGAATACGATGAGACATTGCCGGATTGGGATATATCGGTTTTAGAAATGCTCAATCAGACGGCCTACATGGATGTCATATTAGGAGACCCCTGCTTCCGACCGGCTCTGCCGAAAACACCGGCTCGTCCCTACAGCACCGTGGTGGGTATCGTAAATGCCACGGGCGAGAACAAGAGCATCGTCAAGGCATCCATAACACCCATAAACGAGGGCGCAACCGACTGGATTTACTGGATCGAGACGGATAGCACCAGCGGGAAGCTCAATCTCAATGCACCGCCTGCCATCATCGGTGAGGTATTGCTGCCCAAAGATGCAGACAAGATCGTGGTTAAGGAAAATGGTCTATCTGTCTGGCATGATGAATATACGCTCGGCGAAGAAAAGAAGGTGATGTGGCCTATCACACGACCGAGGCTTGCTGAGGAGAGAAGCTTTCAGATAGAATATGTGATCATCCCCGGTCAGGTTCAGCTCATCAATGTTACGGCCGGCTGGAATGCCATAGCTGTATACCTCAAGCCGAAAGATGCGTCTGCCTCCAAATACCTGGCAAATAAGCCCTACCGGAGCATATTCTCCATTGCCGGCGAGGGATGGAACTATGGCATGAAAGATGGAGGCATGATCAATGTGACCAGCTTTTCGCCCGGTGAGGGCTACCTTATCGACAGCGCCAACAACTTCACCATAGAGATATCCGGCAAGCCCGTCGATCTGCCCTATCGCCTCAATCTGCATGTAGGATGGAATATGGTTGGTCTTCCTGTGAACAAGACGGTGGATTTAGGCAATATAACCATTAATGCCGAGCATAAGAGGTACAAGTATCAGGAAGCGGTAGATAAAGGCCTGGTCTCGGCATTCATCTGGAAGTATGAGGATCAGGGGTGGACGCACCTGGACAGGAATGAAACACTGGTTCCGGGAATGGCCTATCTTTTCGAGGCTATGAAGGAAGCAAAGCTGGAGTTTCGCTAAATAAAGATCAGCAGAACTCCTATATTTTTTATTATATAATTGTTTTCTGCACTATTTTCGCCTATGCAGCTCTCGAATCATCTCCCGGTGCATAGATGCCATCATATCTCCCTGCATGCCTATCAGAAATAGCTGGAAGCCTACGATAATCAGGATGGCTGTAAGGATGGTAAGGGGAATATGCTCGATGCGCCAGTAAAGCCAATCGTGTGCCACAAATAAGCCGATGAGAAATCCGGCCAGACCAAAGAATGAGCCGATCAGGCCGAAGTAGAACATTGGATTTTCGGTCTTGGCCATGCGGAAGATGGTGAGTATGATCTTGAGGCCGTCCCTGAAGGGATGCAGCTTGGTCTTGGTGCCGACAGGCCGGGGCATGTAGGTGATGGGAACCTCAATCATTCGTAGCCCCTTCTTCACACTCTCAATGGTAATCTCCGACTCGATCTCAAAGCCCTTCATAGTCAGGTCAAGGCGGCGAATGCCTTCTCTGGTGAACGCCCGGTACCCGGAGAGAATGTCGGACAGGGGAACACGATAGATGGTGGCAAAGAAGAGGTTGATCATCTTATTGCCGAACATGTTCAGCCGTTTTAGGGCTCCTCCCTGCACATTGCCCAGCCTGTTTCCCACGACGTGGTCTGCTTTTCCCTTCAAGACCGGCTCCAGGAGGAGAGAGGCTTCGGCGGGAAGGTAGGTGCCGTCCCCATCGATAAGAAGGATAAACTCCTCTTCTATCTCTTCGAAGACCTCTTTTAGAGCCTGGCCCTTACCCGAGCCGGACTGGATAAAGATGCGCGCACCGGCTCCTCTGGCTTTGGCAATGGTAGCGTCGGTGCTGTGGCCGTCCGCCACCAGGATATTTTCGAATCCCAGGGCTATGAATTCCTGGATGACTGGCCCAATGGACTCCTCTTCATTGAGGGTGGGGATGAGAACGCAGACGTCTTTGTAGCTCACGCATAGATCAGCTCTGTACAATGGTTATCGGCTAATAGGATTGTGACGAAATAAATAGGTTGCTTTGCCAAAAAAATTGGTTCATGCCTTCATGGCCCTGCGAATGATCCCAACGTAGCGCTCCTCCAGCTCAGCCATGTCGCCGGCCGCGGTCTCGATGTAAAGCCTCAAGATGGGCTCGGTATTGCTGGGGCGGATAAGAACGCTGTAGCTCTCGGTGGTGATCTTCAGCCCGTCCAGGGTGTCCGGTTCCATTCTGGCGAGAGCATCCTTCAGCCGCAGCATAACGCCCGCCGGATCCTCATTGAGGTGAATGCTGATCTGTTTATAGGGATAGTCCTGTATCTCGTCCGCGAGAGCGGAGAGCTTTTCGCCTTTTGAGATGATCTCGGCAATGGCCAGGCTCATGGCGAAGGGGTCATCCGAATACTGGAATTCAGGAAGGAAGAAGTGGCCGCTGCGTTCAACGCCCAAGACTGCCTTCGACTCCTTAACACGGTTAGCTATGAACACATCGCCCACTCTATGTCGCTCTACCCTAATACCATCCTCTTCAAGCTCACGTTCCAGTATCATCGAGCAGTCTAAGCCGGAGATTACCAGGTCCCCAGGCTTGTACCTTTTCCGGGCTATGATGATGGCCACCTTCTCCGGCGGCATTACTCTTCCCAGGTTATCAATGATAATCCCCCGGTCGGCATCGGGATCGAAGCCCACTCCATAGTCCGCTTCGTTATTCTTCACAACCTGACAAGCGAAGCTGAGGGATTTCTCATCTGGCGACGGACCACGACCAGGGAAGTTGCCATCCATTGTTCCATTTAGCACAATTGAATCAAAGTCTAGCTTCTTATAAAATGAGTTCATGGCACAAGCTGATCCGTTGCCCATGTCTAGGACCACTTTAAGAGTGCGATGCAAATGCAGTCTTTTTGATACATATTCTCTGTATTTCTCGATCGCTGCTTCTGGTGCATAATCGGTTACCTGGCCTTTTCCAGAGAGAAAATCACCATCGTGATAATATTTCATGATAGATGATTCTCTATAGAGAAGGCCGTAACCGTCTCCTGTCCTGAAGCGAACGCCATTATATTCGGGAGGATTATGAGATGCAGAGATGTAGGCAGCCGCACCTAGTCGATCCTCTCGAGTCACGAAACTCAGGACGGATATAGGTATTATATTATAATTGTATAAATTGCAGCCGGTGCTTAATACACCGTCTATGAATGCTTTTTGAAGAGAGGGGCCACTAATTCTTGTATCCATTCCAAGTGAAGCATCTCTTCCATTTAAATATGATCCAAATGCCCTTCCGATCTTGTTTACGAGGTCTTCAGTTACTTCGGTCCCGTAGATACCTCGTACATCGTAGGCTCTAAATGCACTCAAGTGATATTTCCTCCAAAAGTATTCGAACCCTTGATTTGCTTAGGTTTAGTAACAAAATACAGACTATCGATATCTGCAATTCTAGTGTCTACATCTGTAAGATTCTTTTCTTTCTCTTCATTTTTATTTACTGTTACACTTATGATTGCCTGTACACCTCTAATAAGATCTGATTCATCAAGAAGCTCATTAATTGTCTTTAGCAAATTTTCCGAAGGTGATATCTTTTTCGTTTCAGTGGATTCGACAGAACCAGTTAAAATCTGTGAAAGTGCAAATGTAGCAGGCCCGCTAAGCCCATTAAGGATTACAACCCAATTATCTTTGTTATTAGGATGCCTCGCCACTACTAAGTGACCAAGCAGCTTGAATCCACCCGTTGATATTTCAATATCTCTCTGACTTTTATAATCTTCGAAATGCTCATCGGTTTGTAGTTTCTCATTCTCATCAAAATAGTATTCTACAAACCCCCTACTTTCTTTTTTGGGGTCATCTGAAGTTTCCTCGCGATAGAATTGCCTTGATATCTTTTGTTTATCTTCGATTTTTTCCTTTCTCTTCACTGCCACTAAACCATTGAATTTTTTTGATTCCTTCGCCGTAAATGGTATTAAGTTATTATCAACAACGTATATTTTATGCAAGAGATATTCTGTGACTGGATTTACATCAGGTGATGCGATAACTATCGCGTTTGAATTTTTTAATATTTTTTCAATATCTATGCAAAATTTATCGATGAATTCTTTATCTAAATCGATATGTTTATCAGAAGTGTCACATTCTGCCCTTTTTTTTGCCTGTTCTGGTGAATATAGCGGTGTTACTATTTCTATATTTGTTGCATCTCTAACCAAAGGAAGATATGAGAACAGCTCAGACACAGCACGGACATCCCAGTCTCCTACTACCTCTCTGTTGTGCTCATATGAATGAATCGCACCCATAAAGACTTTCAGCTTGGATTCTGGTGGAAATCGATCCCAGAATGCTTGCCTTTGCCAATCCGGAAGATCTCTTTCTAATAGATGGGTTATTGTTTCAAGAAGCTCATTCTTGAATCGATCCGATTCATTCTCGTCAAACTCGGCATACCAAAGTGCCCTGAGATCAAATGCAAGTGTATCTTCATTTAGGACCTTTTCCTTGCTTGATTTAATCTTATTCACGGGAATGGCATTGAAACCTCTCGCATGGCAGTAACCTAACCAAAAATATGCCGAAGGATTGTTATTACTAACATCTATAATAACGCAAAATGACTCTTCAATTTCTTCCACAATGGAAATAAAATAGCGTTCGTCCTTATCCGGTTCATTGCCTTCAATACAATTAGTGATAATCGCTTTAACAGTTGAGAATTTCGCAAGAGTATCCTCATTAAATCCTTTCATTACTTGTTGCCATGGTTCAAGTGGGACTTTTTCACCATGCACAATCTCTTTAATGGCTACTTCGGATGCTATTTTTATAAAAGTTCTAAAGCTGAATGTTACATCATTTATTGTACTATTTACCTCCTCTCTTTCATTACTGAAGCTTAAGACCTTTATCATCAATTTCCTGGTCTGCCTTTTTTCTGGTTTAGGAATTTTCTGAACATAATCTGAAAAGTTCTTTTTTCCTGAGTTAGATTTTATATTGATGTCAGAGTATATTAAAATATCATTTTTATTAAAAAAACTTAGAGTGCAGTTCATTTTATATTTGTCGTTTTGTTTCCTCATCAAAATTATATCTCGCTCCAAACCGCATGCTAAACCTAGTTCGTAAAATACATTAGAATTATTCAATGATATATCTACTAAAATTAACTCAGATGTTTGAATTTTATTACATATCTTTCCACAAATAATATATCCAATATTTCTTACTTCGTCCGCTATTTGAAGCCTATCTTCTTCTAACTTAAAACTTTCTATTAACATCGCCTTAATTTTCCAGTTATAGTAGGACTTCAAATTAGGAGTAAAGGGCATAATTACAAAAACCTTATTAGAACCCTTTGGGGATTCGCCCGGGGACTTCGAAGTGAAGATACAACGTTTTCCATTCATGAAACATCGTTTCATTACGCGTGGATTTGAAACATCATGATTATCTGAATTAAGTTCATTTTTTCCCATTTATAATCCTCTATTTCGTATCCAAATATTTTCTCTCTTGCTTATTTAGCTACAATTCACATTTTAGTTGAAAAACTTTGCGCATGGCGACATATCTAATATATTGTTTATTGAAAAAATATAAAACATTAAAACGCCCATTCCGAAAAAGCTATACAGAACTATAAACAGCAGAGGGAGCTTGCTTTCAATATCTGAGAATGAGCTAAAACCAAAGAATGAGTTCTTTGAGTTAGGCGGATAGAGTCCATCTTCTTGGTGGTACATTCGAATCGAATCCGGTATTACATCTTCTGTCTCACGCAATACCTTTATGCGAAGCCCTATTAATAATTTATACCTTTGAATTAGCTGGATCCACAATAGGCATACGGCAATACCAGCAATAATTAATGGTAATGATAGGAAAATCTTCCAGGTATTTCCTAATCCAAGATCTTTTATCAGTAATCCAACAGCTGCAAGCAAGATTGAGTTTACTGCAGTATATATGTTAGAGATCATTTGGCGCCGATCGCTCAAACGAGAGGTATCTTCAACAAATAAATTATACTCATCAATTGATGTCACTCACGCCCTCCCCATTAATCCCCATCTTATTATAGAAATACAATTCACTAATCGGTCATCCATCCCTCGGCATTATTACGTTTCTAATATTCGCATTATTAGCAATTACTGCAACAAGTTTCATAGCAAGATACAACTTCAACTACAAGATAGATTTACTTTTCGCTCGACGAAAGTCCCTTTACTAAGAGACTGTTGGCCGATTTACTGCTAGAAAGCATCTATATCGATTGCAGAAGTCTTAAACCGCACGCCATTATATTCAGGTGGGTTATGGGAGGCAGAGATGTAGGCCGCAGCTTTCAGGCCCAATTTGCGGTTTATGTAGCTAATAACGGCAATGGGAATTATGCCGTAGCTGTACACGTGGCAACCCGTTGTCAATAGGCCTTCCAGGAAGGCTTTCTCCAGAGACGGGCCGCTAATTCGCGTATCCCTTCCCAAAGAGACTCTGCCCCCTCCGGCAAATGATCCGAAGGAGACACCCACGCGCCGTACCAGATCCTCTGTGAGATCGGTGCCGTAGACCCCACGGACATCATAAGCTCTAAAGACAGTCACGAGACTTCCGTTGACCCGAGCATTTAAATTATTTTCTGCTAGGCGGCGTCTTGCAGATTAGATTCAAGAGCTTAATGCCACATCACCGGCCGTGATTGTCGATGATCCGGATGCGCCTTATGCTGCTTTCACTCATCGGCTTATCTGGAATATTCCTCCGACAGATGTCATACCCAGGGCAATCGCCAAGAAAGCAACCATCAAAGAGCCCTTCATTGCCGTACAGGGCACGAACGACTTCGGAGAGATACGGATATATCGGTTCCTCGCTGTTTCGCATGGGTAATAGAATAATCGAGTCCTCTGTGAGTCCTCCGTGCGCTCTGTGTCTCTG
>CAZDLZ010000020.1:34799-41101 GCA_964506745.1 uncultured Methanotrichaceae archaeon | reverse complement strand
AAAACGCACTGTTCTCGGAGCTTTCTCTTAAAATGCCGGAAAATAGGAATCCTCATTGTAGAAACAATAAAATAGCCTGCCGATAGATATCAATGGTGACTATGAAGCTGAAGATAAAGATTACAGGTCCCAAAGTCCATGAGGTAGGCTACAGATACTTCTTAATGAGCAATGCCATAGACATAGGGCTTAAAGGCTTCCATGCCCGCAATAGAAAGGGTGAGAATGGGCCGGAAGTAATAGCCCTGGTCGAAGGCGATAAAGAAACAATTGCGGATTTTAAGAAGCTGGTAGAAACCCAAAAGCCCGAGCATTCCCAGGTATCGAGCATTGCTTTTGAGGATTATGATGGCGATATTATGAAGACAGAGAGCTATGCTCAAATTTGCTCCGCAATCCAATTAAACAAGGCAATTCCGGTCCTTTTAGAAATCAGAGATAATACAAAGAACACCCTTGAAGAAATCAAGGGCCTGAGGGAAGACGTTCAACCAGGGTATGGAATGAATTTCAGGCAGGTACAATCAGATATCAGAGCCATAAAAGAGCGGTTGGGCATGATATAAGATGGCACGCAACGAGGATGTATTGGCGGCTTATGCTGATGAGCAATATAAGAAGCTCCAGAGAGAAAAGAACCTGTACATATCAATTGATGAGTATTGCGCCAAACGTGGCATTTAGAAGGCGTATTTACTATTTTCATAAATTTGAAAATGCCTTGTTTCAAATTTCTTGGAGTAAATTTATGGAAAATAGCACATATAAAGAAGTACAAAAGGTTAAAGGTTTTTTTGGAATTTTTGATGTATTAGGTTATAGTAAAATGATTGAATTAAATGACTTAGATTCCCTAATAGGAATCTATAAAAAAACTATAGGAGTTCTTGATGATAAAGTTTTATGTCTTGGGGACCTTGATAAATCGTTATTAGCGACACTAAAAGGACCTAAATCGTTTGGGTTTTCAGATACAATTGTGCTTTATCAGGACCCGTCAAACATGCCCAACGGACCTATTGAAAATTCAACCAGCGTATTTTTCCTAGGAAAAGTATGTCATTTATTACGTCAAGCATTTGAGCTTGGTATACCTGTACGAGGAGCGGTAAGTTATGGAGAATATTATATTCAAGAAGATAAAGGTTGTTTTATTGGCTATCCGATAATCGAAGCACATAATGAAGAATCAAAGCAAAATTGGTCAGGGGCAACTCTCTGCAAATCCGCTTGGGATAAATTATATGCATCACATAATGAATCAATGGAAATGCAAGGAGAATGGAGAGGATTGTATCTAAATGGCCTCTTTAGTCCATTAAATAATCCTCTTTGGGCAAAATACAATATTCCTTATGAATCATCTAGTACTGAAGGGTTTGCTCTGTGTTGGCATGACGCAGTATTAGATTTTATGCGCTTAGATAATCCATCAAGATTTAATTTATATAATTCAGAAAATATAGGACAGTTTGTTAGAGAGAAATTCGAAGCACATGGTAAAACCGTAGATAGTAACGATGATAAAACAAAAATGAAAATAGAGAATACTGCAAACTTTTTGGGTACTATGCAAACACGATACCGTCTTGGATTAACTGATATATTACGAAGTTAGGTAGTCTACCTTCATTAAGTTGACTGATCCTTTGTGGATTGAATCCACCCGAAGTTAAGAAGCAGAAAAATTTTATTGTTTCATTTGGCAACGGTCCGACTCAGATATCTATCCAGCCAAAGAAATAATATTTATCTGCTATTATAATAGAAACGAAACCGAAACGGTATTAGCGGATAAACTAAAGCAATAATCATGTCTTAAAATTTTGTTGTACTTGTACACAACCAGTTAATCACCAGATCAATCTCCCTACTACCAAAACTACCATAATTTTCCATTCATACCCCGGAAAAGAGGATAATATATAGGGGTAATAGGAAATATTGGTAGTTTTGGTAGTTAATTTTTAGATGTCTTTTACCGGTTTAAAAAGTATATTGCAAGAAGATTTGCAGCTTTATAGCCTCAAGAACTTATCATACTTCAATCTCTTTGTATCCTCAGCTAAATGCAAATATCTCATACTTGTATTTATGTCATTATGCCTTAATACATGCTGTATTGTGAGCAAATCACATCCATTCTGCACCATGAGGGATGCTGGCGTATGCCTGAAAAGTACATGTGCACCGCCCTTCTTGGTTATTCCTGCCTTATGTTTGTAGTACATCACGAGGCGGTAAATCTCTGTTCTCAAATACAGACTTCCATAGTCCGTGTAAAATAGCGGTCTTTGCCCTTTTAGTGTAAGGTCCGGTCTAATTGCCATGTAATCTCGTAGGGTTTCGGCTGCATCTTCAGATAGATAGACCATAGCTGTCTTTCCGCCTTTGCCATTGCGCACTTTTAGAGACAACCTATCAAGATTTACATCCTCCATATCCAGATTGCATAATTCAGATGCTCTTAAACATCCGTAAAATGCAGCTTTAAACATTGCAAGATGCTTTATATTATTGATTTGATCAAATATCTTCGACACTTCATCAGATGTGAAATAGTATGGTATCGTGTTTGATCTCTTCAAGAATGGGAATTTTATATCTTGACCTAACATTTTATGAAAATTCTTCATCGCAAAGCAGGTATTATTGATAGTGGAACGTGATAAATCCCGATCCATTAGAGAATCCCTGAAGTTTTGGGCCATTTCCGGCGAAGGTTGCACTTTGCCGCAAAATTCAAGGTATCTCCCTGCCCTTGCCATGTAATCATCGATGGTGCTTTGCCTCGCGCCTAAATCTCTGAGGTAACGCTTAAATTGCTTTAACTTACTGTCTTTATCCTTGGTTGGAAGGTCCCATGATATCTCTAACTTCTGCCTCATCTTCATACCTCGCGAGGCAGTCATTGGCTGGACTTTTATGCGTTTTAAATATTCAACCTATAAAATCGATATCAACAAGCCTTATTTATGGCATTAATCTCCTCATGGGGTTGAGGGCCCTGTCGCGCAGGCGTTCGCGGGTTCGAATCCCGTCTCCCGCATTACTGATGTCAATTTTTGAATGGATTCTAAGGTTCTGTATTCATTCAGATATATCTACTCGAGCTTAAGGGTTTTCATAAAGCTCTCTGCAAATGCATACTGAACGACTACATCATGCACTTCTACTTCTTCTCATCCTCGATTGGAGCAATAGACTAATAATTTTTAGATAGATATTAAGAATACTCGATATAACGTAGCTGTGCTAAAGAACATGTTGGAAATGCGAAAACAATATATACATCCACGAATACATACGCAAGTTAAAGTATTAATTGAATGCCTTACGAATCGCAGAGGGAGTGGTCAGCTAATGCAGGTCGCCGGACAGAGAGATCATTGGAGCGAAACTTTCAACAACCCATCGGGACGAAAATAATGCACGCGGAGGTAACCTTTGTACATCAAAGAGGTCGAACTTAAGAACTTCAAGTCCTTCGGCAAGAGCGTCAGGGTTCCTCTGAAGAACGATTTTGTGACCGTTACCGGGCCCAACGGCAGCGGCAAATCAAATATCGTTGATGCACTGCTTTTTGCTCTCTGCCTTTCCAGCTCGCGAGCTATGCGCGCGGAGAGGCTGCCCGACCTCATCTACCGGGGCGATAGCGGCAAGAATCCTGACTTTGCTCAGGTTACCGTCAAGCTGGACAATACCAGCCGCCTCTTTCCACTGGATCTGGATCTGATTGAGGTATCCAGGAAGATTAAGGTCAAAGGCGACAAATATGCTTCTTCTTATTATTTTAATGGAAAGTCCTGCGGCCAGGCAGAACTGCTGGATCTGCTGGCCAAGGCAGGCATAACCCCGGAGAGCTACAATATAGTCATGCAGGGCGATGTGACGCGCATCATCGAGATGACGCCGGTAGAACGAAGGAAGATTATTGATGAGATTGCGGGCGTCGCCGAATTTGATGAAAAGAAGAAGAAGGCTATGGAAGAGCTGGATGTGGTGCGAGAGCGCATCGGTCGCGTTGATGTGATTTTAGAGGAGGTTGCCTCTCAGCTCGCCCGGCTTAAGGCTGAGCGAGACCGTGCCCATTCTTACCAGGCGCATCGCGAGGAGCTCTCCAGACAGGAGGCTTTTCTGCTCTTAGCGAGGCTAAAAGAAGCATCATCAGAGCTGGCCGGCCTGGATGATGAGATCAATTCTCTTGATGTAAAGAATCAGACGCTTCTGGAAAAGACGGCCGGCAAGAAAAATGAGCTTTCAGATCTTGATCAGAAGCTGCAGTCCATTAGCTTTGAGATAACCCACAAAGGAGAAGATGAGCAGATCTCTGTTAAACGCAGGATCGAGGAGCTGAAGGGAGAAATATCTCGCGAGGCGGCTCGCATCGAGATGGCAGAAAAGGCCATCATCGAGATGGATGGGCAGCAGAAGACATGCTTCATTCAGATGGGGAGCCTCTGTGCCGAGCTGGAATCTTTAGCTGAAAAGATAAGGGACGCCGGTCTACGCGGCGCCAGCTTGCGAGGGGAACTGGATGATCAGATAGAGCAACAGGTCGCAGCCAAAGCCTGCCTTTCTCAGGCGGATGCAAAGTTCTCCATGCAGCGGGATGAATTGGCCACTGTCCGGCAGATTCGGGAAGAGTTCAAATCAAAGCTGGGAGACCAGGTGCGGGAGAGGGACCGGCTGCTGGATGCCACGAGGCGGGGCGGCCTGGAAAGGGAGGAGCTTTCCTCTGGCATCAAAGAGGCGCTGGACGTTCTGGCAGGTCTGGATCATGAGGCGGAGAAGCTGAAGGCGGAGCTTGCCGGCCTCAACAGTCAGGCCATGGGCATGGAGCGGGACCGGGACGACCTGGAGAGCGGGCGGCTGCGACTGCGCCGGGAGATCTCCGAAGCGGAAAGAGAGATGCAAAGGCTCCAGGCAGAGTTTGCCAAGAGCGACGGGCGCATGCGGGCCGCTGAGGACAAGGCCGGATACAGCCGGGCGGTGGAGGCTGTTCGCTCTGCTATCAAGAGGCAGATGCTACAGGGCCTTCACGGGACCATCGCGGAGCTGGGTAACGTGGCATCACGCTACTCTTCGGCGCTTGAGGTCGCAGCAGGAGCGCGCCTGCAGAGCATCGTGGCCGACAATGATCTGGATGCCTCTGCTGCCATTGAGTATCTAAAGAGGTCGCAGATTGGGCGGGCCACTTTTTTGCCGTTGAATAAGCTGGACAACGGCCACCTATCCGCCCGGCCCAATCATGCCGGTGTGGTGGATTATGCTCTCAACCTGGTAGACTTCAACCCCAAATTCCTGGCTGCTTTCTGGTACGTCTTCCGTGATACTCTGGTGGTGGAGAGCCTCGTCTTTGCCCGTCCGCTCATGGGCCGGTATCGCATGGTTACACTGGAAGGAGACCTGGTAGAAAAGTCAGGAGCCATGACCGGCGGCCACTACCGCTCCAAGATGAAGTTTGCTGCTGAAGAGAAGACGAAGCTTTTGGAGCTGTCTGAGAAGATCGCTAATGCGGAAAGCGAACGGTCCACAAGGCTTGATAAGCTGGATAGAATCGAGGAGCAGATCTCCCGCCTCTCTCGTGAGGTGGAGGAGTTGAATCGGGTCATATCCAAGAAGACCTTCCAGATAGACGAGATGAGCTCGTCCCGGCCGCGCCTGGACAAATCCATTTCCGAGAAGCGTGAGCGTCTGCTGGCCATGGAGGGCGAGTCTTTGGGCTTCAAGGAGCAGCTTGGCCTTTTGGAAGGCGAGATCAGGCTCTCTGAGGAAAAACTGGCCGAGGTGCAGGAGAAGATCGACAAGTTGGATGGCGAGCTGAAGGGCTCGGAAATTCCCGGCCTGAACAAAAAAGCGGATGCTGCTGCTTTGGAGATAAAGCGTCTGCAAGATAGGCTTACCGGCATTGATGCCGAGATTCTCAAGGACAGGATCCGAGAGGAGAGCGGCAGAGAGAAGCTGGCCGAGCTTGTAGCCAGAAGAGAATCACTCGATGGCCAGAAGGTTGAGGCACTGGCCAAGAAAGATGCATCAGTCGCGCTGATCCTGGACCTGAACGACAAGCTCGCCCTCTCCCAGGCGCGCGAGGCGGAGATTGAAGGAGAGCTGCACGGCCTGAAGGGTGTGCGTGGAGAGATCCTGGAAAAGACCCTGGCCTTGCAAAGGGAGATAGACCAGGTGGAAAGGGAGAGGGACCGGATTGAGGCCCGCAAGAATGCCACTGCCTACGCCAGAGAATCTATCCTGTCCAAAGTCAATGATTTTGATGAGCATGGTGGAAAAGTGAGTCATCTGCC
>CAZDLZ010000020.1:0-34789 GCA_964506745.1 uncultured Methanotrichaceae archaeon | reverse complement strand
GTCCAAAGTCAATGATTTGCGCTCCCAAATTGAGGGCTCTGGAGTTGACTCGTCACAAGAGCCGCCCAACAGCGAGACTGTGGCCGAGAAGATCAAAGCTCTGGAGCAGGCCATGCGAGATCTGGAGCCGGTGAATATGCTGGCCATCCAGGAGTATGACCACGTCCAGGCGCGCTACGACTTCCTGGCCGAGAGGAGAACTACTCTCTCCAGTGAGAGGGAAGCGATCATCAACAAGCTGGAAAAGTATGATCAGATGAAGAGGGAGGCCTTTCTGGCCAGCTTTACTGAGATCAACAAGAACTTCAAGCAGATCTTCCAGGAGCTTTCCAGGGGAGAAGGGGATCTGATCCTGGAAAATCCGGAAGATCCCCTGGCCGCAGGCATGACCATCAAGGCCCGGCCCGCAGGCAAGGCCCTCCACCGCCTGGAGGCCATGTCCGGTGGTGAGAAGAGCCTGACAGCTCTTTCCTTTATCTTCTCCATTCAGATGTACCGGCCTGCCCCCTTCTATGCCATGGATGAGATCGATATGTTCCTGGACGGGGCCAATGTGGAGAGGGTGGCGAAATTAATCAAGAAGATCTCTTCCAAGGCCCAGTTCATTGTAGTGTCACTACGTAAGCCCATGATACTGCAGTCCAAGTACACTCTGGGTGTGACCATGCAGGAGAACAATATCACCACCGTAACCGGTATCTGCACAAGCTGAGGCGAAAATGAGCGACGACCCATCTATCCCGGAAAAGCAGGAGACATCAAAGCCGAGCTTTAGCTCTGTCCCCCGCACAGCCTCCGTCTCAGATTCGGATTCCAATTCCTGCTCAAACCGGCAATCTGAAAATATCCCGGCTGCCCAGGATACGAAAGCTTCTGGCCCAGCCGATGCCCCGGATGCGGGAATGGGCCGTCCGGAGTTCGAGTTCGGAGAGCCGGCAGAGGTTTTGGTGGAGCTGGCCAAGAGAGGTGAGATCGATCCCTGGGATATCGACATCGCATTGGCCACAGAGAAGTTCCTGCACTACATCGATTCTCTGGAGAAGAGGGACCTGCGTATTCCCGCCCGAACTCTGCTTTATTCAAGCATCCTCCTGCGCATGAAGTCCGACTCCATGGAAGGGCAAAAGGAGGAGGAGGTGGAGCCGGAGATGGAGGAGACCCAGGATGAGCCGCAAGAGGAGATCGAGGAGAGCCTGCCCCGCCCTCCGGTGAGGAGGCTCACCAAGCGGCCTGTAACCCTGGACGAGCTGATCTCGGAGCTGAAGAAAGCGGAGATGGTGGGCAGAAGGAAGGCCATGCGCGAAAGGTGGCCCAGCACCGAGGAAAAGGCTCTGGATGTGTCCCATGATGAGGGAATCGAGGAGAGAATCAAGGCGCTGGGTCCTATCCTGGACGACATGTTCATGGAGAAGAAGAGTGTCAGCTTCCAGGATATAAACAGCAAAAACAGCAAGACTGAGGATGGAGTCACCAATTACGTCTCACTGCTCTTCATGGCCCAGAGAAAGCAGGTGTGGCTGGAGCAGGAGGAGATCTTCGGGGACCTGTTTGTGAAAAGGCATGCGTAGAGAGGTGGGGCGGCATTTTCTGCATACACCTGCTGGTGTTTATTTTCCCAGGAGATGCTCGACCAGGTCTGTGCGGGCACTGTGCTCTTACCACTTCCCACCGCCGCCGCTTCCTCCGCCCATGCTTCCGCCTCCGAAGTCACTGAAACCGGAGCTGCCAAATCCTGTGTGATGCGCGGCTGTGGCTCTCTCTTTAGCCCGAGCCTCGGCCGTCTGGCGGGCCACTTCCATAGCTCTCTTTTGGTGCTTATGGCCTTTCTCGACGTTGCGATTGACATTAGTCATGGTCAGATAAAGATCAATTGTATTCATCCTTCCGGAACGGTACTCTTGCGCTCGATCGTATTCAGCCCTGGCAGCCTTAAGATCCCATTGGGCAGCACCAGACCTGCCCAGGGTCTTTTCTGCCGCATCCAAAGTCTGTTTCATCTTGGCCAGCAACTCATCGGGATTCTGGTCTTGAATCTTTTCGGCGATCGCCTTATCTCGTACCACATCTTTGCAAAACTGCTCAATTGTTTCTCGAAGCTTGACCAGTCGCTCTAAAAGGACAATCCAGTCGATAGTACCGACTGGCTGCTCTGCCAGAGACAATGCCTTTTGATAAATATATCGCGCCGTCTCTAGGTTCATCCTGGTGGCCATCGAAATCTGTCCACCAGTTGTCTCTTTTTCCACCTGCAGAAATGCAGCATCTAGACCTGCCAGAATTGCAGCACATTCCTGTTGTGCCCTCTTTGCCTCGGCAAGCCTGCTTATAGGAACATCTGCATTTTTTTGGGCCTTCTCGAAGCTGCTTTCCATTTCAGTTATCTGAGACTGAGCGGCACGGGCAGAGATCAATCCCCTATCTGAGGTTCTCTGTGCACTTAATAGCTCCAGCTCCAGCCTCTCATGATCTACTTGGCAAAATGCCTCCTCAGCGCTCTGCCATATGGATGGGGCATAATTTGCCTTCAGCTCTTTAAGTGCCTCAAGGGCAGACATTTCTTTGTCCACCTGATCATTGAGCAGCTCTCTAAAATCGTTAATTCTTGCATTATTTTTCTTTGCCAGCGACCACCTGCTGATGCCTAGCACTGAGAGTATGCCCAGCAGCACGAGGAGAAGCCAAGATGCGGCGAGCCCAAAAAAGTCGGGGTTTCCAAGGTCTTTATCTTGGGAAGAAGCAATTATCGGCACAGTTTGCGAAGCGCTTGAACCTTCGAAATGGCTAACGATGTTGTGAACCCCGTTGATGACGCCAAGATCCGGCCGATTCGCCCGGAATTGAGGGATAATGACGTTATCAACAATCTGCTGAATCTGACGATCGCTAAACTGGCTCGACAGACCGGTACCAACCTCGATCCATATGTCATGAGACTGCATGGCGACCAAAAAGATTATTCCGTTATTCTTATCACGCTTTCCCACCCCCCAGTAATTGGCAAGATTGACAGCGTAGTCCTGTGGTTTTTCACTGCCGATGGAATTTATTGTGACCACAGCAACCTCAATTGTAGTGAGATTGTCAAAGTCACGCAGCTCCTGGTTTAAAGCAGATGCTTGCGGCGCGGAAAGAAGATGTGCATAATCATTCACGTAACCGACAAATTCGGGATAATCTGATGCAGATCCACTCAAAATTATCAAAAAAATTATCATCAAACACGGGAATTCACATAATTTTACTGAGATCCGGTCCCCCATCTTTAATCCACTCCACCACAAAAATCTCCTATAGAAATATGGGCTTTTCATATTTAAAAAAGCTGCGCAGTAGGGAAGATCTACCGCTCAATGGATACAGTGTCGGTAAGTGATCATAAATAGCGTTTTTTCCGCTGTTCGAAGGATATATCTCTTAAGACCGCCCATTACAGGCCGCTAGGGAGCTGACACATTCATGCAAGGCATCCAAGATAAATTCCCCCATCTGCCGGAAAAGATCTCAGGACTAAGAGAGCTGGCCTACAACCTCTGGTGGAGCTGGCACCCCGAGGGCCGGGCGCTCTTCAAGCTCCTCAATCGCCAGGGCTGGTATCTGAGCAACCACAACCCCGTTAAGATGATCAACCTCATGGACGGAAATGCCCTGGAGGAGGCCACATCCGATGCTCACTTCATGAGGCATTACGACTATGTGATGAGCCGCTTTGAGAGCTACATGAATCCTTCCAGCGGCTGGTTTTGCAGCCGCGTAGCTGATACGGAAAAGTGCAATATCGCCTACTTCTCTGCGGAGTACGGCCTGCATCATGCCCTGCCTTTTTATGCCGGCGGTCTCGGCTTTTTGGCGGGAGACTTTCTCAAGGAGT
Source organism: uncultured Methanotrichaceae archaeon (assembly GCA_964506745.1). GTDB lineage: Archaea > Halobacteriota > Methanosarcinia > Methanotrichales > Methanotrichaceae > Methanothrix. The sequence goes on along the minus strand of CAZDLZ010000020.1, from coordinate 30,921 downwards.
GCAGCGACCTGGGCCTGCCTCTGGTGGCTGTCGGTTTCATGTACCCGCAAGGGTACCTTCGCCAGATGATCTCGCCGGAGGGCTGGCAGATGGGGGCCTGCGAGATGATAGACCGGGAGAATGCACCTATTAGAAGGCTGGAGGACAAAAACGGCGATCCCATCACCATCAAGGTGCCGGTCATGGACCCGCCTATCTATCTGGAGGTCTGGAAGGTCCAGGTGGGTAAGACCAGCCTCTATTTGATCGATACATCCAGCGAGGCCAATAATCCCAAGAACCGCGTCATATCCGACCGGCTTTATACTGGAGACCTGGAACAGCGCCTGCGCCAGGAGATAGTCCTTGGCATCGGCGGTGTATGCATCCTGCGCCATCTGGGTGTTGACTATTCCGTTCTTCATTGCAACGAGGGCCATCCGGCTTTTGCAGTTCTGGAGAGGATTCGAGAGAAGGTAGAAAAAGGAGCAAGCTATGCGGATGCCTTTGAACAGGTTCGCAGCACTACGGTCTTCACCACACACACGCCTGTTCCCGCCGGCCATGATGTCTTTTCCTATCAACTGATGGACAAGTACTTCGGCTCATACCTTCCCACACTCGATCTCCCCCGGGATGAGCTCTTTCGCCTGGGAAAGAATCCGAACAATCCGACGGGCTTCAACATGACCGCCTTTGCCCTGCGCTGCAGTGCTTTTAGAAATGCGGTGAGCAAGAAGCACGGAGAAGTAAGCAGAGAGATGTGGCAGCAACTTTGGCCAGAACTCGCCGTGGACAGGGTTCCCATTGAGTATATCACCAATGGGGTGCATGTGCCCACCTGGATTGACCGGCGCCTGGGCGATGTAATCTTCAACCGCTACCTGGGGCGAACCTGGCTTGAGGATCACGATCATCCTGCCATCTGGCAGTTGGTCGACGAGATACCGGACAGCGTTCTCTGGGATCATCACCGTTTCATGAAAGAGAAGGCAATTGCCAAGATAAGAGAACGGGCTCGCAACAAGTGGCGCATATCCGGCTCGGACCCCAGCAATGTCATGGCCTCTGGAGCTCTGCTCGATCCGGCAGCCCTTACACTGGGCTTTGCCAGGCGCTTTGCCTCCTACAAAAGGCCGACGCTGCTCTTGCATGATATTGCCCGTCTGGCTAAAATTGTGAGCGATCCCGGCAGGCCGGTGCAGATTATCTTTGCCGGCAAAGCTCATCAGGACGACCAGCAGAGCAAGCAGCTTTTGCAGCAGGTCTTCAATGCTGCCAAGGACCAGGCCTTCGGTGGGCGCATCGCATTTGTGGAGGACTACGATGAACTCCTGGCGCAGTATCTGGTGCATGGTGTTGATGTCTGGGTGAACAATCCTTTGCCGCCCATGGAGGCGAGCGGAACGAGCGGCATGAAAGCCACCTTGAACGGCGTGCCGCAGCTTTCCGTTCTGGACGGCTGGTGGATTGAGGGCTACAACGGCAAGAACGGCTGGGCGGTGGAGGGAGCAAGAGAAGGGTCAGACAGGAACGAACGTGATGCTTCAGCCATTTACGATCTTCTGGAAAAGGATATTTTGCCGCTCTACTACGATGTGGATGAGGACGGCGTCTCGCATGGTTGGGCAGCTGTCATGAAAGAGGCCATCAAAATGACCGGACCGTGTTTCTCCGCTCGCCGGATGGCCAAGGAGTACACAGAGAGATTCTACCAAAAAGCCCTGGACGCGGCCATGAAGACATACCGCGGCGGGGAAAGAGGTAGCGCCAAATCGGATTTGTTCGGTGGGATCTAGAAATATTTTTATTTTTTGCTTTTTTCGATTTATCTCAATAGATCCTTTCTTTGCGAAGGGTTTATCTACCTTCATGCCAACCCGATGGTTTCAAAGGTCATCACCATGATTTCTAAAGAAGATATTCAGGAGATTTTGAAGGGATACGACAAAAACGACCTAACCATTGCTACCATCTGCTCACATAGTAGCCTGCAAATTTTCCATGGGGCGCGCATGGAGGGTTTCAAGACTATTGGAATTTGCATCGGTCAGCCGCCCCGTTTCTACGATGCTTTTCCTTTAGCGAAGCCTGATAAGTTCTTCTCCGTAGAGAGCTATAAGGCACTCTTGGATTATGCCGAGGATCTCGTAGCTGAGAACGTGATCATAATTCCGCATGGCTCTTTGGTTGAGTATTTGGGAATCGAGAGGTTTGAGTCCCTGGCTGTTCCCACATTCGGAAACCGGCGTGTCTTAGCCTGGGAGAGCGACCGGGAGATGGAGCGAGAATGGCTTCTCAAGGCCGGAGTAAACGTTCCCATGCGATTTGAGACTGCTGAAGATATCGATCGGCCGGTCATTATAAAATATCACGGCGCCAAAGGCGGGCGTGGTTTTTTCATTGCCAAGACCAAAGAAGAGTTACGTTCGAAGATGAATATGGATGAGAAGTACACCATCCAGGAGTTCATCTTGGGCACCAGATACTACATCCATTTCTTCTATTCGCCCATAAAACAGGATGGTTATCTTCTGCGCAAGGGTTCATTGCAGATGCTGGGCATCGATCGACGCATCGAGTCTAATGCTGACGAGATATTTCGCATCGGAAGCATGAAAGAGCTGGCTGAGGCCGGTATCTATCCCAGTTTTGTGGTCACGGGCAACCTGCCGCTGGTACTGCGTGAGTCTCTCCTGCCCCGTGCCTTTGAGCTGGGTGAAAGGGTCGTGGAAACCAGCCTGGACCTCTTCGGCGGGATGATCGGTGCCTTCAGCCTGGAGACGATAGTCACAGACGAGCTGGAGTTCAAGGTCTTCGAGATCTCGGCCAGAATCGTCGCGGGCACCAATCTCTACATGAGCGGATCGCCCTACTCGGATCTCGTAGAACCGGGCCTCTCCAATGGCCGGCGTATAGCCCAGGAGATCAAGTCGGCCAATGAGAGGAATCTGCTGCATGAGATCATATCGTGAACGCTAGGCTTATCTTGCAGTGATCTACAAAGGTAGCCAGTATGTCAGGCCCCATTAAGACCTTCCAGGAGGCAACGCTGCTCCAGTGCGGCTTTTTAGAAAAGCTGCTGGATCTGGACATGGCAAGCGTTGCTGCTTTTTCCGACTCCATGGTGGAGTTTTTAAGACCATCTCCGGACAACAAGTTCGTCTATGGCCTTGCGGCGGGCAGGTCAGCTCTCGCCCTTTACAGCTTCCTGCAGCTTATCCAGAACCACTTTGATAACGTATTTCCGTTCACCCTGGAAGATCCCGTGCAAAGGCATTACCGCAAGGGCAAGAACCTGGGGATAGCCATCTCCGGCTCCGGAGAGACACAGGCTGTAAATAAATATATAGATGATATTATCACTCTGGGTGGTGATATCAAGCTGATAACCGCCAATGAGAATGGAACAGCTTATAAGATGGTGAACGAGTACGAGCGAGGATCAGTACTGGTTTTCACGGCCAGGACAAAACAGTCCACCGATAAGGATACGAGGTCGCGGCTCTCTCCCATGGGTACTGAATTTGAGCTGCAGGTTCTGGCCTTTTTAAACGCCCTTTTCGCGGATATTCAGTCCCGGCTGAAAGGAATATGCGACCCCGCCTGTCCTAGATACCGCTCCACAATAAAGGACTTTGAACAAAACGCTCGCCTCATTTCCCAGATGGATCCCGAGCATATGGAGAACTGGTTTGGCAGGCTGCTGCCCAGGAGCGGCAGATACATCATAGGAGGCGTGGGAAGATCTGGCCTGGTGGCCCGTGCCTTTGAGATGAGGTTCACCCATCTAAATAAGATCAGCTATTGGGAGAGAGATTTCAATACACCCAGCTTTCAAATTGGAGATGTTTACATCCCCATCACCGGAATTGGTAACACCTATGAGGCCTTAGAGGGAACAGTCGCGGCTCTGAGCAAAGGGGCTGATGTAATGCCGATTACTGCCAATCCCACCTCCCGACAGGTATTGATGCTTAAGAAGAAGGGCAAGGAGAAGGACATTGCCGTGATACCTGTAAATCCGGAGTACCGGGAGCTGTTTTCCGGAGACACCAGTTCCACCACCTGGCTGATGTCCGAATACACCAAGTTGCGCTATCCCATATTCGAGATCAATGCTTCCGTGTTCACCAACAGCGTTGTGGCCGTGGGCGCAGAGTTCCTGGGCATTGTGGAAGCAGGCATGAGACGGATGCATGTTTAATCCTGCTCTCTGATTGCCAGGCGAATTTCGATTCAATCGCTGTCGCTCTTGGAGACCGAGATCAGGCGCTCCACACCGCCTTTCTCCTCGATGAATGCCGCAACCGCTGGCGGCACCAGCTTGGACCAGTCGCATTTTTCCCTCATCAGCTTCCTGATGGCCGTCCCGGAGTAAAGGTCTCTTTGGAACATGGGCGACTTTCTAATCTGAATGCCAGCTTCGGATATAAGCTGTATGACGAGAGGATTATTGGAATAGACCACATCAAAGCGAGGCACCATGGATTGCAGATGAGAGACCCACACAGAGTTTCGTTGGATATCCTGCAAAGGCGTGACTATAGAGCGTTCTCTCAGATTGCTTTCGCCTAAAGCCGCATAGATCATATCCATTCTCTCGCCGCCGGTGAAGGGATTCTCGGGAGTGTGGCTCTCCTGGGCGCTGCCGATTACGATCAAAATCTCTTCTACCTCTTCGGCGATCTTCTCTAGGACCGCCTGATGTCCCAGATGATAGGGCTGGAAGCGCCCAATGTAAAGCCCGCGCATGAACTTCAAATCTCTTATTTACCAATAACCTGCTTTCCAATCAGCTTGATGGCGCTCTCCTTATTGGGACCGATGGGCGAGCCCACTACAATCTGAGTGACGCCGGTCTTGAGAAGCTCATCCACCCTTGCCCGGCAGTCCACCGGCGCACCTGATACTGAGAATGCCTCGGTCATCCTGGCCGTTACTGCTCCCATAGCCGTCTTGAAGTCGTATTTGGCAATTGCGTCCGAGATCGTCTTCGCCTCATCCATGCCAATTCCGTGCCTCTCCAACACATTCTGGGGCGAGCCGGCTACGATGAAAGCCACCACGATCTTGGAGGCATTGATGGCTTTGGCCGGGTCTTTGTCGGTGCTGAAGCTGGCGTAGGCGCAGATCTGCACATCCTCCGGTTTTCGGCCCGCCTTTTCGGCTCCCTGCCTGATCATGGGCACGGCGAACTTGAAGTCATCGGGATGAGAGGCATTGATGAGCACGCCGTCCGCTATGGCGCCGGACAGCTCCAGCATCTTCGGCCCCTGAGCGCCGATGTAGATGGGGATTTTGCTGGTGGCAAAGGCCATCTGCGCGCCTTTGAAGCCTGACTGGTTAACCTGCTCGCGGGCCAGGAAAGCCCTAATGGCCTGAACTGATTCCTTGACGCGGGTGAGTGGCTTGTCCCAGTCGATACCCATCTTCTCGAAGGTAGCTTTATCCCCCGGGCCTATGCCCAGGATGGCCCTCCCGCCGGACAGCTCGTTTATGGAGGCGATGGACGAGGCGATAATGGCCGCATTTCTGGTGTATGGATTGGTGACGCCCGTGCCCAGCGAGATCTTGTTGGTCATCATGGAGAGCACTGCTAAAGTGGTCCAAACATCCCGGTTATTATAATGATCTGTGATCCAGATATTCTTAAATCCGGCATCTTCTGCCAGCTTTGCCATATAGCCGATCTTCAAGACCGATTCATCGGGCACAAACTCAATTCCAAACAACTCAAATCTCCTCCAGATCGATGCGGTCTCCCGCCTTGAGGCGGAACGCCTCGGCGGCATTTCCCTGGTTGACCGCAATTTCTGCAAAGCCATGGCTGCCTAAGGTTATAAGCGGTTCGATCCGGCGTGCCTGGGCATAGGTCCTGCAAGCTTTCAGCTTGATCCCTTTCAGGCTCACGGGGAAGGCCGGAAGCTTTCGCATATTTAAAATAAGGTTGCCGAAATGATCCACATAGATGACATTGGCTTCGATTCCCTTATCCGTCTTCTTTGCTTCTCCAAAATTCAGATCTTTGGGCCGGACACGAGGGCCCATGCTCGCGGGACTTTTGCCTGAGGCCAGCATGGCGGCTACCGGTGCGAATACGTCCCGACCGTGGAAGGTATCAGAGAGCGGGCCCTGGCCCGGACCCAGGGCCTCGTGAGAAATGGCAATACTGTAGGCCAGGGGGAAATTTCCCGGCTTGCCAAGGCTTCGTGCTGCCGGCAGGAGCAGGCCGTTGTCCGGTCCCACGAAGATCTGCCCGCCGCTCTCCACCACCAGACCCAGCCTGTCCGTGCCCACGCCGGGATCGACCACACAGATGTGGATGGTGCCGTGGGGAAAGTAGCGGACGGTGGAGAGCAGGGCGAAGGCACCGGCGCGCACATCCTGGGGCGGGATGTCATGGGCGATGTCCACGAAGGTGATATCCTGGGCTTTATCTGCAAGCCTGGAGAGGATTACTCCCTTCATCTGAGCCGGGTAAAAGGAGCCGAAGTCGGTAAGCAAAGTGATGATTTTCATGCCGTCAGCACCTGGACATCTGCCTGCCTGGATACCTCCAACTCTTCGTTGCCATTAAAAGTTGAGACGCTTCCTCTGATCTTTACCCGATCGCCGACTTTAATCCGGGATTGAAGCTCCTTCGCGCCTGACTTGGCAGGAATGAATATCGGAAGCATCGTCGAGTCCAGTTTGAGGATCAGGTTGCCGCCGCTCTTGGTGGGCTTAATCTCCAGGATCAGTCCTTGCACGGAAATGGCGGTATCCTTTTGGGACACGAAATCAGAAGGACTATCCTGCCCGTCTTCTTCAGGTCCAAAGGCCCAGAAAGCCACAGCCAGAGATCCCAGTGCCATGAGGAGCAATACTACTACGATCTTTTCCTCTCTTTGCATCCTCATGGTCTCTCATCCTGCGCCAGAGCCAAAGCTAAAGCGCAAGCCCTGTGCGATTGTGCGAAAAATGTTTTTGAAATGATATCTTATTTTTTAACTTCGGGCTTTGTTCCGAAGCGCTCCTGCCAGCCTTTCTCCAGGTTATCCAGGCAGATGTCGCATACGCCCTTGTATGCGCCCTCGGGGTAAGTGAGGTTGTGGACAGGGGCTTTTATGGGAAAGAGCAGTGGTCGTGCACGGGTACATAGTTCGCAATCAGCCATTTGAATTCATCTCCTACGAAATGCTGGATGTAGCTTCTCATGTTTAAGTTTTCTGCCCGGGGTCCGAAAGCTTCCCGGCTCAATACGCAAACCTGATTCTTTTCCTTTTGCATCTCATTTCTCAGCTTTGTAGTCCTCCGTCCCCCTGACCATCTCCGCCAGCTCTTTCACCAGCGCCTCATCCACCTCTGCAAGCCTCACCCTTCGCACAACATTCGTGACCTCAATATCGCCCATGACGATCTTGGGTAGAGTGCTGTGCTTGAAGCCCTCCACCACAGCGTAGTCAACCCCATCCCTCTTTAGTTCAGCAAGGGCAGAATCAAGGTTTCCTCGTTCGCGCGTCACCTTGAGGCGTGCTTCTCCCAGACCAATCACCACATCTGCTCCGGCATCATAGTGGCGCTTGGTGTCGCCCCGGTCCACTTCGTGTCCTGCCATGTTCTTGATCGTGCCAACCTTGCCGTATTTGGCTAGAGTTGCGACCAGGGCGGCGACCAACGTGGTCTTGCCCGTCTTCTTGGTTCCTACGACGGATATCACTTTCATATTGCTTCAGGCTCGCAGGAGTTCAATCAGGAATTTCGCGAATCCGTTCAGGTCTGCTATGCGCACATTCTCGTTCAGGCCATGGATATTGCTCTCCAGTTGCCTGCCCACCCCAAAGACGCAGGTGGGAATGCCTGTCTTCTCTGTGGCATAGGCCTGATCCAGGCTGCCCTGCGCTCCGGAAAGTCGGGGGAAGAAGCCCATGCCTCTTTGCACCGCTTCCCTTACCTCGGAGACCCAGGGGTGGTCCGGATTCACGCTCATAGGCGGATAGCCGGGATAGAACTTTAGATCGAAGTCGACATCCAGAGGTTTTAGGGTCCTCTCTATCTCTGCCATGGCTTCTTCCATGCTCTCTTCCGGTATCACCCGCCGGTCGCCGCGCAGATTGCACCTGTCCGGCACTATGTTCTCCTTTATGCCCCCGTTGATCATAGTAATATTGAGGATGGGCATGAGGTTCTTCTTGCCAATGGCTTCCAGGGCGGAGCTGGCGGGCAGAAGTGATAGTCTGGCCTGAACTACCTTCTTTAGATCCATGAGCGCGTTCATGACGGGTATGGATCTCTCTACGGCATTTATCCCCAGGAAACTGGAACCACTATGCCAGGACCTGCCATGCACTACCACATCCCAGTGTATGATGCCGTTGCTGCCGATCGTCACATCATCGGAAAAGCCGTCCATGCAGAGCATCAGATCTCCCTTAACCTGTCCCAAATCGGTGAGATAGCACAGGCCGGAGTAGCCGCCCACCTCTTCGTCCGTTGTTAAGAGAACAGAGAGATTGTACTTCGGCTTGCCGCTCTCCAGGAGCGTCTTGAGTGCAGCAATTAAGGCCGCGATCGATCCCTTGCAATCGGAGACCCCCCGCCCATAGACCCTTCCGTTCTTCGCCACCGCCTGGAAGGGATCGCTATCCCAGTCTCCTTCAGCCGGAACCACATCGAGATGAGCATAGATCACCAGCGTCTTTTCCGCTCCCACAGAGAGGTCGGCGCGCAAATTGACGCGATCGCCCACCAGCCGCGAGTCACAGCATTTTGCTGCGAAGACATCCTCGGGCATGACCATCTTTTGCGTGGCAAAGCCCATATCCCGAAAGATGGGAACGAGCCAGTCCACTATATCCTGGTAATTGCTGCCAGGAGGTGCGACGGTCTTAAAACTGATGATTTTTTTCAGCAGATTCATTAGATAGTTGGTATCGGGCGAGGGGATAATTTCCTGCATCATGCATTCCTTCTTAAAATCAGGCATAATAAGGCTCGACGGCGTATTAAATGCTTTTGTGAGATGCCAATCAACCAATCTTAGCGATGACCTTTTTTCCTAATCTGATTCCAGGGCTCTCAATCAGGTGGTATGTCAGCAAGGAAACAGGGGTCACTATCAGAAGAGTCAGGAGCACGCATAAAATCAAGCTGAGGTCGGTTGAGTAAATGGTATGGTCATAGATGTAGCCATACGCCGGTTTCAGCGGCTCTATTATAAACGGATGAATTAGATATAGGCTGTAGCTTATCGCTCCAAAGAACCGGGTGAATCTATTCACAATAAACCGGTTGGGAGTTAAAGAAAGAGAGAGAATCAATAAAACGATTGCTATCGGACTCATTGTTAGCAATGCCGTCAGTCTTGTTAGGGGTTCATACAGATTGTATAACGTCATAGCCAGGGGCATGTTATCTATAAATACAAATAATATGATAAACGATAATAAAAGCATACAAAAAGCGGCGGGCGCTCTATATTGGCTTTTTATCCGGGGCAAATGTGATTTATAAATTAGATAACAAATAATTCCAACAGGAAATATATATGCCCAGTGGGAAAAATTGTAATAATCATAGTTAGTTGATATCATGATATTCTCTCCGATGATTGTGCCCATCAACTGTCTGATTTCTTTAGAGAGCCAGCATATGCCGATAAATAGTAGAATAGATCGCCAGATATTATTTACTTTGATAAATATCAAAGGCAATACCAGGTAAAAGAGCATCTCGACCCCCACAGTCCAGCCGCCCTGAAAAAGGCTGATTGAATATTGCGGAATCAGATTGAAGGTGAAGCTGATATTGGCCAGGATATCAGGCCAGGAAGGGACCCCTTTTTGTGTGATTAAGCTATCGAGCACTACAAAGATCAGTAAAACATAAAAAAGTGGGGCTATTCTGAAGAATCTACGAATATAGAACTTGAGAGACTTCCTCTTCTCGCCGTCTTTCTTTTCCAGAGATAAGTATAACGTGAAAGCGCTGATGATGAAAAATAATGGTATTCCCGCAAGAGCCAAACCGATAAACCTCTCAGGAAGGATCTTTATTGGATATGCCCAATTCGTGAGTGGGCCAATCGTTCCATATATGTGGTAGAAAAATATGCTGAGCGCCGCGATCCCTCTCAAGGCATCAATATAATCCTGTTTTCCTCTTTCGGTATTAGATTGTGCGCCGGGAAGGGAACGGGCCTTGGAATTCTTTACCGAAGGATTCTCTATTGACAAGAAAATTCACTCCACATATTATTTAAAATTGAAGGATCTAATGAGGCTCTTTCCGCCCATCGCTTTCGGCTGGGGTATATGCATAAGCTGTAGTGCCGTGGGCGCAATATCTGCTAAAATGCCGTCACCCCGCAGGCTGCGCTCCTGGCCGTCATTTATTATCAATGTGAAGGGAACCGGATTGGTGGTGTGAGCCGTATGCGGCTGGCCGGTTGTCTGATCGATCATCTTCTCTGCATTGCCGTGATCAGCAGTGAGCAGCACGCTGCCCCCTTTCTTGAGAATCTCATCGACAACTGCTCCCACGCAGCCGTCCACCACCTCGACTGCTTTCACGGCAGCCTCGAATATGCCGGTGTGGCCCACCATATCGGGATTGGCAAAATTGAGAACTATTAGGTCGTACTGGCCGCAATCGATGCGCCTTATCACCTCATCCCTGACCAATAGGGCGCTCATCTCCGGCATCAGGTCGTAGGTGGCAACTTTTGGAGAAGGTATGAGGCATCTGTCTTCTCCGGGATTGGGCTCTTCCTTTCCGCCGTTAAAGAAGTAAGTCACATGAGCATATTTCTCAGTCTCGGCTATGCGTAGCTGTTGGAGGCCGGCTCGGCCAATGGTCTCGCCAAGAGTGTCGTCCAGGTCTTGCGCCGGGAAAGCAACGGGCACCTTCAATGTGGCGTCGTACTGGGTCATGCAGGTGTAGAAAACCCTGATCGGCTTTGGGGCAAAGCCCTGAAAATCCTTATCCACGAAGGCCCTGGTGATCTCGCGGGCCCTGTCCGGCCGGAAATTGAAGAATATGATGCTGTCCCCGTCTTGGACCAGCCCCTTTTCGTCGACCAGGGTAGGCAGGAGAAATTCGTCATTCTCGCCTCGCAGGTAGCCGTTTTCTACTGCTTCCAGGGCCGTTTTGGCGCGCAATCCCTCTCCGTTGGTAAGGCAGCGATAGGCTTTCTCCACCCTATCCCAGCGTTTGTCTCTGTCCATCGTGTAGTAGCGACCCGAGACGGTAGCCACTTTGCCCGTGCCGATCTGCCGCAGCTTCTCCTCCAATTCCCGCAAATAGGTGAGTGCGCTTCTGGGGGGCACATCTCTGCCGTCCAAAACGACATGCACATAAACATTCTCCAGACCCATCTTCCTGGCCATCTCCAGAAGGGCATAAAGGTGGGTGTTGTGACTGTGCACACCGCCGTCTGAGAGCAGGCCGATCAGATGTAGCCTGGAGCCTTTTGCTTTTTGCATTGACCGCAGCAAAACTTCATTCCCAGCAAAGGTCCCCTCTTCGACGGCCAGACTGATTCTGGTATAGTCCTGGTAGACGATTCTGCCGCCACCTATGTTGAGGTGGCCAACCTCGGAATTTCCCATCTGGCCGCGCGGCAGCCCAACAGCCAGGCCAGAAGCGGCGAGAGTTGTCGTAGGGTAATTTTTCCAGAATCGATCCAGGTTGGGCTTATCTGCCCAGGCAACTGCATTGCCCTCAACTACCGGGCTTATGCCGAAGCCGTCCATGATTATGATTGCTAAGGGCTTCATCTCAAAAGGATCATAGTCGCCGCAAATATATTAGATCTGCTCTTTGAAACCCTCTTCTCCAATGAGCGGAACGAAGATCACGCCCATCTTCTCCTCCACACAAAATCCGTTCTTCCTTGTCACCAGATAGAGGTCCTGATAGTCCCGGCCCACGGGAATGACCATCTTGCCGCCCACCCGCAGCTGCTGCTTGAGCGGCTCGGGCACCCTGGGAGCGGTCGCAGCCACGCTTATGCGATCGTAAGGCGCATGCTCGGGCAGGCCGAGGCTGCCGTCGGCTTCGATCATGGTTACACTTGTTACGCCGGCTTTTTCCAGATTCCTCTTTGCCGCAGCCACCAGCTGCCGCCTGCGCTCTACCTAATATACCATTCCATCGGGGCCTATCATGGCAGCCATCACTGCGGCATGATAGCCGCTCCCTCCTCCTACTTCCAGAACGGTCATCCCCGGCTTAAGATCAAGAAGATCGCACATTATGGCCACCATGTGGGGGGCGGAGATGGTCTGGCTCTGTCCTATGGGAAGGGGCGTGTCGTCGTAGGCCCGGCTTTTGAGGGCAACAGGTAGGAAGAGTTCTCTGGGAATGCGGGACATGGCTGTTATGACAGACTCCTTTACGTAGCCCTCCAGGCTGCCCAGGAGCTGTTCTCTGTTCAAAGCTCTCGACCCCACACCCGTTGTATGTCTTTGGCCTGCGCCACATCAGCAAAGCCCTCGCCGCGCAGCTTCATCTTAACAATGACAAATTTGAACCCCTCTACTTTTCTGGCTTCTCCAACCTCAAAGGCCTCATCTCCGGCAACGATAATCTTGAGCGAATGAGTCTTGCCGTTTCGATAAACGGAGATCTTGAGGGGCACCTCGTCTGTGGCCCGGGCCCAGACGGTCTTTACCATCTCGGCAGGAGCGCTGCGGACCCTGCGATCTGTCTCCAGAGATGCAATCTCTGTCATGACCACATCTTTGGCAGGATCGTCCACCAAAAGCTCATCTCCCACGTGTAGCATCTCTTTGGCCGGGATTTTGATGTAGTATGGCGAAGAATGCTCGTCGTCGCTCACAACGACTTTAAGATTGACCAGCCTCTCGCGCTCTATCTGAACGCAGTGAACCGTACCGCATTCTTCACAACGTACTAGGTTCTCCTGTCCGGATTTTATCATTGAATGCTCCGTATCGGCACCACAGGTAGGACAGAAGATCTGATCATCAAGCATAGCATATAATTATTCCACAGAGTATTTAAAACATGACGGCCTGTCGCCCGGGAGCTTGTACCGGCATGGGGTAAAAGAGCATGGTCGGACCCGGAACCGATTGATTTTCAGAAAAAATGTTGAAGACCGCAGGTATTTTTAACGATGGAAAAATTTATTAATTAAGACGAATTATCTGAACATATGAAAGAAGTTATTAAAGAAAACCGCTTTACCCTGGATCGCGGTATGGACGAATGTTGCAGCATTGCCGAGAGCATGATAGAAGAGATTCATCAGATAGCAATGCCCGAGTATACCATGGTGTCCTCTGCCAATAGAAGGCACAGAGGCTCGCTTAAGGAGAAGCTTCTTCGCCAGATAAGAGCCGCGAGGAGGGTGGCGCTGGTATGATCCGATGGTAATTATTTTCATATTTTATGTGCCCTGAAAAGTCCATCCGGGATATATCAGGATTATTCTCATGCAGTCAAAAATTCAAATTAACGAAAATTATTTTTAATATGTTAGGCAAGTTTTATCCTGCACGAAAACTATTTATATTAATCTAGTTACTAATTTAGTTGTGGACACTGACTCTAAAGCCTGCTCTATCCCGCAATCATGCTCTGAGGTGGAAGTAGACCTCAAGAGGCTGGACCGCATGCTTCAGGCTGCCCACCGAAGCTCCATCGATATAAAAGACAGCTATGACTTTTACGTCCTGGCCCTTAAGGAGTTCAACAAAGAGAACCTCTCCGAGTCATACCTCTACTGCGATCGGGCCAAGTACGAGCTTACTTCAGCCATCAATGATTCCAAGATCAAGATCAAAGGCTCTCGATTTCACAGCCTGAGGACTCTCTCTTACTTCTTCAAGCTCTACGGCCTCTACGCAGTGATCTTCGCATCTTTGGCCGTTATTATCTTCAGCTTCTTGATCACCAGATTCTCTGAGGTGAGCGTTCTGGGCGTGCCCCTCTGGTCATCGTTCTTCGCGGGCCTGGGCTCATCGGCCCAGATACTGACGGGCATTGCCGACGACCTGCGCCGCTACGGCATGGCATCGCGCTACAAGAGACTCTGGTACATGGCCATCCCGCTGCTGGCCATGGTCTTCGGCTACATGGCCTATCTCTTCGTCAGCTCCGGCTTTATCGCCATGGACGGCAGCTCTCAGAGCAGGGAGTTTTCCATCATGTTCATCTGCTTCTTGACGGGATTTCTCACCAAATGGATGATCAACCGGCTGTCGCGAATGTCAAGGGACATTTAGACTTAGCGGTATTTCGCATTAGACAATGTTTAGCACGGCACCGCCACGTAGATGTTGTGCTTGTTGCTCACTATCTGCACCCGCACGCTGCCCTGCTTGATGGGGCAGTCCACCACCGAAACCACCCGGTTTTTCGCGACCCCCAATTGTTCACCGCTCACCCAGCCGGGAGCTTTGATCTCGACCCAGGTCTTCTCCTTCTTCTCAAAGACTGTAGGGATGGTGGGCCGCCTCTCAATCTTGAAGTCCTGGGCCTTGAGGCGTAGCGGTATGGAGAACTGCTTCTCCCATTCTGCCATGCTGCGATTGTAAAATTGCCACCAGTTCTGGGCCTTGACCTTGCCTGGACTGCGGCCCAGACGGTAGTGCTCGAATTTCTGAATGCCTAAGGGAGGCCACCTCTTTCCCGCGCCGATCTCCTGAGCGAAGCGGATCAGCTCAGGCATATCCCCGTCATTGATGCCCGGAATTAAGACCGGCGCGATCAAAAGGTCGATCTTGCTCTGGGCAATGCTTTTTGCCGCCTGCTTTATCTTTTCGATGTCATATCCGGGCATGCCCGCCAGGAAGGCGGCCCTCTCCGGCTGCAGTGAATGAATGGAGAGGTTGATTCGGTCCAGGCCAGCCTCTTCCAGGGCTGCGATTCGCTCTTCATCAAGCAAGGTGCCGTTGCTCTGCATGGAGACGACGCTGACCTCTTTTATGGCCTTGAGCCGTGCTACCAACGGCACAATATCCGGATAAAGCATGGGCTCGCCGGTCGAATCGATGTGGCACTCCACCCCCGGTCCTTTGAAGGGGGCGATCTCCTCCACCGCTTCCATCAGATAGTCCTGCTCCACCTGGTAGTCTGTGACGCGCGAGCGGGAGTGAGGTCCGGCGTCTACCGAGCAGAAGGGGCAACTCAGGTTGCAGCCGCAGCTCGGCCTGATCTGCAGCAGGTTGCTGCCCCGGTCGATAATGCCGAAGTAGATACATCCCACCAATGGGATGTCCGATTGACGGGTTATGTGAAAGAGAGACATTTGAGGTCCTTTGCAAGCTACCAATTCCGTACTTCTGGCTTTAATGGCTTTCTATGAAAAAAAGGCCAAGGTGAGCTTTTAGAATTGGAGGGGGATAAAACAGTTTGGCCTCGGGCTAAAGGCTCTGGCTCTTCAGCCCCAAGATCTCGTCGACCTTGACGTCCACCAGCTTCCATACATCGCTCCTCTCCCCTTGCAGCAGGACCTCCACCGGCTCTTGCGGCGAATGGCCCAGAGCGGAGAGGACATTGGGAGAGAGAGCCTTGCTCTTAATCAGGTGCACGAACATCTCTCGCACCAGCCTTTTTTTCCCGGCATCTTCCACCTGCACCAGCCGCCCGGGCAGGGCCACGAAGCGAAAGACGGAAAGATCGGGAGAATAGTGTTCTATCTCCACTGTCACGAAGGGATTGTCCCGGAAGTACTGCATCTTTTTGCCGTAGTTGGTGGACAGAAAATACATGAACCGCCCATCAAACACATAAATAAATGGGGCAATGTAAGGATGCTCCTTTCCTTTGAAAGCAATACGGCAGACATATTGCTCCTTTACCAGCCGGTCGTATTCCGCTTTTCCCATACGGGGCATCTTGAAGACATCTTCTGACAATCATTTCCCTCCGCCGGAACAATTTCATCATCAATTTTGCTTGATACATGAAAAGGATTTCGAAGATATTACTTTCGCACCGCATGCATATCGGTTATAAATCCATAAGCTGCTGTTAACCCAATGGTCACCCTGGAGAAGATTGCCCATCTGGCAGAAGAATGCAGATTCGACTCAGTGGGTCCTGCTCAAAGCCCGGCTGTGGCGGACATGGATGCCGGAAAACTACGCATTCTGGGAGAAGGCACGCGTCATGACGTCTGCGCGTCCACATTCTCACTGCGTGAGGAGCCCCTGCCCGGAATTTGCCATGCTTTCACCAGGGACGGCAGATGCGTCAGCCTCTTCAAGACCCTTTACACCAACCACTGCACCCATCAGTGCAGCTACTGCACCAATGCTGAAAACTGCAGCCGCAAATCCAGAGCTTTCTCCTATTCCCCGGAAGAGCTGGCCAGGATCACCATTTCTCTTTACCGGTCGAATTATATTGAAGGGCTTTTTCTCTCCTCAGGCTCAGGCCGGGATGAGGATCTTGTCACGGAGAAGATGGTTGAGACAGCGCGGCTCCTGCGCCAAAAATTCGCCTTTTCTGGATACATTCATCTCAAGGTCCTGCCCGGCTCCTCTCGGGATCACATCCAGGAAGCCGCGAAGCTGGCAGACCGGGTCAGCATAAATTTGGAAGCGGCATCTGCCTCGCACATGAGCGAGATATGTGCCACCAAGAACTACGAGAACGATATCCTGCAAAGGCAAAGATATATCCGTGATATTTTATCCGCTGCAGGCAAGAACACCAACACCATTCTGCCTGCCGGCCAGACCACCCAGCTTGTGGTGGGCGCATCTTGTGAGAGCGATGAGGAGATCTTCAAGAGGGTCCTTTATGAGTACACGGAGATTGGAATAAAGAGGGCCTACTACAGCGCTTTTTCTCCCCAGCGGGGCACACCCTTTGAGAACAGAGATGCTCAGCCGCTCTGGCGGGAGCACCGCCTCTATCAGATGGACTGGCTCTTTCGGGTGTACCACTATCTGCCTGGGGAGATTTGCCATGCCTTTAACGAGAATGGATTTCTTTCAAATGCCGATCCCAAGATGGCCATTGCCAGAGAGTTTATGGACGAAACCCTGGATCCGAATACGGCAACATTAAGGGAGCTGCTGAGAGTGCCGGGCATCGGGCCCAGGAGCGCGCAAAAAATTGTTGCTTTTCGCAAAAAGCAGCGAATTGTTGCCAGAGCAGAGCTGGCGGCAATGGGCATCCGGATTAAGAGAGCTGCGCCATTTCTGAAGATCAACGGCTGGAGAGATACCACTCTGGAGATGTGGCAGGCTTGAGAATCCCGGACAACTAGGATGCTGCAAGACTGCGGCTGGTGCAAAATAAGTATTTGGCACATTCGTGGCCTACGTACCAGCAATTTCCGGTTATCACGCATGCATCCATCAGACATTCCGATGGCCAAGCGACTACGATCTCTTGAAAGCTTCTCTCGATATATGCCAAAATAATTTATACTAATAACGAGTAACTAATTATAAGGATTTTGTGTGAGGTTGGAATATGAAAATTATCCTGTCTTTAGTGACAGCATGTCTGATGTTATTGATTTCGCTGTCCACCTGTACCGCCAGCCTGGCCCAATTTGCCGGTGACTGGAGCAACGTTGATCCGAACACAGGGGGAATAACCAAATTGAGCATTGCTATCTCCGGCGCATCCGCCAATGTGCATGCCTGGGGCAAGTGCCATCCCACCGACTGCGACTGGGGAAGTGTCAATGCCTTCTCCTTCGCTCCTGATGTCTCCTCCGATCCCGTCAGCCAGGCGCAGGCGCTGATGGCGATATTCTATGAAGGTTTCAAAGAGACTACTCTCTTCATCAGTCCCCAGGGTAGCAGGCTATCTGTGCAGTCATACACTCGCTTCACGGATAACAGCGGCAGAAGCAACTATGGGTTCAGTGGTGTCTTCCAGAAGAGTTCTTCCATAAGTGCTACTGGCTTGATAGCAGAAGTTTCGCCGCTGCAAAAGTACAATAAGCTGGAAGTTCTTCCTATTATGAGGAAGATCGGAGATAATTGATCAAATAAAATGTTAAAACATCTTAGAGGTCAAAATATGAGATTACTCTATCCTTGCCTGGCAGCAGTTCTGCTGCTTTTATTGACTGCCACTGGCGGTCTTGCCAGCATGGCCCAATTTGCCGGTTCCTGGACAAATGTGGATACCAATACCAGAGGTATCACTAATTTAGATATTGCAGTCATGGGCGCCAACGCCAATGTGCATGCCTGGGGCAAGTGCCATCCCAATGATTGTGATTGGGGGACTATGCAGGCTCAGCCATTTGCTTCCGGCGTCTCCTCTAACATTCTCACTGGTGCTGATACCCTGATCGCTGTCTTTGCTACCGACTTTTCGCAGACCACTCTGGTCATAATGCCAGCTGGCAATCGACTTAAAGTGGACTCTTACGTTCGTTTCAAGGACAATAGCGGCAGAAGCAATTACCTGGCCAGCTACACTCTCCAGAAGGCCCAGGCGCCAGGGGGCACAACGCCAGGCGGTCCGACTCCCGGCGGTATAACACCCGGCGGCGTTGGTCCAGGTAACACGGGGCCTGGTGGCGTTGGTCCTGGTGACATGGGTCCCGGTGGAACGATTCCCGGAAGCACGCCGGCTTTGATAGATCTGACCGGTGTCTGGAACTGCGATGACGGCGGCATTTACTATGTTCGCCAGTTGGGAAATACCGTTTGGTGGTATGGTGAGCTGGATCCCAATGCTCCGAACTGGTCTAATGTCATGCGCGGCAGCATGAGCGGCAATAAGATCAACGCAGAATGGACAGACGTTCCCAAAGGAAGCGTAATGCAGAACGGCAATCTGGTCCTTCAGATCGCGTCCAATAACAAATTTTCGGCCATTTCCAAGACCGGAGGCTTTGGCGGATCGGTCTGGACGAGGAGGTAGGGAGATAAAAAACCTTATTTTTCTTTTTCCCTTATCTTTTGTCCTTAAAGATATTTTATTTCCAATCCCGATACGTTATCCGCATCGTCCCGTCTCGGCAAAATAGGGCCTGTTCTCCTTGAGGCACCATTGCATCTGCTCTAGTATCGGTTCGATCCTGCCATCCGTCTCTTCCTTCAGCCTTTGCACCATGATCTCAGCCAGGCTGCCCTGCTCGATCCTTTTTGCCACAAGGGGCAGATATCGTTTCTCTTCAATGGTTGCGCTCTCTTCCGCCTGGGCGAGCAGTTTCTCCAGCTCCGGTCTCATTGCCGCTACGCCACAGCGCATAGCATCTTCCAGCATGGCCAGAAGACTGCTTTCATCTTCCTCTAGCTCCAGATCGGATCGAAGCAGCGCCAGCAAAAATGCCGAGAATGCCATGTCCGAATGCAGGCATTCCTGCTCGTCTATGGCTTTGACCTCCAGGCACTTTCTTGTGAAGCGAACAATAACGCCTCTGGAATTGACCCACTCTCTGCAGAGAATCTCCGCCTCGCATCTCTTCAGCTCAGAGTAGATCTGTCGGTTGATCTTCACATAATCGTCCCAGCTATGCAGCTTTTCCGGAAGTATGTCATGGCAAATCTCAGGTATGGCCGCCTGGTTTTTCCGGTAATAGACCAGCCTGCTGTCCATGTAAGGGGTGAGCTTTCCCTCTACCATGGGCGAAGAGGCCGATACGGCGACAAGATAAGGCATGAGCGAGCGAATCTTGTTGAACATAGCTGATAGCTCCTCCTTGCCTGCGTAGGGAATGTTGATCTGCAGAGCCTGGATATTCAGCCAGCCGTGCTGCTTGATATTGAACAGCCGATCGTATACCTGATAATACTCCTGCTCGTCATGATCCCAGTAGGTCGTCTCATCCAATTTGAGCAGCGGATGCATTCCCAAACCCATAAAGCCGTACTCATGATTAGTGGCCCGGTAAAGCTCAGATAGACCCTGGTAAAGATTGTTTTCCAAAAAGCCCAGGCTCCCCGGTCTTGCCGGGATCAATTCGATGGCATGCTTTTGCAGCTCCTTGGAGACCAGTATCCCACCGAAAGCCACCTCATGCTGTATCTTTCCGCTTATTCTCTCGATTATCAGGTCCGAGATGGCCAGCGGCCGGTGGTTTTTATCGTTTATGGAGTATTCGTGCTCCGTTCCTATGGGCGATGCCGCTGCAAGTGCCTCGTGCATTGCTTTTTTCATGACTTCAGTCGGAAAGCCGAATCTCTGCCACAAGATCCGTCTCTGGCTCCTCGATCTTCAAGATCTCCGCCATCTCTGCGGCGGGAATGCTCTTTACCAGATGCATGATATTCTCCACAGAGGTCTCGAACAGCCCGTCGTAAGCTTTTCGATTGGACTTGAGAAATCGGACCATTGGGCAGATGCTCTCTCTTTTAAGGAAGATCTGCAGGACGTTGTCCTTGATATCAAAGGTAAAGGGTCCGGCAATACAGGTCTCGGGCTTGACGGAGTGGATGCTGCATTTTCCATTATGAAAGAGAACGCAAAATCCATCCTGCTTCAGGCGTAGCCTTTTGTACCCGGCAAACTCCACCGCGTCCTCAGATACGCCGTTTTTTTGCAGTATGTCTATTCTCTCCTGGCTTAAGGGGGGTCTTGCTTCAAAGCAGCAACCTCCATCCAGATGGCAAACGCTACAGGCCCGGCTTATTGCTTCACTCAGGTAATCTTCCATTGGAATATCATCTCTCCGAGAAATCAATCTTGTAAGAGCAGACAGCTTTTTCTGCCAGGGCAGGTGGATAGGATATGCCTGCGGCGGCTCCCAGGCCGTACTCACCCTCAAAGCCATGCGGACCTAGAGCCTCATTGGAAATCTCATCGGCATAGCGGCATACGTCTCCGGTCATCAGATAGGAGATGATCTTCTGGAACATGTCCGGATAATGGGCATCCTCACCTCCATCCAGGGAAGGGTTATCATTTACCTCAATAACGTAGAGCTTTCCGTTGCTCTCTTTGATGTCCACACCATACATTCCTTTGCCAATGGCATTGCCTGCATCGCGTCCCAGCTCAATAACCTCAGGCGGAACCTGATCGGCAGGCACGCTTTCCACATCACAGTAGACGATGTGGCCGTTTACAGAGGCCTGGATCTTGAAAGTCTCCGAGGGGATGATGTAACGACAGGCATAGAGTAGCTGCCCGTTGATGACGCCGACTCTCCAGTCAAACCTGCTCTCGATGTACTCCTGCACCACAATCCAGTCGGAGAGCTTGAAGAATCTCCTGGCGATTTTCAATAGCTCGCTTACGGATGAGACCTTCTCCACCCTGACTGAGAATGACGTGGATGGCTCTTTTAGCACCAGGGGCGTGCCCAGCTCCTCAAAGAGCTGTGCGGCCAAACTTTCGTCCAGTTCTTTCTTCTTCAGAAACCGAGTCCTGGGCATGGAGACATTCTTCTTCATGAGATGCATGTACATGTTGATTTTGTCGGCACATATCTGGATGGAGCCGGGATCGTCTATCACCGGTATGCCGTACATTTCTGCCATCCTGGCCGCCACATAGGTGATGTTCATGGGATCGGTGTTGGCGCGAATGAAGAGCGCATCCAGTCTGGGTATTTTTTTGATGTCCACGGGGAATATGAACTCGGCGGTGTGGCCCATGCTCTCAGCCACGTCCCGGCATTTTACCACGGCCGTGAGCTGTTCAGAGCTGCTTAACGTCTGTCGATTGACGAAGATGCCTAGTTTACTCAAAGCGTTTCACCCTCTTATCTAGAAGGTCCTGCAACATTTCCGTTTCATCCTTAGATAATTGCGAATATTTCACGGGAGCCAGTGAGGATAGCCGGCAGCCCGACTCATCCTTGACCAGCAGTATCTCCACCAACGGCAGCCTGAAGACCTCATAGATCTTCTCCGCCAGTGACTTCGCTTTTTCGCAGCAATTAATGGTTTTGCCGAAGATGGATACGCATTTCGCTATGGTTGAGGTGTCACTCATCTTCTGATAGCAGAAAGGATACCTGCCATGATTGGTGACATGTTTGATGACCTTCTTCGCCTCTTCCAGGTCACTGATCAAGAAGTGGTCGGAGGGCGTGGAGAAGTAGTTCAAGCCGTAGACTATAGCGGGGAGTGATACATACTGGTTGGATATTACCCAGTCGCAGATAGGGATACCTGCCAGCTTCGCCTTTTCCAGGCAGATAGGAACGATATAGGCATCCAGCACATCGCTGCTGCTGGGCGTGGTCTTGATGCCTTCGTTCTCGTTCTTGACTATGGTATAGTACGGCTCTGTCTTGTAAAAGTAACTCTCATTTACAATATATTGTGAGTCATCTTCCTTCAAAGTGTACATGATATCCTTTTTAGGAATGTGCTCCCGTCGTTTGTTCATTAAAGCATCACCGCATAACTTGCGTGTGAGAAAATAGACCTATTTGTTGTTTTTTCTGCGTAGGATACCCTACGGTATTTGCTTAGACTACGGTGCTTGTCTGGATCGGATGCCATTTCATTCTCAGAAATTTGGATCTCCTCTGGGCCTAACTACCTAGCTGGTAGTATTTATCGTTATCGACTAGATTTCCTGTCTCAAAGGAGAGGTCTACGCGATTAGTCTCATCATTTCTTTTGCACTCGTAACGGGAAGACTGCAGACATGATCAGTGCAGACGTAGGCCGCAATTTTCCCCTTTGTTTGGGGTAAATTCTTTGTGAATGGCGCAATCTCTCTTATCTCTTCACCGCATAACAGCAATATAGAAATGTTCGGCAGATAGCGCGATTTTATAGCTTGCAGCATCTCAATAATGCCGGTATCCTGCAAACTTCCCAGCAGAGCGATTTCAGATGCCGGACCAAGAGCATAATCTAAAGAGCAGAGTAGCATGCTATGGCCCGGGGGTTGGCCACCTGCCGTGGCGAAGCTATGCGCCAGATCCCAGGCCTTCTCTTCCAGTTCGACCTGTCCGGAGAGGTGCATGAGCCGCAAAAGGCAAAGCATGGCAACGGAATTTCCTGAGGGAATAGCTCCATCATAAAACTCCTTTTTGCGCAGCAGCAGGTTCTCTGCATCATCAGCAGTAAAGAATAGTCCGCCCTGATCCCTGTCCCAGAAGTGCTGCATCATGATTTGGTTTAGCTCTAAAGCAGCTTTCAGGTACTTAGCATCAAAGATTGTCTCGTAAAGATCGAGGAGGCCCCAGATCAGAAAGGCATAATCATCCAGATTGGCAGAAATGCCAGCCTCTCCACGGTAGCGATGTAGCAGTCGGCCCTCGGATGTCAGCATCTCTTTCAGGATAAAATCTGCTGCCTTTTTTGCGGCTGCCAGATACTTTGCGCCCTTTGCCCCGGGCAGGGCCTGCGTGGCTTTTGCCATAGCTGCAATCATCAAGCCATTCCAGTCGGTGAGAATCTTGTCGTCCTTAAGTGGATGCACTCTCTTCTCCCGGGCAAGAAAGAGCTTCGCTCTTATCTTCTCTTGCTGATCATAAAGAGCCTGCTCGCTTATCTTCAGGACGGATGCGGCGTCGCCGAGCGTTGACCTCTGGCGCAGGATGTTTTCTCCTTTCTCGAAGTTTCCGCTCTCGTACACATCAAAGAGCCGGATGAATAGCCTGAATTCCTCCTTATCCAGTGTCTCTTTCAGCTCCTCTGCCGTCCAGACATAGAATTTGCCTTCTTCTCCCTCGCTGTCTGCGTCCTGAGCTGAAAAAAATCCACCATTGGAAGCGGTCATGTCCCGCAGCACGTACTCCAGTATTTCGTGTGCTGTTCTGGCGTACTCCTCCTTTCCTGTGGCCTGGTAGCATTCGATGCAGGCCATGGCCATCAGCGCCTGATCATATAGCATTTTCTCAAAATGGGGAACAAGCCACTCTCCATCCGTCGAGTACCTATGAAATCCGAATCCCACGTGATCGTAGATCCCACCCGTGCGCATGGCCTGCAGCGTGGTCTCTACCATTTGCAGAGCATGTTCGTCCCCGGTCCTGTGCCAGTAGCGCAGAAGGAAGAGAAGGTTGTGTGGTGTGGGAAACTTGGGGGAGGTACCAAACCCACCGTTTTGGGGGTCGTAAATGGAGACCAGGGCCGCGTACCCGCGGGCAAGAAATGCAGCATCTAAATTCGCGGCCTTCGCCTGGGCGGATGGCTGGCTTTGTGTTTGCTTGAGATAATCCAAAATCCTGTCAGCGGAGCCCAAGAGTTCGTCTCTGTTTTTGGCCCATAGTTCCTGGATTCTGGGGATGATCTCCATCATTCCAGCCTGGCCGTGGCGGCCGGTCTTGGGAATGTAAGTGGCGGCGAAGAAGGGCTTTTTTTGCGGCGTCATGATAATAGTAAGAGGCCATCCGCCTCGCCCGGTCATGGCCTGGGCCACGCTCATGTAAATCTGGTCGATGTCCGGCCGCTCCTCCCGGTCCACCTTTATGCAGACGAAAGCCTGGTTCATGAGCTGGGCTACGCCCGGGTCTTCAAACGACTCATGGGCCATGACATGGCACCAGTGGCAGGTGGAATAGCCCACGGAGAGGAAGACGGGCTTATCCTCACTTTTCGCGGCTGCGAAGGCTTCTTCGCTCCAGGGGTACCAGTGCACGGGATTAGAGGCGTGCTGGAGGAGGTAGGGGCTTTTTTCGGAGAGGAGACGGTTGGATGGGGGAAAGATTTCAGATTTTTTCTTGTTGCTGGTGGATTCATTCATCATAGAAATCTCGTTGGGCATTAGGAAATATCAATGTGCTTATCGAATGCAATCAATGGTTTGAATGCATCGCTCGATATTCTATTATTCACAGTAATATCTATTTTGAAACTAATATGTTCAGTGACCTTAAAAGCTTATGCATTTACTTTTAGCAAATCCCATTATCAATTGGACTTTTTATTTTTACATTATAAATTAAAAAGTCAAATTTATTATTACTATTGCTATGATGATTAATAATAGCTTTGCGAATAAACGTCAAAATTATTTTGTAACTATATGTGTAGTTTCTGTCAGATTAAGGCTGAAACTATTTGCATTATTTTTACAAAGTTTGGTTTGTTTTTCAATATCATCCCCTCTATTATGATTATCATCATTCCCTTTAATATTCATATGATCATAGCTTTCGATATGTTTATATCCTTTAAAGGCAAATTCTTCGTATACTCAATGGAGTATAGGGGTGAATTAGAATGAAGGGAGTAGTAATAGCGGTAGCTTCAATTTTAATGCTATGCTGCTGCAATGCATTGGCGAATCCACCATTGGTGCCGCCAGTACAGTACGAACAGTTTTGTGAAGCACAGAAGGTATCCGGAAACGGTGTAATCGACGTGAGTACCTCAATAGTCGATAAGAAGATCGCTCTGGAGTACTTCAACAACATGGCAGGTGATGGCGATTTCGAGCTTGATCAGGAGCATGCTTACTCGCAGAATTCTGATAAGTTGCTGAGAAATATTTCATCAGTCAACGGTGGAAACGAGTCCCAGCTCAATCTATATGAAAATACCAAGCTCACTTATGCCAGCAAGGACACGCCTCTTATGGGCGCCAAGTTCCTGAATTCCAAGGCGTTTTACGGCGGCATAGGCGCGAAGATCCAGGAATCTTTCGCCGTTTATGAGATGGAGAAGGATCAAACATCGTTCTTTACCTCGACCACGCCCTACAATCCCCAGGAGCCGGCAATACCTGTAAACCAGGACTACCTGCAGCTTCTGGCATTGTACTATCCACAGGAATATGCCCAGTACATGGCACAGACCACGCACACCATAACTCCTGAGCAGCTCCTCAAGAAGCTCAAGGATGCGGGAAGGGATACAGCCCAGGTGGCTGCTCTCATGGGCAATAATCCAGCTCACTTGATTGGCCTTGAGACCAAGAACTCATTCAACGGCACATGGGGAACGGATGCTTCCATGCACAAGATATTCTACAAGGACATCAAAGCCCACGAGATGTTCTCCGGAACATTCGAGGCAGAGAAGACAATCAAGTTCCATGAAAACCCAGTGCCTGAAATGGAACACCCTCCTTGCGACGGCATAGACTGCTAGACTAGATTGCCAGAAGATCGGCAGTCTATCTATTTTATCTTTTTCGCAGTATAGAATAAAAAATTTTTTTATACTGTCTTTATACTGGGCCAAGTGGTGCAACAACTTTCTTGTAGACCTCGTTTAGTACCTGGGCCAATCCGGCATAAACTGCGGACAGCCCGCAGATGATTCCTTCATAGCCTGCCAGCGTTCCTATTGTGGCGCTGCCCAGGTAATCTCGGGCGGCAAGCAGGAAGAACAGGATGGTCAGTGAGAGGAAGACGAATTGCAGGGCTCTGTTGATGCGCAGCGTCCCCAGGAACATAACAAAGGTGAAAAGCCCCCACATGAAGAAGTAGGCTGCAAAAGCTATCTTGGATGTCGGCTGGGCAAGTTCAAGCGTAGGCAGAAATAGCAGGCCTACCAATGAGAGCCAGAATAGGCCGTATGATGTGAAGGCGGTAGTTCCAAAGGTGTTGTTCTTCTTCCATTCCATTATTCCTGCAATGATCTGGGCGATGCCGCCGTAGAATATCCCCATGGCCAAAATCATGGAGTTCAGCTCATAGTGTCCGGCATTGTGGATATTCAGCAGCACTGTGGTCAACCCGAAGCCAAGCAGGCCCAATGGCGCTGGATTGGCGGTAGTGTCTTTGAGGATTAGAGTGTCTATGTTTTGTTTCCTCGTTTCTTGCATAGTCTTGATTTCCCTCCTGACTTCTCGTTAGCAGTTTCTCATTATTAAATTGTTGCTCATAAAATATAACTTAATAATAATGTAAGATGTGGATACTTACTTAGAAAAAAAAATCTTTTTGTCATGTAATATATTTCATAATAATCGAAAAGCGGCTTGCAGAGCACATCGGTTTTGGTAATAGCGCTTGCACATTTGGCTTTTATTCGTTTTTGTATCCCCATATTTTATAAGGCTTATTATCCCGTAACATCATGCCTTTCGCTGCATTTTTCAGTTATGAAATATTTTTCTTTCATTTTATGTGATGATATTGTTTTATGTTTTTTCTTTTTCAATCCGCTGGCAAAACACAACGATAAAATTATCTCAAATGAAATTCTCAAGGCGCTATACAGAAAAATTTATATATGGTTAGCGATAAGATTGATTCGGGTCCGGGAATTCTAGAAGCAATTTTTATGTCATCCATCCCCTCGAGATGAATAGACCCGGATCTTCCCCCTTTGAAATCCAAAGAGCCATGCAAAAAAAACTTGCCGGAGGGGAGAGGCCCTCCTGCCTTTTGGCTTATTTGAATATGGTTGTGCCAGTGTTGCGGGTCAACTCTTTGAAGGCCGCCATGAGCTCCTTTGTGACCGGTCCGGGCTTGCCGTCACCCACGACTCTGCCGTCTACCTTGGTAACGGGCGCAACCTCCGCTGCGGTACCAGTAACAAAGACCTCGTCTGCCGTGTAAAGGTCGAACAGGCCTAAATCCCTTTCCTTGATTTCATTGCCGCCGGCTTTGGCCAGATACATGACCGCTTCCCTGGTTATGCCCTTGAGATTGTTTACGGTAAAGGGTGTGTAGATCTCACCTTCTTTTACGACAAATATATTGTCTCCGCTGCCTTCTGACAGCAATCCCCGGGAATCGAGGATGATGGCCTCATTGCCGCCCTTTATATTGGCCTCGATCTTTGCCAGGATATTGTTCAGATAGTTCATGCTCTTGATGTTTGGCGGCAGGGTGTCAGGTGAATTTCTGCGCACAGTGACGCTGATTGCCGTGAGACCGAGCTCATAAAGGTCTCCATACATCGCCCCCCACTCGACCGCAATGATGACGACCGTAGCCAGGCTGCACTTATTGGGATCAAGTCCCAGGTCTCCGAAGCCTCGGGTGACAATGGGCCTGATATAAGCATCACGCAGGTTATTCTTCCTCAGCGTCTCCAGGATTGCCTCGCACATCTCTTCCTGGCTCATGGGGACGCATAGCAAGATAGCCTTTGCCGAGTCGAAGAGCCTTTTGACGTGATCCTCCAGCCGGAAGACGCGTCCTCCATAGGCCCTTATGCCCTCGAAGACTCCATCTCCATAGAGAAATCCGTGATCGAAGACCGAAACCGCAGCCTGTTCCGCCGGAACAAACTTTCCGTTAAGATAAATCAGGTTCATAGAGCATCTCGTCATCGCACAATTGCCAAGGATAAATGCGTTGTGATCGTTCAAGTGAATCGATGGGTTTATTAGCGTTGGAAGGAAGGGTGGTGCCTACTTCTAACGGGGTTTGGAGCTTATGGCAAGACTTGGTTTCGTAGTCTCGGAATTCAATAGGGACATTACCTATCAGATGGAGCTTTTAGGCAGAGAGCATGCCCGGTTCCTGGGTGCAGAGGTCGCTACTGTCGTTTATGTTCCTGGTGTTTATGATATGCCACTCGTGGTGAGGAAGCTGCTTCGTCGCGAGGACATCGATGCGGTCGTAACAATCGGCTGCGTCATTCAGGGGGAGACTGCACATGATGAAATTGTGGTCTCGCAAGCGGCCAGAAAGCTGATGGATCTGTCATTAGAGTATGACAAACCGGTAGCTCTCGGCATCACAGGTCCCAAGATGTCTCGACCGGATGCCCATAAGCGGGTGGATTATGCCAAGCGGGCGGTCGAGGCGGCGGTCAAGCTCCTGCAAAATCTGGGTGGTGTTTAGACAAATGGTCTCTTCGCGGATTGCCTCAATTCAAGAATCAACCACTTTGAGGATCTCAGCTACGGCCAAAAGGCTGGCTGCAAGCGGCCTGGACATCATAGATATGGCTGTGGGCGAGCCGGATTTCGATACTCCTAAGCATATTGTCGAGGCGGGCTGCAGCTCCATCAGGATGGGCGAGACGCACTATGCTCCAACGGGAGGCATTCCCGAATTGCGGCGGGCCATTGCTGAGAAGCTTTCACGGGAAAATTCGCTTACTGCTACGGCAGATGATGTCATTGTAACTCCGGGTGCCAAGATGGCCGTATTTGCCGCCATCCAGGCGCTTCTCCAGGAGGGCGATGAGTGCGTTCTCATCGGGCCTTCCTGGGTAAGCTATGAGCCCTGTGTGGCCTTTGCCGGAGGGCGCGTCGCCTGGGGAAAAGTGGATGCCGATTTTATGCCAGAGAACATCGCTGAAAATATCAATTCCAAGACGCGTCTCATCATTGTAAACTCTCCCTCTAACCCCACAGGATCTGTATTCGATCGCAAAGTTCTGGAGGAGGTTCGCGATCTGGCTGTGGATCACAACCTGTTTGTCATTTCCGATGAGATCTACGAGAAGATAATTTATGATCACGAGCATATCAGCATAGGTTCGATGGCGGGCATGGAGGACAAAACCGTGACAATTAACGGTTTTTCCAAGGTCTATGCCATGACCGGATGGCGTCTGGGGTACCTTACCGGTCCCCAAGAGACCATGAAATGGGTAATGAGACTGCTCTCTCACTCTGTCTCCCAGGCCACTACCTTTGTGCAGCATGCCGGAGTTGTCGCGATGCAATCGCCTCAGGATGAGGTCGCTTCCATGGTGAGGGAGTTTCGGGCGCGCCGGGATATGCTGGTCGCGGGCCTTAAGGATTTAGGAATTCCCTGCAGCGTGCCTGGGGGGGCCTTCTATGTATTTCCGGATGTGTCCGGTTTAGGCGGCGGGGATGCTTTCACCGAAAAGCTGCTCAAAGAGGCCCTTATCGCTGCCACTCCCGGATCGGCCTTTGGCCCAGGTGGGAACAATTATGTCCGGCTTTCCTATGCCACCTCGCAGAGCCGAATTGAACAGGCTTTGGAAAGGATCGAAAAGATGCTTCGCTAACGGGAAAATATTTTTATCTATTTATTCTCCGTGTATTTCACAATGTTTTTATAGTATTGTGCAACCAAGAATAGCTACGATCGTTATGAGTTTATCTCATGTTTATCCTGGAAAATGCATGCAAATCTGCCTTCTATTGATCCTATTCTCTATTCCCGGCACGGCTATGCCCGGGCTGAATCTTAACGCGAGTTCAGATTCGATTTCAGCTTATCCCGGTGATACGATAACCTGTCATTTCGAGTTGCTAAACACTGGGAACGAAACTCTTAACGATTTAACACTCCAAGATGATCTTTTTGGCAATATTTCTGTTGGCAAGAGCGTTCTTGGGGTAGGAGAGAGCTGCAACGCTACTGTATCTTATCTTATAAATGAATCAGATCTGCCAAGGCCATTGTTCGATGTGGCAAGAGCTTCAGCAAGGTGCAATAATGGCAGCGAAATACTATCAAATGATGCCCGCATTGTTGTAAGCCTAGGAGTTAAAGGATACGAGAACATTTCCAGGCTGGGATATGTCGGTTTTTCACAGTCAAATTTATCTTCATAGAATTTTTGATTTTACTAACATTTTGTCACTTCTTGATTATTTTTGA
Source organism: uncultured Methanotrichaceae archaeon (assembly GCA_964506745.1). Lineage (GTDB taxonomy): Archaea > Halobacteriota > Methanosarcinia > Methanotrichales > Methanotrichaceae > Methanothrix. Next base: position 617 of record CAZDLZ010000020.1, on the reverse strand, counting down.
AATCAATTTAAGCATAATCTATATAATCTAAGCAAGCAATTGTTTAGCGGCAATCTGGCCAAATTGGAGGGATATTATGCGATCTGCAATTGATGTTTTGCCGGGGTCTTCTACGTCAAGATGCCTGGCACGAGGCTTCTCGAATGTGCGATTAAGGACTATCTTTCTTCTCCTTGCAGTTTTTTGCATATTGCTTATCTCCTCTAATTCAGCCTTTGCTCTGACTCTGACCAAGACGCCGAACGTCACAACAGCCTATTTTGGAGAGACAGTCAAATACACATATACGCTAACAAATAACAATGATGGAGACCTAAAGGAGGTCGTACTTAATGATGATCGGCTAGGATCCGTTTATGTGGGGGGGCTTTTAAATAATAATATTTGGACTCATATAATTGATCATGTAATAAATGAGTCCGATATGGCCACAGGTAATTCCCTGGTCAATAAAGCAAATGCTACCGGCAAGAAGACCTCAGATTCATCAGTTGTTACATCCAATACTGTTACCCGCAGAGTCTCCCTGGGTGTCAAAGGATCCTTGGATATAAGAAAGGACATTAATAACTCCTATCCGGATGTAGGTCAGGCCGTTTTATTCAATTTTACTGTGA
>CAZDLZ010000019.1:0-41901 GCA_964506745.1 uncultured Methanotrichaceae archaeon | reverse complement strand
CTCTCGCTGACCCGCAGTCAGCGAAATCCGTCCTTCGCGATCCTACAAGTTAAATAATGTAACATTAATCAAATCATTACTATGACCTGAATAATCAGCATCATCTATATAAAGATCAAATTCAACTCTCTTACCTCAGGTGATAGCATGAAAAAGATGATTTTATTAATTTCAGCCATCTGTTTCTTAACTCTGGCAGGATTGGTGGCAGCTCAAAACAATGCTGATGGTGCTGGCCCAAATATGATGGTCCTCTTGCAGGATACTGCATCAAACAACACTGATATAAGCCTGTATTCTGCTGCTCAAGATTGGGGCATTTATGCGTTTGGCATAGGTGAAGCTGTCAAATTCACCGCACCAGAGTCTGGGTGGAAGATTAAGCAGATACAGGTCTTGGGCTGGAACGGCTTCAATGAAACCACCAGGACAGTTCCTGCTGCGGGTAATTTTCTAATTGAGATAAGAGATAAAGAATTAAACTTGCTTTACCGACTTGCCGATACACAGAATGCCTATTTTACGAACCCAGTGCCCGTTCTCAGGACCATAGATATCCCTGCTCTTGCATTGACCGGCGATTTCTACATCATCTTCTATGATCGGAGCACAATGAGAATCGGGGTAGAATTGGAAAATGGAACCGGAAACTCTTATCAATACAATGATAAGAATGGCCAAATGATTCCTGCGGAATTCAAAATTGAGAACGACACAATAAACAAGGTTAACTGGGTCATAAGAGCAGTCGGAGAGTAGAACATTTCATTTTTATTTTTGCCTAATCTAGATCATTCTTTCCTGTCATCAGAATCTTTATATGGACAAAATTCATCTGTTCTCTTTCAGGTGATCATTTGAAGAAAATGGTTTTGCTGATAACTGTAATATGCTTACTGGCTCTATCTATGACCGGCATATCAGCTGCCGCTGATGCAAAATCAGCAGATAATCAAGTTATAAATTCATATGACGGAAATCTCTCTCATAAACGAATCGTTTCCATAGATTTGCTATCGATAATGGGCCTTCCTGCTTATTTCATTGCGGAAGCCGTCAAGTTCAAGGCACCAAAGCCTGGATGGAAGCTGAATACCGTGCAAATATTGGGATGGGATGGCTACAATGGCACCGTGCAGTCTATTCCAAGAGAACGGATAATTGCCATCGAGGTGAGGGATAAGGATCTTAATTTGCTATATAAATTTGCCGACTCTCAGCTACCGTACTCCAACTTCATCCGCAATGCCACTGAGACATATCCATTTACCATCCGTTTGCCATCAATACCCGTCAGCGATGAGTTTTATGTGTGCTTCTATGACCGTGGAGCAATTGCCATAGCCAGTGAAGTCCTCAATGAGACCAGTCAGAACTCGTTCATCTACATAGAAGACGGAAATAAATTATTGCCTGCAAATCTGCCATTATTCAAGGAGAACGAATCATTGCCCTTGAACTGGATAATGACTGTAGGCGGAAATTAGCGCACTTTGATCTGAGGTGGTCGAACCAAACGGAAATTTAGCAGGATTTCTACCTGCCTTAGATATTTATTTGTGAATTTATGTCCTGAAATCATCTCTTGTGCATATCAGAATCTTTATATAGATAAAAATCATTTGATAGATCTTGGGTGATCACTTGAAGAAGACTATGTTATTTCTCGCTTGCCTATGTTGCGCAGCATTATGCATAAACGCGATTGCGGCAGATACTGCAACATCAAAATTAACTACACTGAGATCTGATAGCGAAAAGAATTATTCGGAAATGAATGTTACTTTATTCTCTTCATTGGTTGAATTTGGTTCTCTGGATGTAGGAGAAGCAGTAAAGTTCACTGCCCCTAAAGCAGGCTGGAAGCTGCAAAAGGTGCGGGTGCTGGGTTGGAGCGGATTTAATAAGTCCTCACAAACATTCCCGGCTGATAGGAATATCATGCTGGAGATAAGGGATAAAGATCTCAATCTTCTCTATAAGTTTGCTGATGCGCAGAACAATTATTTCCTGTCTGATACAGGGCCTTTATTCGGTGAGATAGAGATACCGGCAGTGCCGGTAACCGGTGACTTTTATGTGGTCTTCTACGATCGCGGGGCGGCTCCCATCGGCATGGAGAATAGCGATGGAACAGGCAAATCATTCCTCTTTATCAACGGCCAGATTCTGCCTGCTGATCGTACAATCCAGGAGACTAATGAGACCATAAAGATCAACTGGCTGATAGAGGCTGCCGGCAAATAAGTGATGATTTTGGGTATTGGGAAATAAGGTTGGCGAAAGTATGTTATAGCTGCACGCCAACTTTATTCCAATGTTTGAGTCTCGTTCCATCTGCATTTGCGGTCTTCCCGGAATCGGGAGCGTTGGCAAAGTGGCTGCGGATTACCTGGCTACTGCCCTGGAATGCAGTACCATAAAGCCCTTTTTTTCGCGCAGCTTTCCGCCCCAGGTTACGGTCTGTGAAGGTTTGGTGGAGCTGGTGCATGCGCAGTTGATGCACCCCCTGGAAAAAGAGAACCTGCTTATCCTCTCCGGTGATGCTCAGCCTCTCGATGTAGCAGGCATGTATGAGCTGGCGGGAGACATTTTGCAGGCCGTTAAAGAGCAGGGAGTCACGGATGTGATCACCCTTGCTGCATATGTGGGCGAAACGAATGAGAAGATCCTCTGCACTGCTACAGATCCCGATTCAGCCATGGCTCTGGGTGAGTGCAAAATACCATTGCTGCGAAGCGGTGCTATCGGCGGATTAAACGGTCTTCTGGCAGGGCTTGCGCCTCTTTATGATCTGCGCGGCTTCTGCTTGCTCGCTACCTGTTCGGGAGCCGACCCCGTAGACATCCGGGCGGCAACTAACCTGCTGGGTGCAATAAAAGAGCTTCTCCAACTCGATATTGACCTCACTCTCATGGAACCGATCATGGAGTTGCCAGAAGAGGTCGCGCCTCATGAAGTGGATATGAACTACCGGTAAAAATAGTCCGGGAATGACGAACTTGCTTCGTCATCCATACTATATCGATTTTGCCACCAGAGTTCCCCTGGGTACATCCATCATCATGGCCACAGGCTCGCATTTGGCTCTCATAATGTAGATAAGCCGGCCCGCCAGCTTCTCATCGAACTCAGAGATGGTCTCGAAGTTGCCCATGCCTTTGGACAATACCAGCCAATCGGGATCAAACAATAGAGCGTAAGCCCCGGACTCCAGGTGCTCCAGGGCCGTTCCCACTACATTTCCGGTGGGGATGACATCAACATTTCGATCGGACAGGACTTTCATCTCACTCACAGTAACATCGTTGAGTACCGGTTCGGATTTTGAGCCCACTACCACGTGCTTTCCCATGCACTCAAGCTTTCCTATCACAAATAGGTCGAATACCGCCTCACCGCAATTGTCCGTGAGATAAAATATATTGCTAAATCGGGATAGACGTCTTCTTGCCTCACTAATGTCGCCGTATAGCTTTTCCTGAAGGGTGCTTAAAAAAACCCCTGCAAAGGTTCTGTTGTCAAAGTCATGCCCCTTGACTCCAAACTCCATAGAATTGGCGGTCGCAGCAATGCGAATCAGTGCCTCAATCTTATCATCAGCTTTTTCATAGAATTCTTCGGCCACCGGCAAAAGAGCCATTGCCACCTGATTGCTCTCATCTTTGAAGACTTTATATGGATCAGATAGTCCGCTTCGTCTCTTGATGATTCTCTCCCGCTCTGTTCCCACCAGGGCCGACACTCCGCTCTTGTGGGCGGCCAGATAGTCCAGCAGCTCTTCAACAGCCGCTTTCTTCTCCTCTTCCTGGGAAAAGACCAGATCGCACTCAAACTTGGCCCTGTCCAGGATACAGGGATAGCAGTTGGAGGCCATCCTCAAGACGGCCACCTTCCTGCTAAAACCCGAATTACATCGGGAATTACTCGCGTTGCTACATGCGCACACGAGCCGCCGCTAAGCACAAAGACCAGACCTTTATCGCCCACCGCCTCCATAATCAATTGCGTCATCCTGGGATATGCTTCAAAGGATAGATTGAAACCCCCATAATCATCCTGGTGGGAATCATGGCCGAAGATGACAAAAGCCATCTGAAAGTCAAAATTCTTGGCTGATTCCAGGGCGTTCTGGAGTGCGGACAGGAACCTCTCATTGTTGCCTCTAAAGGTGAGGCCGATGTCGTAGTTGTTTTTTATTGGATCATGTACTTCGCCGGTGCCGCTGTGCATGTTAATATGATACACGTCAACATCGTCTTCAAAAAAGTCGCGCGTGCCGTCGCCAAAATGAGGATCTACATCCACGATGAGGAAGCGTTGCAGTCCCATCTGCCGCAGGCGTTGTATGGTGATTGCCACATCGTTGAAGTAGCAAAAGCCCCAGCAACTGCCCCGCGAGGCATGGTGTCCAGCCGTTCCGGTATATGCGAAAGCCCTCTTTGCCTGGCGGCTGGCCACCATCTCCGCCGCCATCATTACGCTGCCTGCGGAAAGCAGTGCAACATCTCGGTATGGATCATTCTCCATATTGGCCATGTGAGCTGCTGTGTGGGCCTGCGCCGCCAGCGCCAGAGGTGCGGACCTCGCCTTGAAGACCTGCACATCCTCGCCGTCCACCAGTCCTGACTCCATCAGCTTCTCGAATGACGGTTGGATTCGCTCTTTGAGTACGCTAAATCCCCGCTTTCCGAAATCCTCATGATAAGTAATTGCGACCAACATTTTTTTGTGCCCTCTGACGCTATCTCTATAGCTCGATGATCCTGGGATATCTCTCCAGCAGCATCCCCTCAACTACGATTGGCATTTGCCTCTTGGCATCCTTTACGGCGCTCTCCAGTTGCCAATCCGAAGAGGAGCAGATGGTGATCAAAGGCTCTCCCTTCTTTACCCTCTCGCCCATCTTTCTATGGATTATAACTCCTGCTTTCTTGTCCGCAGGAGCGCCTGCCATGCGAGCCAGCTCCACCAGTCGCTTATTGTAGAAGGCCACGATGTAGCCGCCTGCTGGAGCTAGAAGATCTTCGCAGTTGTCACCGATAACGATATCTTCGCTCTTCACCAGGGGGTTGCCGCCCTGAACCTCGATGATCTCCATGAGCTTTTTATGGGCTTTTCCGCTGATGAGTATTTCTTCTGCAGCTTTGTAGCCGTCTCCGCGCCCCGCGCTTCCTCCCATCTCCAGCAGTATGCCAGCCAATGAGAGGCTCTTTTCTTTCAGGCTGTTCGGTCCACCCTTATTCTCCAGGACAGTGAGAGCTTCGCGTACCTCCAGGGCCGGGCCGATGGTTCTGCCTACTGGTGATCCGCCGAAGGTCATGGCGCACTCCACACGAATGCCCAGGCGTCCCCCCAAATCAATGAGATCTTTGGCTAAAGTGCGACCGTCCTCAGAAGTGGCCAGCTTGGTGCCGGGACCTACTGGCATGTCCACCACAACAGCATCCGCTCCTACGGCTCCTTTCTTGGCCATGATGGAAGCGAGCATCTGGCTGTAGGGGTCAATAGAAAGAGCATATTCGGCTTTAATCAGCTTGTCATCGGCAGGAGCAATGTTGGTGGCACCGCCCCAGACGATGACCCCACCCACTTTCTCAGTCAGTTCCTTGATCTCGTCGGCACCAAACTCTACCGGCGCCAAGACTTCCATAAGGTCCGCCGTACCGCCTGCTCCGGTAATGGCACGGGAACTGGTCTTGGGAATGAGAAGGCCGGCAGCTGCGACTATCGGCACCACCAGCAAAGAGACCTTATTGCCGGGCACGCCTCCAATGCTATGCTTGTCCATGACTGGATGGGTGTCGAAGTGAATTCGCTCGCCAGTATCAATCATGGCGCGAGTGAGCCACTCAACCTCTTGACTGTCCATGTTGTGGATGTATGAAGCAGTAACATATGCAGAAAGCTCAATTTCACTGAGGTTATTATCCACAATATCCTGTACGATAGTCCGGATCTGATCCTCTGTGAGCTTTTTCTTATCCATCATATTCTTTATATAGCAGAGAGAAGCGGGCTTGGGTGCAGGCAGAACATCCACGTTGGTGGGATCCTTCAGGTCTCTTAGAGCCTCTGTGAAGATGCCGATCTCCCCGGGCTTGACCATCTCCAGTGTGACGTCAAGAATGGCTGTGGTCGCAGCACCTTTTGTTCTGACCCTGACCCGGTCGCCTGCATTAAGGCCTCTCTCTCTGGCATCCACTACGTTGAGCATGACTTTATGCTGACCTATCTCGATATCAAAGGGACGAACTTGCAACATGCAAAAGACCTCTTTATCAATACAATTTTGTAATTAACGTTTTAGCTTTCCAGCAAGGTTAGCGATCTTATCCATTCACCGCGGGCCTCGCGTGTGGTCCCTACCACCAACCGAAGGCCCTGAGCAGTCTCTTCCAGCACGCCTTTTGCCTCTATGGTTTCGCCGGGCAGCGCCTGGCCAGCATAGGTATGCGAATAGCAGAATATCTCCTTTACCTCTGGGTGATCCAGTCGAAAGATGGCGGGACTATCGAAGGCGAAATCGGCATTGTTTACCCCAGCAACAATGCGTCGCTCCCCGGCCGGCTTGCCGGCAAGCTGTGTTTGTATCTGGCTCCATTCACGAGTGAAGAGAAGGTCAAAATAGGTACCTTCGATCATGCCCCTATTTCCTTTGCGCTTCTCATGCAGCATGAATTCCTCGAAGCTGATCTCCGGCTTTCGTTTGGAGTAGATCTTCCTCCAGGTGGGCTCGTCCAGATCCATGATCTTTCCCTGTGCCTTGGCCCGAGCTACGATCTCCCTGGCTTTCCACCAATGGTGGCCATAAACCACGAAGTCTATATCTGAGCTGGGGCTGTGCAGACCTACCAGCATAGATCCGGTAATGCCCATCTGCTCCCTTGGTACTCCTCCCATCACCAGCAGGTTGGCAATCTTTCTAACTCTTGAGTCCTTCTCCACCACAGATGAAAGGCCCTCGGACGGCTGATAAATTCTGTGCACATGCGACAGGGGCACTACGTGCAGGTCGGCCACCCAGTCCGGTCGCTCTCTTCTCAGAAATTCATAGGCTGGCTCGAAGTCCATTTTGCGATAGCGCTTGCCATCGGCTTCGCGCTCTCCTGTCGTATCCGGAACATAGCGCAGCATTGAGCGTAGACCATTGGGGTGACTGTAGTCCGCCACAGCGAAGATCCATCCTTCTTTGGTCTCAAAGAAGTCTCTGATTCTGGCCTTCACGAAATCGCCTTCATTACTTTATCCAGGCCGGCGCCCGGCCGAATGATCTTGCGCTTTTGCAGATCCAGCAGGGTTGAGGGCTCCGAGTATCGGCATTTTCCTCCGTCCACGACTGCGTCCACTCTATCCCGAATATCCGGGGAGACGGAGGCTGCGCTCGCAGGCGGCAGGGCGCCTGTGCGGTTGGCGCTGGTGGAGGTAATGGGTCCGGCCAGATCGATGATCCTCAAAGCCGTCTCGTGATCCGGGTACCTTATGCCGAGCAATGGCGAGCCGGCGGTGAGTATGTCCGGAACGATAGGCTTTTTCCTGACCAGAACGGAAACCGGCCCCGGCAAGAGCTGCCTGAGAAGATCCATGTCATCTTGGCAGACCTCTGCCACATTCATCAACATATCAAAGTTGGAGACGGCCAAAAAGATGGGATTGGAGAGTGGTCTTTTTTTAATCTGAAAAACCCTCATCACCGCTTGCTCATCCAGAGCATTGGCGCCCAGGCCGTAAACGGTCTCGGTAGGGTATACAATCACACCCCCACCAATGACATAGCGAGCTGCACTGGCGATCATTTCTCAGTTTTCCGTTTGATGCTGGCAATATCTCCTAAAGTCAATCCACGGCCAGAGCTGCCGGACTTGACACGAGTCTCGCTCGCCTCGTCGGACAGTTTAATCTTCAGCTCCTTCTCGAGCTTTTTCCGAATTCCATCTTCTGGAGATATCTCCTCCCGCTCGATCTTCCTTAAGAGCGTTGCCTTCTCTTTGATCTTACCTCCCAGCTCCTCCGGAGAGAGGCCCATGGCCTCACGTGCCTCTCTGATCTTGCGCCCGAAATCCGGGACCAACTCTGCCAAGTCCTTGAAATGGTCGCGTGGTTTGGGCCGACTTACCGTGAAGGCCCTCTCCACGGGAACCATCTTTTTGGGAACCAAAGACCATTTGTCTTCCGGTTTTCCGAAGCGTGCGCAGCTCTTGCATACCTCCATCGTTGAGCGGTCGACCACGATCCTCTGGGGCGCCCCTGAGATCTCAGCGCCGCAAATCTCGCATTGCTTCTCGGTCATTTCGGAAACCTTTATAGGGGTCGGAGTTTAATAATCTTTGTAATTATGGATAGTGGAGATGGCATGAATGAGTCACAGGCCGGCGCGGATTTTTCGCGCTACATCCTGGACCGCATGCGCCAGCTTGAAGAGCGCAATCTGGCGCTGCGAGAGCAGAAGGACCGCGTGGAAGGCGAAAAGCGGCTAATTGAGAACCAGAAGCTTAAGTTCGAGCGAGAAGCCCGCAAGCTGAGAAGCGAGCTGGAGCGCCTGCGCGTAGGTCCCATGATTGTGGGCACCATTGTAGATGTCCTGGACGAGAACAGGGTAATTGTCAAGAGCAGCACCGGTCCCCGCTTCGTGGTAAATCTCTCCCAGTTCATAGAGGATGAGATCAAGCCCGGTGCGCAGGTCGGCTTAAATCAGCAGTCTTTTGCTGTGATGTGCGTCCTACCCTCCCCCCGTGATCCTGCTGTATTTGGCATGGAGATTGAGGAGGCTCCCGATGTGCGCTTCTCACAGATTGGAGGCCTGGATACTCAGATCTCCGAGATCAGGGAGATTGTGGAGCTGCCCCTCAAGCGTCCGGATCTTTTCACGGCCGTAGGCATTGAGCCGCCCAAGGGCGTCTTGCTCCACGGGCCTCCGGGAACCGGCAAGACTATTTTGGCCAAGGCAGTTGCCCAGAGCACGGATGCTACATTCCTGCGTGTGGTTGGCTCTGAGTTCGTGCAGAAGTACATCGGGGAGGGCGCGCGCCTGGTGCGTGAGCTCTTCGAGCTGGCCAAGAGTAAGTCGCCTGCCATAATCTTCATAGATGAACTGGATGCCATCGGGGCCCGGCGCATGGATGGGGCCACCAGCGGAGACCGTGAGGTGCAAAGAACTCTCATGCAGATCCTGGCGGAGATGGATGGTTTTGATGCACGAGGCGAGGTCAAGCTCATCGCCGCCACCAACCGCCTGGACATGCTTGATCCGGCGTTGCTTCGGCCTGGCCGGTTCGACCGGATCATCGAGATCCCCATGCCCAATCGAGAGGCACGTGAGTCTATTTTGAAGATCCATACCTCTGGCATGAACCTGGATGAAGATGTGAACCTCAAGTTGATCTCCGATATGGCAGAAGGCTCAAGCGGTGCGGATCTAAAATCGCTGTCCACCGAGGCGGGTATGTATGCCATTCGCGAGGAGAGGACAGTAATATACCAGAGCGACTTTGAGGGTGCCGCGATAAAGATACTGCATAAGGAGAGAAACCATATAAGCGAGCCCGAGGGGCTGGTGCAGCAGTACATTTGACGATTTAAGACCGTGGCCCGAAGATGGGCCCCGATCATTCTTTTTACGCGTCAAAGATCTTTTTTTTCTCATCTAAATGGAAATAATGACAATAGGGAGAGAGGGGTGGATTGTCATGGTCAAATATCATAGAAATGGAGCGCTTATTGTCCTTTTCATAGGCATGTTCATCATTTTAACCTCGCTGGCAACACTCTGCTCTGGCCAGGAGACAAAGACGGCGTATACCAGGGATGGTATCCAATTTATCAGCAAGGAGCGGGTGGATGAAAACATAAGATATGAATACGCGAAGCCTGGGGATTACAGAGAAGTGCAGGTCCCTATCAATACGATAGTAGTAGGCGCATCCACCGTTCCGGAAAATTTATCCGTGCCGGAAGAAAATGAGGGGACCGCGAGAGAGGAAAGCTCACCATTATCGTCCAACCAGACCGCTTCAGCATCCGGTTCGGAGAGTAGATATCCTTATGCACCCATCTTTATTGGCCTGCTGGTAATTGGGGGGCTGATTCTCTTGGTTGCATCTGTTTTCTCCGGCCGAGATAGACAATAGAAAAATGGTCGCCCAAGAAAAGTCTTTCAAGCCTCCCAGGGCATCTGGGTAATCATTTTTTTGATATACTCCTCCTTGATATATTCCGCTCTAAAATATTTATACTATTCTTTTCGGGCTGCAAGGGTAGGTGGCCTGGCCCCTTGTCTCTGGCTCGTGGCTAGCAGGCATGCGTTCTAGTACTGCCAGGCGGAAGTAAACCAATGTCTTGACTTCGCGAAGGCACGTTACCCTCTTTACAATCAAGGCATAAATTAGCAGACGATTTATGGACCCTCATAAAAGCCACATGGATTGAGACGGGCCAGTTCGGAATGAAATAAATCACACAACAAGTGGATCCCGCCGCCCGTTCAAGGCAAACGCTTCCTCCCTCTCGATGCAGGTAGGACAGGTGCGGCAGGGCCGCTTCTCTCCTCTATAGCAGGACCAGGTTAGCTCGTAGGGAACCTGCAGGGCGAGCCCCATCCTCACAATCTCTGCCTTGCTCATATCGACAAATGGAGCCTGCAGCTCCACGGGATGCCAGGCGGTAGCCAGCCGGATGGCAGGGCGCAGGGCCTGAATGAACTCCGGCCGGCAGTCGGGATAGATGGTGCAGTCATTTTTATGAGCCGCATAAAAGACCTCAGGAATCTCATGAGCCTCGGCGTAGCCCGCCGCCACAGAGAGCATGATCATGTTGCGATTGGGCACAACCGTTTTCTTGGCTGCCTCCTTTGTGTAGTGGCAGCTTGGCACCTCCTTTCCACCCAGCAGCGCGCTGTCGCCTAAGAGAGGGGCCAGCGAACTGAGATCGACAATGCGGTGAACGACATGCAGCCTTTCTGCAATCGCTTTTGCAGAGTCTATCTCCTTTTTGTGCCTCTGGGCGTAGTTGAAGGTGAGAGCCGTCACCTCATAGCCGTCAGACAGCATCTTGTAGAGCAAGGTGGTAGAATCCACACCACCGGAAAGAATTAAAACGCCTCTCATTTATTCTCCGCAATGATATTCTATTCAGTTGTTTCCATGGGGGTGACCAAAATCTTATCCACTCTGCGTCCATCCATGTCCACAACTTCAAAGCGGTAGCCACCCCACTCGAAATAATCTCCGGCAATGGGGATCTTCTCTAAATGCGTCATCACAAATCCGCCTAGAGTTATATATTGATAATCCTCTTCTTCGGGCAGCCATTCCAGGTCGATCATCTCTCTGAGGTCACCCACCGGCAGAGCGCCGTCCACCAGCCAGGAGCCATCCTGCCTCTTCACTATTTGCGGCTCTGAGAGTTCATCGATGTGCGGTATATCGCCGACCAGCCCTTCCAGGAGATCCACCAGGGTTACTATTCCCTGCACTGAGCCATACTCATCCAAGACAATGGCCAGATGAATTCCCGTCTGCTTGAACTTCTCCAGTACCTTCAAAGCCCTCATGCTCTCCGGCACAAAGAGCGGCGGCAGGAGGGATTCCTTGAGGTTAACCTTTTTGTCTGCCAGGTTGCAGCTCAGCAGGTCCTTGGACTGAACTACCCCCAGGACATTATCCAGCTTTTTGCTGCAGATCGGAAACATAGAGTAAGTGCCGCCAGCTATCTTTCGAGAAATCTCTGCTCCGGAATCGTCAATGTCCAGCCAAACGATCTCGCCTCTGGGGGTCATGATGGAGTTCACCCTTCTGTCTCCCAGGGAAAACACCCTCTCCATGATGTCCTGCTCCTCTTCTTCAATCACACCTGCCGTCGTCCCCTGTTCGATCAGGATGCGAATCTCCTCCTCGGTCACTGCCGGCTCAGTGTAGGCCTTCACCCCCAGCACCCTCAGCACCAGATCGGTGCAAAAGCTGAGCAGGGCAATCACGGGAGAGACAAGACGGGAGAAAGCGGCCAGGGGAGAGGCAGCAATCGAGGCGAAACGCTCTGAATTGCTCAGCGCTATTCTCTTGGGGACCAGCTCACCTATGACCATACTGAAAAATGTGATCATCACGACGACAGCAACCAGGGCCAGGCCACTGCTGTAAGGGGAAAGATTCGGAATGGTGCTGATGTAAGAATCCAGCTCTTCAGCAATTGTTGCGCCTCCAAAGGCTCCTGTCAATGTAGTGATGAGAGTTATGCCGGTCTGCACAGTGGAGAGGAGGCGGTTGGGATTTTCAGCCAGCTCCAGGGCGGCTTTTGCACCTGCATGGCCATCTTCCACCAGTGACCTCAGCCGGACCTTGCTGGAGGAGACCACTGCCATCTCGGCCATGGAAAAGGCGCCGTTGGCCAGGAACAGAAGAAAAATGATCAGAAATTCAGTGAGCATGATCCTGCGCCCTCGCTATCCATACTGCGGCATTTTCATAAAAAAATCCCTGGCGGTCCATTTTGGAAGCTTAACTACCTGGCAGTTATTTATAGCTTCGCTGAGAATCGACATTGGCATCAAAAAAAGCAGATTTAACTTGTAGGATCGCGAAGGACGGATTTCGCTGACTGCGGGTCAGCGAGAGTTTCGACGAGAAGTCGAAACATCGGTAAGTCCCCATCCTTCAGGGTGGGGATGAAAGCGGAGTCCTTTGCCATGATTACTTTCGCGCCGCACTCAACTTATATAAATATTAGGTATGCATATCAGTATTCGTATGATGATCAGCTACAAGTATCCCATCTTACCGAACAAGATCACCCAATGGAAGTTAGCGGAGAATTTGGATGCTTGCAGATGGCTCTACAATCGGCTTCTCCAAGACCTGAATGAAGCAAAAGAAAAAGGCATCAAGCTCAAGACTTATGACACCCAGAACATGATCCCATCCATGAAGCTTGAGAATCCGAAGCTGAATCGGGTCTATTCTAAGGTTCTTCAGATGGTGAATTATACTCTTTGGTCTAATTTCAAGGGACTTGCAGCGTCCAAGATGAATGGTCGAAAGATCGGAGATATGCGGATCAAGATATATCGAAAGATCAAAGGCTGCATCAAAGCCGTCATAATCAAGAGAGAAGGCGAGAGATGGTTCGCCATAGTCCAGGCCGATCAGGAACCACAACCGTTACCGGAAACTGGAGAAGCAATAGGTCTGGATGTCGGTCTGACTTCTTTTGTGGTTGACTCTGAAGGCAATGGGATAGAGAATCCAAGATGTGCAGAACAATCCGAAGATAAGCTTGCCGGGCTGCAAAGAAAGCTGGCCAGAGCTGTGAAGGGATCGAAAAATTATGGGGTGATCAAGGGTAAGATTGCCAATCTGCATAATAATGGTATGCATCGCAGCATTCATGATGCATCCTGGTCAAAGTTCATATTCATGCTTTCGTACAAGGCTCAAAGTGCTGGTCGGAAGCTGATAAAAGTAGATCCCAGGAATACCACTCAAAGGTGTTCCGCTTGTGGAAGCATCGTAAAGAAAGATCTGTCTGTCCGAGTGCATGAGTGCCCTTATTGCGGATTCTCATGTGATCGAGACTACAATGCTTCCAGGAACATACTCTTCGCAGGGATGGAACAGCCCGTAGCGCCCATCGAGTCGAAACCTCTACATCACATAACCGTGATGCAAGTATTGGCGATGACGTGGGAAGCCGCGCCCTTCAGGACGCGGTAGTTCACGCACCGCTATTCGAGCGGCGCTTGCTTAGCCCGAGATCAATTCTTGGAGATGGGTGCTGAATCGACAGTTGCGACCTCCGTGGTATTATTAGACGCCACCACAATCCCAATTTCAACAGATTTTTCATCTTCCTGGCCGCAGGTGGTGCATTCCTCGGCGATTGGAGCAGACGGCAAAGATCCCTCCTGGCGTGACATGTTGACCAGGTCCATGGTTGTCACAAAGGAAGCGTCTTGGGAGACAACCAGGTCTAGGAACTGCGTTAGCGCGTCCAGATAATCTCCGCTTCCGGAGATGGATGTAGTCAGAGCAATGACCACGGGCTCATCGTTGTTTTGGGCTTCACTGAACTTGCCCACCAGGGCATCATACCACTGGGAAGAAGTAAGGCCATTCTCTTTGAAGTATCTGTCCTGAAGCGGGATTTTCTTATCGGAAAGGCTGTAAGTGCTCACTGGAACAGCATAGAAATTATGGCCTTCCACCTGGTATGGCCATGCATCATCCTGGTGTCCTGGAGCGAATATTACTCCTTCCTGGAAACCGGCATCGTATTGAATGCCCAATTCGTCCAGAATCCTGTAGGTGTCGTTATTTTGGTCGAAAGACTGGGGCATAAAGCCCGATGCGACTATTTCGTTTTTGCCACAGACACGACAGTTCTCAACTGCTTTTTTCGATCTCTCTAATATTGATTTTTGTTCAGCATAAGATTTTGCGCTTATTTTTTCATTAGAATTGTTTCCTGAAAATGCCAGCTCAAAATTAGGGGTACGGCCGATCTCAGTTAGTCGCAGTCTAATGCGCGTGGTGATTACATCAAATGTTGAAAAGAATGTTGCCTTTAGATCTCTCTTTTCCATCTCATCTCTTATATCCAGTAGATTTGACTCAGCAGCAAACACCTGTTCTTGAGTGGGAGATGCCGGAAAATCTATGTCAATCATCATATTCACTGTTTTCGACCCATTCTCTGACGGAGAGGCGCTCACTAACCATATCAACAAAATTGATATGATTAAGCTCTTAAATACAAATTTTTTCATGAATGATATCCTCCTATTTATGCTGTAATTTCCATATTGCAATATAGTTATAAATCATTTGCGCCTCAAAAGTTCATATCGATTTCTTGACAGATTCTAAAATGTATCTAATTTTATTGGATTGATTTGAAGTTTTGCATGTTTCGAGGGGCAATATTTATTTAGGAACAGGTGGTAACGTATTATTACTAATAGGAGGAATGGTTCTAATGAAGAAATGGATATGCATATCATATATTTTGCTGGCGATGGTCGCAATGATCATAGCTCCTGCTGTGGCAGTTGTTGCCTGTGATCAAACAATTTACGTAGAGAGCGGTGCTTCAATCACGCTGAGTGGCTCGCCTGATAATACGACTTTCTATTATTATTCTTGGTCTGATGAAGGATTCACATTGACAAGGGACGGCGCAGCTCTTACAATGCCAGAACTCGGGGCACAATCAATAACTTTTGACGCCCCTGTAGCACCAGGTACTTATATTGTTGGTCTTTTGGTGGGGCAAATTGGTTATTATGAGGCATGCATTGACGACTATAGCATATGCATTGAAGTCACAAAACCAACATGCTTTGAACCATCACCCTATTGTGAAGAAGAGGATGAACCTGAATATTGTTACAACGGACCCGATAACCAAGGAAACACATATGCATGGTATGTACTAACTGAGAATCGCCTTCCAACGTCTACAGATACCGTATTGGGAACCGTTAAATGTTTCACTTTCCCAGAAACAGATGTTCCTATCGGAGACATATATAACGATTATTATATCACGTTGGTCGTAACAGATTTGGCAACTGCCGGCCAAATGGTTTGTGGTCCTAAGATGCAACGAGTGCTTGAAGATCCCATCGCTGGTATTAATGTAGGGTGATGGCCAGCTAAATTGGATTAATATGTTTAAAGCGCGCATCCTCGCGATGCAGCGTCTTTATCATATCTTTTAGGCATTAAGTAAAGGTTTATATAATAACCACTCAAATTGATTATGTCAAAATGCTGCATGGTTAGGCAGTCACATAATGCAATAAAATGAATAGATTGTTATATATAGAAAGGTTATAGATCTCTAATCATGTGTGGGTGGGATGCAAAGCGACTAAGGTAATCCTCGAATATGGACGCAACCATATGGATAAATTCTCGTCAGTTGCCGAGATCAGCTCTATTCATCTATTTGATAACAGGTGTTGGTGGGACCGTATCATGAAAAGATCCACGACGATATTACTCATTTCTTTGATTTGTATCTCCCAAATTGCTCAGGTAGAAGCTGGATGGCCAAGGTGCAACACAGGTTGTACAGCGAATGATGTCTCCCTCGTAAAATTGTGGCAAGTATCATCAACAAAATGTACATCAGGTACCAGTACCACTACCGAGTTATGGGGGACATTTGCAGTTAATGCCAATGGTAGATATTGTCCATATACTGTAGTTGATATCTATATCAACGGAATACTCAATGAGGCAAACCATTTTACTTGGTTGGATACAATAACTGGCAGTACTGGCGATGTAAAGCTAGCCACAATTAGTTACATTTGTGGACAATCAGTGGATTTAAGAAATATATATGCACAATGGGCCGCATCTGATCAAGGTACTGGGTGTCCTACCTGCAAGAAGCCAGCCACAGTTCCACCATGTGATTGCGATCAGGCGTATCAGCCGTCAAAATGCTATCAGAACCTAGGACCCATTATCATCCCTCCCCCCCTTATTGCAGACTTTACCGCCTCTAATACTTGTTTGGGAAATCCAATTCAATTCACAGATACAACTTCTGGAGGATATCTGCCTTATAGCTCACTGGCATGGAATTTTGGCGATGGAACTTCTAATCTAGAAAACCCATCACATACATATACTACAGCCGGAAGGAAGACGGTTACTTTAACAGTAACGGACGATAAGGGTTTAACATCAACATCAACTCATGATGTATATGTGTGGGCACACCCGGTGGCGGATTTTACATATAACCAGTTATGCGGATACAAAGTTCATTTCACAGATCATTCGACTGCGACTGCCACTGATGGTGTGGCTTCAACAATTACGAAATGGAGCTGGGATTTCAATGGCGATACCATTCAAGATAGTAATCTCCAAAATCCAGAGTATACATTTTCTTCCACGGGAGCAAAATCAGTAACGCTTAAAGTTACGGATTCGCACGGCTGCAACCATACAGTAACAAAGAGCGTCGTCGTCAATCCTGCTGATCAGGCAACAGCCGGCTCTAATTCTCCCGTTTGCGAAGGCTCAACTATACAGTTAACCGGTAATCCAATTGGCATGAAAAATTATTCTTGGACAGGCCCGAACGGTTATACGAGCAATGTTCAAAGTCCGACCATAGGCCCTGCAACTTCTGCTAACGACGGCGTTTATGAATTAACCATTACTGATCCTAATGATTGCCAATCAACGGCAACGACATCTGTTATTGTCCAGCTAGAGCCGACAGCCAACGCCGGACCCGATCAGGCTATTTGCAAAGGCAGCACAGTAACACTGGCTGGACTTGCCGATCACTACGACACTGTTACCTGGACTGGTGGTGCAGGAACCTTCATGCCTAATGAGCATACGCTAACTGCTACATATACACCAACTCAGGCAGAAATAGAAGCGGCATCGATCAATCTGACATTGACTGCAACAGCGTTTCCTCCCTGCCCCGAAGCGACCGATCAAATGAACATAACTATACATGGCGGACCAACGGCAATAGCTCCAGGACCCCAGAGGATATGCAGTACAGTTCCATCCTTAGCATTGAATGGTACTGCCGAGAACTTTTCATCCCTTTCCTGGACTATATTTAGCGGACCTGGCACGGTAATGCAGTCTGATACGAATCCGAAAGAAGCGACTTACTATACGGTTCCTAATGCCAGTGCTATCTACACGGAGACGGTGGTGAAATTTGCTGCCACTGGGATCTGGCCCTGTACCGGCTATGTAGAATCTTTTGTAACCATAAGGGTTGATCAGAAGCCGAGTGCCTATATAGAGGTAATAGAGCCTTGAGGCTGAATGGTATTTTGGAGGGATTTATCAAAATGAAATTAATAAATAAAATGTCCTTAAAAATGGAAGAACCAAGAATACCCCAGGGGCAGTTCTCTTACCTTCCTTTGCATCTAGGCATCTCTGCAATCTGCATAGTATCTCTGATATTATGTATTATTTTTTTGTGCTCTTCTTGCAATGCAGTAGATAGTAAATATTATTCAGGTCATGAATATATATTTACTGCGATTGAAAATAACCCTCTCTATAATTATACATGGAGTGCAAGCGCAAGCCATCCAGATAGCCCCAAAATATATGATCAATATAATTTTGTGTGGAAAGCGCCAGTGGTAGATGCTCCTACGGAAGTTACTATAACGTTATTTGTATCAACTGCTGCGAATATTACCGGCGGGCCATGTGTCTCTGAGGCGATAATTAAATTTTTGGTAGAGCCTCTGAGTGCTATCACCGTGGTCAAGAACGCCATCCCCAAAGACCCACAGGCATTCCAGTTCACTGGTAGCCCAGTCATCGGTGATTTCTCGCTCTATGATGACAAAAGTTCGGATCCTGATCCGACACACAACAACAGGACATTTGGAGAATTGCTCCCTGGAACTTATTCCATTGAGGAGATTGTTCCGCCGGGCTGGGACCTGACCCGCGCAGTCTGTAGCGATGGCAGCCCGGCAGATGCAATCGATCTCGGTCCAGGTGAAAATGTCACTGTGACCTTCACAAACACCAAAAGCGGACACATCATCGTAGACAAGGTCACTATTCCCTCAGCAGATTCCCAAGAATTCGAATTCCAAACAAACTATGGCAATTCATTCAACCTCAGTGATGCCTCAACACCAAACGATAGTGGTCCATTGTCTCCGGAAACCTACTCTGTAACCGAGATTCCAGTACCATGCTGGGATACGCAGATAACCAGTGATGATGGCAGTGATCCATCTGCCATAAAGCTCAGTCCAGGCGAGACGGTACATATCACTGCTACAAACACAAAATTAACTCCCACCGTAACAATCGAAACACCTGCGGTTCTGACCTGCACTTTGACCTCGGTGACACTCAATGCTACCGTCACACCAGAAGGAAGCTACATTTATAGCTGGAAGAACTCGGAAAACAAGGAAATAGCCACGACCGAAGATACAACGGTTAGCTCACCCGGAACTTATACTCTGAACGTTACAGATGAAAACGGCTGTGCTGCCTCAGTTTCAGTCACGGTCACCTACAAGGAATGCCCGTCCCTAGTAGACTCCTTCTCAGGCACGAAATTTGAGGACAAGAACGGCAATGGCATCATGGATCCTGACGAGCCTGGACTGGAAGGCTGGACAATCAACCTGATAAGTGGTGATACAGTAGTCGCCACCGCCACAACCGGTCCGGATGGAAATTATTCATTCACCGGAATTCTTCCCGGTGCCTATGCTGTGGAAGAGGTTTCTCAAGATGGCTGGTCTCGGACTTATCCAGGCCCGTTCGGCATCCATGTTGTAACCCTGGTCTCGGACGTGCCTGGACCTAACAACATTGATTTTGGCAATGTGAGGACAGCAGGCTTTGGCGGTATGAAATTTGAGGACAAGAACGGTAATGGCATCATGGATCCTGACGAGCCTGGACTGGAAGACTGGACAATCAACCTGATAAGTGGTGATACAGTAGTCGCCACCGCCACGACCGGTCCGGATGGAAATTATGCATTCACCGGAATTCTTCCCGGTGCCTATGCTGTGGAAGAGGTTTCTCAAGATGGCTGGTCTCGGACTTATCCAGGCCCGTTCGGCATCCATGTTGTAACCCTGGTCTCGGACGTGCCTGGACCTAACAATATTGATTTTGGCAATGTGAGGACTGCAGGCTTTGGCGGCATGAAATTTGAGGACAAGAACGGCAATGGCGCCAGAGATACAGATGAGCCTGGACTTGAAGGCTGGACAATCAACCTGATAAGTGGAGATACAATAGTCAAGAGTGCGACTACGTCAACTGAAACCGCAACCCTTGGTTCTTATAGATTTACAGACATCTTGCCTGGTACATACACGCTGGTGGAGGTGCCATCTTTTTCGTCGGACTGGATCCAGACCTACCCTGCGGACAATATTTACAAGGTGGTGGTTTCTGAAACCGGTCAGATCACAGTAACCAGGTCCGACCTGACTCAGGTGGCATCGACCAATGCAGATTTCGGAAACAAATACAAGGGTTCAGGCGGACAAAAGTCTCCCCTGGAAATCACAAAAACGACTGCAGATGAGATCCTAAATCCATATTCACAGGCCACTTTCATTATTACTGTGAAGAATATTGGAAATATGGAGATTCATAACATCCAAATCGTTGATGAGCTGAGCCCAATGCTGGAATTTATTCTTTATGCATATTCAGGAAATACATTAATCCAGCATAAATTTGAGAGCGGCAATCTTCTCTTCGATCTTGGTCCTCTTGGCTCACTGCAACCAGGCGATTCCTGGACCCTTGCTTATAATGTAAAATTGAATCCAGATGCCTGCAGCGCAGTTTCAAAAATAGCTACCTTACCTCCTATCCTGGCTCCTGATGAGACAAAGCTCAAAACAATGGCCGCCAGAAATGGCCCTTCAAACATTGTGCAGCTAATTGATGCTCTATCCAGAAATAAAACCAAATTGGAAGCCAAGCTGAAAAGCATTAAGAGAGAAAGAGACATTTTCGACAAGGCCAACGCAACTGTGCATGCCGAAATAAAGAGCATTGTTGCAGCCAACTACACCCTTAGTAACTTCACGAATACCTCAAATGGAGAGGCTATTAGCGAGCTGCTCAATAAAACAACAGGATTCGTGGTATTGTCGGAGTTCAACAGGCCGGACAAGCATGACCTCCTTGTCACAACGTACGATATGAAAGGTGAGGCAATCTCTGACCTTTATACCTTCTTGCCAACCAAGGAGACTCTAAAGATTGAGTACAATAAGCCGGAAAAGGACTACAGAACTTACACAGTAAGGTACTATGCTACAGGAGACACCCTGATCATAATAGTTGACCCCTATGGCAACGTGATCCGCAAAGAGTATGGAAGAACACCAGGAGTGGCGGTCCCCGAATATCTAACGAATTGCGCTACTGCATATGGGAAAATGGGGGAAATAGATGAAGAGGTGGTGAGCAATAGGGCGTGTGTTAATCTGGGATGGAACTGCCAGAGCGGTCAGCCGGTGATAGGTCTCCAGCTCTCAAAGAAGGCTGACCTGGAGGTCGCCAAAGAAGACGATACCATCGAGTACACGTACACCGTGGAGAACACCGGGACAGTAGCACTCACCCTCCTGACCCTCAACGATGACAAGCTGGGCATAATAGTGCTCAACGATCCTGATCCACTGGAGCCTGGCGAGTCACGCACCTACACCGCTTACTACAAAGTGAAAAAAGGTGACGGTCCGAATTTAGCAAACATAGTTACCGCCACTGCATTGGATCCGGATGGAAACGAGGTTAATTGCGAGGCAACAGAAAATGTGAAAATTATTGCCGCTTGCCTGACCAAGACCGTCTCACCAAAAGTGGTTCGGCCAGGGGACTATGTGACATATAACATAACATGGTATGTCTCAGGAGATCAGATTGTGGATGATTATCCTAGAGGCGTGTCCTTTGTATCTGCGTTCCCCATGCCCGTTGATGATGGCAAAAACAACCGGTGGATAGTAGATGGGCAACAAAATGGAACCATTATTATTTTGGTCCAGGTAGCGCAGGACATCGGTAACACCTCTTTTAACATGGGCCAGGGAGTGACTGGAACGGGATTTGTGAATGTGCATAACGACATTCGAACCAATCCGGTAATATTGAAAAATAAAGCAACATTATATGAGGAAAATGTAGAGAAATGCACAGCATACGCCGACGTCAACGTCGGCCCGCCCCAGACCTATCTCGCCCTCAAGGAGCACGGGAGCGGCGACTACGCCAGCGAGGACGTGATCAAGTACCAGAACTCAAACCGTTCTACTCAGTGGACCAAGGGCCTGACTGCAACGCACAGGCCAACCACTTTTTCCCTGCCCAACAACCAGGAAATCGATTTCAAGAGCAAGTGGGTCGAGAAGGCCAAGTCCAAGAATTACGCCACTGGTGGCTCCACGAACGAGGAGTACACCTACGCGAACCGCATCAGTCGCAATAGCTCATTGAAGCTGGACGAGAACGGCAGCACCATGAAGACCGAAACCGACTTCGAGGGCGTAGGTCATATCGGTCTCGTCAAGAAAGATGCTGATGAGAATAGAACCTGGAATGCCAGCCAGATCTTCGCGTCTCAGGAAGACTATGTGGGCAGCTTCAAGATCAATCAGAAATTCGATGAATACGGCAAGAATGCGGAGTACGAAAAATCCGTGACCGGCACAGGCTATGTGTCTGCAAGGAGAGATCTTAAAGATGCTCAGTCCTCTTACGAGTCGGGCACGGGCAATTACAGGAGTGATGAAAAGATCAGCAAGGTGGTCAACTATATCACCAAGGATATCAGCCTCACTCATTTGCCGACTAGCTACATTTACACGCCCACCTTTTCTACATCCAGCGATATAAAATGGAAGGAAGGTATGTGGTCCAAGTCGCCTACCAGCCTGATCAGTGAAAAATTTTCCTTTGCAGAGAACCTGGACCTACAGTCAACCGCCCGGGGCCTGAATGAGATGGTAAGCGAAGCTGGCGTTACCGGCCAGGCCGATTTCCGGACGGTTTACAGGGACAATTCTCCGAATAGCACCGATGAGATCGATCAGGAGGAGACTTATGTGGGTGAATTCGATATCTATAGAAAGACAAACCTTGGAGGCGTCGCCAAGTATGACCGACCGCATATCTCTTTATGTAAGGAGGCCAGGGTAGACCTGCTTCGCACAACCTTTGCCGACTATCGGATCACCATCGAGAACAACGGCAACCGGGCTTTGGGGCCGGTCTATGTCAAGGACGTCTTCCCGGCAGGAACCGAGTACATCACCTCATCTCTGCGGCCGGCAGAACTGACGACAAGCTATGCCAACTGGTCACTGCCCGTTATGGGTATCGGCAGCAAGGTGATAATCGATATGCAACTTAACATCACCGAGGAGTCATCCAACCTGGTCAACCGGGTGGAGGCGGCAGGCAAGCACGACAGCGGCTGGACGCTGGCCAGGAACTTCTCCACAGTACGGTTGAACTGGCTCGCCTGCTGTCCACCCCAGATCTCCGCTTCCAAGACCGCCAGAGTCGATGCTCTGGACCCGATGGTTGTCTGGTACAGCCTGAATCTTAAGAACCGGGAGAAATACACCATGGTGGCTTTCTTAATGGACTGGCTACCGCCTACCATGCAGCTTCTCAACTCATCTTTGGAGCCATCTGAGAACAGGTCCAACCTCATCACCTGGACCATCCTCGATCTGGCTCCCGGAGAGAACAGGACCATCGTATACCGGACCCTGGCGAAGGAGGATGGCACCTATGTTAACGTAGCCCACATCGAGGCATTCTCTGTAGACGGGCCGGACGGGGCTGCAGTAGATGTTGAGGCTCGCATCGACCTTGGCGCTGGGGGTGTGTTGGCTTCGTCTTTCTCCTCAGACTGGCAGCCTCCCACGTGCTTTGGGCTTAACTGCAGCGGCCAGATCCGCAGTGACGACTGGGTACCCTGCTACACCTGTGGGGGTGGAGAACCAGGAGAGGCAATGGTCATGCCGCCCTGTGCCTCGTGCATGGACACTGGTGACGATCGTCTGCCTTGATCAACATTTTTGGAGAGCCCTGGTTAAAGGGCCCTACCAAAATCTATCTGCCTTCATCCCGGATAAACCATGGAATGATTGGGCTGGGTGATATTCAAACAGACCTCATTGCTGGCGACGCAAAGATGAGTTCGGTTAGAAGCGTCCATGACCACATCCCCGCAGGCCAGGGCAAAGTTGCAGATGCGGCAGATGCAAGAGCTACAGTAGCTGCAATTATGGCTGACTGCCTTGTAGTAGGTCTTGTTTGTCCCGACAGCCAGAGTGATGCCCGGAGAACTCTGTATCACACCCAGTATGGAGTCATTGATGGTTACATTCTCGATAACCTTGCTGCCGGTATTATTCACAATGATGGTGTAGTTAATGGGCTCGCCTGCCGCAGCATCCGTCTTGTTGGCACTCTTGTACACTTCCATGAAGGTTCCCTGACAACTGGAGTACAAGAGTTCCTGGAAGCTGCCGATGAGCCTGGCCTGACGCCTGATCAGATCCTCGTAGCTTGCCATAAATTGGTACCAGGTCTGCTGTTGTGTGTCGTTAAGAGCACTCTGGCTCTTTAGCCACTTGTAAAACCCGTTAAGAAGATCCTGCTCACTGTGAAGACGATCTTCATAACTGCTCAAGAAGACGGCTTTCTCAGACTCGTTGAGTTTGCAGTAGCCCCGGATAAGAAGCACATCATTGCTGGAAATGATCTCAGCCTGTCTTCTCAAAAGGTCCTCGAAGCTGGATGTGAACTTGATCTTCTCCGCTTCTTCCAGATCATTCCAGTTGCACCACACTATGCCTTCGAAATCGTGCAATCCAAGTTGCTGCCTCCAGGAGAGGTCATCGAAGCTGGCCAGAAACTGCTGGCTGGCGTTGGCGTCCAGGGTGGAGTTCTTGAGCAGGCTCTCGAAACTGGATATTGTATCTGTTTGCCCTCTGAGAAGGCTCTCCAGACTGTCAAGCCGAAATGCGGCCTGAGATAAGGCTCGAGCTATGGCACTGTCGTTGCTGTAGATGCACCCAGTGTCGCATGTTCCCCGAACGGTGACGTTGTTGATGTGGGTGAGGCCACAGGTCTCATTGGAGTTGGCGGCTACTACCACCGACCATCTGCCAATCCCCATGGGCACCTCCTGCCCGCTCCAATTGATGGTCGTCCAGTTGGCAAGCGGCGTGTTATTGGTCACTGTACCGTTGCTGGAAGTCACCTCGAAGAACCCGTCTCCCAGTATGTCCACCACGCTTACGTTCTTTGCAGTCTCGTTACCGTAATTGTCTATGTAAATTGTCCAGCTAACAGGTCCCTGAAACTGCACGGTCGGCTCCTTTCGCACGACAAGGTCGCCCTTTTTGGGATTCACTGTCTGGATATTTGGAGTGGTTGAAAGGAGGTTTCCGCAGGAATCAAAATAATGGAATTGCAGAGTATTTGTACTCGAAATAGCTGATTTGCAGCAATCTGTGCAGTTTATGACCTTGAACTTTATGGTAATAATCTCATTTGGGTAGATTCTATCGATGTTGGTGGAGTTCCAGATGAGTGTCCCGTTGAGAGCAATGAAATCGTTCGGCTCATAAATGGTGAATGTGGCGTTGTGAGTGGTGTTGTCACTGGTGATGAATGAAGAGCTCGTTTTATATAAAAATCCCTCCGGTATCGTATCCGTAATGTTATAAACAATGGCCGTAGCTCCTGTATTTGCGATGGTAAGAGTGAAGTCTCCTCCGCAGGTATCCAGCGTCTCCAGTTGCCCTATATCCGGACTGGCTGAACTGCTGGGCCTGGTGATCAGGCCGGCGGTGGCGACTGCCGGGACGGTGGGGCAGCAAGTCCAGTTTACCTTGGCTATGTTATTTGTGGGGACAGTGCAGCTTATTACTGTGGCATTGATAAGAATATTCCTGCTCTGTCCTATCTGCATATCGGATAGCTTCCAGACCAATGGATCTGCTGGTGATCCGCTGCCGCTGTCGTTTAGCGGATAGGCGGAGTGCCAGACGGTGTTTGTGGGAAGAATATCCTGAAGGGTCACATTCTTGGCCGTATAATCCCCCACGCTCTTCAAAGTTATATTCCAGCGAATTATATCGCCAATGTCGGCATAAGTGGTGGAAGGGGTCTTGGTGATGGAGATCAGAGGGTTGAATTTTATTACGGGAATATGGCTTTCCACCTGCGGCCCAAATCTCTTGCACGGCTCAGTATAATTCAACAGCACGGTTGAGTCTCCTCCGGTAAAGCTGCAAGATCCCGTAACCGAAGCGTTGAATCTGATGGTTATCCTTGTCCCCGAGCTGATTCCCTGGGTTTGATTGAAATACCAGACCAATACGGATGGATCGCTATTGTCGAATGAGGTGTTCACAGCACCTGATATGACGGGCGTGTCGTTGAGCTTGAGTCCGGCTGGAAGTGTCTCCTTTATGGACAGATTGTAGACCTTAGCCACAGTATTGCTCACTTCGATAAAGAAGGGAGTATTGGCTTTGCAGTCATCCACCCTCCCAGCTTCATGCCTGGCCACGAGAAGCTCGGCATCTACCAGCTCCACTTTGGAAGAGGCGCTGACATTCTGGCACTCAACATCGCCGCAACTTATGTTGGCATAGGCTATGTTGTTTCTGTTATTGCAGCCGCAGAGGGTGGCGTTCACCTCAATCATCACCTGCTGCTGCGATGCCATATCACCTATGTTCCAGATGACCTTATCCGGGCCGCAGGGATCATGGCCGATAACAGTTGTATTCGAGTCTTCTTCATCCAGGGGGCAAGTGGGACATCTGCGAATTCTTGAGCTGCTGTAATTGAGATCCGACTGCATAGAGTCCACGGCTGTCACATTATGGGCAATGCCTGATCCCACGTTGGTCATATAGATCTTCCAGCTTGCATTCCTGTCCAGAGCATAGATGACCTCTGGCGTCTTTCTGAAGGTAATATTGGCAAATCTTTCAAGACCGGGCGAACAGGTAGCCAGGCGGGTCACAAGCGATCCGCAGTTATCTTTATATTGGAGCTGAGATCCGATGCAACAGTTCGGCCTGCATATCCTCTGCACTTGAAAGGTGATGTTCCCTGCGCGGCTGACGTTCTCTCCCAGCTGCCAGGTCAGATTATTGCCAAGGCGCGTCGGCTCAAAGTCCAATACCGGCCCGGACTGATTTACAATCCCTAATATTTTTGTAGGTCCAATGTATTGGTAATTCAAGTCGTTAAAGGTCAGATTCATGTCATGAGCAATCCAGTTGGGATCATCGTCAGGACTGTTTTTGGTCAGATTTATTGTGAAGGGAAACATTTTGCACGCTGAGACGTAACAGGGAAGATGAATATTTACGCCGTAGTCAGCCTGGTTGACGGTGACGCTCACGGCATCCTGGAAGCACTCCACATTAGCGCAATCGGGATGATATCCATCCACACATAACTCAGACCAGTCCACAAATGATCCTGTTAGCGGCACACGCAGTGTGTAGTTAATCTGTAGGACAGTTCCATTCACAAGCCACCCGCAAGAGTCATTCAGAAAATCGAGGTTTTTAGCGGTATTCAGAGTTATGCTCGACTCGTTGATGCAGGTGTGGTTCACGGTAAATGTGGCATTGCCGCTGTAGTTGTCGTCCGGGAAGGTCTGGCCGTTGGTGCCCGGCTCTTTGAAGCTGATATTGCTCCAGTTCAGGCCCGCGGTGTTATTGAATACATAGGTATTGTTGTAGCTGATCTCGCGGCAGTTCTCTTGCAACGATGGTGTGGCCGTCTTATTTGACGAACTCAATATTGTCTCATTAAAACATTTTACGATAATAGGAAGTGATGTTGCAGCGGACAGAGGACAGCCACAGCAATCCTGGCCGGCACTGATGTTAAACACATTTACGTAAACGTCTCCGCAACTGCATTTTGTATCGTCCTTACTGGCCTTGAGCTGCACGTTCTTGGACCAGGGGGTAGTATCATTGATGGGCTCATCCGTCCAGATGATAGTCTGATTGTCGTCAAAGACCGTCCCGCCAGCGGCATCGATGACTTCAAAGTTGGCAGGATAGCGATCCATGATGGTGCTGCTGGGCAGGGAGTGCGAGGCGCAGTTGCCGCTCACATAGCCGACATTCAGGGTGTAGGTCCCCGTCTCACCAAGATATAGGCTGGAGTTGCCGCTTTTGCTCACGGAGATGCTGGGGATGGTGCTGGCATTCATGGAATATGCCATCTGAGTGGCGGGTGGATACCATCTTGAACCGCAGTCACCGTAATAGCTGCTGTAGATGTTGAATACACCGCTGCTACCCGATGCATTGCATCTGCCAAAAGGCATTCCGAAGTCGAAGGTAAAGGTCTTTGATCCGCCAAGAGGAGTGACTCGCGTTGAATTGATGGTGCCCAGGCTGAAGGTGTGATTGTTTTCAAAGTACTGTGCTCCCGAGACATTGGTGATGCTGTATGGCGCACTGAAATCGGCAAAGTTCATTTGATATTTGGTCGCATTGTTTTCGCCGGTATTATTGACTGTAACAGTTACTGTTGTATTATTGCAGTAAGGCACGATGAAGGGCGATGGATTGAATGTGAATTGCACATCGGCAACCAGGTAAATGAATTTTATGCTTCCCTTGGCATAGGTCTTCTGGCAGTCATTTCCACCGCAGCCCCAACTGACATTCACCCCATTGATAAGATTTTCGCAGGCCATAACCCGGAAGGTTGTATTCACAGTCTTTACCTCGCCGGGATTTATTCTGGCATAAGACCAGTTCATAAGGCCTCCGGGCGAGTCGATGCTCATTAGCTCGAGACCCGAAGCGTTGGTATCATTCACCAGCACATTGAATGCCGGTCCGGATCCAATATTTTCAATCTTCACAATCCACTTGACGGTATCATATTTGCTGGCTTCGATGACATTGGGCTCCTTGGTGACTTTAAGCAATCCCTGGTTGACGACAATGGCTGAAGAGGAGAATGGGGTGGGAACGCCGCCGCTGTATCCTGCCTTGACGGCCAGCCGCCTTCCCGAAGGCGCTTCGCAGCTGGCCGTCAGGTTGAACTCGATCTTGAGGATCTGGTTGTTGCCCAGGATCCAGCTGGTGTTGGTCCAGTTCAGGAATTGCTGGAATATGACGGGTGCCTGTGTGGATTGGTTGGAGACGGGAAAGGTGATGTGAACGCTTCTTGGATCATAGGTGAAACCGGCGGGCATGGTGACATTGATTGCGATATTGCTGGCTGTGGAGCCGGTGTTGTTGGCGTAGACTATGAACTTTTCCGGGTTGCAGATATCAACTTCTGCAGGTGTGACGGCGTTCAGGGTCAGAGCAGCCATAGCTCCGGGGATAGCTAATGCCAGTATCATCGCCAGAGCTATTATTCTTAAATTTTTAAATTTATTTTTAAAATTAGTTTTGGCCATCCCGGCAAAGAAAATTGCCGCAGATATCATGAGTCTAAGTATGTCGATAACAAATCCAAATAGTCTCTTTTTCGAGCTGCACGCTGGCTGTATGCTCTCTAATACTCCCTTCATATTATTATCCCCTAATCATGAGATAATAACATCATTGTATTTATAGTTTTTCAATTATTAAAAATCAACCCAACAAATATTTTTTGCAAAATGCTCAAAAAAGAATAGACTCAGCCGATGATATCTGGTTTTGCGGCTGATAAAGTGCTAATGTTTGGAACAGGTGGGACAGGCATCTTCTTGTGCGCTGCCGGGCACCTCCTGGGAGCTATCTCCTGGCATCAACTCAGCTCCTTCTGTCGTCGGGTCGTTGATTTTAACTCCCGGATAGACAATGGCACCACCATCTGTTACCACTCTACATACCTGGTTGCTGACAACACATACTGTAAAGTTGCCGTTAGGCGTGACCACATCGCCGCATGCCGTGGCGAAATTGCATACATTGCAGGTACAATTATCGCAATCAGCGCACGTTGTCGGCATGGGTCCTTTTTCGACAGTGTAGAATTGGTTGGTACTGTCAAGCGTGATACCCTGGGCGATAAATCCCATCAATGAGTCGTTTATGCTGACATTTGCCACTTTTACGCCTGTTATTGCAGTATCAGGACCTGCTGTCACTGTGTAGCTGTAATTGTTGCCCGAAATAGTCTTTGTCAGATTGAGATATATGCTGTCGCACCTGATTTTCAAGAGCATCTCAAAGCTGTCAAGAAGTATCGCCTGTCTCCTGATGAGATCCTCGAAGCTATCCAGAAAATCTATCCAGGTCTCCTTTAGTGCCGGATCGTTCTCTATTGTCTGCTGGAAGTGCAGCCAGTCTTCAAATTTGGTATACAGAATAACTTCATACTTCAATCGGGCTTCAAAACGATCCAGTAGCTCCTGCTTTTGTGATGCTGAAACATCGCAATATCCCCGTTTGAGCAAATCTTCATTGCTGGATAGCACAGTGGCTTCCCTGCGAATCAGATCTTCAAAGCTCTGAGTGAGACTTATTTTTTCGGAGGGGCTCAGTGTTGACCAATTACGGCTGACCAGATCCTCAAAACTGTTAAGTCCCAGTTGCTCTCTCATGGCCAAATCATCGAAGCTATCGAGAAATTGATAGTGATAATTATACTCATCGTATTCCAATGTTGAGTTTTTCAGCAGGTTTTCAAAGCTCCCAATAAGCTCGGTCTGACTCCTGAGGAGATCCTCATAGCTCTTCATGGATTCATAGGTCGCTGCATGGCACGATCCGGCCAGTGCACATGCTACGACCAGGATGCCAATAAATGAGGTGACAGTCCAATCCCCCTTCGATCTTTTCACAAATCTTCCTCCATATATTTAGTCTATTATCCAGATTATCTTTTTCATATATATATTTTTCTAAAGAACTGGCTTCGCGCATAAGAATAATTAGACTGTTGTGAAGTACATATGATGCTGAGAAAAAATATTACTTACAGAATTATGGTTAAGGTTATTTTTATAATATACGCAGGTGTTATTTGAGCGAGAAGGAACCCAGTAGTCTTTTCTTTAATTATACATATCACTCGCCTCAATTTTAGCCAATGCGCGAGAAAAGAGTTAAATGCAGGTAGGATTTGCAGTTACTATTGAATATTTTGTCTTATGATGAAAAGTTTAAATCTATGAAGGTTATTGGAGTTATTATCTGCCTCGTGATAGGAGTAATAGTGATATGAATCCGACACATAGCCTTCGAGTTGGTATTGCCATCTGCCTTCTGTTGATTTCAATTAGCTCAAGCTGCCTGGGCGGCGCGTCGGAATACTCCGGCAATGATCAAATTAACTCGTCTATTGCTCCTTTGCCAGGCCCACAGTCGGATATTTCATCTGCGAAACTATCCGATGCCCTGCCGGAGTCTTCGCCCTATCCTATGCTTATGAGAGATATTCGCGAATTAAACTCAGGCGAAATTCTATTGACAAACCTGTCTCGCCAGATTAGTTTAAACGATACAGTTCTCTTTGCAGATCGGCAATCGATCGAAGAGTGCATCTGCTCTTTAGGTGCATACGAGAGCCTGTTGAGAGAGAGAGCTATTCGTCTGGCAAAATTAGAAATCAGATTAAAAGAAATCTGGCCCCAATTGAGCCTGGAAGAGCGAGTCGAGATGACTGAAGATCTGGAAGGGCTACTCAGGACCCATTCCATTCTTATTCATGATTTCCAATCTCAATTAAAGAAGAAATTCTGCAGCTTTCCCATTCGAGACCGAAAGAAGTTCCTGATTAGCATGGGGGACCTTCTGGATAGAGATGCAAATCTTCTCCTGGGATTTGAAGATTTTCTGCATAATCTTCAAGATGTTTCAAAAGAACAAAAGGTAGAATTGCTGGCCAGTTTTGAAGATCTGATACGAAGGCAGGCCATTCTCCTGGATATTTATGAGGCATTTTTGAAGGTAAACTGCAACATATTAAAGATATATAAATATGCAAGCGGGTGCGGATATTACCGACCCTGTCAGAATGTCACTTACACCTATGTAATCAAAAACACCTGCAATTGCGTCGTAGAGGGTATTAGGATTGTGGACAGCCGGCTTGGCATCATTGTTGAAGACGTCTCGCTGGGTCCCCATGAAAAGAAGTCCTTTACTAAATCCACATCCTTGAATTCCCTGCCCGGCACGACGGTATGCAATACGGCTCAAGCTTGGGGAAATTACTCCAATAACTTCATTGTTATGAGTGAGAGCAATGAGGTCTGCATCCGAATGGCTGCGCCAGCCGTAAACAATGATTCGCTGAAATTGGGCAATCAAAGAGCCGTGGCCATAGCCTCCGATCCAGCAGCGGCTGAGAACAATATATTGATAGAGAAGAATCAGGAAGGAAAATGCTGCCCGGATAAGGATTCTGCCGGCCAGATGACAATTGGTGTAGGTGATCAATTGGCTGCTGCTTACAGAAGTTCCATCGGAACCAATAATATTAAGATTGTCTCCATCCAGCAGTAAACAAAAATTTTTTTCTTTTTCTTTTTTCTGGGATAAGAAAGGATATTTGGCGCAACTCATATCACTGCAAGAAGATTTAGCGGCTCTTGCTGCAAGCCTCCAAAGCGGCCTTCAACATCTCTATCATGACCGGCTTGCTCACGTAGCCATCCATGCCTGCAGCCAAACACATCTCTTTATCACCCTTGAGGGCGGAAGCTGTCATAGCGATGATAACTGGCTGCTCTTCACCCAGCCACCTTTGATGTATCGCCTGGGTGGCTTTCAGGCCGTCCATCTCCGGCATCTGCACATCCATCAGCACTACATCGTAATGTCGGCGTTCCAGTGCTTGCAAGACCTCGATGCCGTTGACTGCCACATCGGCTCTGTATCCCAGCTTATTGAGCATTCTCTGTGTCACAATCTGGTTAACCGGATTATCTTCTGCCAGCAATATGCTCAAACTCTTATCGGGATCTCCCGGGAGGTCGCCCCTTGAAGCGGGTTTGCCGATTTCAATAGGCTCGTTGAGGGTCGGTTCCACCAGTATTGTGAAGTGAAATGTGGACCCTTTGCCAACCTCACTCTCGACCCAAATCGTTCCTCCCATCAGCTCCGCCAGCCTCTTGCTTATGGCCAGTCCCAGGCCAGTGCCTCCGTAGCGGCGCGCTGTCGATGCATCGACCTGACAAAACGACTGGAATAGGCGGTCCATCTTATCCTCCGGAATGCCGATTCCCGTATCCTTGATGGCAAAATGGATTCTGTAGTTGCCGCCTTCTACCGCTTCGCCTGAAACTGAGATTCTGATTTTGCCCTTTTCTGTAAACTTCACCGCGTTATTGAGTAGATTGATCAGGATCTGATTGATCCGGGTAGGGTCGCCCTGGATCACCGCTGGAACATGGTCTTCGAATGTGTACTCTGTCTCCAGACCCTTCCGGTTGGCATCCATCGCCACCATATCCAGAGACGCTTCAAGGCAGTCATGCAGGTCAAAGGGCTGGCGCTCCAGTTCGATCATCTCCGTCTCGATCTTGGTGAGGTCGAGGATATTGTTGATGATGGTGAGAAGAGTATCTCCGCTGCTGCGGATTATTTCAACATCCTCCCTCTGTTTCTCCGTTAGATCTTCATCGAGCAGAAGGCCGGTCATGCCTATTACGGCATTCATGGGCGTGCGGATCTCGTGGCTCATATTGGCCAGAAATTCGGATTTAGCTCGTGTAGCTGATTCGGCTTTCTCCTTAGACCTCTGCAGATCTTCTTCAGCACGTTTTCGCTCTGTGATGTCGCGAATGGATTCGATCGCTCCCCTGTAATTTCCGTCAGTGTCATAGAGAGCCGATGCGCTTCCCAGGAGATAGGTTTTATTTCCAAGCAAATTGGGTATGTAGGCTTCGGCATCTATAGTGCCGTCTTCCTGCCTTTTTATCGTTTCATAATTTTTTTCAAAATTTCGATCTAATCCGCGGACAGCATCAATGAGTATCGGTCTGCGCTCACCGTAGAAGGGCAGAGCGTATTCATAATCGCCTTTTCCCAGGATCTGCTCGGATTTGACGCCGGTCATCTTTTCCATCGATTGGTTCCAGGATATGACTCTGCCTTCTTTGTCGATGACGAGGGTAGCATCGGGGAGGAAGTTAATTATGCTCATAAGAAGACGCTCGGACTCTTTCAGAGCGCTCTCAGCTTTCTTTCGATCGCTGATGTTTATAGCTACGTGCACCACTCCTGTGATTATCTCCCTGGCATCCTTGATAGGACTGCTCCGAGAGAGCCAGGTCTTGCCATCTGGAGTTATCAATTCTCCTTCTTGAGATTGACCTGTATTCAGGGCTTTGATGGCCGTGCAGCCTTCGCAGGGTGTATCAGTTCCCTGGATGATCTTATAGCAGTGTTTTTCTCTGATTTCGTCCTCTGGGATGCCGAGGTGCTCTTGCACTGATGAATTAACCCAGATGATGCGCATTTGAGTATCGAGATATTCTACTGCCACTTTTTTCAGGCCGCTGAGAATTGCCCCCTTTTCCTTTTCCGATCCGCGCAAGGCGTCTTCCGCCCGGCTTCGCTCTATAGTTTCTGATAGGGTCATTGCCAGAAATTGATTGCTTTCATCAAAGACCACATGCTGGCGGATCAACATTAGACCAATGAGCAGTGCAAAGGTGGCGGTTACCATAGAATAGCTGATGGGACGTGAGAACTCCTGGCCCCAGACAAAGAGCAAAAAGACTGCACTGATTCCAAAGAAGGGCAAGTTGTGAGTCCAATTTCCCCTCCTGCTTTGAACAGGGCCCGAAGCCCGAGACTGATTCAATGCTGAATTTTTTGTCCGCATAATTCCTGCCAGCCCAAAAAGGAGGTAACTCACCACCCAGCCGGAATCGAGGATGCTACCGGAGATGAAAGATTCTTGCTGTATCTGAATGCTGAAGATCGCATCAGTTAATATTAATGTCGCAATGCCTAAAGCCAGAATGATGATGGGGCCCTGTGAACGAGTATCGATCTTTCTGAAGAGCAGCTCTATGAGGGCGATGAATAGGAGCAAATCCATGATAGGGTAAGCCAGCGAAACTATTGCTTCCAGATTAAATACTTCGATGGAAATAACAATTGGGTCTATGAGCAAGACCCAGAATATCAAAGAAAATGACACAATAACAATCGCCGCATCAAGCATAATCTTAATTTTTTCTCGAGAAGAGAACGGCACATCCGGCAGAAGAAAAATGCCCAATGCGAAGAGGGGGTAGAACATGAGGTAGCCTATGTCCGCAACCGAAGGAAACGGATTCTGATGGAGAACTGTCTCGACCACCGACCAGGATAAATCTCCAAGAGTATTGAACAACATGGCGATTGCGATCATTATCCAGGCTTTTCTGACCCTGCCCACAGATAGGTGCGCTGCATAAAACAAGGCTGCGGTTGCCAGCCCGCTAATTATGGTTACGAATCCATCCTCAATTTGAAGGAGGCTCTCATCGCTCTTGCTGAGAACCACCAGTGTCAGGTGAAGCAGTACGATTACGGCGGAAAGAATAACGGCGGTGCGAAAAGATAAACGCGCATCACTTTTTGCGAAACCCACCATATTAATCTTAGTCCTTCAAACCATTCATGATAGTATAACTAACGAAAAAGCTTTTGGTGTTTTGTCTCCATTGGGGAAAATTGCTTGCAGAGTTATGCTGCAAAATATGCACCATCGTATTAAGGACATTTAAGCAGTTGGCCCGGGCTTTGTGCATTTGGACAACTTTTCATATTGGCAAAGCGGTCCATGCAGGCACTGAAGGTGAGGGGAGGTGAAACGGAAAAATGGTCCATCAATTCGGTGCGCTCACAAGAATATCGAAAATGATATCATTAAGAACAGCACAACATTCTACCGGGTGAAAGCATTTCGACAGTAGGTATTGATGGAGATTTCCTCTCAGGCTTTAACATAGCTGGGGCAGATGAATATCTTTTGGCTCTTAAGATTCTCATTGTCCTATTTGTAATCCTGATTGGGGTATGGATGCTGTATCCGCCATGCATATCGAGATACTGATATTGGATCATTCTTGGTTGTGACCTTGAGAGCTTCGTTACTCTTTGCCGTTATGGGGTGCCTGAGCTTGCGGTAATGTCGGGGCCATGAGCGTCCATCTCGATCCCCCTAAACTGCTAACGTGGGCCGCCTGAGCAGGTCTTACCAAATTTTTGGCAATAAACGATACTGTATTCTCCTGCGATATTCGGCATAACCGGTCAGATCTCTCGCCAAAACCTTCTCTCCATTTAAAATGCGAGCAATGATTAGCGGTATATACAGAGAAAAGATGGCAACGCCCGCCCACGATCCAAGAGCAACGGGCATTGCCAGCATCATCATTAGATAGCCAAGATACATTGGGTGGCAAATTATCGCGTAGGTCCCGCTAGATATCACTCTCTGGTTCTTTTCTACTTCAATTATCCGCGATGCATAACTGTTTTCCCTGAACGCCAGAAATATTATGCAGTAACCAATCATGGCTCGCCTTAATTCATCCATCCTTTTTTTGTCCATAATATCCACCACGGATCGCATACGCGACAATATCTCTATCAACTCCTCAAGGCTGTAGGCAAACGAGCCGCCCGACTACATTCGGGTGGCGCCCAAGCGAACAGCCGGTTCCTGGGAGCGGGCGGCCCGGACATCTGCGCTCGATCGGATTCCTGCGAGCATCCGGGCAGCCGGGGATGAAATGCAGATAGCGAGCGGTCCTCAGGCTTCGTAGATCCCTGAGCCCAGCCACCAGGTATCATCTACCTTGGACACATAGCTCACCTTGGGCTCACTTTGATTGCTGATCGGATTTCTCCATCTATACTCATAAAAGCCGCTGCCGTTCATGGCGATGGTACGCATCTCTCGGTTGATGTAAACGCCCTGATCATTCTGAACATCAATACGGTTGGTTCCCACCTCGCCTGGCAGATAAGGCAGGCACAGAGATGTTCCATTGAAATCCTGAGCGAAGATATAGACGTCTCCTCTTACCCAGATGCCATTGAGGTCCATGAACTCCGCCACGGCTTTTTCCTTGCCTGTTACCAGAGCATGGCTCCAGGCTTCTCCCACAAAGGCCTTCAGCTCTTCTCTGCTGGTCGGTTTCATGGCAGATATGTTCTGGGCAGAGGATGAGCTGCATACTTTTCCCGATCCCAGCCACCAGCTGTCGTCTACTTTGGTGGTGTAGCTGAGTTTTAGCTCCTCTCTCATATCTTCTATTGGGTTGGGATAGAGGTAGTAGACCTGTCCCCATCCGGTGCTGGCCAGATCGAGGTTATCTCTCACAAAAGCGATTCCATTGGCGTCACTGGCTTCCAGTCGATTTGTGCCCACCAGCTTGGGCTGGAAGGGCAGGCTCAGAGCATTTCCACTGAAATCATAGGCAAATATGTACATACCTCCCCTGACGAATTCACCCTCGGGATCGTTGAAGACCTGAAGGGCCTTCTCTTTGCCATTCTTGAAGGCATAGTCTTTGGCTTGGTCCACAAACTCTATCAGACTGCGCTGGTCCGCAAAGCTGAAGAGCGGGGCTTGGCCTGGCAGGTATATGCCCGAGCCAATCCACAGGTTATCATCAACCTTGAGGATATAGAGAAGCTTGAGCTCAGTATGGTTCGCCTCGTTTGGATTGGGGTAAACATTGTAGGCAAAGCCTTTGCCGTTCTCTGCCACTTCAATCAGATTCTTTATGAAATGCACTGCGTTGGGGTCAACCAGATCCCGGTTATTTCTGCCGATCAGGCTGTGCAGGTAGGGATGAGCCAGAAGTGTGCCATTAAAGTCGTAGGCAAATATGTACATGTCTCCCCTGACAAACTCTCCATCCGGGTCGCTGAAGGCCTTGAGCGCCTCATCTTTTCCATTATTCTGAGTAAAATTTCGGGCCTCTTCCAGGAAAGAGATCAGAACCATCCTGGCGCTATCTTCAGCAAATGGTGACGTGTAAGCACTCTGATTCGATGCCGGCTGTGCTGCTGCGCCTATCGGCGGGAACAGGCAGACTGATAGGGTGAAATATATAACGAGCGCAATTAATCTCATGGCAATTCCTCATGAATACATAGCTTGGATACACAGGTTAGTAATTGGATCATTTTTCATTATACAAAACAATTTCTAAAAGAAGAGATATTTTCAGCTTTCACATTTCTCATCCTTATAGATGTAGTACCTCAATGGCGTCTCATCATCGATGTCGCCCTGATTTGCGGTCTTGATTCCGATGTCGCCCATCAATTGTATATCTTTGTTCCGGCTGAGAGCTATGCTGTTGTCCTTGTTGTCCATGGTGATGGTATCGTCGCTAACACTGGCGATTCTCATCTTGCCAAACTCGGTATCGACCTTGACCCGAATTGGCGATTCGGAGATCTGCCATATACCATCCACGGTAGCGACTGTCTGGTTTTCAATATTCATGGCATTCTTGAAGTGAACTGCGATTATGACCAGTCCTCTTTGTTCGCCTGCATCTCTCCTGTAAAGGTAAGTCTTGTCGGCCATTGTCGCACCATCTCTGGAGGGCGCCAAGACCTTCGAATCGACAACCGATCCGCTTTTTGTGAGTTCCAGGAGCATGCCGTTATTGTCTATGTATTTAATGGCCAGCACATAGTCCTCTGCCAGCTTTAGCGGTGCGCCGGCCGAGATGATTGTCTGCGTGTCGCTATCTATTAAAATCGTCTGAAGCTGTTCGTCAGCCAGAGAGTTTTCATCAGTGGACTCTTCGAATAGTATATTCCAATCCCCGACATTTTCATCATTTGCATAGCCTGCGAAGTATTTCTGGCCCATGAAGCCGATGACGCTGTAGTATCCCCAGTCCTCAAATTCAAAGTCGTTCATCTGCGCAGTTGTGGTGTAAATGACGCCGTTCGGTTCATAGAGCTTTCCATCACTGACGTAAGTTGTGATTTTTTCAGTACCCAGGTCTTTGTCGATATCATAGTAGAATCCTGCAAAATTCTGAGCGTTCCATTCGAAGTCGCCATTAGCTACTTGACCGCGAATCTCTTTTGCATTTATCGGGTCTGCTAGAGACAATATTGCCAGCAAGACGGCAAAACAGATCATACTATGCATCCTCAAAATAAATCCCTCACTGCATATTATCCTGCTCAATGTATGAAAAGGTTTGTGCAAATGTTCCAAGAACGGTGGTACTCGATGATCGCGAATGAGGGGCAACTCACCCCATGAGCTTTTCCGGATTGATCCAGTGCTCGCCTTCACTGTCGTGCACGATGCACCCTCCGCCCTTTTTTGCCTCGCCCCTCGCGAAGTCCCTGTATCTCTCCAGCAGAGCAATGGCCTCCTGGATCTCAAAGAGATAGCGCAAAATAAGCTGCTCTGCGATCTTATCTGCCTCATCGACCTCGATCTTGCAGCCCAGACCCCGGCACTCCGAACACATCAATTCGCCGTTATCTAAATAGAAGGGGTAGGTGCGACAGAGCATGGGCCGGTCTGAATAGATGGTGCAACGGTCATTTTGATAAAACCGGCAGGATTCGTCTTCTTTTCTTAGCCGCCACTCCAGGGTATGAAAGCAGCCTTCTCTGTCCCACTCGCCTTCCTCAGGCGGACCCACAACCTCCAGCCACTCCAGGTCCTTGATTATCTGGATGCGTCTGATCTCCTGAGGAAAGACTACCACGCTGTTGTCCTCTCCCCGGCAGCATTCCCCGCACTCTTGGCAGTGAAATCCCTTTTCCCGTATCTGAGCGGCCAGCTTTGTCGGGGTGAGATTTTTCGCGGCTAATAATGCCTCGTTCAGTCCGGCAATCCTATCCTGCAGGTCGCTTCTTACTGCTTGTCCTTCTCTTAGCACTTCACTTTCTCTCGTTAAATTGTCGCGTTTTGCACTCATCTCTTGCATAGCGCAATGAAATTGTCCAGAAGCTCTAGACCGTATTCTGTATGTACGACCTCAGGATGCCACTGCACGCCGTAAAGCGGCCTTGTCAGGTGCTTCATGGCTTCGATCTCGCAGACATCCGACCTGGCCAGGATCTCAAAGCCCTCGGGAAGCTCCGACACCAGATCCATGTGCGAGGCCCAGGTCTTGAAATTGGCCGGAAGGCCCTTCAAGATGTCGTCTTCCTTGAGAACCTGTACATTCACTGCTGCGTAACCACCCATGCTGCCTGCAACCACTTTTCCGCCAAATGTAGTTCCCATGAGCTGCATGCCCAGACAAATTCCCAGAATGGGGACCTCAAGATCCCGCAGATAATCCGCGCAGCGCCCGGCACGCTCCAGTGCAGGCCCTCCCCCCAGGATGAGGCCGTCGGCGTCAATCTTCTCAGTCGGCGTCAGGTTGGAGATGAGATCCGTCTCCACCTTTTCCCGGATGGCGCGCCGAATAAGGTGATTGAACTGTCCGTAGTTGTTGACCACAAGTATTCGCATTGTTTCATCTTGAGAGCGTATTATAATGATATATTTTTTGGCGAATGGCTTAGAGTACAAATTTATATGAAAAATGATTCTAAGGTATATGTATGATACAACCTTTTGATAGCACACTGATTGGAGAAGCATTAGTGGGAGAGGGGCCAAAGATCGCCCATATCGATCCTGTAATAGGGCCTAAAGGCGAGCTACGTAGAGCAGGCGTTTGTCAGCGCCCTGACCTCGCCCACCCATGGTACATATTCCTTTGCTTAAGCGAATTCAAAGCATTATGTCGGCGAGGCGCTGAGTAGAGCAAAAGACGGCACATTGGCGAATCGTCGCGAAGCTGATTCACAGAGAATTCATATGAAATAGCCAATGGCAGTGCAGCGCCAACAAGCCATCAATGTGAAAAAAAGATTCATAAACGCCAGATCCAACCTTTGGCCATGAAATTTTCAAGTGTGAGTGGGATAGTGAGGAAAAGGAGAGTGAGGATATGAAAGAACCGGATAGCAAATGCAAAAGTAAGACAAAAATCAAGCGCAAGTACAGAGACGTATTCCTCGTCTTTACAGTGTTAATGATAACTGGTGTGCTCCTGGCCGTGTCAGCCTTTGCACAGCCGGACCCGTGGCAGGGAGCTCCCGGACAGGAGGATCTCTTCGCTTCGGACAACCTGGGAGGAGATGCCCAGAACCTGCCGCCTACAATTACTTCCCTGGAGAGCAAAAAGCAGAGTCCTCAGGAAGCAGGCAGCTCCATAAAATGGACGGCCAAAGCCAAGGACCCGGAAGATGATCCACTGTCCTTCATGTTCCGGCTAAATGGG
This sequence comes from uncultured Methanotrichaceae archaeon, assembly GCA_964506745.1. Lineage (GTDB taxonomy): Archaea > Halobacteriota > Methanosarcinia > Methanotrichales > Methanotrichaceae > Methanothrix. The sequence continues at coordinate 1,113 of CAZDLZ010000019.1, read as the reverse complement.
CCATCTACGGGATTCGTATGGAAACCGGTTACTTCCTGGTCCGGGGAAAAAACCTGGGATTGGGAAACCAATTCAGAGGATGCCGGAGACTACCAGATAAGCGTCCTGGTCAGGGATGAAACGCATATCGGTCCTCAATTTGCGCCTGACGAGAAAATAGTCGGCTTTACATTAACTGCTCCTCCGGCGCCTCAGGAAGCCCAGGTGCAGCCAACTGTTGAGCCATTACCAATTGTTCCGATCCCGGAGCAAACCTATGAGCCACCCGTAGAGGAGCAGCAGCCCTACCAGACGCAACAGGTGGCGCCGCTACAAGAAACAGAGCCCATAAATCAGGCTCCTGTCATGACCGGCTTGACATCGGTTCCTGCCAGCCCCCAGGATGCCGGAACCGTCGTGAGCTGGGAAGCACAGGCCAGTGACCCGGAGAGCGACGGCATGCAGTTCTTGTTCATGCTGGATGGTCAGATTGTAGCCGATTGGCAATATCAAAATCAATGGACCTGGGATACCTCTGGCAATAAAATTGGAGTGCATAGCATAGAGGCAAGAGTTAGGGATGGGGCACATAATGCGGAGGGCGACTCGTCCAAAAAGGCAAGCTTCATCATAAACAAGCCCAATGAGATGCCGGTTATCTCGGATTTGTCTGCTGATAAGTCCAGCCCCCAGGAGACGGGCAGCATTGTGACCTGGACGGCCCAGGCCAATGACCCGGAAAAAGATCCAATTCAATTCAGATTTTTCTTAAACGAACTTCCTGTAACCGATTGGCAGTCCCGTAACAAATGGACCTGGACGGCCGCCGAGGGTGAAGCCCAGATAGAGGTACAGGTCAGAGACGGCAAACATGCCGAACAGGACGGATTTGATGACCGGAGGAGCGCGACGTTCATCGTACTGCCGCCCAACCAAAAGCCTTCTATCATCAATTTGGATCCGGACAGGCTCAGCCCCCAGGAGATTGGTTCGACTATCACCTGGACTGTAGAGTTCATGGATGCAGATGGCGATCCCTTGCAGTTCCAGTTCTCCTTGGATAGAACGGTAATGCAGGACTGGTCGAACAGCCCCGTCTGGATCTGGACTTCTACCAAAGAGCAGGTCGGTGAG